>JAUIBT010000014.1 GCA_030428255.1 Alphaproteobacteria bacterium | reverse complement strand
AGGCTAGAACATATGACGACCTTTGGAAGGCCGTCGGCCAGATCTGCGACCTGTTCACGCCCCAGGAGTGCTGGAACTTCTTCAAGGCCGCAGGATGCGTTGCAGACTAATCGCCCGACGCTCTAGGCGCCGCGACGCAGCTCTTTCGGAGCGACTGGCGACGGCCCCTTCAAAGAAGAAATAGCCATATTTGGCTACGACATACCTGACAAGGTTGCAAAGACCACCGCCCAGCAGTCGGCGGCACATGGGCCGAAGATCTGCAAGCCTGCGATTAGTATCGGCCGCTGCATGGGGCCACTAGCTCAGCAGGCCACGCGTGCGCCAGGCCTCCATCCAGGCCAGGCCGTCGTGGGTCGGAGTCGGGCTCTTGCCAGTCAGGCGGGGGCGGTATTCAGCGCCAAACAGTCCGCCATACCCCAGATCTTGGATCGCAGGCAGCAGCCAGCCATAGTCCAGTTCGCCCGCATCGGGCTCGCCGCGATCTGGCGCGCCTGCAAACTGAATGTGGGCAATGTCCGCCAGCGCTGCTTTGATCTGGCTCAGATGGTCGCCGCGCATGATCTGGCGGTGGTAACAATCGTACATAATCTTGAGATTGGGCGCGCCAACCGCTTGAATCAGGTCGCGCGCTAGGCCCAAGTCGGTCAGGAAATAGTCCGGCACGTCGCGGTCATTTAGCGGCTCGATCACGATGATCAATCGCGCGCCTTCGGCCTGTTGCGTGGCATAGGCCAGGGCTTCGATAAAGGCGTGACGCGCCGCGCTGCCTTGCGCTCTGCCGGCCATGACATGAACATGCCGCGCGCCCAAGGTCGCAGCGTAGGTCAGAGCCTGGTCGATGGCCACCCGCGCCTCCTCCTCGCGCCCGGGAATGGCTGCAAGACCGAAATCACCGGCCCGCTGGCCTGGAGCCGTGTTTAGCCCCAACAGCGGCAAACCGGCATCGTCCAGCGCGGTTTTCAACGTAGCGGAGGGCAGGTCATAGGGGAAGTGCAGCTCCAGCGCTTCAAATCCGGCCCAGGCGGCGGCTTGCATGGCCTCGTTCAGCGGGCGTTCGCGCCACAGCAGGCCCAAATTGGCAGAAAGCTTGATCATAAGCGCCAGTCTAGCAGAGCCAAGCGCGCTGGAAAGCGGGGAATACGCGGTTTCACCTCGAATAATCAGAGGTACGTGCTAATCTGCTGGCGATTTTGCTACTGCGCCACTTACAAAAATCGGAGCCGCCTATGTACGCCGCCAAATCAGCCCTGTTGGCTATGCTGGGCCTCACGCTGGCCAGCGCCAGCGCCCAGGCTCAAGACCTGTGCCAAGGCTTTGGACCGCAAAGCCCGCGCGATATCGCAAGCAAAGCGGGTCTCAATGCTGCCCAGTTCAGCTTTGCCCCGCCGGCCGAGGACCTAAACCTCTGCAACATCCACACCCACACCAACGCCGAACACAAGGGCCCCGGTTTCAGCATTCTGGCGACGGGCGATACCGGCGGCTATCTCTGCAACGACACCGCCAGCTTGAGCGCCGCAGAACTGGACGACCCCAGCGGCGGCCACGGGGCCTATCACAACGTCAAACCGGGCGATACGATTGAGGTGCATTGGGTCTATAGCTCCTGTGACATCGCGCCGGGCAAAGGGCTGGGCTCGTGCCTGTCCGAGGCCTGCGCCAACCCGCAACTGCGCGTTGAGACCCAGGTCTTCCTGCTGGTCAACGACCCCAAAGCCTTGGATTTTGCCGACTATGCTTATGATGGCAACATGGAAGGCGGCCTGCATCAGCCCAAGTCCCTGCCGCAAGGCAACGGCACGCCGGTGGTCTACGCGGGCTCTACGACCGGCCCCAGCTATGATCAACAGACCTGCTCGCCCTACCAGGTGACTTGGAGCGTGCGCCCGCAATGCGCCAAGCTGGACATTGCCTCGCTGCACCGCTGGGCAAGCGCTCACAACCCGTTCGAAGAAGAGCACTCCCACGACGTGCGCCAGCTCGTGACCGCTGCCGAACTGCTGTCGCCGATCGAATAGCGTAAAGCCTTGATTCGACGTGAATTGCAACGACTTGTCCGACGGCAGACCGGTCACAGCGGCGCGGCGCCTATAGAAGCGCGCTGCGTGAATGCAAGACAACGACACCTGCTTTTGATGGCACGAAAAAGGGGCGCCCGCTGTTAGCAGTCGCCCCCAATCGCTTACACGGCGGCGCCCTGTTACAGGCCCAGCTTGTCTTTCAACAGCTTGTTGACCACGCCAGGGTTGGCCTTGCCGCCGCTGGCCTTCATGGTCTGGCCAACGAACCAGCCCAACAGCTTCTCGTTGGTCTTAACCTTTTCGACCTGCGCCGGGTTGTCGGCGATGATCTGGTCAATGATGCCCTCAATCGCGCCCGTGTCGGTGATCTGCTTCAGGCCTTTTTCTTCGACAATGGCCTCGGCGTCCTTGCCAGTCTCCCACATGATCTCGAACACCTCTTTGGCAATCCGGCCAGAGATGGTGTCGTCGGCGATCAGCTTAATCAGGCCGCCCAACTGCTCGGCTTTTACCGGGCTATCGGCCAACTTGATATCGGCCTTGTTCAGCGCGCCAAAGAAGTCGCCCATGGTCCAGTTGGCTGCCAGCTTGGCATTGCCCGCTGCCTTGGCTACGGCCTCATAGAAATCAGCCGTTTCGCGCTCGGCGACCAGCACGCCCGCATCATAGGCAGGCAGGCCGTAGTCATCCATAAAGCGGTGCTTCTTCTTGTCCGGCAGCTCGGGCATTTCGGCCTTGATCTCGTCCACAAAGGACTGAGGCAGATTGACCGGCAGCAAGTCAGGACACGGGAAATAGCGATAATCGTGCGCGAATTCCTTTGAGCGCATGGGGCGCGTGTGGCCCTTGCCCGCGTCCCACAGCCGCGTTTCTTGCACCACTTCGCCGCCGCTTTCCACCAGCTTAACCTGACGCAAAGCTTCGCTTTCAATCGCCTGCATGACGAAGCGGATCGAGTTGACGTTCTTAGTCTCGGTGCGAGTGCCGAACTCAGCGCCGGGCTTGCGTACCGACACGTTGACATCCGCGCGCATGGAGCCTTCCTCCATGTTGCCGTCACACGTACCCAGATAACGGAAGATGGTCCGCAGCTTGCGCAGATAGGCGCCCGCTTCCTCGGGCGAGCGCAGATCGGGGCGAGACACAATCTCCATCAGCGCCACGCCGCAGCGGTTCAGGTCGATGAAGGAGCGTTTGGGGTCCAGGTCGTGGATCGACTTGCCCGCGTCCTGCTCCAGGTGCAGGCGCTCGATGCCGATGGTGCGGCTGCTGCCGTCCTCCAGGTCGATCTCGATTTGCCCCTCGCCCACGATGGGGTGGTAGAGCTGGGAAATCTGATAGCCCTGGGGCAGGTCCGCATAGAAGTAGTTCTTGCGATCAAACACCGAATAGCGGTTGATCTCTGCGCTCAGGCCCAAGCCGGTGCGGATCGCCTGACGCAGACACTCTTTGTTGACCACGGGCAGCATGCCGGGCTGCGCGCTGTCCACGAAGGAGACCTGGCTGTTGGGCTCGGCACCGAAGTCGGTGGCGGAGCCGGAGAACAGCTTGGCGTTTGAGATCACCTGTGCGTGGACCTCCAAGCCGATTACGACTTCCCACTCGCCGGTGTTGCCTTTGACGGTATAGCTCATGGTTCAAGCCTCCCCTTACAAACGCTGAAAGCCAGCGGCGGCTTCCAAAACTGAGGCCACGTTGAGCACTTCGCCCTCTTCGAAGGGCTTGCCCAACACTTGCAGACCCAGCGGCAGGCCTTCTGAGCTGAGGCCCGCAGGTAGTGACAAGCCTGGCAGCCCCGCCAGCGAAGCCGGCACGGTGAACACGTCGTTCAAGTACATGGTCACAGGATCGCTGGGCGCATCGTCCAGCGTGAATGCCGCGCTGGGTGTCGTCGGGGTCAAGATGGCGTCCACCTGATTGTAGACATCCAAGAACTCGTTCAAGATCATCTTCCGCACGCGGCGCGCCTTGTTGTAGTAGGCGTCATAGTAGCCCGCCGACAGCACATAGGTGCCGATCATAATGCGGCGCTTGACCTCTTCACCAAAGCCCTCACCGCGGGTCTTGGCGTACATGTCGTCTAGGTCCACGCCTTCGACGCGCAGGCCATAGCGCACACCGTCGTAGCGCGCCAGGTTCGAGGAGGCCTCGGCCGGCGCGATGATGTAGTAGGTCGGCAGCGCCTTGTCGGTCAGCGGCAGGGAGATATCAACGATCTCGGCACCCGAATCGCGCAGCCAGTCCATGCCTTGCTGCCACAGTTTTTCGATCTCGGCAGGCATGCCATCGACGCGGTATTCTTTGGGAATGCCAATCTTCTTGCCCTTGATATTGCCGGTGATTTGCGCCCGGTAGTCCGGCACCGCGCGCTCGATCGAGGTCGAATCCTTGGGGTCATAGCCCGCCATGGCCCGCAGCATGATGGCGTTGTCTTCCACCGTTCGGCCAAAGCAGCCCGGCTGATCGAGCGAGCTGGCGAAGGCCACCACGCCCCAGCGTGAGCACCGCCCGTAGGTTGGCTTGATGCCGGTAATGCCACAGAAGGCGGCAGGCTGGCGGATTGAGCCGCCGGTGTCGGTGCCGGTGGTCGCCAGCGCCGACTTGGCAGCGACCGCTGCCGCCGATCCGCCCGACGATCCGCCTGGTGCGCGGTTCTTGCCGTCACTGGTCTTCCAAGGGTTAACCACGTCGCCGAAGTAGGAGGTCTGGTTCGACGAGCCCATAGCGAACTCGTCCAGGTTGGTCTTGCCCAACATAACCGCGCCCTGGCTAAACAGGTTGCTGGTCACGGTCGATTCATAGGTCGGAACAAAGTTATCCAGGATGTGCGAGGCCGCCGTGGTGCGCGTGCCCTTGGTGCAAAACAGGTCTTTGATCCCAACCGGAATGCCTTCCATGATGCCCGTTTGTCCGCCCGCGCGGCGCGCGTCTGAGGCTCTGGCCATCTCAAGCGCGATGTCAGGCGTCTCGGTAATATAGGCATTCAGCGCCTTGGTGGCCGCCATTTGGTCGATATAGGCCTGGGTCAGCTCGACCGAGGAGAGCTCGCCCTTGTCCATGGCCGACAGAGCGCCCGCCAGGGTTAAATCCAATGCATTGCTCATGATTATTCCACCACCTTCGGCACAGCATAGAAGTCTTGCACCCGGTCCGGTGCGTTCTTCAACACCTTGTCGGGATAGCCCCCGTCGGTCACCTTGTCTTCGCGCAGCGGCGCGTAGGCCTCGACCACAGAGGTCATGGGCTCAACACCCGACGCGTCCACGTCGTTCAGGGCCTCAACAAAGGTCAGGATGTTCGATAGGTCGTGGGTCATTGCGTCCTTCTGAGCGTCGTCAATGTCTAGACGCGCTAGGAACGCCACCCGCGTGACGGTGTCACGATCAATGGCCATGGCAAAAGTCTATCTGTTCCGGAGTAATATAGGCGCACAGGCCTAGCACTGCGGAACAGGTCAAGCAAGATGCGAGCCGCTTTTTTGGCGCTTGGACCTTGCCCAAAAAGCTTGGAGAGTCTTGCAGCAGCAGCGCCGGAGACCTTCCTGGGTCCCCAGCGCGTTAGCCAGTGCCTTGGTGTCCGCCGACCTCTAAGCGTTGCGGGCGTTCATCAGCGCCGTCACCAAGAAGATCAGCATGGCCGCCAGGGTCACGAAGGAGCCGGCAGCCGCCAAGGCGTCGCCCTGGCCTTTCAAGACCATGACAATGCCGGGCACGATCAGGACCTCGCCCAAGACAGCGACGCCGAGGTGTATTTTCGCCAGCATCTTTTCAGCGGCTGCAGGCACATTATGGTAGTAAAAAGCCGCGATGGCCATGATCACAAACCCGATAAGGTTCAGGTGAGCGTGGGCCGGGGCGGTTGAATGATCGCCTGACTTGGCCATGTAAATTCCCCACACCATGCCAATCGTCACAGAAACGAGGCCTACGAGGAGGAAGCCCAGAGAAATACCTTTCATGCTTGCGTGTCCTTTTATTGTCATTTTTGATCAGACGGGCCGACCGCGCTGCGGCAATCTGCCCAAGCCGCAGAATAGCATGGGCGTTAAGATGCCCCCAACGAATTGCATGAATTGTTGGAATTGGTGTCGTGAATAGGCAAACGAGCCGTGAATGAGCCGCGGCCTGCCCCTATGCGTTTGTAAACTTTAATTTTCTCACTCCATAAATTGCCATAGACCTTTGAGCGCCATCGATATCGACTCCCTTCCTACGCAAACGCCGATCCTGGGTTTAGACTTGGGCACCAAAACCATCGGCATCGCCTTATCGAACTCGGCGCAGCGTCTGGCGACGCCCCTGCCGGTCATCAAGCGCACCAAGTTTCGCCAGGACGCCGACGCTTTGCGCGCGATCATCGGCGAACGCCGCGTTGGAGCACTGGTGCTGGGGCTGCCCTTGAACATGGACGGAAGCGAGGGCCCGCGCGCCCAAGCCACACGTGCTTTTGCCCGCAATCTCAGCCATCAAGCAGGCATCACTCTGCCGGTCGTGTTTTGGGACGAGCGCTTGTCAACCGTCGCCGTCGAGCGCGACTTGATCGAAACGCTGGATGTCTCGCGCGCCAAACGCGCCGAGCAGGTTGATAGCGCTGCAGCAGCCTTCATTTTGCAAGGGGTGCTGGATGCGATCCAGGCCCGTGCGTCCAGCAGATCGCAAGATTGGCCCTAGAGCAATGCCAGCGCAATCGACTTCGATTGCCAAGCTGCATTTGCAGTATAATCAATTCGTTAGAGCGTGGCCAGCGAACCCAGGTCGGCGAAACAGCCTCTAGAGCGCGGCCAGTTTGACGGCCAGACCCAAGCGCCGCGATAGCTCGTCAAGCGCTGGGTGGTCCTGCGCCACAGCCAGGAGGTCGGCGGGCAGTCTTAGTGTCGGGTCTTGGATGCTCAGGCGGTGTTCTGCATCGGCCAGAGCATCCAGCAAGCGCGTCTCATCGCTGGCCCGCTGATAGCGCCTGAGCCCCAAAGCCTCGTCCAAGCTCAACCCCTCGCGGCGGCGCTCGATCACCACCAGGCCTTGCGCACTGATGGGCGCGATCGACAAGATCAGCGGGTCGGTCTTCAGCGCCGCTTTCAAGGCGCGATCAAAGGTGGCGCGCTCGGCTTTACTCTCTAGTTCCATGGCATCGACGACAATCAAACCGCCCAGATTGCGGCTGCGCATCTGCTGCGCCAGCACCGGGATCAGCCGCGCGTTGGCGGCCTCGAAGTCCAGACCACCGGTGTTGAGATCAACCGCCGTCAGGGTCTCGCCCGGCTCGAACAGCAGCCAAGCGCCCTGGCCCAGCTCAACGCGATCGTGGCGCGCCGCCTCGATCAGCTCCTCCAGCGGGTCGGTGTTGCTCAGCTCTTGGGTGGCAAGCTGCGGCCAACGCTGGGCATAGCGCTGTTGGTCCGCCAAGCTGTTGGCGGCCAGCAGGCGCGGCGCGTAGTTCTGAATTAGCCAGTCGCCAAGGTCGGACATGTCGCGCGTGCCTTGGTCTTGGGCTTGAGCGACCTTCGGCCCTTTGCCCGCTCGGGGTTCGGTCAAGCAGCGCAGCATAAGCCGCTGTCCTACCAGCAATTTTTGCTTTTTGGGCAGCTTCATCAGGCCAAGCATGGCGCTGGCATCTTCAAGCTGGATAAAGGCGGACTTTAGGGCGGGCTCCAGCGCTTGCACCCGGCCCCAAAGCTGGCTGCCAGTCCAGTTGCGCTGGCCGTCGTTTTGCAGGCGCAAGGTCAGCAGGTTTTGATCTTGGAACAGTGCAAACCAGCGCCGCCCCGGCTGGCGCAGCACGTCAAGACGAAGCGGCGTGGAGCCCACAGTGGAGCCCGCAGTGGAGCCCGCAGTGGAGCCCGCAGTCACGACGCGTCGGCCCAGCCGTCAGCCACCCGCAGGCCAAGGCCCGTCAGCATGGCATAGGTTTCGGGCAGGCTGAGGCCCACAACGTTGCTATAGGAGCCCTGGATCGCGCGCACAAAAACCGAGGCCCGGCCTTGGATGGCATAGCCTCCGGCCTTGCCCTGCCACTCGCCGCTAGCCAGATAGGCCTGCAATTCGGCTTGGTCGAGGCGCTTGAATTGCACGCGGGTCTCCACCAGGCGCGTGATGCAACGCTCAGCGTTTTGCAGCGCGATCCCGCCATAGATGCGATGGGCACGGCCCGACAGCAGCGACAGGCAGGCCTTCGCCTCGGCCAAACTCTCAGCTTTGGGCAAAATGCGCCGCCCGACCGCGACAACGGTATCGGCCGCCAAAACCCAGCTCTGGTCGCCAGAGGCACCAGCACGCACGCAAGCAGCCGCAGCTTTCTCGCAGGCCATGCGCAAGGCGTAGTCCTTGGGCAGCTCACCGCTGTTGGGGGTCTCGTCGATATCCGCAGGCAAGACAGCCGCCGGCCTCACGCCGATCTGCTGCAACAAATCCAAACGGCGCGGCGATGCGGATGCCAAAATAAGAGGAAAAACGCTCACGGAGCCCCCATATCAGTGCAAAGCGGCAACGAGGCTCTTGCAGGTCATAGGCCCTGGCAGGTCGAGCGCGGTGGCTTACTTGAAGCGGAAGGTAATGCGACCTTTAGACAGGTCGTAAGTGGACATCTCGACGGTCACGCGATCGCCGACCAGGACGCGAATGCGGTTCTTGCGCATTTTGCCAGAGGTGTGCGCGAGGATCTCGTGGTCGTTGTCGAGCTTTACGCGGAATGTCGCGTTGGGCAGCAGTTCAGTTACCTGCCCTTGAAATTCAATCAGATCTTCTTTTGCCATGCGGGCTAAGTCTTTCTTGCGGTTTACGCCAAGAGGAAAAGGAAGCCACAAAATAAGCATTTAGACCAAAAGGGCAAGGCCCAAGCCTTAGGGCGTTGGGCACAAGCCTTTTCGTCGCGCCATTTGTGGATGGAACGGGGGAAGCCTGCCGCTCGCGCACGGCGCGTTTGCGGCGCAATTATTGCCCCGCGACCTGTTCTGCGCCTTCGATCCAGCCGCCGCCGAGCACGCGCTCGCCATCATAGACCACAGCGGCCTGGCCGGGCGCAATGCCAAACGCGGGCTCCAGCAGCTCAATCACCGCGCGATCCGGGGTCTGGGCGGACAAACTGCGGATCAAGGCGGCCTGCGGCGCCTGGGCCGAGCGCAACTTGACAGTCACCGCCAGCCCCTCGCCGTCTGCGGGTAAGGCTGGGCCAAGCCAGTTGAGTTCCTTGACATAGACCAGGCTGCGCGCCAGGGCGGATTTAGGCCCAACAATCACGCGATTGCTGGCAGGCTCCAAGCGCACGACGTACAGCGGTTCTGCGCTGCCGCCGATATTAAGGCCGCGCCGCTGGCCGATGGTGTAACCAACGATGCCCTGGTGGCCGCCCAGCACTTTGCCGTCCAGATCCACGATATCACCGGGCTCCAGCGCGCCGGGTCGCAAGCGCGCGACCAAGCTGGCGTAGTCGCCGTCGGGCACAAAGCAGATGTCCTGGCTGTCGGGCTTGTCGGCAACGGCCAAACCAAAGCGTTCGGCCTGGCGGCGGGTTTGCTCTTTGCTTTGCCCGCCCAAGGGAAAGCGCAAGCGGTCAAGCTGCGCCTGGGTGGTGGCAAACAGGAAATAGGATTGATCTTTGCCGGGATCGACGGCGCGATGCAGCTCTGAGCCCGCCGGGCCCTCTAGGCGCTGGACATAGTGACCGGTCACCAGCACGTCGCCCTCCAGCTCCTCGGCCGTGGCCAGCATGTCGCGAAACTTGACCGTCTGATTGCAGCGAATGCAGGGAATGGGCGTCTCCCCGCGCAGATAGGAGTCGGCGAAATCGTTGATCACCGCATCTTGAAAGCGGCTCTCATAGTCCAAAACGTAGTGCGGAAAGCCCAATTCATCGGCCACCCGCCGCGCGTCATAAATGTCTTGGCCCGCACAGCAAGCGCCCTTTTTCATCAGCGCTTCGCCGTGGTCATAGAGCTGCATGGTCAGGCCCACCACGTCGTAGCCCTGTTCATGCATCAAGGCGGCCACGACCGAGGAGTCCACGCCGCCCGACATGGCCACCACCACGCGGGTCTGGCTGGGGTCTTTGTCAATGCCAAGGGAATTGAGCGCCATGGGTTCGGTCATCGTCTGAATTTAAAGATGGGCCTGGTATGTAGGCAGTCTGGACGCTGTGTCCAGAGCAAAGGTCAGGCAGCCAGTTTAGCCAGCAGCGCTTGGGCGGCCTCTAGATCGGCTTGGCTCGAGCTGCGGCCAAATGAGATGCGCAGCGCGGTCTCAGCCAAGTCGGGCGCAATGCCCATGGCTGCCAGCACGTGGCTGGCGGCCACTTTGCCCGACGAGCAGGCCGAGCCGCTGGATAAGGCGACGCCCGCTAAATCGGCCTTCATCAAGGACAAGGACGCGTTTTTGCCGGGCAGCAGCAAGCAAGCTGTGTTGGGCAGCCGCGGCTGCTCGCGTCCCACCACCTGCACACCGTCTGGCAGGCTGGCCTCAAGCGCATCGCGCAGTTTGCGGGTGTGGGCCGCCGTGGCCTCAAGGTCCCGCAAGGCCAGCTCGGCAGCCAAGCCAAAGCCAACAATCCCGGCCACGTTCTCCGTACCCGCGCGCCGCCGCCGCTCCTGCCCGCCGCCGTGGATCAGGGCGGGCATGTCGAGCCCCGGACGGATCACCAGCGCGCCCACGCCTTGCGGGCCGCCGAACTTGTGTGCCGACAGCGCCAGGCTGTCCGCCGCCAGGGCGGGCATATCAACTGCGATTTTGCCCGCTGCCTGCACCGCGTCGACATGCAGATAGCCGGTCTTGCCCGCCAAGAGGCTCAGGTCTTGCACAATGCCGGTCTCATTGTTGGCGAGCTGGCAGGCCACCAAAGCGCTGCTGAGGTCCTCGCTGACTTGCACACCGCCCCGGCTGTCCACCGCCAGGGGCTGAGCGTCACCACGCGCTTGCAGCGCCGCGACATGCTCGACCGCAGATGGGCGATAGGTCAGATCGGGGCGCGCCCAGGCGGCCATGTTGTTCGCCTCAGTGCCGCTGGCGGTGAAGATCACATCTTGGGCGCGCGGCGCGCCGACCAGGGCTGCCACCTGCTCGCGCGCGGCCTCCACCAGCGCCTTGGCCGCGCGGCCATAGCTGTGCAGCGCCGAGGCATTGCCAAGCCGCCCCATGACCTCAGCCATACGGGCGATGACCTCCGGGCGAATGTCCGTGGTCGCATTGTGATCGAGGTAATGCCGTGTCATGCAAAGGGCTCTAGCTCAAGCCAGGCCGATGAGCAAGCCAGGCCGATGAGCAAGCCAGGCCGCAGGCATTGGACCTTAAGCGCCGACCGCTTGGGGCTTGCCATCCTCTGAACTGTCGTCGGCTAACACCAGTCGCTCGCGCTCTTCTTCCAAACTCTCAACGCGCTGTTGCAACTTGAGCATAGCTTGGCGGGTCGCGGCCAACTCGCGCAAAATCGGGTCGGCGATATCAGCGCCCTGTGCGTAGGGCATAAACTGCGCCTGGTCGCGGCTGTCCTTGCGCGCCACCTTTGCGGGAATACCGACCACCGTGGTATCGCAGTCAACGTCGCTCACCACCACAGCGTTTGCGCCGACGCGCGCGCACTGGCCGACTGTAACCGGTCCCAAAATCTGCGCGCCCGAGCCAACAATCACACCGTCCAGCAAAGTCGGGTGACGCTTGGTGCCGCGCTGTGCATCGCTGTCCACGGAAGGGGCCACGCCACCCAGCGTTACGCCGTGATACAAGGTCACGTCATCGCCGACCACGGCCGACTCGCCGATCACCACGCCCATACCGTGGTCGATGAAAAAGCGCCGCCCCAGGGTCGCGCCGGGGTGAATTTCAATGCCCGTGAGCCAGCGTGCGACTTGGCTGACCCAGCGGCCAAGCAAGCGCAGACGCCGCTTCCAGAAAAACGATGCCAAGCGATGCGCCCAGACCGCATGCAAGCTGGGATAGCAGAGCAAGATCTCCAGACCAGATTTGGCGGCCGGATCGCGGGCCATAATGGCTTGGATATCTTCCTTCATACGGTCAAACATGCGCGGGCTCCTTTCCCTGGCAGCAAGCACGGTCCGTCTAAAATGAGAGACTTGGCGGCTTCATGCAAGCCCCGACTGACAAGCGCGCAGTCAAGAGCTCGGAAATGTCTGGAAAATCGCGGGGCCTTCCGCTAAATGTGATGCCCTTCGCGCCCCTCTGGGGCTGCATTTTCCCTTTAAGGTCTAGACATATACATGCCTGACGTCATTATTCCCGGCCCTGAGGGCCGCATGGAAGGGCGCTACCAGCACGCCCGTGAAGATACCGCCCCCATTGCTCTCTTGTTGCACCCGCACCCTTTGTACGGCGGCACCATGAACAACAAGGTCATCTATACGCTCTACCACACCTTCGTGGAGAACGGCTTTTCGACCCTGCGCTTTAACTTCCGCGGCGTTGGCCGCAGCCAGGGCCAATATGACCGTGGCGAAGGCGAGCTGGCGGATGCGGCCTCGGCCCTAGACTGGGCCCAGCAGCACAACCCCAACGCGCGCGCGGTCTGGGTGGCAGGCTACAACTTTGGGGCCTGGATTGCCATGCAGCTCTTGATGCGTCGCCCAGAGATCCAGCGCTTTGTGGTCATCGCGCCGCCGTCCAACATGTACGACTTCTCCTTCCTTGCGCCCTGCCCCTCTTCGGGTTTGATCTTGCAAGGCGATCAGGATGAGATCGTGCCCGAAGAAAGCGTGTCAAAGCTGATCACCAAGCTGTCGGCGCAAAAGGGTATCGAGATGGATTATCGCATCATCGACGGTACCAACCACTATTTCGGCAACCGCTTGGAGACCATGCGTCAGCACGTATCCGATTATATCGACCGATATCTGCCCAAGCTGGAGACTGGCGAATAGGCCAGTTTGAAGGAACAGAGCAGGCCTGGCCTGCTCCAACTTCTTTGCCCGCCCCCGGCGAGGCCACGCGCCCGCCCACCCACGTTGAGTAAGGCCCCATACCCTAGACACAGGGCCAAGAAGACCATGACAGATTACAGACCCAAATCCGACTTCCTGCGCATCGCAATCGAGCGCGGCTACTTCTTCCAATGCACGGACCTGGAGGCCTTCGACAAGGCGCTGTGCGAAGGACCGCAAGCCGCCTATGTCGGCTATGACTGCACCGCTGACAGCCTGCACGTGGGCAACCTCTTGTCCATCATGCTGCTGCGTTGGTTCCAGAAAACCGGCAACAAGCCCGTGGTGCTGATGGGCGGTGGCACAACCAAGATCGGCGATCCGTCGGGCAAAGACGAGACCCGCAGAATGCTGACGCTTGAGGGCATCCAGCAAAACATGCAAGGCATCCGCAAGGTGTTTGACGCCCTGTTGACCTTCGGCGATGGCCCCGACCAAGCCGTGATGGCCAACAACGCCGACTGGCTGGACAAGCTGGGCTATATCGAGCTGCTGCGCGAGGTGGGGCCTCACTTCACGGTCAATCGCATGCTGACCTTCGACAGCGTCAAAAGCCGCCTGGATCGCGAACAGCCGCTCACGTTCTTAGAGTTCAACTACATGATCTTGCAGGCTTACGATTTCGTCGAGCTGAACAAGCGTTTTGGAGTGCGCGCCCAGTTTGGCGGCTCGGACCAGTGGGGCAACATCGTCAACGGCATCGAGCTTGGCCGCCGCACGCGTCAAGCCAGCGGCGAACTGTTTGGCCTGACCATACCGCTGCTCACCACAGCCAACGGGGCCAAGATGGGCAAGTCGGTCAATGGGGCCATGTGGCTGAACGCCGACCGCCTGTCGCCCTTCGACTACTACCAGTTCTGGCGCAACGCCGATGATCGCGATGTCGAGCGCTTCTTAAAGCTCTATACCGATTTGCCGCTGGAGGAGATCGCCAAGCTTGCGGCCCTGCAAGGTGCTGAGATTAACGAGGCCAAAAAGCGGCTGGCGCTGGAAGCCACCGCATTGATTCATGGTCTGGCTGCCGCTGAGCAGGCCGCCGCCACCGCTCTGCAAACCTTCGCCGGTGACGGCATGTCCGCCAACCTGCCAACCTTTGAGGTGCCTGCCGCGGAGCTGGAAGCGGGTATCGCTGCCTTTGTCCTGCTGCAACGTGCTGAGCTGGCCGCAACCGGCGGCGAAGCACGTCGCCTGATCAAGGGCGGCGGGGCGCGCCTGAACGACCAGAAAATCGACGACGAGACGCAGGCCATAACCGCGAGCGACGCCAACGCTGACGGCTTGATCAAGCTATCGGCGGGCAAGAAAAAGCACGCACTGGTAAAGCTGGTCTAGAGTATCCGTTATTATCAAACGGTATTTTGGCTCCAAGTCCTGTTGTCCCGCACGACTGCGTTTGCAGTTATGATGAGCTTGCGCCTAAGGGCGACCAGAGCGCCTCTTGGGCCCAGCGAGGCGCGCGCGGTCTGGCGGGTGCAGACTAAAATCCTCCACCCAGTGACACCCCTTGGTGTCACTGGCGGTTCACCAGGCTCTAAACGTTAAACAGGCTCTAAACGTTAAAGCGGAAGTGGAAAATATCGCCGTCTTTGACCAGGTAGTCTTTGCCCTCTTGGCGCATCTTACCGGCGTCTTTCGCCCCAGCTTCGCCTTTGCATTCAATGAAATCCGGGTAGGCGATGGTCTCGGCGCGAATAAAGCCGCGCTCAAAATCCGAGTGGATGACACCGGCTGCTTGAGGCGCGTGTGAGCCGCGTTCTACCGTCCAAGCGCGCGCCTCTTTGGGACCTACGGTAAAGAAGGTCAACAGGTCCAGCAGCGCATAGCCCTTGCGGATCAGCTTGGCCAAGCCCGGTTCTTCTAAGCCCAGGTCGCCCAGGTATTCGTCTTTTTCTTCCTGGCTTTCCAGTTGGGCAATCTCTGACTCGATTTCCGCCGAGATAATCACATGGTCCGCGCCCTTTTCGGCCGCCATAGCCGCGACCTGCTGGGTCCAGTCGTTGCCGCTCTGCGCTTCTTCTTCGCTGACGTTGCAGACATAGAGCACCGGCTTTGCGGTCAACAGTTGCTGCTGATCGAACAAGGCCCGCTGATCCTTGGAAACCTCAACAGTGCGCGCGGGGCGTCCGTCCTCCAGCGCTGCGACCACAGGCTCCAACAAAGCCACCAGCTCGGCGGCTTCTTTTTCTTTGGCGCGGGCCTTCTTGCGCAGGTTGACCAAGCGCTTCTCAACGCTCTCCAGGTCTGCCAGCATGAGTTCGGTCTCGATAATGTCGGCGTCGCGCAGGGGATCAACAGAGCCCTCAACGTGGGTTACGTCGCCGTCGAAACAGCGCAGGACGTGCAAAATGGCATCGGTCTCGCGGATGTTCGCCAGGAACTGGTTGCCCAGCCCCTCGCCCTTCGACGCGCCCTTCACCAAGCCCGCGATGTCCACGAACTCCAACTGGGTCGGGATGACCTTTTGGCTGCTCGCAATCGCGGCAATCGCATCCAAGCGCGGATCGGGGACGGCGACGCGGCCCGTGTTAGGCTCAATGGTGCAGAACGGATAGTTGGCGCTCTCGGCAGCCGCCGTTTGGGTCAGCGCATTGAACAGGGTTGATTTACCAACGTTTGGCAGACCAACGATTCCGCAGTTAAAGCCCATGGCTTACGCTCCTAAAGCTTAAGTGTGACGCGGCGAAGCTTGCGCCCTGCATCCCTATTTCGGGGCCGGGCTGTCTTGCGCGATCTTAGATTGATAAGTTTCAAACTTGCCCGCGAGCAAGAAGGGCAGATGCAACGCCAAGGTGTCCAACAAGGGGTCCAGCCAGGCGGCCTCGGCATTGGAGAAATCGCCCAAGACATGGCCAATAACGCGCTCTTTCGCACCGGGATGGCCGATACCCAGCCGCACTCGCCAATAATCTTTACCATAGTGGGCATCGATCGAGCGCAATCCGTTGTGGCCGCCATTGCCGCCGCCGCGCTTGATGCGGATTTTACCGGGCGCAAGGTCAAGTTCGTCATAGAACACCACCACACGCTCGGGCGGGATCTTATAAAAACGAGCCGCAGCGCTCACGCTCGGCCCGCTGTTATTCATGAAGGTCTGGGGCTTCAGCAAAATGATCTTCTGCTGAGACAGACTGGCATCGGCGATCAGACCCTGGTGCTTGGACTTCCAGCTCGAAAACGCGCTGTACTTATCCGCCAAGCGATCCAGGGCCATGAAGCCGATGTTGTGGCGATTGCGGGCATACTTGTCGCCCGGATTTCCCAAGCCGACAAGCAGCCACATGAGGGATTACTCCTCGCTTTCGCCTTCTTCTGCGTCGTCTCCGCTGTCGTCTTCGGTGGTCGCCATGCCGGTCGGCGCAGAGATGTTACCGATAGCAAAGTCACGGTCTGTAATGGCAGGAACAACGCCCTCAGGCACGGTCACGTTGGACCACTTGATCGCGTCGTTCAGTTCCAGACCGGTCAGATCGATGATCAGCTTGTCAGGAATTGTACGAGCGGTCGCAATGACCTCAACTTCGTGACGGTTGATGATCAGGACGCCGCCGCGCTTCAGGCCTGGTGAGGCTTCTTCGTTTACGAACTCAACCGGTACGAAGACGTTAACGCGAGTGCTGCCGCTGACGCGCAGGAAATCCAGGTGGATCGGGAAGTCCAGAACCTTATCGAACTGAACCGCCTTCGGGATGACGTGCTCTTTGGTGCCATCGGGGAAGACCAGATCGAACTGGGTCGAATAGTAAGCGGGGTTCTTCAGCGTCCGCTCCAGGTCGCCTGGAACGAAGGTCACCATAACGGGATCTTTGCCGCCGCCATAAACGACGCCAGGGACGCGGCCCTGCTTACGTGTCAGACGAGCGGCCCCTTTTCCTGCCCCGTCCTTGCGCTCAACATTGAGCACGGAAGTTGTGTTAGACATGTGTGTCTCCAAGGTTGTTGGTGCGCGCCCAAAGGCCTGCCTCCAGGGTGGTCTTGGCCCCGGCGCGCTGGGATCAAAAGCCAGAAACGGCTTTAGATTGAGTGCATCCAATCACGGCGGAACAGTTCGGTGACCGACTCGTGATCGCGGATGCGCAACATAGCCTCTCCGATCAAGGTTGCAACCGTAATTTGCTCGATCTTCTCGTGCGCCTCGACTTCGGGCGTCGCTTCGATCGAATCGGTGATATAGAGGCGCTCCATGGGCGATGCCGAGATACGCTCCAGCGCTGGTTCGGACAAAACACCATGCGTACAGTAGGCGCGGACCGACTTTGCGCCCGAATCCATCAGCGCTTGCGCGGCGTTGCACAAGGTGCCCGCCGAATCCACGATGTCATCGACCAGCACACAATCGCGCTCGGACACATCACCGATGACGTTCATCACTTCTGACACGCCAGCACGCGGACGGCGCTTGTCGATAATGGCGATATCGCACTCGATCATCTTGGCCAGTTGGCGCGCGCGCACCACCCCGCCCACGTCAGGCGAGACGATCAGCAGCTTCTTGCGATCCACATTCAGCTCGTTTTCCATATGCTCGGCAAAAACCGGCGCAGCGGTCAGATTGTCAACGGGCACGTCAAAGAAGCCCTGAATCTGGCCCGCGTGCAGGTCCAGCATCAGCACCCGGTCAACGCCCGCTGTGGTGATAAGATCGGCGACCAACTTGGCTGAGATGGGCGAGCGCGGCGCGACTTTGCGATCCTGACGCGCGTAGCCATAATAGGGGATCACCGCCGTGATGCGGCTGGCTGAACCGCGCTTGATCGCGTCGATCAAGATCAACAACTCCATCAGGCTGTCGTTGGCGGGTTTTGAGGTAGACTGAAAAACAAAAACGTCCTGGCCGCGGACGTTTTCCTTCACTTCTACATAGACTTCCTGATCCTTGAATCGCTTGATATCGACCTCGGTCAATTTAGTGCGCATGTAAGCCGCGACGGCGCGCGCAAGGGTCGGATTGGAGGTCCCGGAGATGATTTTCATGAAACTTGGGTCCATCGAGGAGGGAGGCAGAGAGGGGCTGAGGCTCTGGTAACAATGTCTCCCCGATTCTTCAACCGCCCGGATCACCGCAGTGTGAACAAGCTTGGCGGGCGTTGTGGTAAGCACGCATTTGGATCGCAATATCAGGCCCTGCACGAGACCGGACCGCGAGGACGGCTCTCTCAGGCGAGCGAACGGCCCAAGACAGCGCGCAACAAGCAGGAGACTTGACCAAAGCCGTCGAACGCTAGAGATATCACCGCAACTTGGCTCCAGGCCATCGTGTTGCGATTGAAGACAAATGCTCTGGACTTGCTTTATAACGAGCCGCCAACCGCGACGGTGCTGCCCATGCTAAAACTGATCAAGAACGCTCACGCCTATGCCCCCGCTCCCCTGGGGCGCTGCCATATCCTGATTGCCGCCGACAAAATCGCCTACATTGGGGCGGACCTGCCGTCCCTGCCCGCCTGCCTGGATGTGGAGCAGGTCGACGTCGACGGCGCGGCGGTGGTGCCCGGCATTATCGATGGGCACGCGCACATCACCGGCGGCGGTGGAGAAAGCGGACCGGCCAGCCGCGTGCCGCCAGTAAGGCTATCGGAGTTCACACGCGCTGGCGTAACCTCGGTCGTTGGGGTCTTGGGCACCGACGATCTGACCCGCAACACGCAAACCTTGGTCACTCAGGCTTATGGCCTGCGTGAGGAGGGCCTGTCGGCCTGGTGCCATACGGGCGGCTATCACCTGCCCTTGATGACGCTGACTGGCTCGGCGCGCGGTGATATCGTCTTTCTGGACCCGGTCATCGGCGTTGGAGAGCTGGCGGTCAGCGACCACCGCTCCAGCCAACCCACGTTGAACGAACTGTTGCGCGTTGCCAGCGAAGCCCATGTTGCGGGCTTAATGACCGGCAAGGCTGGGATCTTGCATTGTCACATGGGCGATGGCGAGCGCGGTCTAGCGCTGGTCGAACAAGCGGTGCAGACCAGCGAAATTCCGGCGCGGGTGTTCAATCCAACCCACATCAATCGCAACAAGCCATTGTTCCAACAGGCTATCGCCCTAGCCCGCCATGGCTGCTACATCGACGCCACCGCCTTTCCTGACGGCCACGTTGACCCCGGCATATCTGCCGCAGAGGCCTACCTGGAGTTCCGCGCCGCAGGCGGCAATACCGCGCGCTTTACCATCAGTTCGGACGGTGGCGGTTGCCTGCCCGCCTTTGATCGCGACGGCAATTTAACCCGCATCGGCGTTGGCTTGTCGCAAACCTTGCCAGACACGCTGAGCGAACTCACCCAATTGGGCACAAAGCTTGAAGAGGCGCTTGGTCCCTTGACCTGCAATGTTGCCGATCTGCTCAAACTAGGTCAAAAAGGCAGGCTAGCGGTTGGCAAAGATGCGGACTTGCTGGTCCTTGGACAAAATCTGAGCGTGCGTGATGTCATGGCGCGCGGTCAGTGGCACGTTCGCGATCACCAGCCTGTGCGCCTTGGCACCTTTGAGGACCTCTAGATCCTCTGAGCAGCCAAGATCTCACCGCAAAACCATAAAAGATGAGGGCGCGCGCAACCAGACGCGCCCAGCCAACTAAGGACAAGACAGCCCCATGTGCCCAGCACCGACCAATGATAGTACCGAACGCGGCTACATCATTCCCATTGGCGGCGGCGAAGACCGTGTCAAAGAAATGCAAATCCACCGCAGGTTTGTCGAGCTCTCCGGTGGCGCGGATGCCGACATCGTTGTGATTCCGACGGCCTCCATGCTTGAGGCAACCGGACCAGACTACAACCGCATTTTTTCTGAACTGGGCGCGGGCAAGGTGGACTTCCTGCCCATCGCCCGCCGCACCGACTGCGACAATCCCAAGTACGCTTCTATGTTGGATAACGCTACGGGTATTTTCATCACCGGGGGCAACCAACTGCGGCTGTCAGCCATCCTGGGCGGCACGCTTGTTGCGCAAAAGATTCGCCGCCGTAACGCCGCCGGAGTGCCCGTTGCCGGCACCTCTGCTGGGGCGTCTATCATGTCAGAACACATGGTAGCAGGTGGCAGCAGCAACGCCGCCCCGGCCGCTGGGCATGTCACTCTGGCCCCGGGCATGGGCCTGACCAACGCGGTGATTATTGATCAGCATTTTACCGAGCGAAACCGGCTGGGGCGCCTGCTAACCGCTTCATCTTTCAATCCTTTTTTGATTGGCTTGGGCATCGACGAAGACACCGCCGCCTTCATCGGCCCGAACAATGTTCTAGAAGTTGTGGGCAGCGGCAGCGTCACCGTCGTCGATGCAAGCCAGCTCACCCACTCCTCAATGTGGGATGCACGCGAGGGCGAGGCGCTGAGCCTGCTTGGACTTCGGCTTGACGTTTTGGGCGAAGGATGCCGTTATGATCTGGCAGGGCGCATGGCCTACCCACCGGATGGACACCTCGTGTTCTGCTCTCTACCCGCGGCCAGCGACCAGGAAGCGGACGCACAGCAAAAACAATAAATTAAGAACAGGGAAGCCCATGAAAATCGTCAAGACCAATGTCTTTGTAGGCCCAAACGTTTGGGCAGGCTTCCCGGTTATCAGACACATCTTGGACTTGGGCGCGCTTGAGGATTGGCCATCTGCCAAGCTTGGCCCAGCGTTTATTGATGCGCTGGTGGCCGCGCTGCCAGGGCTGGCCGAGCACGGCTGTTCGTACCGCGAACCGGGCGGTTTTCTGCGCCGACTGCGCGAAGATGATGGCACCTGGCTGGGGCACGTAATGGAACACTGTGCCCTTGAAATTCAAGGGGTTGCCGGCACCGATGTGACTTTTGGGCGGACCCGCTCCACTGGTGAGCCAGGCCAGTACAACATGGTCTATCAGTACCGCCAGCGCGAGGTTGGGCTCGCAGCGGGGGAGCTTGCCTTGCGCCTGCTGATGCACCTGCTGCCTCAAGCCGTGAAAGACCAGCTTGACTATAAATTTGATCCTGACTTCGATTGGGACGATGAGCTGCGCAGCTTCGTTTTGCGCGCCCAGCGCAAAGAGTTTGGCCCTTCAACCCGTTCTTTGGTCAATGCCGCAGAGGCGCGCGACATCCCCTGGATCCGCCTCAACCAGGGCTCGTTGGTTCAGTTCGGACACGGCCGCTACCAAAAGCGCATTCAGGCCACCATCACGTCTGAAACCAAACACATCGCGGTTGAGATCTCTTGCGATAAAGAGGACACGCACAACCTGCTGAACGACCTGGGCCTGCCGGTCCCGCAGCAGCGCATGGTCTACAGCGCCCGCGAAGCGATCCGCGCCGCACAGAGCATTGGCCATCCGGTCGTGGTCAAGCCGCTGAACGCCAACCACGGCCGCGGTGTGTCGATCAATCTGAACAGCGACGAAGAAGTGGAGGCCGCCTTTAGCGAGGCCAAAGAGCACTCGAGCAGCCGCGCCATTTTGGTCGAAAGCTTTGTGACCGGCTTCGACCACCGCATGTTGGTGGTTAACAACAAGCTGGTGGCGGTTGCCAAACGCGTGCCGGGCCACGTGGTGGGCGACGGCAAACACAGCATTGCCCAGCTTGTGGACCTGGTGAACGAAGACCCGCGCCGGGGCATAGGCCACGAAAAAGTGCTGACTAAGCTGGAGTTGGACAACCAAGCGCGCCGCCTGATGGATGAGGCGGGCTATAGCGACGACACGGTTCTGGCCGATGGCGAGCGTTTCTATCTGCGCTCGACCGCCAATCTTTCGACCGGCGGCACGGCGATTGACATGACCGATGTGGTCCACCCCGACAACCGCGATATGGCCGAGCGCGCCATCATGTCGGTTGGTTTGGATGTGGGCGGGGTCGACTTCCTGATCGACGATATCACACGCTCCTATAAGGAGATCGGCGGGGCCATTGTCGAGGTCAACGCGGCTCCAGGTTTTCGCATGCACGTTGCACCCTCTGAAGGCCAACCGCGCGACGTGGCTGGCCGCGTGATGGACATGCTGTTCCCAAGCGACGAGCAAAGCCGCATTCCCATAGCCGCCATTACCGGCACCAACGGCAAGACCACCACCTCGCGCATGTTGGCGCACATTATGAAGGTCAATGGCCGGATTGTCGGCATGACCTCGACCGATGGCGTCTATGTGGACGGCAAGTTGAGCGTCAAAGGCGATATGACCGGGCCTAAGTCCGCACAAATCGTTTTGCGCGATCCAGTTGTCGATTTCGCGGTCATGGAAACGGCGCGTGGGGGCTTGGTGCGCTCTGGCCTGGGCTATCAGCGCTCGAACGTTGCGGCCTGCCTGAATGTCACCGCTGACCATCTGGGACTGGGTGGCATCAATACCGTCGAGGAACTAGCGGTCGTCAAGCGCGTGGTGGTTGAAAGCGCGACCGACACGGTGGTGCTGAACGCCGATGACATCAATTGCCTCAAGATGGCCGACTACGCGGACGTACAGTCGATTTTCTACGTCACCACAAACCCGGGTCACGCCCTGGTCAAAGAGCACATCAAGAGCGGCGGCAAGGCAGTGGTGCTGGAAAGCGGCATGAACGGCGACATGCTGACCATCTATGACAATGGCCTGCACCTGCCCATCCTCTGGTCGCACCTCATCCCCGCCGCTTTGGAAGGCAAAGCGATCCACAACGTTCAAAACGCCATGTTTGCCGCCGCCATGGCCTATAGCTTTGGCGTAGACCTGGACAATATCCGCCACGGGCTGCGCACCTTTGACACCAGCTATTTCCAGGCACCCGGACGCACCAACGTTTTCGACGAGCATCCCTTCAAGGTCATTTTGGACTACGCACACAACCCCGCTGCGATCCGCGCCATCACCTCGCTGGTCGATCGCCTGGATGTCAAACGCCGCCGCATCGCCATCGCCGCCATGCCGGGGGATCGGCGCGACGAGGACATATATGAGGCCACGCGCATGTTGGCCGGGCACTATGATCACTACATCTGCAAGGCCGATGATCGCCGCCGTGGCCGTGGCCACGACGAAGTGCCGAACATGATGAAAGAAGAGCTGATGCGCAATGGCGTCGCCGAAAGCGCCATTCGCGTTATTCCCAACGAGGTCGATGCGGTGCAAGCTGGCCTTGAGATGGCCGAGCCAGGCGATCTCTTGATGATCTTTGGCGACGATAGTGCGCGCTGTTGGAAGCAAATCATCTACTTCAGCTCGGAAGAGGAGGAGGCTGAGGGCGTTGAGAGCAGCAGCGCGGCGGCCCATGAGCCCGCCCAAGCTGCGCCTGCCGGTGAGTTTGAGGACATGTTGGACCCCGATCTGACATTGATTCGCGATGAGCGCGGCGTGCGCCTGGCGCGCGACGACGTTGAAGACGCAGATTAAGCGGAGCGAGGCCCTTGGACCGCATCGAACAGCTAGAAACCGCTCTGAGCATCGCCTGCGCTAGCGTGGATGGCCTGCAGGTTGACGGCCCCCGACGGCTGACGGGCCCGGGATTGCTCTGGGATCGCCCTGGTGCAATCATCGACCTGTTCATCACCGAGCCCGGACCCGATCCCGCTGAGATTGTTGAACTCTGGGGAGCGCAAGCGCGCCGTGTCCTGGACGCTCTGGGTTGGCAAGACGAACAATGGACAACCCGCGCCTTTCACGGCGGGGTCAACTTGGCCATCTCCGCACCGATGGATCAGCTCTATTCGGCGATCTTTGCGGCACAAACCGCCTGGCATTTTTGCGCCGCGAGCCTGGCAGGTCAGCCCGCGGCGGATTTTGAGCCGTTGATCGCCGACGTTAAGGGCGTCATGGCTCAGGAGGCCAACCCCGCCTTGATCGCGCTGATCGCGGCCGCCCGTGATCACGGTGTGGACATTTTGTGCGACGACGACGACATCTCGGTTGGCCACGGCAAAGGCAGCAAGGTGTGGCCCGTCGATACCCTGCCTGTCCCTGAAGATGTGGATTGGGCCAGCGTCCATGACCTGCCGATCGCCTTCATCACCGGTACGAATGGCAAGACCACCACCACGCGGCTCTGCGCGGCCATTGCGCGGGCAGCGGGCAAGGTCGCCGGCTTGACTTCGACCGACTTTGTGCGCGTCGGCGATGAGATCTTGGACCGTGGCGACTATTCAGGGCCTGGCGGAGCACGCATGTTGCTGCGCGATCCGCGCCTTGAGGTGGCCTGCCTTGAGGTCGCACGCGGCGGCATCCTGCGCCGAGGGCTGCCAACCCGCCAAGCGCGCGTCGCGGTGGTGACCAATGTCGCCAATGATCACTTGGGCCAGTACGGCGTCAACACGGTGCCTGAGCTGGCGCAGGCCAAATTCTCGGTTCACCGCACCCTGGCCGATGATGGCGTGCTGGTGCTCAACGCCGACGACCCTTTTGTCGTGGCCGAGGCCCAAAACACCCAAGCCACAATCTGGTGGGTCTCACTGGACCCCAAGGCTCCGCAAATCCAGGCTGCCCAGGCCCAGGCTACGCCTTGCGCATATCAGGCGGGCGACGGCGCGCTGGTGTTTTTTGACGGCCAATGCGAACAAACCATAACCCACGTTAAGGATGTGCCCATCACTATGGATGGAGCCGCGCGCTATAATGTCTCTAATGTTTTGCAAGCCCTGTGCGCCAGCTTGGCCATGGGCTTGCCGCAACAGAGCATCGTCGCGGGCTTGGCCGCCTTCCGGCCCGATCCCAAGGACAATCCTGGGCGCTGCAACGAGTTTTCCTACCAAGGCGCGCGGGTGTTCGTCGATTTCGCGCACAATCCGCATTCGATCGCTGCGGTCTGCGAGGCCGTGTCTGCCTTGCCCGCAAAGCGGCGCTTTATTACGCTGAGCCATGCGGGTGATCGCTCTGACCAAGATATTCACGATGTCACCCTGACCGCCTTGCGCTTTCAACCTGACACGTTGATCGCGGTTGAGATGGAGAGTTATCTGCGCGGACGCACGGTCGGCGAGATCCCACGCCTGATCCACAAAACGGCTCTGGAAGCGGGGATGCAAAGCGCGCAAATTCAGTTCGCCCCCTCTCACCTTGCCAGCGTCAAGATGGTCCTGGACCAACTGCGGCCCGGCGATCTGGCCTTGCTGTTGGTGCTGTCAGAACGCGATGCAGTCTTCAAGCTGTTGGAGGAGCAAGGCCAAGCGCGTGCCTAACGCCTGGCCCAAACTGCCCTGCTGGAGGCGCGATCCGCCGAACCTGGCGTGCCCGCGTGGGGCGCAGAACGTTTTGTTTGGCCGGGGTAGATTTTTCCATCGCGCTCGCTTAAACAAGCCCGGCATGTCCCCGTAGCTCAGACGGATAGAGCGACCGCCTCCTAAGCGGTAGGCCACAGGTTCGACTCCTGTCGGGGACACCATATATCAACGATTTGTCTATAATAATCAACATCTTAGATTTTTGACGTAAATGATAGAGACAGATATAGAGACAATTTGGTGAAAGCTCTCCCAAGACGTTGCTAGATGGTTCTGGACTAGACTTGGAAAGAATGGGGTTGGCAAACGTGAGGACGCATGTTGCATTATTGGGGAAGTTTCATCGGCTATCGGACGCCCTATGCTCCAATACGACAATCACATTCGCCTTCATGATCACACACAAGCCGTCTACCTTGCCATCAAGGATCGGTACGGGGCGCTTGGGCTCTCCTTAAGCAGTTTACCAAAGGATCACAAAGCCAACGCTCAAGACGCTCTGATTGAGAAGGATTTGCAGACGCTTACCTGTCTCTACGTTTGGCTCGGGCTGGGGGTGCCAGACAACCTTGGGATTTTTCCAGTGATGTCGGTTGAATCTCTAGCTGGTGAGTTGAAGCCACTTCACAAAGAAATCCTAAGAGGAGGTATCCTCCATGGCAGCAACTTGGTTCACAGGATTTCGGAGAGGCTTGCCTTCGTTCCATGTTGGCAAAAGGATCGAAATCTTAAGCAGCCCGCTTACATGCCTGAGTTTTTGGATCCCTGGAGAAACTACGAACCGCGTCCCATCGTGACTCCCGATGACAGCCTGCACCTGGATGTCTTTGATGGTCGTCTTGGTACGGGCACGTTGGCTGAGAAACACCAATCGACTTCCGACAGCCTAATCGACGATCAAACGCTCCCAAGCCCAATTCGCCAAACCTACGGTGATTTTTTCCAACGTCACATTTTCATTGAAAAGCGTCTTCATGACAGACTCATGGCTCGGGTCGTTGATCAAGAGACAACCGTCGAAACCGCGATCACCGCCATACTAGAAGACTTCAAATCAACAGGCATCAAACGCAGCAAAGAAGATTACCGAAAACTCGCAGCACCCAGAATGCCGAAAACAGGAAATGATTGGAAATCGGTATGGGATCAGGTGACCACGCAACAACCTGCACTCGCTAAGCCTGGCAGACCTTCCAAACGAACTGAATCTTGACCCAACAAGGGTTGGGGACAAAGTTCTATCGAACTAAAATAGATGAAGCAAATGGCTCGATTGCTAATTGCGTTGATTTTGAAAGTGTTTATACCGAACAGTGCGACCTGGGCATGTGCCGATGGGCCTGACCACTTTCGCGTAGTGGGTGCTGCCTCTTGGGATACGCTTAACATTCGGTCTGGCCCTGGCACAAAATACAAGATTGTCGGTGAGATGCCACCGAACGCACGAGGCGTCAGAAATCTTGGAGAGCAATATCCAGGGCTTTGCGGCTGTATACGTCAAAGCCGATGTTTGAGCAAGGAACAGCTCATGAATTACCGCAGGGCCATTTGGCACTATGTCGAGTGGACCGATCGCTACGTATGGACCGAGAGAGGCTGCTCCTCAGGACGTTTCCTTGCCGAAGACTGGTAGTAGTCCCTAAAATTGTTGGCCGCCTACTCTTGATGGTCTTTGTTCCTATATCGATAATGAATTTGACCCAATTTTTATAAGTGGGGCGATCGCCTGGCCTTTGCGTTGGATTGTTGCTTCGAGTTATGCGCACCCTCAGGCCTTAGCTTCAAGGATCGTATCTCTTGATCAATACGTTTAAGATGTTGGTTTAATGAATTTTCGTCATTGCTATCGAAACCGATATATGCATCAGCCAAAAATTGTTTAAACGACTTGATTTTCATGAATTTCCTCGTATTGCAGCCAGTGTTCCTAATACTTATTCCATTCTGTTGCTCGCCTTAGACGCGACGCTTTCAGTTAGCATGTTAGTCAATGATTGACCGTCTCCCTCAAAAGGACCTATATGGCCATTGATTGACCATGGAGAGTTTATGTCAGCTGATTTAGAAAAAATGTCGTATGCGGAGCTTTTGGCGTTACAAACCAAGACCCAAGAGTTGATTGCTCAACAACGCGAACAAGCCTTGATCGATGTCGTTGCTCAAGTACGCGAACTCGCTGAAAAAAATGATATCGAAATCTCTGATATCATTTCAAAGCTTGGTGGAAATGGATCGGGTGAGAAGACGACCAAGAATCGGAAAAAAGTAGAACCAAAATACCAGCACCCAACGGATCCAAATGTTAAATATTCAGGTCAGGGACGTAAGCCCAGATGGGTTTTGGATTATATTGGAACAGATAAATACGATGCGAGCAATCCTGAGCATGTTGCTAAAATAGGTGAACTGTTGATTGATTGATATCATCTAAGGAAGATCGAATAGAAATCTAGGACCTCCAGATGTATGAGTCTGGAGGTTTTCCGTTCATTCTGGCTCATAGCCGCATGATTTGAAGTAGTTGGTGCATCCGGCCGGTTTGAAGGTCTTGATCAGGTCGCCAATGCGGTCCGACAATGCCGCAATCGCACGCTCTTCTGCCTTTCGAAGCATGGCTTTGAGGCAAGCGAAGGCCTTTTCGATCAGATTGAAATCGGGGAGCTGGACACCCGCATTAATCTTGTATGTGCGACCACTTTAGAACCTCCACCTCAGGCCACCGGTGGCTGAATATGATCTCTCGCGAGCCAATGGGTTCACAGCCTGAACCGACACGTCAAGGGTAGCTCCATCAAGCCAGTCAACACCAAAGACATCGTTCATGGGTCCGCTCAAGCCAAATGCAAAGGTGGAGGAGTAGTCAGAAGGGTCAACAACATCACCTGAGTTTAACGTGGCTGCCTCTGTGCCTGTCCAATGGTACTTGAACTCGTAGGTGGCGAAGCTCGATAGGCCCAAGATCAGGCTGTCGTTTGTGCTTACCCTTATGCCCCCAGCTGTTGCTATTGCCTCTGTCCGAACTGATCCAATGGCAGTCCCCAAGTTGGTGGTGTAGCTGTCTGTGGTTTCTGTCAGGTAGTCAAAGCTCACATAGGGGGATATCTGGTAGGGCTCGACATCAAAGTGGCCGTTGACCTTGCCGAAGCCATAGAACCTGTTTGAGGTGAAGTCGCCTGTCTCAGAAGCTGCTGTGATGCTGTTATCTAACCAAGAGTAGGATACAAGGCCCTCAATCGAGAGCATGTCACTGGGCTTTCCTGCACCATAGGAATCCAGTCTCCAGCCATTCTTTGTTGTTGATCCATCAAGGGCATTGTCGAACTCTAGCTCAGAGTACTCATAGCCTAGACCAGCGCCTAGCATCAGGGTCTCACTGAAGATGAAGTCCACCCCACCAGTGATGTTCCTTGAGAAGCCCTCATAGCCACCCTCTCGCGTGTTGATGTACTTCCCTGCTGTGTAGCTCACATAGGCGTCTATGGGGTCCTGAGGGCCTTCTAGGGGGTTCCCTGGGGGTGAGGCTAGGCTTCCCTCTGGCAGATCGTTTAGCTTGGCTTGGGTGTGGGCTTGCTGTTGGGCATAGTGGCGGTCGATCAGATCATCAGAGGTAAAGCTCACCCAGCCGTTTTGGTCAGTTAGGCCAGCTCTTGAGAAGGCGAGGTCAAAGGCATCAGGGATGTTGGATGCTGTCTGCTCTGAGTAGCCATAGGCCCCAACGCTCTGGTTCAGGTTGGACCTAAAGTTACCAAAGCCGCCAAGGCCTCGAGCAATGCGACCTGAAGCAACGGAACTGATGGACTTAGACATAGCAACACCAATGGAGTTGTTGGCTGCTCGTGACATCTCTTGTCGTGGTTTCACAGTGGACTTTGGCAGCACTCGTATTGTCACATCATCAGTGTCAGACAGGGAACCATCAGAGACGGTCAACCTGAATACCAGGGATTGCTCCTTGAAGTCTGAAGGAGCTGTGAAGTAGGCGTCTTGTTTGTCTGTATCGAATAGCAGGACTCTTGTTCCTGAAGCTTGTGACCAGAGATAGGTCAGCCCGTCACCATCAGGATCAGACGAAGCTCCTCCCACCAAAATGACCTGTGTCTCTGGCGTTACCGTTTGGCTGTCACCTGCATCAGATGTTGGCGCTTGATTGGTGCCTGCCGCATTGGCCGTCCCTGAAACAGAAATATCGTAGTTGGGCGTGTTGGGATCGTTTGAGGTTATGTCCAAATCAAAACTGAAAGCCCCTACTGCTGTGGGCGTATAGGTAACTACAAGATAGCTGGAGGAACCTGGTTCAATAGCGCTGGGGGTTGCAGAGACTTTGCTGACAGTGGCATTGCTAGTGTTGGAAGCTGTTGTTGAGCTAATATCGAGGACAGCAGTCCCGTTGTTGGAAACAGAAAGCACCTCCTTGGTCTCAGAACTTGCGTTTGGCCTGGGAGTGATCGTCAACGAACCATCATCAGCAACGACAGAATCAAGTTTGTCTTTCACGATTAAAGTGGCATCTCCACCGGTTCCTGTACCTGTGATGGTAAAATTAAAAGGGTTTTCATCCTCATCATCCGTTGCGAACGAGACTGGGACAGAGAAAAAACCATCTACAACGGGCGTGAAGGTTACAGAGAAGGATGCTGTTCCACCGCTAGAAGCAACTGTTGTAGAGCTTGGAACCGAATAAGCGATATTGGACGCATTGACCGGACTAACACCACCACCGCTCGCCACACCAATGGTGAGATCGTAACCACCGATGTTAGTGATTGTAGCAGTAACCACTTTGGACACGCCTACCTGCTCAACACCAACCGAAACACTGCCATTATCTCCAGCCACACCTCCATCGTCGACAGTAACACTGATCTCTTGCGCGCGACCTGAACAATATGGAGAAGAGGTTCCGAAATTTGGATTTACACCACTTTCATTTCCGAAATCAGAATAGTTGACTACATTACACACATTCCATGTGCTCAAATCTTGAACGAATGATGTTGCTTGCCAAAACATATTTTGAACTACCGCAACATTCGTGACGTCCCACATAGAGACATCCTGATTAAACGACACTGCAGCTTGAAACATTTGGCTAAAATCGACAGCGGAACTCGTATCCCAATCACTAATACGACCATTAAATGAATTTGCGCCAACAAACATTCGAGCAAAATATTTAACTTTAGCAACGTTCCAATTTGTTAAGTTTTGATTGAAAGACGCTGCATCAGCGAACATACCTTGCATGTTAATAACTGACGACACGTCCCAATTGTCCATAAATTGATTGTAACTTGAAGCACCGTTGAACATATTATCGAAGCTCTGGACAGACGACACATCCCATTTCCCAATATCTTGATTAAACGATGGAGCGTGTTGAAATTGCTTCGACATATCGATAACATGCCCCACATTCCAAGATCCTATGTCAACGTTGAACTGAGCAGCTCCATAAAACATATACGCCATGCTTGTCACATGCTCGGTATTCCATTGGCTAATATCTTGATTAAAAACAGCAGCATTGTAAAAAAGTCTATCCATGTTTGTAACATTTCCAGTGTAAACTTGACTGAAATCGTAGATCGCTCCATCAGTGTGCACTGTGTATGAATCAGAGGGCTTAAAATCGAATGATCCATCACCAACATGAGCGTTCGCGGCTCTTAGCATCGACTCAGAAACGATTAGCTGTCCTATGCACGGAACCACAGTACCGACATGGCCAATAACATCGCATGGAACATTACCTGTTCCCTGGACCACGAAATCATAAGAACCTTCATCCAAATCATTATTAGTAATCGTCACAATTGCGGACCTAGTGCCGCCCGCTGTTGGAGAAAACGAAACGTCGAAAGTCATTGCAGATCCTGCACTCACGGAAGTCGGAGTGATACTAAGGATGGAAAAATCGGCGGCATTTATTCCGGAAACTGATATGCCAGTAATGTCCAGTGATGCCCTGCCGATGTTGCGAATTGTAAAGGTATGGTTTTCGCTCGTGGATGATACATCCCTTGATCCGAACTGCGTTCCATTGGTAGCCGAAGCCTCAAGGCTACCATCGTGAACATCCGCTGCGTTTCCTTGAATGTGTATTTCTGCGTTGGCTTTGCCTTCACAAAGAGGAGCTCCGTAACCAAAATTTGGTAAAGAGAAATGCTGTTCACTGGGTGAGTTTGACCAAAACCCATCATAGGTTGTTACTGCACAAACGTTCCATTCGGATAAATCCTGGTCAAACGATTGAGCTGAATAGAACATAGAAGTCATTGTAGAGACAGATGATGTGTCCCAATTTGATATATCTGCGTTAAAAACATAAGTTGAGCCAAACATGCCATTCATAGTTTCAACACCAGATGTATCCCAACCAGAGATATCTTGATTAAAACTGTACGCCTGAAAAAACATGTTTCCCATATTTATCACTGATGATGTCTGCCATTTTCCAACTGTTCCGTTGAATGCCTTGGCTTCATAAAACATCCCGGCCATCGTGGTTGCAGATCCAGTGTTCCAATTTCCTAAATCTTGGTTAAACAAATGTGCGTGCCTAAACATTTCAGCGAAATTGGTGACATTCGAGACATCCCATTTCCCAATGTCCACATTAAAAACGGTTGCATATTTGAACATCGACCAAAAAGATGTGACTGATGAGGTGTCCCAACGACTAATATCTAAGTTGAAGGAATTGGCGCTAGTAAACAATATGCTAAAATCTGTGACATAACCCGTGTATATTTGACTAAAATCATATGTCTTGCCATCAGTGTGTCGGGAATAGCTATCACTTGGCTTGAAATCGAAAGATTTATCTCCGTTGTAATGCCCTCCGTTGGAAGAGGCCGCTCGCAGCATGTTGATATCAACGATCAGCAAACCAGCACACGAAACCACAGTCCCATCGCCAAGCGTATAGGTTTCGGTTGACGTGTCTGGAATGACGTCCCCTGCCGAACCCGTACACTTGGCGTAAGTCAAGGTTGGGGCCACCAGGAATATCAAAATGATGAGAAAGCGATTAAGCACCGAGCAGGCCTTGGGTGTCGTTACCAACAGTCACAAGGTTACACATGAGCTCCGCGATGTCCTTCGGCTTGACTGGTTTTCCACAATTCATAGTGGCCAACCTTAGGGTTTTCGTCGTCAGCAGGAGCAGTGAAATCTAACACCACCCCTGTAACGGCCTTTGAAGCCTCTCTCATGGCATTCTCCAGCGTCAGCCTCTTGTTTGCCTGGACGACAAAACTGTCGTGTACGGGCAGTACAGGCGTTTCTAGGGCTATAAAACGTTTCAAGACATGCTCGACGATGTTCGAGTCGGTTCTCATCAAGCGGATACCTGCATCAGAGCACAACGAGCCAGCCACGAACGGGTGGCGATATCTAATCGCTTGGAGGCCTTCCTTCAGCATGTCCTTGGAGTAGTGCTTGGCAAGCTCCCCTGGCAAAGACCCCACCAGCGCATGATAGGCATCGTTACGGTCTTTGGCATTGATGGCGACCAGCAGAAGTTTCTTCACGTATTTTCGATGCAGGTACATCAGATGCTCTGGCAACAGATCCACGCCAAGATGGTAAGGGTCGCCCTCGATGGTCATGCCCTTTTCAGCAGCCAGCAAACGTGGATGAAGAGCGCTAAAGTCTAACTCAACGGTTTCCTCGCCATTGATGCGAATGTAAGGCCTATCTTCCTTTGGTATTTGCTGCCAGAATCCCCCATAGAAGCGCCCGCCAAAATCAAAGCTGCCTCTGGAGAAGATACGTCTAACGAAGTGCTGCCCCTGAACGATTGGAATGTCGATAACCTGGCCATTGGGCAGCATTTGCCCATAACGTTGATCGGGATAGATCGAGACATCAATGCGGTTGGCATTCAGCAGCTCATTGTAAGCCTTGACCACCGTACGCATTTCATCGGTAACATCTGTATCAATATATGCGATTGGTTTAGCTTTTGAGTTAACACCAAAGGCGTTCTCATATTTTTTCGTCCTTAGTTCAATGCATTCCTGGTTACGAGCGATCTCAATGCTTTCCATATCCAATTCAAATTTTGCAAAAATATCGATTAGCGCATCAGATGCTCTGATCCGAGTGCGAATGTTTTTTTTCGAGTTCATTTCGATAAACACATGATCATGCCAATCGAGGTACCCCAGTTCTCGTAACGCATGAACAAGATCAATCAGCTTACTTGATAACCCGAGCGTGTTATATCTGCAAGAAGGGGAATAATCTGAGTTGCGTAAACCAATTCCAATACACAGGTCAGGATCGATACGGAAAGCATAGAAAAGATTGAGCAGAAGCACCTTCAATTGATCTTTGCTTGGGGTGATAGGTTGGCGTTGCCCACTATATATGAATTTTTCAGGAAAGGCGGAAATGAGATCATTCCAAATTTCATACACGAGAAGAGAGGATGCCTCTTCTTCCGACCAGATATACGGATTGAACTTAATTGAATAATGCGGGTCTGTTATCTCTTTCAAATTTTGATTCCTTGTAAATATGCATACTAAAATTTCTCATGGTTAGTTCTCTCAATAGGGGGTATGTATATACCATTACTGGGAAGTTTATCACTACTAATTAGAGGTAGCGAACCGGGTGAAGCGCTGGTGATGTGTGGATAAGATATGATGGAGTGATGATCGGCTATGGACGCCATTAACAGATTAGCAGCTTGGAATGCCGACATATCAAACAAAATAAAATTAAAATTAAAATTAAAATTAAAATTAAAATTAAAATTAAAATTAAAATTATTGGCTCAAATCGATAGTTTTCCAAGCGATTTGTGACTGCTAATGTTACTTTTAATTTTAATTTTTTAAAGCATTTCTATATTTATCAGTGGCTTAGCATGTAATTAATCGTGCCCTGAAAACCATTCCCAGATTTCTTAGATTGGGGTCTATTAACGGTTTTGGAATTTCCTTACCTTCATGGTTGTCAACGCTTCCACACAGCTGGAAGCCGCAACCATCATTTTTGAAGGGAGTTCTAACATGGAACACAAAATCATTCGTTTGCCAATTGTCAAAGAACGTACAGGCCTTTCTCGTTCGACGATCTATAACAAAATGGCCGATAAATCGTTTCCCAGGAGCGTTCAGCTTGGTGCTCGTGCAATTGGCTGGTATGCAGCTGACATTGACCAATGGATCTTGAACCGTGTCAGTGCATCCAAGAACGAGGTTGGTGCATGAAGACAGTCAATCTCAATAAAGAATTTATAATCAATAAGTTAGCCTTCACCAACCGCTACCCGATAAGGCGCTGGTGTGCAAAACAAGAGATGAGAGCCGTCTTTGGCCCGAGCAACACAGGTAAATCGTTTGTGGCAACGGGAATGTGCAACCAGATTGCAACGGAAAGACTGAGCAAAACGGATGACCTCTCGAAAGGCCATCTTGGTACTTATGTGTTGCTCGTTCATCATACAGACAAGATCGCCATAAACGGTAAACGGGCCGAAAGAGCCGCGAGAGCAGCTGGTGGCCCTGAAACTGAGCTCAAACCTCATTGTAGCCAATTGCCTTCAGGCGTTGCCAGCCAACACCATAACTCAGGACATTTGAGTTGAGGCAGGTCAAGCCATGCCCGAACCTGGATCATACCCCAACGACTGACTGTGTTGCTGAGGGCGTTATTGAGCCCGATGAGGGCAGGCTTCCAATGAGATTGGAACCAACAGAAAGCGTTCGCCAAAAACCTCTCTTGGAGCTCCTGAGAGTGTTGCAGAGCAATACCGTTCACGCAGCAACAAGGGCCGAAATCGGGGCTCAAATGCCAACAGAGCCCTCGTAGCCATCTTGATTGGGGTCGCAAGACATCTGCTACCAAACCAGCGCATTTATTGGATTGAAGCTAACTGCCACCACTAGAGCATGCCAGCCTGGACAGATCGCACGGTCCAGTGATCAACTTCATAACTGCTTGTTAACACGCCCTGGGCTTGGAACCGACACGAAAACATGACAGTCTAACTCGTGTCTCGTACTGACAAGCGGAGCTTGGCATGAAATTTCTGTTGGCACTGATCAGCGTCATTCTCTTGATGGGCAGCAACGTTAGCTATGCGCAAGGCATTGACCGCACAGAGCTGTTTTCTGAGCTGAACGCTATTCGGACAGACCGTTCATGCAACGCCACCATTGCCAAAAAGCTCTTCTATTTTCGGAAGGGCCCAAAAACGCGCACAAGCTACCAGGTTGAGAAAGATGTCTTGTCAGGCATTCAAGAGGTGTTTCCTGACCAATCGTTCTTTGATGTCTCTGGCTTGGGCTTGCTGGCGAAATTAGATCAAGGTGGCTCTGACCAGTACGTGGACATGATCAAGGCATCCCTCCAGGCAGTAAATGAACCGGGCCTCTATATCCATGCAGATTATAGCAACCTTGAAGGTTCTGAGATGCTGGAGATACAAGCCTGGACGGTTGAACAGGTTGGCGGGAAATTAGAGAAGGCCTGTCTAAAGCGAACGATTTTGTTTGCTGATCAAGAACCCGATCTCAATACAGTCACTGAAAACAACGGTATCATCATACAAGGTGGCGTGAGCAATTCTGGGGCGGGTACGATAAACATAATTCAAAGTATATTGAGCTCTGAGTTTGACCATGCAAATATAGCTACATTGGAATCGGCACTGCTTCTACTCAGCGTTTCAAACAACCTAAATGCCGTAACTCCTCTTATCCCATTATCGTACGCTTTTCAACTTAACGACGCAACAATTTTGCAAATTGGGGGAGACAGCACAAACAACGATCCTAACTCGAATAATGCTCTAGTTTATCAAGTGAAATTTAAAGATGGTAGGCTGTTTTACGCCATTCAACAGGGTATCATAACTGCGAAGCTTTGGTCGTTATCGTACATCGAAGGGGAAGATTCCTACACAAGTATCACAAGGTATAACGGTGGGCCGACAATGCAAATCCCAGAGCTGTCTTTGGAGTTAGGAAAGAGCAGCTATTCTGACATAACACGCCGAGAAAATATGCAGCAAGAAGCTAAAATTCCGATAACTTGCAAAGCGATCACAGAGCTTGAAAATGCAGGTGATGTTGCGTATGTCGATTGCTATACTGGTCGGCCGCAGTTTACGAGTTATGTTTTCGGTAGATCATTCTTATCTGATTCTATAAATGAGGAAACACTTGCTAAATTTATGAATTCAGATGAGATACCGCTTTCTTTATTGACCTTCTCTGGACCCACAGAATGCTTCGATAGTGTCCCGGTTCGCTACGATGGTGACGGGAAAACTAATGCGGAAGTCGCTCAAGAATGGGAAAATTTCAGAAGTCAAGTTACTATGACATATGGCTGGTTGCATCCTGATTGCGTAAGCGAACCTAATCGTAGTTGGATAACTAACGAAGAATATTCCTCGGGTACCGTTCAGACAAATATGCCTGCTTTAAACCAAATGCACCTTTCTATCGACGCTGAAAATATTTCGCGATTTTTGAAACTTAGTTACATATCGCAAGAACGCACGCCATCTCATTTTCGCTCACTCTATCCAGCTGATAAATCAGTTGAATATTACGGTGAGGAGAAAGCAGTTTCTCAGATTGTAAGCGATAAAATGGCGTATTTTGCGAAATGGACGAACGCTGAATATTGGAATATAGATGATTTGCAAATTGCCGCAATTTCGTCGAATTCGGTTGAAGTGGTGTTTCGCCTGAATTTTGAGGTCTCCGACAATTGTCGAAAGATAAGTGGCGTCAGTCAAAATCGTCTCATACTCAATGGCAGCGGCGATGATATTGTGATTTTCTCCGAAAGCAGCAAAGTGTTGAACAAGAGCGTGAAAAAGCATTGCTAAATTTCTGATTTAATCACAACTTTGGTTTCCTCGTTTTTGTTTCTAGCACCGCATTCGCAAACAGCTGCCAAGACACGCTCATCGTGCTCATTAGCAGCACTGACTACGACAATGCCCCCCTCACGAGAATTTGGTATAACGACCCTGATGCAATGGCTTCCTTTGCACACGATGAGCTTGGTGTGCGTGAGCCAAATCGGCTTACTAGGTGACAGAACTCGGAAGGTCTGGAAAAGGTCATTCAGCCATGGCAGTCTGTCTTCGTTAAGATTTCATGACTCGGGACTGCTTACATATGAAGCTTTTGACAATCCTAACGATGGGAATGGCGTGGCTGACCACCAGCACGGCCCTGGGACAAGGCATTGACCGCACAGAGCTGTTTTCTGAGCTGAACGCAATTCGGACAGACCGTTCATGCAACGCCCAAGACGCGAAGAAACTCTTCTATTTTCGCAAGGGCCCAAAGACGCACACAAGCTACCAAATTGAGAAGGACGTTCTGTCAAACCTCCAAGAGGTGTTTCCTGACCAATCATTCTTTGATGTCTCTGGCTTGGGCTTGCTGGCCAAATTAGATCAAGGAGGATCTGACCAGTACGTGGACATGATTAAGGCATCTCTCCAGGCAGTAAACGAACCTGGCCTCTATATCCATGCCGATTATAGCAACCTTGAAGATTCTGAGATGCTAGAGATACAAGCCTGGACAGTTGAACAGGTTGGCGGGAAATTAGAGCAGGCCTGTCTAAGGCGGACTATTTTGTTTGCTGATCAAGAACACGATCTTAATTCAGTAACTGAAAACAACGGTATCATCATACAAGGTGACGTGAACAATTCTGGGGCGGGCACGATAAACATAATTCAAAATCTACTTCAACAAAACGCTTTTGACATAAAAAACGTTAGCGACGCGATTTCTCTGTTGGTCACAAGAAGTGATAAACTTCTAGCACAGAGAATTATTCCGTTAAACGTTGCAATACAGTTTGACGATGCTGTGTTATCGACATTAGAAGATAGCGATGATTGCAAGTATGTTATGGATTGGCCAAATTTCAAGTCGAGTTCATACAAGTGTTACAGATTTTCGGACGGCCAAATTATGAGGGATCCACAAAATGACAGAACTCAATATTTTTTAGAAGATAGAATAAAAGGGCATTGGTACCATGGGAGCTGGCAACGACCGACATATTCTGGACCGTCAATTCAGATTGATGCAGGGGGATTTAATCGTGTTTCAATTCAGCTTGGCCGTGATACCATTGCGGAAATTAAACGAAAATTCGAAAAGGCAGGAAGAAATTGCCGATATGCGAATTTCGATGGCCCAAGAGGGGGACGTTTTTTACTTTACGCTTGTGATATGGAAGGCCAGTTTTCAAATTATGATGGATTCATATTCGGTGAAATTCCATATTCCGCTTTGCCTACGTTGGTAAATCAAAACCAAGAGCTCGATGCAATCCCTATGATGGTGCATATTAGCACCTGGGCAGGTGATTGTTATGTGACGGACCTCCACGGAAACGAAGGTGATAAGCAAATATGTCAATTGATGGAACCGGGGGAGCTTTCGCAGTTTCTCAAACAAAGTGGACAAGAGCTTCTAACAACACCGATCGAAGAAATTACATTTTCAGATGCCTTAAGTTTCTTACAAACTAGATATCTGTCAACCGATCGCACGTCCGACCATCTCGCGTCTCTTTACAGAGCCGATCGCAAAGTTAGCTACTATGGAAAAAGCATGTCGCTTGATCGAATCGTAAGAGATAAGTTGGCATATTTTGCGAAGTGGACGAGCGCTGAATATTGGAATATAGATGATTTGCAAATTGCTGCAATTTCGTTGAATTCGGTGGAAGCGGTGTTTCGCCTGAATTTTGAGGTCTCCGACAATTGTCGAAGGATTAGTGGTGTCAGTCAGAATCGCCTCATACTCACTGGCAGCGGAGATGATATTGCGATCGTCTCCGAAAGCAGCAAGGTGTTGAGCAAAAGCGTGAAAAGGTATTGCTAAATGTTCAATTTGGTTTCAACTGTGATTCTCTTTGTGTTTGTTTCTAACACCGCATTCGCAAACAGCTGCCAAGACACGCTCATCGTGCTCATTAGCAGCACTGACTACGACATTGCCCTACTTACGAGCATTGGGATTAACGATCCTTGTGCAATGGCTTCCTTTGCACACGATGAGCTTGGTGTGCGTGAGCCAAATCGGCTTACTAGGTGACAGAACTCGGAAGGTCTGGAAAAGGTCATTCAGCCATGGCAGTCTGTCTTCGTTAAGATTTCATGACTCGGGACTGCTTACATATGAAGCTTTTGACAATCCTAACGATGGGAATGGCGTGGCTGACCACCAGCACGGCCCTGGGACAAGGCATTGACCGCACAGAGCTGTTTTCTGAGCTGAACGGAATTCGGATAGACCGTTCATGCAACGCTGAGGAGGCGAAGAAACTCTTCTATTTTCGCAAGGGCCCAAAGACGCGCACAAGCTACCAAATTGAGAAAGATGTCTTGTCAGGCATTCAAGAGGTGTTTCCTGACCAATCATTCTTTGATGTCTCTGGCTTGGGCTTGCTGGCGAAATTAGATCAAGGTGGCTCTGACCAGTACGTGGACATGATCGAGGCATCTCTCCAGGCAGTAAATGAACCTGGCCTCTATATCCATGCCGATTTTAGCAATCTCGATGGTTCTGAGATGCTGGAGATACAGGCCTGGACGCTTGAAAACCGTGGCGGAAGTTTAGAGCAAACCTGCTTAAAGCGGACTATTTTGTTTGCTGATCAAGACCCCGATCTCAATACAGTCACTGAAAACAACGGTATCATCATACAAGGTGACGTGAGCAATACTGGATCAGGGAACGTAGACATTAGTAATACGAATTTTGAGGTTGACAAAGATGCATCAGAAATTCGCACATTGGAACAGGCACATTTGCTTTTGACGGTAGCTCCGGACATAAAAAGGGCTGCTAAATTGATACCAGTTAGAATCGCATATCAATTGACGCACAAGCAGTTGACTGAAATTGCCCAACACGGGGTATCCACATCTAATGCGGGAAAAGCAGGAGGAGGTGAGATTGCCTTTAAAGACGGGCAATACAATTATTTCTATAAAGACGAATTGTTGGACACCGAACGGTGGTCACTTAGTGTAGATCGTGACGTAACGCAACTCGGATATTCTGAATTGCAGTCTCTTGTTTCAAGCGATATCGGAAGCGGAACGTATATCGATATAGACCAAATAGGCATTCGGCTTGGGCTTGACAGTTTTAGAGCAATTGCTGACAAATCAATCGAAGATAACGAAGATTTGCATTTTGATAATAGCGATATTCGTTGCAATCCTGCTACTGAGTTTGCTTTTTACCTCGACTACTTCCTACTGGAATGTGCGGTTGAAAATGCAAGAATTGGAACGGTATATATTTTTCGGGGTAGAGGCCTACATGACCTAACGAGTATGTCTTTTAGCAATGCGCTGGATGCGATGATGAAATCACATTATATACCACTTGAGCTGTCCATACATCACCTGGGAAGCCCTTGCTTGTGGCAAAGTGAGGCAAATGACCGTGAGGTAGACCAATATGAAGATTGCGTCAGTGACCCTAAGGAAAGTTGGGTGCCCTGGAATTTCAACGATAGTTCCAAACCACCTGATAAATTGCCAACAATTTCAAAGTATCGAATTTACAATTTCTTGGCAAATAGGTATTTATTAAGTGACAATACATCGCATGCAGATCCCGCGTTTCATCGAGTTATGCGAACTTATAACAATTTTGCGAAACTCTATAAAAATGATGGCACGATAGGATATCTAGGACGAACCATATCGGTAGAAAGTGCCATAGCGAACAAGTTATTACCACGAGAATTGGGATACGATCTCGCCTACTATAATCCTGTGGATATCGAATTTACAGAATTAAGCGATCATAGTGGGACTATCTCGTTCCAAGTTGCACAAACTCTTAGAAGTGAATGTATGCGAGTTGAGAGACAAGTAAAATTCGAACTTGTGATCGAGTATGATGTTGAACACATGTACGTCTTGTCGGAAACGGCAAGCAATTTGAACTCCAAGGAATTTGCGATGTGTGAGTGAGCTGGATTTTTGCAAATTTATGATCGCAAAATATATTGGCTCAAAGCCTCAGCCACAGCCAATCTTTTTTGAAAGGTGTTTTCTCGCCTATATGCTTTGTCCAATCCGGTGAGTTCGTGGTCGCAATAGGCGTCCATTATGTAGTCTTGGAAACCATTGTCTCTACCCCAGATTTTAATAGAATTTCGTAGACCGTGAAACGTCAAATTCGGTTCATATTTCTTGATGAGCTTATTAACCGCGACATCTGTTATCGGAGAATTGGTTGCCCTTGCCCCAGGAAAGAGAAGCTGCTCTGGGGTCTCTTCAGAATCCAGTTTCAACAGTTCTCTCAGGGCGTGCAATATCGTCGTTGGTAGTCCTATTTGAAATTCGCGCCCACTTTTCATTCGGTAATCGACATCTTGATTAGCGGCAGCTGGTATAACCCACAGCCCTGATTCAAAGTCTATATGATTTTGGCGGGTTTTTCTTATTACGCCTAGTCGCATCGCAGTGGTCAAGCCGAGCAAAATTACTCCCTTAGTAGATGCTGATGCCCCAGAGTGTCTTACTCGTTCCCACAGCAAAGGTAGTCGGTGGTGGTCAATCGTCGGGTGGCTCTTGGGAACGTGCCGAAATGACACGAAAACTTCTTGGTCGGGAATCGGGCTGGTAGAAATTAATTCAAGAGATATTGCCTCCTTGAACACTCGTCTTAAAAAAGCGCTCAGCTTTACCGCTGTAGGGTGACAAGTACGATACACTTCACATAAGTGTTCATAGACATCCTTCCGTGTCATTTCCGCTAATGTGGTTTGACCGAATTCACTCCTAAAATGGTGGTTGTACATAGAACGGTACCTTCTACGACTCCCGCCGATTGCTAGGTTGGGCTCAAGCTTTGCGAGGAAGGGCTCTACTAGGTCATCAACCGTGGGGCTAGCAGCCTCATTACGCTTCTTGCCAATGCTTGCTACACACGATTGGAAATCGTCTGGATTGTGGCAGACTCTCAGAGCCTCACGCACAACGTCCAAGTCTCCCCCCTTTCGCAAACCTGATCTAACGTGAGTGACCATTTCCACAGCTTGTTTTAGCGTGATGGCCCCAAAGTCGCCGATCTTAAGCCAAGTACCTTTGGGCCTGGTATAAAATGACTTCAAACCCGTCAACTGCCCACGGACGTACAAACCTTTGCAAATCGAAATGGATTTGGTGTCATTGTTCTGCTTGGGCTTCCAGGCCTCAATTTCACGGACAGTGCTAAACCTTTGCCTTTCAGTTGACATAGATACCCTCAGAGACATTCCAGAGACAAATCAGTGTGCGGCTCACGCTACACGTCAGCACATCTAAATGGACGTAGCTTGCAATTTAGTGAGCATTATCATATATATAAAATTGCTGCTTGAATGTCTATAGATGGCCTTGGACAATGGTTTGGTTCCTGTCGGGGACACCAGCTATCTTGATTTTTTGTTTTATATCAGAATGTTACCGCATAGCTATAGATATCAATCCACCTTCCTCGCAGCAATAGCTAGAGATCAACTCTAGATTGTCTTGGTCTGCTCGCGGTGTTGACTTTGCGAGCTTTTGGAAGCCACATGCAGCCACTTGGTCGGGCAAGCGCCCCAAAAAGGCCTCTTCGCTTTCGCCTTTTTCGCGCGAGACGACCTCAATGCCTTCAGCGGTCTGGACGTAGGCTTTGACTGGCTCCTCAACGAACGTCCCTGTTGGTTTGCCGTCTTCGTTCCAATACCGCTCGCAATAGCTGCCGTCGGGCTGCCTGGAGCGCACGATCCCCAGAATTAAAAGCAAGCCTTCGGGCCGTTGTTTGCGGCACCCGTGTTCCAACGCCACCAAAACCAAACCGGCCATCTTTGCACCGAATGCAGCGGTTTTCATACCCGGCAGGTCAAAATCAACGGGAGCGCCCTTCCTGGGCGGCGCTATGCTCTCCAGACACAAACGCAAAGCAACCGTGCTGGCAAACTCATCAGACCTTCATCATTGCGAATGTTTCTTCAAATTGGCCTCTTGTGGATCATACCGATAGTCTGCAATCGATCCCTCCTTGATCCTTTCTACAGCGTCTTGAATCGCAAATAGGGGCACGAGGAACCATTCGCGCGGAACAACCGGCCGCCCAAACCGATCCATGATCTCAATCTCAAGTCGCGCGGGTTCGAAGACGCGATGGATCAGTTTCTCCAGCTTGCTGCGGCTGATGTTGTAAAGCTCGTAGGTCGCCACGATTTCGACATTGGCCATCAGGAAAGTCGGCTGAAGATGCGCGCCTGCGATGCGCTTCTCAACGCTCATGTTGGTCACGCCGATCTTGTGCACGAGCTCACGGTTAGCGGCGACCAACGGGTGATCTGACATGCTGCGCAGGACATAAATCGTACCACTTGCCTCATCTCCGTCGATAGTCTGATCTGAAAACAAGGGACCGGCGGTCGGCTCGGTAATCCGACGGCCTGCCTCATCCCTGTTCAAGGCCCGCTGGAGCGATCGCATGAGCATATTGCTCTCAGTGCCATTATCGAAGATAACGCGCAGGCGGGCATCGGTGCGCCCATGGTCTGTGATCGTTGTTTCTCCCTTCTCAGCAACATAGGCTTTCTGACCACCCACAATAAACAAACGCCCTTTCTCAATCTCAGCCTTCATTTCGAATGGCCGCGTTTCACGCTGACCGCTATCGAGCTCCTTTTGAACCTGCTCGAAGAACGGCTTGAAAGTCTCGAAGTCCTCGCACCGCTCGCGGTTAGCGACCTCTTCGGCCGCCTTTTTGTCTGCGGTCGATCGGACGTGCTTCAGTTCTGTGAGCTGCCGCCCATCGGTCTCGACGCCGAGCTCGGCTAAAAGCGCATCATCATCAAGATTTTCTAAGTCCAGCTCCGCCGCTTGTTTCGCTCCTTTCAGAAGCCCTTCTTTATCCAAAGGTTCGACCAACTCCCGGCATTCCTGCAGCTCGCGGATGCGGTCCAAGCGAACAGCGTACAAGCGCTCAAAGATGTCCCGATCTTCGCCGTGCTGCGGTGCGCGGCCGTTTTCTGCTAAAAACCTCTGGATTTCCTCGAAACCCGCAATGATGCGTTCTTGGCGAGGGGTGCGAGCGGCAACCTTCTTCGCCTCGACCTCCACCCCAAGCTCAGCCAGCAGCGCATCGTCGTCGTCGTTAAAGTCTTTAGCCATTCGCCGCCTCTTGCTTCATACGGGCCAAAAATGCCACACCTTCCGCCATTTTTCTCTCCCAGGCGTCGGCTGATTTGTCAGATGGCAGGCGGCCTCGTTCTTGCTTGAATTTGAGCGCCCGTCTGGCCAGTTCACGAGCTTCGTCCGGCGTAAGCTTAATTTTCTTCGCCGATATGACCGCCGCTACCTGCTTCAGGCTCTCCTCGCTCATGGTCTTGGCCAAGATCGAATACGCTTCACCGAAAGGATTGATGCGATCGATCAGGTCGATATTGAGCTCTCGCACGTCCATCGCGAACTTTCGCACCCCATCTATCAGTGCCGTGTTGCCGCTCACATTCGCTGCATCATCTGTACCCAAAAGCGCGGCCCTCTTCGCCTCTTGTGTCAGGTTGAGGGCGGCGATTGCGTGTTGGCGCACTGCCTCCTGATCCTGCGCATCGAGCTCAGGGAACTTGGTACTGACAATCTTGCCCATGCGGACTTGTGTCAGTTCTTCGGGAACCAGTTCGTCATCGAAAAGCCCGCGTTCAATTGCTGTTTTGTCTTGGACGAAAGCGGTGATGACCTCGGTCAGATCTTCTCTGCAAATGCGCCCGGCCTCCTCGCTTTTAGGCATGGCGAGCCCTTTGATTTCGATCTGGAATTGGCCGCTTTCCTCTCTAAATCCGACGTTCTCCTTGTTCGGGTCATAGCCGCCTTCGCCATAGTCAAAGCCCTCCACCGGCCCGCTCGCTGCCGTCTTCGGCGTGAAATTGAACCGGGGCGCAAGCACTTGCTCCATGAGCAAGCTTGCCGCGATGGCCTTCAACGTGTCGTTCACGGCCTCAGTGACGGCCAGCTCCGACGCATCGGGCTCGGCGATCAGGTTTGTGAAGCGCGCACGGGACTTTCCCTTCGCATCGCGAGTCGCCCGGCCGATGATCTGCACCACCTCGGTCAAGCTAGCGCGATAGCCGACGGTCAGGGCGTGCTCGCACCAAATCCAGTCAAAGCCTTCTTTGGCCATGCCCAAGGCGATGATGATGTCCACATGATCGCGATCGTTTTTGCGGGCGGGATCTTTCAGGGCTGCGGACACACGGTCGCGCTTGGCTCCTTCGTCGTCCACCAAATCAGCAATTTTCAACAGCCGCCCCGTCGAAGACTTAACGAGCTGGAACCCCGTCATGGGATCCGAGCCCTGCCAATCGCCAAGGGCATCGATGATATGCTCAACCTCGCGGTGCTTGTCCTTGGTGCTTTCACGCGAGTTGACGCTTGGAATATGGACAATTGTTTTTTCGTTGGGATCGAGCACCTTCAAAATGTCGTCTGCATACGAACCGGAATAGAAGAAGTAGCCGATATCGAGCGATTTCAAATAGGTGTAACCGTTGAGCTGCTCGTAGTAGGTATAGGTGACCGTGTCGAACTTGGCTTCATTTTCCGGCAGCAAAATCGGCACCGCATCGCCGCGAAAATAGCTGCCCGTCATGGCCACGAGATGCACACGATCACGCGCGATGAGCTCGTTGAGCTGGGCGCCCAGAATGTTGTCATCGCTGGCCGAGACGTGGTGAAATTCATCGACGGCAATCAGGCGATCGTCGAAAGCCTCGATACCCAAGTGTTCGACAGCAAAGCGAAAAGTGGCGTGGGTGCAGACCAACGCCCGGTCGCTACTTTGCAAAAAGGCCCCCACCGACTTGACCTTGCCGCCATCGGTGCCGGGCGAGTTGCAAAGGTTCCATTTCGGAGCGACGCTCCAATCCGCCCAAAACCCGAATTTGCTTAGCGGTTCGTCGTTAAAGCTGGATCCGATCGACTTCTCGGGCACCACCACGATTGCCTGCTTGAGACCCTGGTTGTGCAGCTTATCGAGCGCGATGAACATGAGCGCGCGGCTCTTGCCCGAGGCGGGCGGCGATTTGATCAAGAGGTACTGCTCGCCCCGCTTCTCAAAGGCGCGCTCCTGCATGGCCCGCATGCCGAGCTCGTTCGATTTGGTCGAGCCGCCGGTTTGAGCGTAGGTGACAGAAACGGAGGGTACGGTTTTCATTTCGGATCGCCTTTCTTCGCCGACTTCGCGATTTTTTCAAGCTCCTCAAGTTCGCTCGTGCTTCGGTCAGCTTCGAGTTCAGCCATTCTGCGCGCCTTGTCGAAATTCTCATAGTGCTGTTCGGCAATGCCTAGGGCGCGCTGGTGTGAAATACTGCCTGCATTGTCGAGCTTGGGCAGTTCGTTTGACGCTAAGAATCCGTCAAGAACGGTCTCCCATTCAGCGAGCCGCATGGTTTGCCTACGCCTGGCGCGCAGCTCTGCCGTATCAAGGAACATGGTCACGATCAGGTTCAGATCAGAAATCTCGCCATCGGCCAGATAGTTCTTTGCCGTCATCACATCCCCTTTGCGCACCCGCGCGCCCTTCCATGATGTCAGGCCCATGTTCGGGGCCGAGGCGTCAGCACGCGCGGAGATCAACTCGGCGGCGGTGTGGCCGGTGACCGCAAACAGCATCTTGTTTTGGACCTTGGCAAAGAAGGTCTGGGCCGCCGCGCTCGACCCGTCATAGTCGTCGCTTAGCGCCATGAGATCGCGGACCTTCCTGTAGAACCGCGCCTCGGAGGCACGAATGTCGCGGATGCGTTCAAGAAGTTCATCGAAATAATCGAAATCTGGCTGCTTGAGACGGGCATCATCCATGACGAAGCCCTTGACCAGATACTCACGTAAAATCGTGCTAGCCCAACGTCGAAACTGCGCCCCACGGGGGGAGCGGACGCGGTAGCCGACAGCAAGGATCATATCGAGATTATAGTGGATTACCTGTCGCTCGACCTGCCGCTCGCCCTCGGTCTGAACTGTCAAGGATTCCTTGACAGTTGCCGCCGCGCTCAGTTCGCCATCGAATAGGATGTTCTTGATATGCAGCGAAACGTTCTGTTTGGTTGTGGCAAACAGCTCAGCAATCTGTACTTGCGTAAGCCAAACGGTCCCACCTTCGGCCTGCAAGGTGATCCGCGCTTTGCCGTCCTCGGTGGTGTAAAGGATCAGATCGCTCATGCCGCCACCTTCTGGGTCATTTTGGTGTAGAGCTCAAACAGCTTCTCCAGGCGTTCGGTGTCGTTCTTGAAGCGGCGGCCGATGTAGATGCGCTCCAGCGTTTCGTCGTTGCGGTCGTGGGCGGCGCGCAGGTCGGCGGGCATCTTCTCGGGGTCGTAGAGGTCAGCGATGGTCGCGGGAAAATGCGCTTCGCGCGCCAGAAGGATGTCCTCGGCGCAGCGGGTCAGGTCAGCCTTGTTTTTTTCGGTCAGCTTCGGGACGGGGAAGGTGTTCCATCCGAGGGTGTTGGAATAGCTGAAGTCGGTGCGCATCCGCACGCAAACCGTCCCGATCCAGACCCAATGCAGGCGTGATGCAATCAGCGCCATGTTCCATAGTGGGGCATCGTAGAGGGCAAAGTTGCGATCCCCGATTATTGCTACGTCGCTCAAATACTCGACCGGGAGAAACGGTCGATTTTCTGAGCTAACCCGCGGTGTCACAATGACAGTGGATTTGGCCGCACGAGGTGTCTTGAACTGGTGGGCTCGTTTGGCGAGGCTACGTGCATAGGCGTCCTTGCTATTCAAACGAGCGGTGCGGACTTTTTCTATTTGCAGTGCAACAGTTGGAATGCGTTTCGCATCATCCAACATGTCATCTTTTACCCAGAGACAGTAGCGAGTTTCACCGTTAATCAGCTCTCTGGAACCTAGAAAACGCCTGACGAAATCCTTCCTTTGCTGGTCGGTCAGCTCGAGATTTTCAACCTCAGATGGAGTTAGTGTAAGATGACCGCCATCGTCTGCTTTGTTCCCAAATTCCATCAAACTCACTTGCGTGAGAGGCTTCATCGCCTTCTCAACAATCACGTTGTCGCCAGCTATCAAATATGGATTTATGTTATCGACATCTTTTCGGATATTCGCACTGTTCTCATTCTCTGAGAAAAGAACCGCGCCACCGCTCTGCTTTGAAATGCCGACAATCACAACTGTTACGCCCGCATTCTGGCTTGCTAGGTTCGCCCATTTGAAGTTTGTATGGGCAAAACTAATTCTGTGTCCCGTTCTGAGGATGATTGGCCATAAGAAGGGGACCTGTTGCCCTTGGCATATAGAGTTGGTTGCAACGAACGCTGCTACCGTTGGCGTGTGCTGCCCATAGTCCGCAGCTTTCATGAACCACCCAGCAACATAGTCAAGCGACTTCCAGCTCGTCGCGCGCCCCTCGAAAATGTGCCGCAAGTCTTCTTTCTGCTCTTTGCTCTGCCAAGTCGAACCAAGATACGGCGGGTTGCCGCAAATGTAGGTCTCCCCGCCTTCGTTTTCGAAATCGATTTCGGACTGATCCAACGGGGTGGCAAACAGGTCGTCTCCGTGCATTTTTACCGCCGTTCCTGTCGGCGGACAAATGCTCAGCCAGTCGAGCCGCAGGGCGTTGCCGCAGGTGATCCAGTTCTTGGCATCGAGCGGCAGAAACTCGGCCAGCGCTTCCTGTTGACCGCGATAGGTTACGTCGCATTGATACTCGGCGATGATCAGCGCCAACCGCGCGATCTCGGCGGGGAAGTCGCGCAGCTCGATGCCGCGAAAGTTGGTCAGCGGAATATCGCTGCGCCGATGGGCTTCGTTGCGCCGTTGGTTGATCTCGGCCTCAATCGCCCGCATTTCCTTGTAAGCGATAACCAGAAAGTTGCCCGAACCACAGGCCGGGTCAAACACCCGAATGCGCGCCATGCGGCCGCGCAAATTCAGCAGCTTGCGCGGATTATCGCCCGCCTCGGCCAGCTTTTCGCGCAAGTCGTCCAAAAAGAGCGGGTTCAGCACCTTCAGTATGTTCGGCACGGATGTGTAGTGCATCCCCAGAGCGCTGCGTTCCTCGTCGTCAGCCACCGCCTGGATCATCGAGCCGAAAATATCCGGGTTGATCTTTTGCCAATCCAAATTGCCGATGTTGATCAGGTAGGAGCGCGCAATCTTGGAAAAGCGCGGCACCTCAGTCGATCCCGAAAACAGCCCGCCGTTGACATAAGGAAACTGGTCAGCCCAGGGCCGCAACTTGGCCTCCGCGCGCTGACCAACTGGCAGATTCATGGCCTGGAAGATCGCACTGATCACCGTGTGGGTGTCCGAGGCATCCGAAGCACTCATTTGCTCGACGGTCTTGGTCAACAGCCCGCTGCCGTTAAAGATATCGGTATCTTCGGCAAAAAAACAGAAGATCAAGCGGGCCATGAAGTGGTTCATGTCTGCCCGGCGTTCGGCGGTTCCCCAGTCGGGGTTTTGCTTGAGCAGTTCAACATATAAGCGGTTGAGGCGGCCGGTGGCCTTGATATCAAAGGCGCTTTCCCGGATTTGCTGAACGGTGGATATGCCCGCCAAGGGCAAGAAAAGCCCAAAGTGATCGGGAAAGTCGCGGTAGGCACAAATCGCCGCCTCGCCACCAGCCAGCACTTCGGCCTGAAACTCTTCTCCGTCGGTGGCCAAAATGAACTTGGCTTTGGCCTTGGTGGTCGCGGGGCTTTCGCGCAGTGCTAGCAGGGTTTGGCTGACCAGCCCCGGCTCACAGACCTTGATATGGATGTTGTTGGTTTGCAGGACACCGCCCAGATCGGACTTGTTGCTCGCCCCGCTGCGCAGCTTTTTGATGGTGGTGGCTTTGTTGCCAAATGCCTCAAGAAAAGCGAAGGGGAAGTCGTCGGCATCGAAAGGCTGTTCGGCAAGCTCCGAAATGGCTTCTTCGATTTCTACAGCGTTCATTGGCTTCTTCCCTCTGCTTGTTGCGGCCCGATTGCCAGCAACTGACCTTCAGGCTGCATAAAGACCATGCCCCCCAAAGACGTGCAAGTTTCTTATGAGTTGGCCGCGGGCTGCCTCGCCCCTGCCACGTTGCGACATCTACCGGACTTGCATCAGACCAGGATGCAGGCGCCAGGCGTTAGACCCTGGTGGGCCTTTGACGACGCTCTGGTTTGGCAGTCTGCTGAGCCAAAATGGCTTTCCAGATGCTCGAGTGCCGCAGATGCCGTCTTTTCGTTCCGATGTCGGTTCTCTCGCCCATTATTTCTTCCCGCTTTGCGTGGAGGAGACACGCAAGGGAAGTCAAAAACCCGCTTGTTCAGGAAGCTGGCAAATACCTTGAATACCACGGCCCTCCATAGTGGATCTGCCTGGCTTTGCGACAATCAAGCACCCGCACGAGGTCGGAGACACACAGCCACTGGCGCCCCGGCTTTCAGCCTGGCTTGGCCCTTGCGCCAAGCGGGTTTCGTCGCGCGTGATGTCCAAAGCGACAAAAGCAAGGCAGGGTGGTTAGACTTCTTGGCAAACCACGATGCGCCATCGACAAACTAACAACAGAGCGCAGGCGATGACGCGCACGTCATATCAAGGCCGACCCTGGGGTGCCTTGCCTGGCCAATCCCAGGGACGGCCAAGCGCGCTCAACAACAAAGGCCATCTTTTGACCGCCACCGTCACTTGTCCGCAACCCCTAGAGCGTATAACCAAATCGCTTGACCCAAGGCTCGATAAGGGATTTGACATCAGCCAGCTCTGTCTCATAGTTGCGCCAGAGATATACTGATTCAGTATATAGGGGCTGCGTTACTTGTGAATAGCTAGGAGTATTGATTTTACCCCTGCCCTTTGCGGTTTTTTCGTGCTCCAAGACGCGTTCATCCCAAGGCAGATCCAAAAACGTTAAAGCATCTTGCAAAGAGCTCTGCGGGTTCACTAATAAATCTTCGTACCGAATGTTAAGGCAAGAAGCACCACTAGCCTCAATTGCCTTGGTAAAAACATCAAAGCTGTTGCTATATAATTCTGCAGCCATGACCAGATCAGTCATGATGTACATCGCAGTATTTATTACAAAATTCTGTTTGTAGCAGCTAAGTATACAATCTAACGGATGGCGCAGTGCTAGAATATATTTAGCTCTGGGAAATGCGGTTTGAATTTCAGCTACATTGACCATGTTTAGCGGAAGTTTATCAATCCAAACCCGTCGCCCTTCAACAGTACTATGCTGCGCTAGCGCACGCTGATACGCTGATCGCATGGCCTGCTTGGTGCTCTCTTCGGTGCTCAGCAACTCTCCTAGAGTTCGGTGGTCGGGCAACACTCCCATCATTTGGGCTACTGCGTCGACTTCTTCAAACACCTGTACTTCGGGATGCCCCCGCAAAAAGGTGTCGAGCAGGGTTGTGCCTGACCGCGGGAAGCCGACTAGGAACACGGGGGCTTCCTCGCAATTTTCCACCTCTGCTTTGACCCAATCCCCAAACTCTGTCCAATCTTCGTTGGCCCTTTGCTGTGTCCGTCTGAGATAGCTGGAAGCACCTTCAAGATAGGACTTATGGTTACTTGCCACCACAAGGTTAAGCTTTCGATATGCCTCAAACGCCGAGCCAAAATCGTTCAGCTTTTCCCGCGCTTTGCCCATCAGCTCATAGTACTTTGAACCAAACTCCAGCGACTCACGTTCAGCGTCTATGCCCTCGAGCTGCTTGCAGCAAGCAGCATAGTCCTTTTGGCGAAAGTAAAGGCTAGCCAGTTGGAGGCCTAACGCCGGTGTCTGGGCAACGAGCTCAGCGTCTAAAGACAACAGGAGAGTATCAAGTTCCTCTAATAAGTTCGACTTTTCATAGGCCTCGCACAGGTTAGCCAATGCGAGCTTATGTGCAGGTTGTGCCGCCACAGCGCGGCGATAGTAGTCGATGCCCGTCTCCATATCACGCTCATCGACGCAGGTATTTCCCCAGTTTATCAGCGCATCGGCATGATCGGGGTCAATATCTAAGACCTGTTGCCAGCGTACACGCGCCTGCATGGGCTGCCCGCGATCGCGCAGGATGACGCCCAAATTATTTAGCGCGTCCAACATCTTGGGGTCCAAGCGCAAGCAAAGCTCGTAACTTGTTTGAGCTTCACCTAGTTTTCGCAGATGCTGTTGCATCAAACCACGATTATAATATGAAATGGCACTGCGCGGGTTCAAACGAGCAGCCTTGTCGAAGGCCCGCTCGGCCCGTGCAAAATCCCCAGCAACTTGCAAAGTTACACCGCGTAACAACCAACCCTGGAATGCCTGTGGATGCGCGAAGGTAGCCTTCGTCGCCAAGTCAGCGGCTTCCGCTATCAATCCTGACGACAGCGCTTGCATAATGCGCTTGGCGATAGGGTCGGGCAAGCTGCCCTGGGCCTTAGTCTGGGGCTGCTTGGACAGCTTTAGCAGCGCCGTTTGTGCCCTCTGATTGGACGGGTATTGTCGCAAAATCTCTTGGTAATGCATAGTCGCGGTGCGGGCGTCGCCTGATTTGAGGGCGGCCTCGGCTTTCTTCAGCAACGATTGAAGCGATACGTTTGTCACACACACCCTCTTGAAGCCTAAGCCATTGAGCAGCCTTCGCAGCTCGGCCTGTTCAATTGCACCTTATGGTGGAAATAGCCCCGCTCTGACGATATAGCAAGCGTTTCTATTGATCCATAGTTGATCGCCGCCGAGCCACTCAACGCCGTCTTTCCAATCGAGCCAGATGGTCGGATCAGGATTGCGAAGGCGTCTCCAAAGGCCCGAATCAGCGCTGAGGCGACAGTTCCAAAACGCATGCGACCAATCCGGTGCTGCGATTGCACCGCCTGAGGCAATGATCCGCTGGCTTCGAGGAGGCAGGGCATCTCTCTACCCCCGATCTGCCGAGCGAATGAAACGAGCGCTTTCTGGAATTGCAGACCTCGATACCGACGAACAGTCTCGCCCGCGCCCAAAATAAAACCGCTCAACATCAAATGCTTACAAAGGTCAATCTGGAGGATGGCGGTCCCGGCGCGATTCGAACGCGCGACCTTTGCCTTCGGAGGGCAACACTCTATCCAGCTGAGCTACGGGACCACGCCCTCTATCTACACAAGTCAGCGCAGCGCAACAAGGGGCATTCTGCGTCCGGTTTGGCTCAAATCTTCGCCAGCCTTGGTCAAACCGCAATGCCTCCGCTGTTTGCTTCCCCAGGGCGGGGCGACGCAAGAAGGGGGCAGCGCATACCGCAGTGGCGCACCAGGGCATTTGCTCTAGACTTCACCTGACGTAGGCCGATTGGTGGCAAGGGCGGGGTTTTGCTCCCCAAAAAACCGCCGACCAGAAGTGCGTGAACCCGCCATCATCCGCGTCAGGGTGATTCTGCGAAGCAGCGGCATGACACGGGCAAAGCTGATTGCTAAGCGGATATATGGTTGCTATCCCCTGATTGCCTCATGCCGTTGCTCGCCGCTGACGTACTCTACTCACCAGAGTGCGCGTCACATGCCGAACATTCTATGTCGCGCTAATCGACCTTGTGATCGCTTGAAGTCTATTCCAACGCTTTTATGGTTTTACAGTGCTTCCTACGCTCTCTCTTCGCCTAAGCTGGCTCGCAAATAGCTTCATCGTCCTCGCCTTGGGTTTAAGCAGCACAGCCTTGGCGGCTTGCCCACCCTCGTTTTCTGCCGCTGTCGTCTTTGGCCTTAATGTCTGTGCGGCTCGGGGCGTGTCAAAGGCGGCGCTGGGCCACGCAACCGGGGTCCTAAAGCGGAACCTGGACTTCAACGATGACGGAACGCCGGATAATGCAAAAGTCGCCGCTGTGTTGGCCCAGCAGGGCGCGACTTTTGTCGTTGTCCGCCGTGAGCGGCAGGTTGATCAGTTCGTCGAAGCCAGCGGCAACAAATCGCTGACCGTCGTGTTTGAGGGGGAGATGGTCAAGCGCGGCACCAGGTTCGACCCAACGATTGAGGAATCGCTGCATTTGGTCACTCAATTTGGCTACGCGCTGGCCTACCCTTCGATTTTTGGCGAAGTTCGCGGCAGCGCCATTGCCCACCTGCATGACAAGGCCAAGGCCAGAGGCTACTTCGACTACGACGACCCGACCTGTGATTACGCCTGCATGATCACTGAGTTTACCTACTGGGCGATCACCAGCCTGCGCGATCAGCAGGCTGGGCCTGGTCGCTTCAGAGACATTGGCCACGAATGGTCGCTGAATACGCCCCAAAAACTCGCCAAGCACTTGCCCGAGCTTGATGCGCTGCTGCGAACACCGGCTTACAAGCTGATGCCCTAAGGCCAAGGGCGGTTTAGACCAAGGGTGCGCCACGTGGTCGCCGTGCCTGACGCACCAAGCAACGCGGCAACGCACCACAAAAAAACGGAGCCCAAAGGCTCCGTTTTCGCTTTGACCTGCCTGAATGCCTAAAACAGCCCCAGCGTCAGGCTCGCTTGGAAGCCAAGCCCTGCCAGCACGGCTCCCAGCAGTCCCAAACCGATGTAGGCCGCAAAGATCGGCGGCTTGACCAGCGACCAAACGGCAGCCATTGCGGGCACACAAGACACCGCGCCGGCCACGATAAAGGCCATGCCCGCGCCAGGGCTCATGCCCTGCTGCACCAAGCTGGCAACCAAGGGCGGTGCAACGTAGGAGTTGAGGTAGGCAGGCATGCCCACCAACGCCGCAAGCACGGTCGAGCCCAGGCCCTCGCCGCCAACAACATTGGCAATCAAGCCCGCTGGAACGTAGTGGATCATCAGGCCCTCAAGCACATAAGCCAGGGTCAGCCATTTCAGCAAGAACAAGCCGTTAATCCGCCCTTCTTCTGCGAAGCGCTGCCGACGCTCCGCAAAGCGCCAGACGGCCCAAACCGGGCGACCGCCGAAGGGATCAGGACCGCAACCGCAGCAAGAGCGCGGCGTTTGCGGCCGCAAAGGATCTTTCAACAGCCCCAGCGCACCCACCGCCTTGACGGAAAACCCGCCCAGTAGCCCCAAGCCCACCGCCACCACGGCCTTTGTGATCGCAAATGGCCAACCCAAGGCGCTGGCGGTGATGAGCAAAGTCGCTGGATCGATCAGGGGCGAGGACAGCCAGAACGCCATGATGGCCGACAGCGGCGTGCCCATGGCCAGCATACCAGCGACAAAGGGAATAACCTCGCAGGAGCAGAAGGGCGCAAGGCCCCCGAACAGGGCCGCCAGCACGATCATGCGCACTTCGCGCCCCTCGAAAGCTTTGGCGATCATAGCTTCGGCTCCGGCCGCTTTCAGGTAGGAGACCAGCGCCACGGCCAGGACGATGTAAGGAATGGTGCCGCTGAGCGCTTTGGCCGATATACCAAGCACCGTGGCGAAGCTGGCCCGATCCAGCAAGGCGACGAGCAACAAGAACAGCAGGCTGTAGGTCCAGGGCGATTTTAGCAGCGCGGCTGGCTTGACCGCGGGCAAGCGCTTGGCGAGGGTTGAACTGCTCACACATCGGCCTCCTTGGTGGGGTTTGCCGCCAGCTCGATGGAGCGCAGGTCCGCGCAGCACTCTTGCAAGATGTAGTCTGCCAGGGCCTCAAGCGGGTGATAGGCGGCACGGGTGACGACGGCGCGGCCTTGTTTGACCTGTTCGGCCAGGCCAGCGCCGACCAGCGCGCGCAGATGGTGCGCCAGGGTCGAGCCTTTGATGCCGCTGCGCTGCTCGATTTGACCAACGCTGAGGCCGGGCGGCCCCGCCTTGACCAAGACGCCCAGCACTTGCAGACGCGCCGGCGAGCCGAGGGCGGCGAAGCCCAATGCGGCGTGTTCCGGGTCCAGGCAGGCGCAGCCCTTGTGGTGGCTGTGCTGGTGGCCGCCGTTATGATCTGACCGAATGCGCACGCTGGGTTGGGCGACCTCCAACGAGGCGGCAGAGGTGCTGAGCTGTGCCATAGCGGGTCCTTCTCGTTAAATAACTATATCACTACCTATCTAGTTATTTAACGAAGGTCAAGCCCAAGTCGTGCCCGCCCGCTGGGCTGAAAACAGCGATCCCGACAGGGTGTCGCTCCCTATTGCGCGCCATAGGGGGCATACACAGATCTTATTTATATCTTTGAGCCCGCATTATTTGCCACGCTTGGTACGCGCGCCCACCAATCAGAAAGACGCACCATGACCAATACCACTAAGACTATGGAAAACCTGCAAAAAGCTATCATGATGGAGCTGGGAGCTATGCACCAATACCAGCTTCATTCTCACGTTTTGGCTGATTGGGGGATGGACAAATTGGCGGAAAAAATGCGCGAAGAGGTGCAGGAGGAGATGACCCACGCTGACAGCTTCATTGCAAGGCTGATCTTTTTGGGCGGCGCGCCTCGCCTGAGCTTGGCGTCCGCCATTGCGCCCGCCGAAAACCTGAAAGATCTGTTCGAAGCGGATTTGCGCGATGAAAAAGACGCGATTGATTTCTATACCCAGGCAGCACGGCAGGCCGACGAAGACCGCGACATCGGCAGCAAGAAGCTGTTCGAGGATATCGTGCTGGATGAAGAAGGCCACATGGATTGGCTCGACAATCAGCTCAAACTGATCGAGCGCATGGGCGAAGGGCTCTATATGGCCCACCACTTGGCCGATGCAGGCGCGACCGGCAGCGCTGGCGCCTAGGGGCTAGCAGCCACGAATGCGCGCTCACAGGCGCAACCCAAGCGAAAAACAAAACAGGGAGCCGCGGGGCTCCCTGTTGTTCGGTGTCGGTTTGCGGCCGCGCTATTCCATCGCCGCTTCGACGATATCGCCCAACAGTTCCTCAACCATATCCATGGGGCCGTCCGGGTAGTCTTGATAGCCGATCTCGACCAGACCGTTCTTGTCGGTCACATAGACGCTGTAGGGGCAGAAGGCCACGTTGTCGGGGTTGGCCTCCATGACTTTGCGCGATACGACGGCCGAGCAAAACAGGTAGATGCGCGCGGAATCAAAGATCACGACATCGCTGCCCAAATCAGCCCCGGTGCGATTGAGCATGTCGCCGACATGAGACACATAATCGATCACCAGCCCCTTATCGACGATGGCGTTTTCCACGCCAAAGGTGGCGTCATCAAAACTGCCGTCGTAGGCCACTGAGATCGATTGCGCTGTTGCTGTGCTGCTGAGTGCGGACAGAACCGCCCCAACCGCTCCGGCAAGAAGCCCAGATAAACGCTGATTTTGCATGACGCCGTCCTTCCATAGTTTGCAAGTTCCAGCGTAAGGCTAGACCAAATCAGAGCCACTGGCGATAGGGGATTCCACGTTGCGCAATGCCCCGCAGGCCGATAATCGAATGATTTAGCTGAGTTTTTTCAAAACAGCTTCCAGCATCTCAACCGTCTCTGACACCTTACCCTCGCCAATGACGCCATCCAGTTCGCTGTAGATAGCCTGGCTGCGCGGCGTAAGTTTTTGCACCAACGCGCGCCCAGCGTTCGAGATGCGCAGCAAAGTCCGCCTGCGATCCTTGGGATCGTGAAAGGCTTCGATCAGCCCTTCTTCCTGCAAGGTTCGCGAGATGCGCGTCAGGCTGGGACGCAGCAAACAAGACAGCTCGGCGACTTGGGTGACATCTAAGGTCGCCTGTTCGTCCAGAACGCGTAGCACCCGCCATTGTTGCTCCGTTAGGCCGTGCTCAGCCAGCATAGGGCGAAAATGGCGCATCACCGCTTCACGCGTGCGCAACAAGAGAATCGGCAGCGAACGGCTGGTGTGAATGGGTGCCAAAGGGGCGTCTTGCGCCGTAGAAGCCATGCCATGTCCTATGTTGGGAGTGCAATTACCCCTCTTTGTTATGAAAAGAGCGGCGATCCTGCAAGCTATGTCGATTTTACGTTGACAAATCTCCCGACATTTAACAAGTTAAATAAAAACACGGAGGAAGGCATGCCGCATCTCACGATCGAGCATTCGGCCAATTTGGCAGACAAAAGCGATTTGGACGCGCTGTGTAAGCGCTTGCGTGACGTCATGCTGGAAACCGGCGTTTTCCCATACGGCGGCATTCGCGTGCGCTGCGTTTCCTGCGCCCATGTCGCCATCGCCGATGATCACCCCGACAATGCTTTTGCGGCCCTGCTGATCCGCATGGGTGCCGGGCGCAGCGATGACACCAAGCACGAAGCCGGTGCCGCCATCATGGCTGCTGCTGAGGCGCACTTTGCGCCCCTTCTGGCCGACGGCTACTTCATGCTGTCCTTGGATATCGTCGAAAACAACCCGGCTTTGAGCTGGAAGACCAACACCGTTCACGCGCGCTTGAAACAAGAAAGCGCCGCCTAAACCTTTTTTGCCCCAACCCCTGGAGCTCAGCATGTCTGATTTACAAACCAACCTCGCAAAAGCGCAGGACTACCTCAAGCGATGGGAGGGCGACGGCGTCCTGAACCACATTGCAGGCCAAGCTGTTGCAGCGGCCAGCGGCGAGACCTTCGATACCAGCTCACCGATTGATTTTCGCCATCTTGCCAAAGTCGCCAAGGGGGGCGCTGAGGATATCGACCGCGCCGCAAAGGCAGCCAAGGCGGCCTTCCCCGCTTGGGCGGCCATGCCCGGCAAACAGCGCAAGGCCCTGTTGCATAAAGTTGCCGACGCGATTGAAGCGCGCGCCGAAGAAATCGCCTTCACCGAGTGTATGGACACCGGCCAGGCTCTGCGTTTCATGTCCAAAGCTGCCCTGCGCGGGGCTGCCAACTTCCGGTTTTTCGCCGATCAAGCGCCGACCGCGCGCGACGGACAGCAACTTGCAGGCCCCGACCAGCTCAACATTACCACCCGCTACCCGCTGGGGCCCGTGGGCATCATCACGCCCTGGAACACCCCCTTCATGCTGTCCACTTGGAAGATAGCACCGGCGCTGGCGGCTGGTTGCACCGTGGTTCACAAGCCCGCCGAGCTGTCGCCCCTGACCGCTCGCCTGCTGATTGAGATCGCCGAAGAGGCTGGTTTGCCCCCAGGCGTTTGGAACCTGGTCAACGGCTTTGGCGAAGACGCTGGCAAAGCGCTGACCGAGCACCCCGACATCAAGGCAATTGCCTTTGTTGGCGAATCTCAGACCGGCTCGCACATCATGCGCCAGGGCGCTGATACCCTCAAGCGCGTCCACTTCGAGCTGGGCGGCAAGAACCCGGTGGTGGTCTTTGCCGACGCGGACCTGGAACGCGCCGCGGATGCTGCTGTCTTCATGATCTATTCTTTGAACGGCGAGCGTTGCACTTCCTCCAGCCGTGTGCTGGTCGAACGCTCGATCCACGACGAGTTTATCGCCATGGTGGCCAAGAAGGCTGCCAATATCAAAGTGGGACACCCGCTGGACCCCAGCACGGTCATCGGCCCGTTGATCCACCCGACCCACGAGGCCAAGGTGCTGTCCTATATGGATATCGCCCGCCAAGACGGCGCGACCATCGCTGTTGGCGGCAAGAAGGTCGAGGGCCTGGACGGCTGCTATGTTGAGCCAACCCTGTTTACCAACGCCACCAACGACATGCGCATTGCCCAAGAAGAAATCTTTGGTCCCGTGCTAACCGCCATTCCCTTCGATAGCGAAGACGAGGCCCTGGCCATCTCTAACGATGTTGCCTATGGCCTGGCGGGCTACGTTTGGACCGCCGATCTGGGCCGCGCCCTGCGCTTTACCGAGCGCATGGAAGCGGGCATGATCTGGGTCAACTCAGAGAACATTCGCCACCTGCCTTCGCCCTTTGGCGGCGTCAAAGCCTCCGGCATCGGCCGCGACGGCGGCGACTGGTCGTTCGATTTCTACATGGAAACCAAAAACATCGCCTTTGCGACCGCGCCTCGCTCTGTGCCCAAACTGGGAGGATAAGACATGCCTGTACCCGCCTATAATCTCTACCCGGATTTCAACGTCCTGCGACTGAGCCATGTTGAGTTCAAGGTCACGGACCTGGCCGCGTCCAAAAAGTTCTATACCGACATGATCGGCTTGCAGGTCACCGACGAGACCGACGAGCGCGTCTACCTGCGTGCTATGGAAGAGCGCGGCCACCACTGCATCGTGCTGCAACAGGCTGAGGAAGCCCGAGCCGGCGCGCTGGGCTTCAAGGTTTTTGCCGAAGAAGAGCTGGACAAAGCCGAAGCTTGGTTCCAAGCGCGCGGCAAGCCCACAAGCTGGATCGAGCGCCCCTATCAAGGCCGCACGCTGCTGACCGAAGACTGCCACGGCATCCCGCTGGAGTTCTATTTCAAGATGGAACGCCTGCCTCACATCCACCAGCAGTACGCGCTCTACAAAGGCGTCAAGCCGCTGCGCATCGACCACTTCAACTGCTTCTCGCCCAACGTTGACGAGAGCGTGGCCTTCTATAACGAAATGGGCTTCCGCGTCACCGAGTACACCGAGGACGAGGACACGCAAAAACTGTGGGCTGCTTGGATGCACCGCAAGGGCGGCGTGCACGACATGGCCTTCACCAACGGCTTGGGCCCGCGCCTGCACCACACGGCCTTCTGGGTGCCGACCCCGCTGGACATCATCAACTTGCTGGACCTCATGTCCACCTCGGGCTACATCGCCAATATCGAGCGCGGCCCGGGTCGTCACGGCATTTCCAACGCATTCTTCCTCTATATCCTGGACCCCGACGGCCACCGGATTGAGATCTACTGCTCGGACTACCAGACCATCGACCCCGACCTGGAGCCGATCAAGTGGGACCTGAAGGACCCACAGCGTCAGACCCTGTGGGGCGCGCCCGCTCCCCGCTCTTGGTTTGAGCACGGCTCGCTGTTCGAGGGCGTAGAGCCTCGCCCGGCAGAGCTGAACGCCACGCCCATCATCGCGCCTTAACCAGGCTAAAGGGGTCGAGGACACCAGGCCTCGGCCCTGCTTTTTTTTGACGACCCGCAAATTATTTCGGCAAAGGAGCCGCTCCATGAGCAAGTTCGCCACCTTCAGCGCCAACGGCCAGCAGTTTTACGGCCTCGCGACCGACGACGGCATGATCGCCCTGTCTCCCGATTTCCCCCAATGGCTTAGCCTGCGCGAAGTCGTTGAAGCCGGCGGCTTTGACCAGCTTGAGGCGGCGGCGAACGGCAAGGCCGCGACCCATCCCAACGGCAGCTTCAGCTATGACATTCCCGTGCCGCGCCCGGAAAAAATCATCTGCGTTGGCGTCAACTTCCCCTCGCGCAACGAAGAGTACAAGGACGGCAAAGACCTGCCGCCCAACCCCTCGCTGTTCCCGCGCTTTGCTCGCAGCTTCACCGGCCACAACCAGCCGCTGATCCGCCCTAAGGCCTCCGACCAGCTCGACTATGAGGGCGAGATTGCGATCGTCATCGGCAAAGGCGGCCGCCACATCGCGCGCGACGATGCCTGGAACCACATCGCAGCCATGACCCTGTGCAACGAAGGCACCCTGCGCGATTGGGTGCGCCACGCCAAGTTCAACGTCACCCAGGGCAAGAACTTCGATCAATCGGGCGCGATTGGCCCCTACCTGGTGCCCTTCAAGGACAAGTCGCAGCTGCAGGACATCGAGCTGACCACCCACGTCAATGGAGAGCTGCGCCAGAAGGACCGCACCGGCCGCATGATCTTTCCGATCGACTTTCAGATCGCCTACATTTCGACCTTCACCACGCTGGTGCCCGGCGATGTGATCGTCACCGGCACACCGACCGGGGCTGGCGCGCGCTTTGATCCGCCGATCTTCTTGAAGCCGGGCGATGAGATCGTCATTGCCGCTGAAGGCATAGGCGAACTGCGCAACACCGTCGCCGACGAGGCCTGAGCCATGGCTTTGACGCAAGACCAAGTGCAAGCGGCCGCTGCCCGTCTGCTGGCGGCCGAGAAGACCGGCGTACAAACCGGGCTGATTTCGCTGGAACACCCTGACATCACCTTGGCCGAGGCCTACCAGATCCAAGACGCCGTGGTGGCCGCCAAGATGGCCCAGGGCGACCCACAGATCGGCTGGAAGATCGGTCTGACCTCGCGGGCCATGCAGATGGCGCTCAACATCACCACGCCGGACTCGGGCTATTTGCTGAAGTCGATGGATTTCGCTCACGGCTCAAGCGTGCCTGCTGGCACCTTTATCGAGCCGCGCATAGAGGCCGAGATCGCCTTTGTCATGTCGGCGGACCTGGCAGGCGACACCGTGACCCGCGAGCAGGTCATCGCCGCCACCGACTACCTGACGCCCTGCCTGGAGATCCTCGACACACGCATTGTTCGCAAGGACCCGGCCAGCGGTGTGGCGCGCAAGATCTTTGATACCATCTCTGACAACGCCGCCAACGCGGGCGTGGTGCTGGGCGACACGCGCCACGCGGTCGATGCCTTTGACCTGCGCTGGATCGGCGCCATCGTGAAGCGCGACGGCACGGTTGAAGAAACCGGACTGGGCGCGGGCGTTTTGAACGATCCCGTCACCTCGATGGTCTGGTTGGTCCAGCGCTTGGCGACCATCGGCCAGGGCCTGAAAGCGGGTCAAGTGGTGCTGTCGGGCTCCTTCATCCGTCCGATTGAAGCCCCGTCGGGCTCAAGCTTCCACGCTGACTTTGGCCCCTTTGGCGAGGTGGCGATTGATTTCGCTTAATATCTAATACCGCGCCACAGCGGCCGCCTGCAGATATGCGAAGATGCGGAAAAACACGTCGAATGCTGTGAAGGTTCGAGTTTCACCGCATCCATAGCAGAGCAGCGGCGCGATACAGAGAGCCAAGCAAGTGTGCAGCCTGTCTGGCGAAGCGAGTTGCAGCGCGCCTGACATGCGTGTGCCTGTTAGAGCAGCGCCCGATGGTGCTGCGCCCCTTGCAGGCTTCAAAACCGTAAGGGATCGAAAGCCCCTGTGTCGGATTGCAGGGGAACACCGCTTCGGCGCCCATGGTGGCGATCAGCGCATGCAAGGCATTGCTATCATGGGCTTTGTCGGCCATCGCCCGGCGATAGGCCCGCAGGACCAGTCAATCGCCTGTCGCGCTGAGCTGAGGCGCCAAGGCCCGCAGCCAGGCGATAAAGGCTGCAACGGGCGGGCGGGGCGTCCAAGGCGGCGTCACAATGAAGAAGCGCGACACGTGCGCAATGGGGATTGGCGCGATCTTCAAACTGCCCGCGGCCAGTTGCGCACGAACATCGATCTCAGCCTCAAGCACCAGGCCCATGCCTTCCTCTCCCGCGCGGATTTCAAGCGCCGGGTTGCCCAAATCCACGGTCTTGATCTGGCGCGCGTCAATGCCTGATTGGCTCAGAGCTTCGCGCTCCCAGGTGCTGCTGTCTGGGATGAGCCAGGGCACTTGGGACCAATCAACACCAGGATCATCCACCAGCGATGGCGCGGCCAAGGCCCGCGTTGGGCTTTGAACAAAATCTAAACAGCGCAACCCCGGCCAAGGCCCGCGCCCGGCACGAATTCCGATATCCATGCCCTGCGCCACCAAATCGATGGGCTCGTCCGAGGGGGTAAAGGAAATCTCAATATCGGAATGCTGCTTCCAGAAGTCTGTGATTCTCGGGAAGATGACCGACTCAGCAAAAAAGGCTGTCGTGGTCACGCGAAGTGGACGGTTGCGGTTCTTGTCTTGTAAGGCCTCGACGCCTTGGGCGATCAAAGCGAAGCCGGTCACCAAAGTGCGGGCCAGTTCACTGCCTTCGGCCGTGAGTTGGACGCCACGCGCAGAGCGCTCAAAAAGCTTCAAACCCAGATGCTCTTCTAGGGCGCGCACCTGCTGGGCCACGGCTGCGTGGGTAACGTTGAAAGAGCGCGCGGCTTGGGAAAAGCTGCCCGTTTGCGCCGCTGCTTCGAAGGCCCGTAACGCGGTTAGCGACGGAAGCTTGGTCCAATCGATCGCCATAGATGATAGCTCACCTTTCAACTGAAAAGAATCGCTGACTCTGATTAGGCCCGAAAGCAGCCTATATTTCCAGTGTTTTTAACTTATGAAAGGATACAGCCATGATGGTTCCCAACACAGACCTGTTACGTGCGGTAACAGACCACGATGCCAGTGGGCGCCTGCGCCCTGGCGCTGGCCGGTCTATCCAGCGATCAATCCGGCGATCAATCCAGCAACCATCCCAACCCCATACGACGAGCCCGCAACCGGCCCCAGCAAGCCTGCGCCGTTGGACCTTAGCGGGTCTGCGCGCAACCGAACCCAAGCTGGCTTAAGCCGTGCGAGCTATTCCAGCTCCAGGTCGGGGCAGCCCAGCACATAGGCGCGCTGGTATTCCTGCCAGCTTCCCAGGCCATCCTCCTCACCCAGCAGGAAGGCTGCAGCGGTGTAGCCGTTCTCAACCGCGTGCGCGATCAGCTTGCGATCTTGCTTCAAAAAGCCCAATTCGGCCCGCGCAACCTCTGGAGCAATCGCGGTTGCAAGCTCGCACTCGACCCCGCCCAAGTTGTTGGCAAAGGTCGAAAGACGGTCAAAGTCGTTGGGCCCCAAGGTATCATCGGCCAGCGCCTTATACCGCTTGAGCTGGAGATCGGCGTCCTCGGTCACCCGCGCCAACTCAAGGCGCACCGGGCGCGAATAGTCAGCGATTTCCTCATAAACCGCACGCGCCGCGTCCAGGTCGATAAGCCCATCAATGCCATAGTGCTGCCAACGCGCCAGGGCAAAGCGGCCCTGTGACGATCCCAATTCAATCGCCTGCTGATAAAGGCCGCGCGCCTTATCATGGTCTTGCGCGGTACCTTGGCCTTGCTCATAAGCCCAGGCCAGGTTGGTCAAGGCCACGGTATCGCGGTCATCAAGAACCAGCGAACGTTCAAAGAAATCAATCGCTTTGGTGTCATCCCGTGCGACGCCCAGGCCCACATGGTAGGCAAATCCCAGGTTGACCAAAGCGCGGGCATTGTTCTGTTCGGCAGCCTGATGGTAGAGCTCGACGGCCTTAACGTGGTTGCGCTCGACGCCCCAGCCAAAATCGTACTGCAAGGCCAGGCCGTTCATGGCATCTGCACGACCACGCTCGACGCCCTTGATGTACCAGCGCACGGCCTCATCGTGGTCCAGCGGCAATCCTGCATAGCCCTCTGAATAGATATATCCGAGTTCGGTGTAGGCTCTGGAGTACTCCAGCTCTGCAGCCTTGTGCATGACCCGAAGACCGCGTTTGATGTCGCGCTTATCCTCATCGCCATAAAGCAGCAGCCAGGCAAGATTGAAGGTGCCCCAGTTGCTGTCGGCTTGTGCGGCGCGCTCGTACCAAGCCATGGCTTCGCTCATGTCGGCCTCAACGCCCAGGCCGCGCTCATAGGCAAAAGCCACCGCCGCCAACGCGTCATCATTACCCGCTTCAGCCGCACGACTGAAGAGCTGGAAGGACCGCTGTGGGTCGGCTGGCCCGCCATCGCCATCGCGCAGCAGAAAGCCGAGTTGGACTTGTGAATAGGTATTACCGCGCTCGGCACTGGCCTCATAATACCCACGGGCGCGCGCGAGATCGGCTGTGACCTCAACGCCGTTTTCGTACATATAGCCAAGCTGTGCGCCCGCCAGAGCGTCGCCCTCGGCTTCGCCGCGTTCAAAGAAGTACAAGGCGCGCTGGCGGTCTTGGACAACCCCTTGGCCGTCATAATAGAGAAAGCCGAAGTCCGTCAGACCGGCCGCCAAACCTGCGTCAGCCGCGCGCTCCAACAGCTCAAAGGCTTTGTCATCGTTGCGCCCCACGCCCTTGCCATCGCGATAGAACTGCCCCAGCGCCAGCATAGCCTGCGGGTCATCGTAGCGCGTGCCGCGTTCATAGAAATAGGCCGCCTTGGCCGTATCCTGGCGCACGCCGTTGCCCTGCTCGTAAGCCAGGCCGAGGTAATAGAAGGCTGGAACGTGGTACTCGTCGCTGGCGCGCTGCAGGTAGCCGACCGCCAAGTCGTAATCGACCGGCAAGCCTAGCTCGCCAAAATAGTAGGCCTTTCCCAGTTCAAACAAGGAAGCAGGGTGGTTTTCATCGCTCAGAGCCTCCAGCATGGCCACCCGCCGTTCAGCGGAGGCCTGAAGATCGCCAGAGCTCAGCATAGCCTGCGCGGCCTTGTTGCCCAGTGCCACCGCCTCGGCCAAAAATTCGTCGGCGCGTTCCTGCGAGGCAGCCACACCCTTGCCGTCGCGATAGAGCTGGGCCAAGTTATAGTAGCCCTCACCCAGTCCGGCGCGGCCGGCCTTTTCAAACCATATGCGCGCCAGGAAATAATCGGGGAGCGAGCCCGGACTTGCGGCTCCACCTTCTAGATACAACAGCCCTAAGGTGTTCATGGCCGAAGCATCGCCCAACAGCGCGGCCTTGCTGGCTTGGCCAAAGGCTTGCTCCAGCGCGCCTTCAGCCTGCAAAGCACGCGCGGCCAGGCCCATCAGGCGGGCGCTGAAGGGATCGCGACGCAGCTCGTCAAGGCAGATCTGGCTGGCGGTGCCGCCCTTGGTGTCCACCTGCGCGGGTCCGCCCAGCTCGGGGTGATCGGCCAGCGCCTGACAGGTCTGCGCCCAAGAGGTCGTGCTGAGACCCGCGGCCAGCAGGCCGCCGAGTAACAGGCCTTTGCGGAGCCAAGGGCGCTTGTTATTGGGCGTTCTAATGGGCAGTCTTCTGGGTGAAGGGCTATCGGGGGACAGCAAGGGGACAACGGACATAGAGCAGCCTCACAGACAAGAAACCAAATGCCTGCGCCCATACAGGCCGGCCACAGCACGCCCTGGCGCAAACACCAACATCATTGGCCCAGTGGAAGACCCAGAGCCCAGTTTGTCCGCGCGCGCTTATTGCAGTATGCGTGCCAAGATTGCTCGCGATCTAGCCCTGGCGAATTTCGTCGCCCAGCGCGTCCTCAAAGCGCTCAAGCTGGCGCTTCCAGGATTCCAGCATGTCCGGGTCCACCTGGTTTGCATCATCCATTGCCAAGATGGTCGCCACCTCGTCGTTGGTGAAGCCCATGCGCAACTTTTCTTGCATGATGGCCATAATGACCCCAGCCTTAGCCAGGGCCAGGCGTTGGTCTGCGTTGGCAGACTCAAGGTAGGTTTTCAGCTCTTGCTGGTCCATGGCGTGCTATCACTTGGGCATTGAGGTTCGAATCGAAGGATTAGGCTAGTGGATCGCTTACAAGCCATGCAAGCCTTTGTTGCCGTCGTCGAGGCGGGCAGCTTCACCGCAGCCGCTGACACACTGGGGCGCAGCAAGTCACAGATTTCTAAGCAGGTTTCCGCCCTAGAGCAGTCCTTGGGCTTGCAACTCCTCCAGCGCTCGACGCGACAGCTTGCGGTGAGTCAAGCCGGCCAGGACTACTACCAGCAGGTGCGTTTAATCCTGGACAATCTGCGCGAGGTGGAAGACGAGGCCCGCGACCAAGCCAGCGTGGCCCAAGGGCGCTTGCGGGTCACCGCGCCGGTTTCTTACGGCACGCGCTGCCTATCGCCCTTGATCGGGCGCTTTTGCCAGATCTACCCCGGCATCGCGCTGGAACTGGACCTGAGTGATCGGTATGAAGATCTGGTGCAAGCAGGCTATGACTTGGCCTTGCGGATCGGTGCGCTGGAGGATTCCAGCTTGATCCAACGCCAGCTTGCGCGCCTGCCCTTTGTCTATGTCGCCAGCCCAGACTATCTGGCCCATAACCCGCCCATTTCACAGCCCGGCGACCTGAGCCAGCACGCCGCTTTGGTCTACACCCAGCGCGATTCCAGCCCGCGTTGGAGCTTTCGCGCTGCGGGTGGCGAGCGGCTGACGGTGACGCCCAAACCACGGCTGGCCAGCAACAACGGCGATATCTTGGTCGAGGCCGCGCTGCAAGGGCTGGGCATTGCTGCCGTACCGCGCTTTTTTGTCGAAGCTGCGTTGGCCGATGGTCGCCTAGTTTCCCTGGTGAGCGAGTACAACCCGCCCGACCTGACGCTGGTAGCGGTCTATCCCGCGACACGCTACTTGTCGCGTAAAGCGCGGGTCTTTATAGACTTCCTGGTGTCAGCGGCACGGTGAGCCACCACTCCGCTGCTACCGCCCCTATTCCTGCCAGACCCGGATCGCCATGCCCTTTGTATTGCCCGACGACACCAGCCCGCGCCTGCTCGACGGCCTGGCCGTTCAAGACCGCAGTTTCGATCACCAAGGCTGCAAGCTGCACTTGCGCTGGAAGCCCGCCAAGCTAGAGGCGGGCCAGACCCCGGCGGTCTCACTGCTGTGTTTGCATGGGTTTTTGGCGCACGCGCACTGGTTTGATCCCTTGATGGCCTGCCTGCCCGACGACTGGGAAGTAGCGGCCTTGAGCTTTTCGGGCATGGGTCAAAGCGATTGGCGCTCCCACTATACCCGCGAACAGGATTGGCAAGACGTGGTAGCAGTGGCCCAAGGGATCGGCTTTCACGCCGCCCCCGTTCTGCTGGGGCACAGCTTTGGCGGTGCGGTTGCCATTCACGCCATGGCGCAAGCGCCTGCGGCCTTTGCCCGCCTGATTGTCTGCGATACCGCCATGCGCCTGTCGCCCGCACCCATGGGCAACCCTTGGCGTGGCACCCGCAAGTACTATCCTGATCGTGCCACCGCCGAGGCGCGCTTTCGCTACATGCCCGAACAGCCCGCGCAAAAGCCTTGGGTTAAGGACTATGTGGCCCACCATTCGATCCGCCAATACCAGCAAGGCTGGTCCTGGGTCTTTGATCCCAGCCGCATCTCGGGCCCAGAATCCAACCGTGACTTTTGGAACCAACTGATCACGGTCTATGAGGCGCTGCCCCAGCGCCCCTTGTTTATTCGTGGCGACCTGTCGGCGTTGTGCTCACGCGCTTGGGCTCAGGATTTTCGCCAGCGTTTGGGACCGGACACGCCCTTGGTCAGCGTCGATGACGCCTACCACCACCTGTTGCTGGATCAACCGGCCCGGTTGGCGCGCGCGGTGATGGCCGACATCCCGTGTGCTTAAAGTTAGTCAAATATCTTGCCGGGGTTCATCAGCCCCTTGGGGTCCAGCGCCGCCTTAACCGCCTTCATCATCGCCAGTTCGACCGGTGACTTGACCTCCGCCAGCAGCGCCTTTTTGGCCAGTCCAATGCCGTGTTCGGCCGATACGCTGCCGCCCATGGCACTAACCAGCGCGTGGACCTTGGCGTTAATCTCGTGACGTTTGGGCGCGAACAGCTCGGGCGCGGCACCCGCTGGCTGGGTGATGTTATAGTGGATGTTGCCGTCGCCCATATGACCAAAACCGCAAATGCGAGCGCCCGGCAGAGCCTCATAGACCAGCGCATCGGCGCGTTCATAGAACTCGGGCACGCGGTGTACGGGCAAGGCGATGTCGTGCTTGATCGACCAGCCATGCGGGGCCTGTGCGGGCGGCATGGTCTCGCGCAGAGCCCAGAGATCGGCGCGCTGCGCCTCGGACTGCGCCAGCATGATATCCAGCGCCAACTCCCCCTCCAGCGCCGCGCCCAAGGCTGCTTCGCTCTGTTCTTGGGCGTGTTCGGCGGACTGGGTGCTGGAAATTTCGACCAGCGCGTACCAAGGATAGGGCTCGGCAAAGGGGTCGCGCAGGCTGTCCTGATAGGCCAGAGTAAATTCCAGCGGCACCCGCGGCATGATTTCAAAGGCCGTCAGCGCCATCCCCAGGGCCCCTTTCAAATGCATCAAAAGCGCCAGCGCTTGCGCCGGGCTCTCTAGCCCCACAAAGGCCACTTCGCGCCCTTTGGGCTTGGGTGCCAGCTTGACCACCACACCAGTCACCAGGCCCAATGTGCCTTCTGAACCGATGAACAGGTGCTTCAGGTCATAGCCGGTGTTGTCCTTGCGCAGCGCGCGCAGGCCGTCCCAAATGCGCCCGTCGGGCAGCACCACCTCGAGGCCCAGAATATTGTCGCGGGTGTTGCCATGGGCCAGCACCGCCGTACCGCCCGCGTTGGTGGCGACATTGCCACCGATCCTGCACGATCCCTTGGCCGCCAGCGAGACCGGATAAAGGCGGTCATGCTGGTCAGCGATCGCGTGCAGCTGTTCCAAGATCATACCCGCATCGACCGTCATGGCGTTATTGTCCAGGTCGATGGCGCGTAGCTTGGTCATGCGTTCAGTCGTGACGACGATCTGCCCCTTGGCAGGCACCCCGCCCGCCGCGTGCCCAGTGTGGCCCGACTGAGGCACCACCGCGATGTCGTTCTTGTAGGCCAAAGCCATGACCGCGCTGGCCTCGACGGTCGAACCGGGACGAATCACCAGCTCTGCGTCGCCAAAATACAGACCGCGATTGTCGTTGTTGTAGTGCGCAAGGTCCTGCTCGCGGCCCAGGACATGACGCGCGCCAACGATCGACTCAAACTCTGCGCGAAGCAGTGCGCTAAAGGCCATAGCCAACACCCTTTTTTTGACGGTAACAGACTAGTCAGACCTGCCTTGGCGTGCGAATTTGCTGGACGCTGAGCCCGGCATGAGTGCTAGCTTGGCCAGCTTGCCCCAAGGGTGAGCCAGACACAAGTGCGGGCCACACAACAGCCCGCCCCGAACCTTGAGGAAAGGAAGAGCCTATGTCGCGACTGTCCGCTGATAAGCTGAACTTCAGCTTAGACGAATACCAGCAGCGCCTGGACAAGACCCGTAAAGCTATGGCGGCTGCGGGCCTGGATACTTTGATCGTCAGCGATCCTTCGAACATGGCCTGGCTGACTGGATATGATGGCTGGTCCTTCTATGTCCACCAGGCCGTGGTCGTTGGCCCCGACGGCGAACCCTTCTGGTTCGGACGCCGCCAAGACGCCAACGGTGCAGTGCGCACGGTCTATATGGATCATGCCCGCGTGCTGTCCTATGACGATATCTATGTCCAAAACCCTGACAAGCACCCCATGGAGGTGCTGACCCAGCACCTGGCCGATCACGGCATCGCCAAAGGGCGCATCGGGGTCGAGCTGGACAACTACTATTATTCCGCCAAGGCCCATGCGACCCTGGTCAGCGGGCTGGCCAACGCCACGCTGGTTGATGCAACCGGCTTGGTCAATTGGCAGCGCGCGGTTAAATCACCGCGCGAGCTGTCCTATATGCGCCGGGCGGGCAAGATCGTTGAGCGCATGCACCGCAAGGTCTGGGAGATGGTCGAGCCCGGTTTGCCCAAGAGCCAACTGGTGGGCGCGATCCAAAACCTGGCATGCCAGGGTGCAGAAGATGAGTCCGGCGCGTTTGGCGGCGACTACGCCGCCATTGTCCCGCTGTTGCCCTCGGGCTCGGACGCGGCGGCCCCTCACCTGACCTGGGACGATCAGCCGTTTAAGAGCGGCGAAGGCACCTTTTATGAGCTGGCCGGCTGTTATAAGCGCTATAACTGCCCCCTGTCGCGGACGGTCTTTTTGGGCAAGCCATCGCAGACCTTCTTGGACGCGGAAAAAGCCGTGCAAGAGGGCCTGGCTGCGGGCTTGGAGCAAGCGCGCGCGGGCAACCAGGTGCAGGATATCGCCATTGCGCTGTTCGACACGCTGGCTAAGTACGGCATCCATAAAGACAGCCGCACCGGCTATCCCATCGGCATTTCCTATCCGCCGGATTGGGGCGAGCGCACCTATAGCCTGCGTCGCGGCGATGAGACCGTTTTGCAGCCTGGTATGACCATGCACTTTATGACCGGCTTGTGGATGGACGATTGGGGCTTTGAGATCACCGAGAGCTTGGCGATTACCGACGGCGCGCCAGAGCTGTTCGCTGATCTGCCGCGCGATCTGGTGGTCAAGGCCTAGGCCAATCGCTGAGCTGGCGGCAGGCCCATGTCCAACCTCAAAGCCCTGCGCTTCCCAAGCCGCGAAGTGCTGGGTGAGCTGGAAGAAAAGAAGTCAATCTTCCTTGCTCACCTGGTGCCGATCGCGGACTTTGAGCCGCGCTTGGCAGCGCTGCGCGCCCTGCACCCCAAGGCCGTCCACCATGTCACGGCCTTTCGCCGTATGCTGCCCGAGGGCCGCATTGAGGAAGGGGCCAAGGACGACGGCGAGCCCGGCGGCACCAGCGGCATGCCCAGCCTGCGCAGCTTGATGGGCGCGGGCTTGGTCGATGTCGGGCTGATCACTGTGCGCTATTTTGGTGGCACCAAACTGGGCACCGGCGGCTTGGCGCGGGCCTATTCGGGGGCCGCCAATCTGGCCATTCAAGAGGCCGAGGCCGCAGGTGCGCTGGAGACCTGGCGCAAGATCGAGCGGGTCTGGCTCAGCGCGGGGTTTGACCGCCAATCTGATCTGGAGCGGCTGGTCGCCGATCAAGGGCTGGAGGTGCTGGACCGCGCCTATGATGAACAGGGCGTGCGCCTGCACCTGCAAGGCGCGCTGCAAGACAGCCGCGCAGCGCTGGCCGACTTCTGGCCCGAAGCGGACGAAGGCAGCTCGACCAAGACCTAGATGCGCAATATTAGGTAGCCAAAAGCAAAGCCCGAGCAATCGCCCTCGATTGCGCCTCATCTGCTTGGGGTGCATTTGCGCCACTACCAAAGAGATAGAGCATGTAAACTGTATGCAATTCAACGAAACGTGCACTTGGGAGCGGCTCGCATAAGCCCAAAGCCACGTCGCTCCATGCCCTGCATAGCCATGATCCGAGTTGCATCACACCGACGAAACAAACAGCCCTGCCGTCACTGCGTCGTGGCGTTTGCATAAGCCCAAAGCCGCGTCGCTCCATGCCCTGCAAAGCTCTGATTGGACTTGCAGTACAACGATCTATCAAACAGCCCTGCCGTCACTGCGTCGTGGCGTTTGCATAAGTTGGTACAAATCCTTCAAGGTGCTGATCGAGTGGCATGGCCGCCAGCTTGCCTTTCTCTGGCTTGCCGGTCGGCGTGCGTGGCATCTCAGGCAAAATCGTCACCACCGCAGGCACCATGAACTTCGCCATAACACCTGCGCAGTGCTGGCGAATCTCCTCAGGCGTCAGCACCGCTCCCGGTCTCAGGGTCACGAACAAGCGGATGTCCTCTTCGCCCAACGGCGCAGGGATAGCCACTGCCGCAGCGTCCTCGATTAAAGGGTGACTGAGCGCGCCTTCTTCGACCTCGTAACCGGAGACCATCTCTCCGCGCACCCGGATGCGCTCGGCCTTGCGATAGCGGAAATAGAAGCGGCCTTCTTCGTCCAAACGGCCAATGTCGCCGGTGTGGAACCACAGGTTTCGGCGCGATTCCATGGTCTTATCCGGCATGCCGACATACTCGTCTGACATGACGCCCGGCTCGCGCGGGCGAATGACGATCTCCCCATCCTTGCCTGGCGGCAACACCTCGTCGTTGTCGTCAACAATGGCCAGCTCGTAGTGCGGCAACACGATGCCGCCCGGATGATCCCACTGCGGCACCACCACCCAGCCCGCATCGGTGGATCCATAACCGCCACCAGGCAGAAGATGCAGACCAAAGCGCGCATCAAAGTCAGCCTTAGGCACTGGTGCCGGGGTCGCCCAACAGCGGGTCACGCGGTGCTGACGCTCTTGCGGGCATGGCGGAGCTGCGTAAAGCAACTGCTGCACGGACCCCAGACACATGAACCAAGTCGCGCCAAACTCGGCCACTTCGGGCCAAAACCGCGCCAGGCTGAAGCCGTCGCGCAACACCACGCGCCCGCCCACCAGCATCATCGGCAAAATGTCATAGAAGGCCGGGCCAGGGTGCGATAGCGGATAGGGGCTGTAGTTCACATCATCAGCGGTCAAGCGGAAGGGCGCGATCATATTTTCAGCCGTGCGCACGGCGCAACGATGCGACAGCAAGCAGCCCTTAGACACGCCGGTTGTGCCAGAAGTGAACATGACCACGGCGGGCGCGGTATCAGCAGCCTGGCTCTGGATATGGTCCTCGCGGTCAGACAGCAGCGCCTCATAGGCTAGGATTGTCAGATTGGGGAAACGCTGGCGCGCGTCCTCAACCGCGTCGGTGACGATCAAGGTTTGCAGGTGTGGCAGGTCATGGATCACCGCTGCAAGAGCCTCAAAGTGAGCCTGTGAGGTCAGCATGATTTTGCAGGCGGTCAGGTTGATCATGCGGCTCAGCGCTGGGCCTTTGAAGGCGCGGTTGACCGAGACTTCAACGGCATCCAGTTTCTTCAGCGCATAGGACATAGCCAGGTAGGCGATGGAGTTTTCCAGCATGATCGCAACGTGACCCAGCCCATTTTGGGGGGCCAAGGCGAACTGGCGCATAAGGCCGTGTCCCAGGCGGTTGGTCAGGCGCTCAAGTCCCACATAGCTGATGGTTTCACCGCTGGGGGCCATGGTCACAAAAGGCCGGTCGCCAAAGCGCCGCGCACAGTCGTGCAACAGCTCACCGAGCGTAGTTCGAAGTGCCATGAAACGCGCGTCCTCCCAAACCCTGCATCCTGGTTACTTCTCGACAGGATCAAGGAACTTTTGGAGGGTCAAGCCAACTCTGGCCATTTGAACCAGGTGCGACTTAGGCCAGGCGTGTTCGCGACATCGGTCAAAAGCGCCCCACGGTCCGCGCCCAACACCTGGCCGCGAGGCCGCAGGATGCATCCGGAGTCGCGGGCCACCCTGGGCGACTCCTAGCGCCTGTCCCTAGCCCTCGTCCTCATCGAACAAGATGCGCTCGGCAGCGCCTTCCAGGTCCTCGTACTGGCCCGATTTCAGGCTCCAGATAAAGGCCGCCAGCCCCAAGCCACCAAGGAACAGAGCAATAGGCACCAAGATCAGCAAGCCGTTCATGAGCTGACCTGCCCGGCCAAGCGCGGCCCCAATCCGCGCGCATCTGGGCGCGTGCTTCGGGTTGATGATCTGCGCTGGCGAGGCTCGAGCACCGGTTTGGATGTCTGTAGGCCCGCAGCCATCCACGACAGGCGCATGGCGTTGGCCACCACCACAATCGAGGAGCTGGACATGGCCACCGCCGCGATTAAGGGCGTCACCAACCCCAGGACCGCCAAGGGTACCGCCACACAGTTATAGGCCAGAGCAATCATGAAATTCTGCGCGATGACGCGGCGCGTTTTGCGCGACAGCTCCAGCACCATGGGCAAACTGGCCAGGCCTTGGCGGGTCAGCACGACATCCGCCGCCGCGCGCCCCACGTCGCTGGCCGCCGCAGCGGCGATAGAAGCATGTCCGCGTGCCAAGGCAGGCGCATCGTTCAAGCCGTCGCCCACCATCAGAACGCGGTGTCCTTCAGCGCTGAGCGCGTCGATGGCCTCGGCCTTTTCGGCGGGGCTGAGTTGCCCGCGCCAATCGCTGAGGCCCAGCGCCTGGGCCACCGCCTGAGCGGCAAAGTCCCGGTCACCCGACAAGATCGCAGGCGCATAGCCGCGCGCGGCCAGCCAGGTCGTCGCTTCATGGGCACCGTCGGCCAAGTCTTGATCCAGCGTAAAGGCACTGACCGCCTGCCCCTCGACGCCAAAGGCCAACTGAGCCCGTTCCAGCAAGGCCGCCTGCGGCCCGCCACCGGCCGCAAGGTCTCCCACCCAAGCCGGACGCCCAAGACGCAAGCGCTGATCTTGCCAGCGCGCCTCCATGCCCAGCCCTGGCACTTCGCGCAGGTCTTGCAGGGGCTCGCTGTCCTGGCCCTCCAGCAACCGGGCCACTGCCCGCGCTGCCGGGTGGTGGGAAGCCTCAGCCAGCGCTTTGATCAAGGGCCCATGGCCTGGCTCTTGCGCCAGAACCGAAGCGCGTGGGTCCGGTTTGGTCAGCGTGCCGGTCTTATCCAACACGATGCGATCCACCTCCGCCAGCCGCTCGATGGCCGAGCCCTCCTTGACCATGACGCCGTTCTTAAACAAACGCGCCGAGGCCACCACTTGCGCCACCGGCACCGCCAAGCCCAGCGCACAGGGGCAGGTGATAATCAGCACCGCGATGGCGACATACAAGGCCTGATACCAGTCGCCCTGCGTGGCAATCAGCCAAGCCACAAAGGCCCCTGCTGCCAGGGCATGCACGGCAGGCGCATAGAGCCGGGCCACACGGTCAGCCAGGCGCACATAGGCCCCCTTGCCCTGCTCGGCGGCCTCCATCATGGACAAAATCTCGGCCATATAGGAGCTTTGGGCGGTACTCGCCGCTTCCAAATCCAAGGTGCCGTTGAGCACCAAGACCCCCGCTTGCAGGCTTTGGCCAGGCGCCGCGGCGATCGGCTCGCTCTCGCCGGTGACGATCGATAGATCCAGATCGCTCGCCCCACTGATCACGCGCGCATCAACCGGCACGCGATCACCTGCCCTCACCCGCAAGCGCTGTCCAGGCTGCACTTCGTCAACCGGGACAACGGTCACTTGGCCGCCTGCATCGACCAGCCGCGCAGTGCGGGCAGCCATGCGCGATAGGGTGGAGACCGCACCCAAAGCGCGCCTGCGCATCAGGTGGTCCAGATAGCGGCCCACCAGCAAAAAGAACATGAGGCTGAGTGCAGCGTCAAAATAGGCGTGCTGACCGCCGGTCAAAGCCTCGTACAAGCTGAGCCCCAGGGCCAGAAGGATCGCCAGGCTGATCGGCACGTCCATGTTGAGCTGAGCCTTGCGCAGGGTCCGCCAGGCCGAGGCGAAGAAGACCCGCCCCGCCACCGCTGCTGCTGGAACCGCAATCAAACCCGAAATGAGATGGAAGAGCTGGTTGGTGGCTGCATCGGTGCCCGACCAATTGGCCACCGACATCAGCATGACATTCGAGGCCGCAAAACCCGCCACGCCCAAGGCAATCAGCAGATTGCGGCCCTCTTTGTCTTGGCTCCCTGCTTCGCCCTCTAGATCCAAGGCCTGCACTTCATAGCCCAGTGCCTCGACGGCCTGGACCAAAGTTAGGGCCGACAGCCTGTCCGGTTGCCAGACCAGCCGCAAACGCTTGAGCGACAAGTTGGCCCGCGCGCTCTCAACGCCCTCAAACTGGCCAAGGCCGCGCTCCAGAGTTTGAATGCAGGCAGCGCAGTGCATGCCCGGCACCAACAGATCGAGTTGCCAGCGCTCAGCGGCGGGTTCGCCGCCGGTCTGCTCTGTTTCCAGGCGACGCGCTTGAGCCATCAGCGCTTGGTTGCGTTCTTGGCTCAGTCCATCGCCAGAGGCCAGCGCGTCCAGCTCTAGTGTTGTGGGTTTCAGCGCACAACAGGTCATTGCAGCACCCCTTTGCCATCATCGCGCACAAACAGACGCGCCTGGCGGCGATAGGTTTGCCCTTGCGCATCAAAGGCTTCGATGGACACCGCCCAAAGACCCGGCAGCAGGTCTTGTTGTGCCGACAAGCCACCGCTGGCGTCTTGGGTCAGCTCCAGCACGACATCTTGCTGCTCAAAGGCCGGGCGGCCGATCTCTACGCGCGCGCGCTGGAAGTCCAAGGCTTGGCCCTGGGCATCAGAGATCTGAAACCGCAACACGCCCTGGTCAAAGCTGAGCGCGCTGTGCCAGTTGCGTTCGGCCTGGGCCCGTGCGTCGGCCACTTTTTGATTGAAGGCCTGGCCTTCGACGTAAGCCGACTTGACCACCAAGCCCGTCCAGTTGCGATTGGCCAGCACCGCCATGGTGACGTTGACAGCGATGATTACGGTGAAAAAGCTGAGGACCAGGACCAAGACCCAGCGCCCCATGCGACGATTTTCTGCGGCCAGGTCGAAATCCATGGCTTGCGGCTTGTGTGACTGTGCCATGAGGGAGTCTCCTTCTGGATCAGGGGGTGGGGCGCTCAAACTTGGCGGCTTCGAGCATGTGCTCGTCACTGCCCGCGTCTTGCAGCACAAAATTGAAGCGCTCGGGCGCAGCGGCGGCGGCTTGGCCGTCCAGACGTAAGAACATATGGAAGGTCAGCGTTTCATCAGCCGGCACCTCCACGCTCAGGCTCTGGGCCCAGCTTGGTTCCTGTGAGCCAGAGAGCAGCGGCGCATACAGCTCAGCACCTTGCAAGCCATCGGCGCGAATGGTGAAACGGCGCGGCGAGGCCAGCATGTTGGCGACCTTGACCTCGTATCCGTTGCGGATCGAGCCGTCGGACAGCGTGACGAACAAGGGGTTGCGGTCGTGGTTGACGTTCAGATCCAAACGATCGCGCGTCGCCAAAGCGCCCAGAAGCCCCAAGCCTATCGCCCCATAGACCGCCATATAAATCAAGGTCCGCAGCCGGAAGAAGCTGCGCAGCGTGGTATGAGCCAGCGCCGGGTTCTGTCCGCCCTTATCGTCCAGCACCTGCAAAGGATTGATGCCCGACATATCCCAGCCGTGACTGTCCCCCCGGTCCTCAATCTGGCGCGCGCCCGCCAATTCCATATTGGCGTTGTAGGATTCTTGTGTGGCATAGGAGATCAGGCCCCGCGGCTTGTCCAGCTTGTCCATAATGCCATTGCAGGCGTCGATACACAGCGCACAGGTGATGCACTCCAACTGCAAGCCGTCGCGTATGTCGATGCCCTGCGGGCAGACCGCCACGCAAGCGTTGCAGTCGATGCAGTCGCCCAAAGTGCCGGGCTCGGCGCGCTTGCGATGCTTGCCGCGTGGCTCGCCGCGCCAGTCGTTGTAGGTCACAATTAGGGACTTGTCGTCCAGCATGGCGGCCTGAATGCGTGGCCAAGGGCACATGTAGGTGCAGACCTGCTCGCGCATCAGTGCGCCCAGGCCGTAGGTGGTGCCGGTCAAAACGGCGATGGTGCCATAGGCGGCCCAGGCGGCCTGGCCAGTGAAGATGTCGGCGGCTAATTGCGGAGCATCGGCGAAATAGAAGACCCAAGCGCCGCCAGTGGCAACAGAAATCATCAAGAAGATGCTGTGCTTGATGACCTTCTTGGTGATCTTCGCCGCCGAGTTCGGGGCCTTATCCAGCTTGATGCGCGCGTTGCGATCGCCCTCGACAAAGCGCTCGATCGACAAGAAGAGATCAACCCAGACCGTCTGCGGACACGTGTAACCGCACCAGGCCCGCCCTGCGACCGAGGTCACCAGGAACAGCCCTACCCCGGCCATGACCAGCATGCCGGCAACGAAAAAGAATTCTTGCGGCCAAATCTCGATGGTGAAGAAAAAGAAGCGGCGGTTGACCAGATCGACCAACACCGCTTGGTCGGGCGCATATGAGCCCCGATCCCAGCGCAGCCAGGGCGTCAGGTAATAGATGCCCAGGGTGAGGCCCATGATCCACCACTTGAGACTGCGATAGAAGCCGCGCACCCGCCTGGCATAGATCTTCTCACGCGGGGCATAAAGCGGCACCTCATAGGGCGGGCCCGCCGGAATTCCGGTTGTTTTTTTGGGCCGCTGGGCAGCAAGCTCAGCAGCGGATTGTGGATCTGACAAGGGTCTACTCCTTATCTGAACGCTCAAGATGCCGAAAGAAGAGAGAGGGCGGTTGTCTTAAGCGGTAGGAACAGGGAAAAGCGCCCCCTTCCAACGGCGGCGCTTTGATTGCGGGGCTTGGAGCAAACCGCGAGAAAGTCGTGCGACTTTCGACCATGGATTTGCCTTTAAAAGCCAGACGCTAGAGCGATGGATGTGGCACCAGGCCAGCGGCAGACGCTCTAGGGACCCCAAGGGGCGACCGCGCTTGGCGACCGCCCTTGCAAGCGGCGGGCTATTGGCCGCCGCCCAGGGAGTGGACGTAGATCGCCAGCTCTTTGACCGCGACCTCGCCCAGGCGCTGTTGCCAGGCGGGCATGACGCCGTGTTTGGGCTGGTTGAGCTGCGCCAAGATCTGATCCTTTGCGCCGCCATAGAGCCACAAGGTATCATTGAGCGCTGGCGCGCCAGCTTCAACGTCGCCACCGCCGGCTTCACCGTGGCAGGCCGCACAGTTCTCCTCGAACAAGACCTGGCCAGCCTCCGCCGCCGCCGGATCATGGCTTTGACCGGACAGCTTGAGCACAAACTCAGCGGTTTGGGTCATCTCATCGCGCTCCAACAGCTCGTCGCGGCCAAAGGCGGGCATTTCACCAAAGCGAGTGTCATCATCCTCTTCGAACCGGACGCCGTGGGCGATGGTTTGATGGATGGCCTCCAAGCTGCCGCCCCAGATCCAGTCATCGTCGTTCAGGTTGGGGTAGCCCGGACCACCTTGGGCGCCAGACCCATGACACTGCGAGCAGTTGACCTTGAACAGCGAGCTGCCACTCGCCGCCGCAAAGCGCTGTAACTCAGGATTGTCGCGGATCTCCTCAAGGCTTGAGGCGCTGATCTGGGCCGTGATGGCTTCGCGCTCTTGTGCGACCGCTGCCAGCTCGGCTTGCAGCTTGCCGCGATTGGTCTCACCCGACAAACCGGGCGTGTTGCCGTTCAACAGCGGAATGGCAGGGAACCAGATCATGTAGCCGATGGAATAGACGATGGTCGCGTAGAAAATCCACAGCCACCAACGCGGCAGGGGATTATTCAGCTCGCGGATGCCGTCCCACTCATGACCAGTGGTTTCGACACCAGAGACCTGGTCAATGTGGCTCTTCTCACTCATGGTCATCATCCTTCCTTAAGGGGATTTGGGCGGCATCGTCGAACTGCTGTTGCCGTCCTGGCCAAAGAGTCAGGACAACAACGCCAACAAAAAACAGAAACAGGAATAGTAATCCCCAGCTATCCGCAAAGTGCCGTAAGGCTTCGTAAGTCATGGTGCCTCCTAGCGCAGATTTTCTGCTTCGTTGTACAAGTTGAAATCAACCAGGGTGCCCAGCATCTGCAAATAAGCGACTAGGGCGTCCATTTCGGTGACTTGCTCAGGATTGCCGTCAAAGTCGCGCACACCTGCTTTGGCGTAGCGCTCTTGGAAGGCGTCGTAGTCGGAGTCTGGGTTCGCTTGCGCTTCCAGATCAGCCTTGGCATTGTCGATCATGTCCTGGCTGTAGGGCACACCCACGACAGTGTTGGCCTTCAGGTGCCCCGCAATATTCGCGTAGTTCAGCGGGGTTTTGGCCAAGAAGCTGTAGGAGGGCATGATGCTCTCGGGCACCACCTGGGTCGGCTCGATCAGGTGCTGGACATGCCATTCGTCCGAATAGCGCCCGCCCACACGCGCCAGATCAGGCCCGGTACGCTTTGAGCCCCACTGGAAGGGATGGTCGTACATGGATTCAGCCGCCAGCGAGTAGTGGCCATAGCGCGCCACCTCGTCCCGGAAGGGGCGGATCATCTGCGAGTGACAGACATAGCAGCCCTCACGAATGTAGACGTTGCGTCCTGCCAGCTCCAAGGGGGTGTAGGGCCGCATGCCCTCCACCTTTTCAATGGTGTTCTTCAAATAGAACAGAGGCACGATCTCCACGATGCCACCAATGGTGACCACCAGCAGCGAGACCACCAAGAGCAAGGTTGCACGCCGCTCAAGGATTTTGTGTTTGTCAAGAAAAGACATATGAGCGCTCCTTTATGCAGTCGCTGCGGTGCCAGCGGGCGCGGCACTAGCGCCAGCCTGCTCAGCATCACGAGTTGGGGTGGGGTCGCTTTCGGCCTTGCGATCCCAGGCACCGCCACGGATCGTCTTGTAGACGTTGAAGGCCATCAGCAGAGCGCCCAGCAGGTACAAGGCACCACCAGCAACCCGCATGACGTACTCAGGGTGCAGCGCAGACACAGTGTCGATGAAGCTGTTCACCAAGAAGCCTTGCGGATCGTATTCACGCCACATCAAGCCTTGGGTGATACCAGCCACCCACATGACAGACGCGTAGATCACGATGCCCAGCGTCGCCAACCACAGGTGCCAGTTGACCAGGCGGGTGGAATAGAGGCTGGAGCGGCGCCACAGACGCGGCGTAAGGTAGTAGACCGCCGCAAAGGAGATCATGCCAACCCAGCCCAAAGCGCCAGAGTGAACGTGGCCAATGGTCCAATCGGTGTAGTGCGACAGCGCATTCACAGACTTGATGGACATGACCGGGCCCTCAAAGGTGGACATGCCATAAAAAGCAATCGCCAGAACGAACATCCGCAAGATCGGATCGGTGCGCAGCTTGTGCCAAGCGCCAGACAGCGTCATCAGGCCGTTCACCATGCCACCCCAAGAGGGCATCCACAGCATGATCGAGAAGACCATGCCTAGGGTCTGTGCCCAGTCCGGCAGAGCGGTATAGTGCAGGTGGTGCGGTCCCGCCCAGATATACAGGAAAATCAGCGCCCAGAAGTGGATGATCGACAAGCGGTAGGAGTAGACCGGACGGCCTGCTTGCTTGGGCACGAAATAGTACATCATGCCCAGGAAGCCGGCGGTCAAGAAGAAGCCAACCGCGTTGTGGCCGTACCACCACTGGACCAGCGCGTCTTGCACGCCAGAAAAGGCCGAATAGGACTTAATCCCAGTCAAAGAGACCGGAACCGCCAGGTTGTTGACCAAGTGCAGCATGGCCACGGTGACGATAAAGGCCAGATAGAACCAGTTGGCCACATAGATGTGGGGCTCTTTGCGCTTGAACAGCGTGCCCAGGAAAACCAACAGGTAGGCCACCCAAACGATGGTGATCCAGATGTCGGTGTACCACTCGGGTTCCGCGTACTCGCGGCCTTGGGTGATGCCCACCACATAGCCGCTGGCAGCCAGCAGCAAGAAGAACTGGTAGCCCCAGAACACGAACCAAGGCAGCGCGCCGCCAAACAGACGTGCGCCGGTGGTGCGCTGAACGACATAGAAGCTGGTGGTCAGCAAGGCGTTGCCACCAAAGGCGAAAATCACCGCCGAGGTGTGCAGAGGGCGCAAGCGACCAAAGCTGAGCCAGGGCTCGATATTGAACTGTGGCCAGGCCATTTGCAGCGCTACCACGACGCCGACCAGCAGGCCTACAACGCCCCAAAAGACGATGGCGACCACGCCATAGCGCACGATGGTATCGTTGTATTTTTCATCAACCCACAAGGGCTTGTTCTTGGCCGACACGCCTTGCCAGCCTGAGCGGGCTAGAGTGTCGTTGGCCAATTCCTTGGCCGTGCCCCGCACCGCAAACAGCAGTGCCAACACCAGCACCGCCCCAACGATATAGGCCTGTTGCACCAACAGGGGATCGCTACTCCTGGCGATCGCCCCCAGCGCGATGACCGCCAAGGCGGCGATCAAAAGTGTTAAGAAGCCTGATTTCACGCGCCTAACCTTTCTGTTTTCGTTTGAAACCCTTCGTTTCTCCAGACACGCTAGCGCGACCGGTTGGCTCCGCCGTCCGCATGGTGAAGGCGGCGAAGCAAGGGGCACCGCGCTCGACTAGCCCGGTTTAACGCCAGACTAATTGCGAGCGCTGATCACAGATTTGATTTAAGTCAATCGCTGGTTTGGAATGCTGAACAAAGTTGTCACCGTAAAAACCCTGATCGATCACTTTGTCTCAGCATAAATACCTAAGCTTTAAGTACAAAAAAGCCGATCCAAAATAGAATGGACCGACTGCATTGTCTTTCAGTTTATTTATCGCAAAGAGTTGATTTATACTTAAACTCTGCAATTATTATCTTAGAAAAAGAAAATATCTGTGAGCTCTCGACTTGCCATGAGTCGCTAGGCGTTGGCCAGACCTTGAAAGAATTCTAGGTCGGTGAGCCGAAGTGACTTGCCGCGCTGCTCCTCCAAGCGGCCATCTTTGCGCCACTGGGATAGTTGGCGTGACACCGTTTCCAGCGTCAAACCCGTAAAATCCGCAACCTGCTGACGGGAGGGAATAAACCGCAAAACCGCCCGCTCCGACGCTCCGGGTTTTGCGGTTGGCTCACCGCCTTCCAGCGGCGTCGCCAGCTTCGCAACCAAGTGCAGCAAGAAGCGCGCAAGACGCTGCTCAGCGCTCAGACGTCCCAACATAAAGATGTGGTCACGGTCGTTGCGCGCGCGATCTTGGGCCGCGGTGAGCAAGAAGCGCATCATCTCGGGGGAGCGTTGCAGCTCGGCCAGGGAAATGACGCGAACCACCACGTCATTTGCCGCCTCGGCGCTGTGATCATAGAGCCCAGCAAAGGCCAGATCCGTCGGCTCGTTCGTCCCCACCATTTCTAAAACCTGCTCGCGGCCGTCGCTGGTAAAGCGTTTGAGCAACACCACACCCGCTTCAACTATATAAAAGCGCTCGATGGCATCGCCTTGCTGGTACAAGAATTCGCCACGCACCAAGCGTTTACAACTGCCAAGACGGCGCCACAGCGTGTCTAAGGTCTGGCTTTCATCTGCGTCTCGTGCCGCGCTCGGACGTGGTGCCAGGTGCCGTGCCGACCGCGCCGAGGCGAGGCCGCGCCAAGCCTGTGCGGTCTGTCCGTGGCTGGGGCTTTCATAAGCACCGCTATAACCAAGGTTCGCCAGCTCTAAGTCATGGTCGCGCGCCTGGAGGGCTTCGTAAGAATCTGTCACCTTTGCATGTCCTATTCAGGTCCAAGAGGGTCTTTTGTTTCCAAGCGAAAGTTGTCGAATAAAGCGCTGCGAACTGCGAAGTGTCGCTCACTTCAAAACACGCTAAAAGCAGGGTCAATCCGCCCATTTTCAACCGCTTGATCTACCTCAAAGTCTCATACAAGCGGCGGAGGCGGTAGACGCGCAACTACGGTAGGGTAGTTTTACGCAAATTCGGAAATTAATTGTCTATTATCAATACGTTACAATCCACCATCCACCTAAACCGTTCGATTTACCTTACATACCTGGCTGGCAAAATTACGCCGCAGTAGTAGTGCGAATGGTGCGAAGAGGCAGGTCTTGCCATCCTATAAGCTATGAAGTGCAGCAACGATTGCTGCGCTCACCCAACGCAGAATTAATGGGAGATGGACATGGCCCGCATCACGGTGCTTTCACCGCTGTTTGACACCAGTCAGGTCGAAGCCACACTAACCAAGATCGCTGAGGCCTTTGAGGGGCAAGAAGTGCATCTTATCGGCCTTTACGTCAAAGACATCATGGACTACAGCCTCGGCTATGCTGGCTACTCCGCGCACGGCTATGCTCTGCCCGCCGACGTGATTGAGGACCTGTCAGCCCAGTCCAAGGAGGCCACCGCCAAAGTTAAGGCTGCCTTTGAGGCCTGTGCTTTGCCGCACACGTTCGTCAAGGAGTGGCGCGCGGTCACCGGCAATGCCTTCGACCACATCTCAGCCCAAGCGCTGTACGCCGACCTGACGGTTTTGCCCTCACAGCCGCACATGGAGCACGCCTTTTACGACGAGTTGTTGGCGCTGCACGTATCCGATCAGTCGCCCACTCCGGTTCTGCTGCTGCCACTTGAGGCCAAGCTGCAGCCCTTATTCGCCAAGCCGGTCTTGGCCTGGAAGGAGTGTCCCGAGGCGGCCCGCGCCGCGCGTTCGCTCATGCGCCTCATGCCCGCCGGTGGTACGATCGACGTGGCCTACGCCCACCGCCAGTTCAATGATGATGGGATTAGCCAGCCGAGCGCTGCCGACATGTGCGCCTACATCGCGCGCCAAGGCTTCCAGGTGACAGACTCGCTGATCCATACTGCCAATTCCACCATCGGTCAGGCCTTGGTCGAACATGCAAGTGATGTCGACGCGAGCCTGATTGTCGCCGGGGGATACGGCCGCAAGCGTTGGGTCGAACTGGTGTTCGGCGGGGTGACACAGACCTTAGTGGCCCAGACTCAAGTTCCAGTCCTGCTGGCAAGATAAGCGGCGCAGTCCGATATAGCGTGCGCCGTTTAGAAGGGCGGGACCAACTTACCCCACCGCCTACCGGGTCTGGCCTTTCACCTTCTCAGCGCTATGTCACTTCGGGTTCTAAAAACCCTCTCACTCTCAGCCAATCCGTTCAGCGCTTGCTGGGTGGTGTCTGGCAGCGGGCTCGACAAGCCGGCCCAGGGCGTCCGATCAGATCTCTGCCCCTGATCTGCTTTGGACCGCCGGCCGTGTTTGCGAGACCCGCTGCCGCCTCTTCCACTTGCTTCGGCTCGCACCCCACTCTCTCTCCCGCAGGGTGTTGGCCGCTTTGGAGCTTCATCATGCCTTTGCTTCCCTGGCAACGACACCCTTTTCGACGACTCCCCCTGGGACGACTTCGCCTGGGACGACTTCCCTGGCAGCGCGAGACCAGCGCGCCAGATCCCCAGCTCGCTCATTCGGGCCTCGCCTGCCCCACTGCCATTCACTACGCAAGAGTGCCGCCCAAGGTCAGCCCTGAAACGCCGCTCAAGGCCATTTCTGGCGGGATTCGCCGACGGTTGACGGGCCTGTGCCAGCCAGCCCCCGACCACTGCCCCGACAACCCTCTGTTGTCCTGCTTTGCCGCCCCGCTGAACGTCCGCGACGAAGGCGGTTGCTATGGCTTCGAGGTCGAGCTTTCGGGCTTTGATGCCAAACAAATATCGGTCTTTGCGCGTGGACAGCGCTTGTTGGTCTGCGGCCAGCAACCTGCGCGCGACGATGACGCGGTGCAGCGGCGCCTTCGCGCGTATGCCACCGCCCCAACGCCCGCCCCAACGCCCACCTGCGACGACACCAGCGGATGCACCGGCTGCGAGGCAGGACAGCTTATGACCAGCCTCACCTTGCCGGGTGATGCGGATCTGCCGAATTTGAGCGCATCCTTTCACCGTGGCTCGCTCGCGGTTCGGGTTCCCAAACATGGCCCGAAGGCCTGCGGAGCCAGCCGTTCAGCAGAACGCGAAACAGACACCGACCTCCTGCGTTCCAGCCGCCCCAAGGCTTGAGCAAGATCAAAGAGCTGCACGGCGTGGTTTGCTAGCGTTGGCCAACACTCGTTTTCGAGTCACGCCCCGTTTTACGCTTGCCCGTTGGGCGGCGTAACCCCGAGACAGGCAGCAGCACCTTATGCAAAGCGCTAACCAGGCAACGGCCTTTATCCATGAAGCCGTGCCCCGCTATACCAGTTACCCTCCAGCCACGGAGTTTCAAGCTGCCTTTGATCCGGCTGCGCATGCCGCCTGGCTGGCGCAAGTGCCGTCCGATCAAGCGCTGTCGCTCTATATCCACATCCCCTATTGCGACCGCTTGTGCTGGTTTTGTGGCTGCACGACCAAGCAGACACGGCGCTATGAGCCGGTGGCGGCTTACCTTCAGGTGCTGTATAAAGAAATCGCTTTGGTCGCCAAACATCTGGGGCGACAGCAAGCCGCCAACGATAATCGCAAGCCGCGCATCGCCCGGTTGCACCTGGGCGGCGGCTCACCCAGCTTGCTGCGCGCTGAGGATATGCGCGCCCTTCGTGCTTGCCTGGATCGCCACTTTGACTTTGATGACGGCGCCGAAATCAGCGTCGAGCTTGACCCTGTGGACATGACACCGGCCAGTTACGACGGCCTGGTGGCGCTGGGCCTCAACCGCGCCAGCCTTGGCGTCCAAGATTTTGATCCGCTTGTGCAAACGGCCATCAATCGCCCGCAAAGCTTTGAAGACACCAAAGCGGTCATTGATCACCTGCGTAGCCTGGGCATCCCCTCGGTCAATATCGACGCGCTCTATGGCCTGCCATACCAAAGCCAGGACCGCTTTGCCGCTACATTGGAGCAAATCATCAGCCTGCGCCCGGAGCGCATCGCTTTGTTCGGCTATGCGCATGTGCCTTGGGTCAAGAAGCATCAGCGCTTGATCCCAGAAGAGACCCTGCCCTCGCCCGAAGAGCGCCTGGCCGAAGCGCGCCTTGCCCGCCAACGCTTGATTGATACAGGCTACCAGGCCATTGGTATCGATCACTTTGCTTTGCCCGGCGACAGCCTGGCGCAAGCGGCGCGCGCCGGTCGCGTCTATCGCAATTTTCAGGGCTATACCACCGATCCCTGCCCGACCCTGATCGGACTCGGTCCTTCGGCCATCAGCCGCTTCGCACAGGGCTATGTGCAAAACAACCCGGCCACCGATGCCTACACCCGTGCGATCGACGCGGGCCAACTTGCCAGCAGCCGCGGCCTGCCGCTGAGCGCTAATGACCGCCTCTACGGCTGGGCCATCGAGCGCCTCATGTGCGATATGAAGCTTTCGTATTCAGGTCTGACGGAGGCCTTTGGCGCTGAGGCTCAACCCTTGATTGCGCGCCTTGACGATCTGGCCCGGGGCGAGCTGTCGAGCTTGTGCCGCCTGGACGACCAAGGCCTGGCACTGACCCAGCACGATGGCTTTGTGGCCCGCGTGGTGGCCTCGCGCATCGACCGTTACTACAATCCCGTGACCGAGCGGTTTTCCAATGCAGTTTGAACCCTACCGTGTTAGACAGGCAGTAAAAGCTCTGCCTAGAGTGCGCAACGGCGGTGGAAACTCCTTCGACCTCACCGCAAGCTAGGCCAAGAACCTTGGACACGAATTTGAACTTCCGTACGCTCTTTGACACCATGGTGGATGCGACCATCATCATGGACCAACGGTCTGTGATCTTGGACGTCAACGGCGCAACGACCGCCATCTTTGGGTTTGAGCGCGACGAGCTGTTGGGCAAGGATGTCAGCATCTTGATGCCGACCAGCCACGCCATGCGCCATGCCGACTACGTCGAGTCCTACATGGACACTGGCAAGGCCAAGATCATTGGTATTGGCCGCCAAGTCATGGGACGCCGCAAGGACGGCAGTCACTTCCCCGCGCGCTTGTCGGTTGGCCACGCCGTGGTGGATGGCGCCGACCAATTCATCGGCATTTTGAGCGATATCTCACGCGAAAAGGAAGCCGAGTCGCGCTCGCGAGACCTGCAGGCCCAACTGCACCACGTTGCACGGGTCGGCGCAGTGACCGAGATGGGCTCCGCCCTTGCGCACGAGCTGAACCAGCCACTGACCGCGCTCATGCTTTATCTGTCAGCCGCCAGCAAGACGGTTGAGGAGTCCTCCAGTGCCACGCTGAAGACGCTGTTTGATAAAGCCAGCGAAGAAGCCATGCGCGCGTCGGCCATCATCAAGCGCATCCGCCAAATGGTCGAAAATCGCCCGGTTGAAAACTGCTCCTTCGACCTGATTGCTGTAATTGATGAAGCCTTGGACATGGTCTCGTTTGTCGGCAAGCGTCACAACGTGGCGGTCAGTTTTGAACACGACATGCCCCACTTGAACCTGTTTGGCGACCGCGTTGGCTTGGGGCAAGTCTTCACGAATATCTTTAAGAACGCCATCGACGCCATGATCGAAGCGCAAATCGTAGGACCGCAAATCCGCGTAGATGTGAGCGAAAAAGACACCCCCTTGCTGCCCGCAGACAGCGAGGACGCGCACGACAACGAGGCCTTTAGGCTTGGCACGCGCCATGTCGAGATTACGGTGGAGGACTCGGGCCCTGGAATCGACGCATCGATCTTGGAAAAGATGTTTGATGCCTTCCAAACCACCAAACCAGACGGCTTAGGGATTGGCTTGTCGGTGTCAAAGGGTATAATCCAGTCCTTCAATGGGCACATCGAAGCGGGACAATCCCCCACATTGGGCGGCGCGCGTTTCCATGTCAGTTTACCGCTAGACGAGGGGCCGGTTAGAGACGACGCATGAATGGGGCAGAAAACAAGAGTTTAAAGATCGCCATCGTGGACGACGACGCGTCCGTGCGCGATGCTTTGACTGCATACCTGAGTTTGGAGGGCCACTTTGTGTCGGCCTTCATGGAAGGCCAGCAATTCCTGGATCGCGCCAAGCACCTGGATATCGATGTGGCTTTGCTCGACCTCTTGATGCCCGGCCTGTCCGGCATGCAGGTCCTGCAACAACTCAAGTCGCAAACGCGCTTTCCCATCGTCATGATGAGCGCCCACGGCGACATCAGCTCAGCGGTGCAAGCTGTGCGACTGGGTGCTTACGATTTCGTGGAAAAGCCCGTCTCGCCCACCGCCTTGCTGGAAAAGCTGTTTGATGTGGTTGAGCGCGCGCGCACCGAATCGCAAGGCATAGCAATGGCTGCTGATCTGTCGGTGTTGACGCCGCGAGAGGCCACCATCGCCGAGCAACTGACCTTTGGCCATACCAACAAAGAAATCGCCCGTAACCTGGACCTCAGCCCGCGCACGGTCGAGAGCCACCGCGCCCGCATCTTTGAAAAATTGAAGGTCAAAAACGTCGCTGGCCTGGTGCGCCTCATGTCCGCGCAGGCGAGCTAGCGTGGGCCGCCCAATTGCTGTGCTAGACGAACAGTGACGACGGTATTCGCCGAAGGGGTCTTTGACCTTCTGCATGCCAATCATCTGCGGCTCTTGCGCAAAGCGCGCAGCCTGGGCGACCGGCTCATTGTTGGCGTCACGCCCGACGAAGACGCAGCGGCTTATAAGCGCCGTCCCATCTTGACCCTTGACGAGCGCATGGATGCGGTGCGAGCCACGGGCTTGGCGGACACGGTTCTGGCTTGCCCGACCATGTTTGGCGCTTATTTGACCGAGGCCTTCCTGGACGAACACGACATAGGCCTTGTGGTCTACGCTGGCCAGGGCTGGGAGGAATTCTATCGCGTCGCGATTGCGCACGGCATCTTCAAGCGCCTGCCCTATCAGCCCGGCATCAACACATCGACCATCATCGACCGCGTCCTGTCGCGCGAGGATCTCTAGATTTGTTTGGCTTGAGAGCTCAAATTGAGCGCTCAAATTGAGAGCCCCAGGTTGGTAGCCCCAAAGCGAGCGAAAGATATGCCCCAAGATACACCGATCCCCGAGCGTCCCTTTGCCGATCTCACCTTGCCCATGACACCCTCCAAGGGCGGCCTAAAGGTCCAGGACGCCAAAGGTCATCTGCACTACCTAAATCAATCGGCGGCCGTGGTGCTGTTGCTTTGCGACGGCAGCCGGACGATCCGGGAAATCGAACGCGCGGTCTGCGCTGAATTCGGCTTAGAGCAAACGCCCTCTGACGAGGTCAATCGGGCTTTGCAATTGCTAACGGACAGAGGCTTGCTTCAATCGGGATAGAGGAAGTCAAAGCAGGCGTAGCGCCCGGTCTTTTCGGTATGATCCTTGGGAAGTTTGGGGCTGCGCCAATCGCTGCCCAGGTAGCGGTCAAGGAACAGCTCAGCTTGATTGGGAACCGAGAAGGGCAGACCACGCAGATAGGCGGTACGAAAGGGACGAACAGCGCGCGCAGGCAACCAGCCCGGAATTGTGGGGTAGGCGTAGAAGTCTTGGCCGACAACAAAGCTGGTCCAAATCTCTATTCCGTGCTCATAAAGTCCGCTGGGTGCCAGGGCACCGCCGATCATAAATTTGCCGGACGGCGCGGGCTTCAAGAGGCGCTTAAAGCGCCGAAAGTGTTCCTGAATGCGATGAAATTCCTTTTGAATCCCAACCGGACTGCGCGCGCGACTGACATAAGAAACGTCGATGTCGAAGTCGTGAGGAATAAAATCCCCCTCGCGGATCGCCCCCAACAGACTGCCCCAGGTCAGGTACATGCTGACGCCGAACTCCAACTGCAAGACAAGCTCGATTTCTTTGAGCGATGCAGCCAGGTCATCAAGGTAGTCAGTCGGGTAGTCAACAAACCATTTGGATGGACGTCCATAATGGTCTATTCTTTCTACTTCAGGGTTGTAAAGTTCAGATTGCATAGCGTCCAGTCTGGCACCGATCACCCAGGATGTCAGGTTAAAATCTGGAGGAAGTAGAGCATGACTGAACAAGAAATTAGCGCACGCCGTCGCTCCTTAATGGCAACGGTTCTTGCTGGAGGCGCCTTGTTCTCCTTGCCGGTTGTTGCGACCCTCGGCGGCGCTGGCCAAGCCAGCGCGCAAGTGGTCGGAAGCGGCGATGGCGGCGGCGGTTCAAACAACGGCTCCAACGGGCAGAACCCTCCAGTGCCTTGCCGCCCCCAAACCGCGGGCGTTAACCCCTTCTGCGTGCCGGCTGGCTCGCAGTAACTCCCCTCAACAAGCCAGAGTATCGCTAACTGGCGCCCCCGCTGTGCCGTGAACCTGCTCTGGCGTGAGCCCGCGCGTCTGCAGTTTGCGATAGAGCAAAGCCCGAGCAATCGCCCCCGATTGTGCCAAAGATCGGAAAGGCACATTTGCCTTAAAATCAAATAGTTAGACCGTGTTGAGTGAATGCAATTCAACGACACATGCTCTATGCCCTCAAAGCTGCAAAGGCGTCAAACTGGGACAAGAAGACCCGGCCCGTCAACTGCTGCAAAAAATGGCTGCGGCGCAAGCGATCCATCACCGGCCCCTTGACCTCCGACAGGTGAAACTTGACCCCGAAGTCTGCCAAGCGCTGATTGATCGCCTCCAGGGATTCCAGCGCCGAGGCGTCGATCTCATTGACCGCCGAGCACATGAGAACCACATGCTTGGCCTCGCGTTGGCGGGCAACCAGGTCATAGATCTTATTCTCAAGCGCGCGCGCATTGGCGAAATAGAGGCTGCGATCCACCCGCAGCGATATGACCTTGGGGCAGGTCACGACCGAGTGGCGCTCGACGTTGCGGAAATGCTCGGTATCGCCGACTTGGCCGACCACCGCCATGTGCGGGCGGCTGGTCTTGTACAAGAACAGAGCGATCGACAGACCCACGCCCGCGCTGACGCCCAACTCCACGCCAAAGCCCAAGGTGACCAAGATCGTCGCGAAAACCGCCAGGAAATCAGCTTTCGAATAACGCCAGGTTCGGGCCAGAACAGAGAAGTCTACCAAGGACAGCACCGCAACGATGATGGTCGCCGCCAAGGTCGCCTTCGGTAAAAAGAACAACAGCGGCGTCAAGAACAGGGTCGCAAGACCGATGCCGATGGCGGTGAAGGCTCCGGCAGCCGGGGTCTCTGCACCAGCATCGAAGTTGACCACCGAGCGCGCAAAGCCGCCAGTGACGGGATAGCCACCAGACAGGCCCGAGGCGATGTTCGAAGCCCCCAAGCCGACGAGCTCCTGATCCGGGTCGATCCGCTGGCGGCGCTTGGCGGCCAAGGTCTGGGCCACCGACACCGACTCCACAAAGCCAATGACCGAAATCAGGAAAGCCGAGCCCGCAAGCGAGGTCCAGAGCCCCCAATCTCCGCTGGGCAAGCTCAGCGGGGGGATACCTTGCGGCACGGAGCCCACGGTCGCCACCCCTTTGGTGTCAAGCTGGAAGACCGCCGTTGCAATGGTGGTCGCAGCCACCGCGGCCACCGGACCTGCCTTCGCCATGATATCCGCAGCCCGCGCAGGCAAGCCCAGCTTGATCAGGCTCGGCTTGAGGCTCTTGCGCACCCAGAACAAAAACACCAGCGCCGGCAAGCCAACGGCCAAGGTCCACAGCGAAGTGTTAGGCAGCTCGCGAACCAGCGAGATCAGCAGCTCATAAAGATTGTGGCCATGGGCCTGGACGCCCAAGAGGTGCTTGACCTGGCTGGCGGCAATGATCATGCCCGAGGCGGTGATGAAGCCCGCAATCACGGGGTGGCTGAGGAAATTCGCCAAGAAGCCCAGCTTCAAAACGCCCATCAGCATCAGCATGAGCCCCGAGATAAAGGCCAGCGTGATGGCCGCCACCACCATGTGACCGGGATCGGTGATGCCAAGGTTGGCAATCGCGGCGGCTGTCATCAAGGAGACCACCGCCACAGGCCCTACGGCCAGCGCCCGGCTGGTGCCAAATACCGCATAGGCCACCAGCGGCAAGATAGAGGCATAGAGGCCGACCTCGGCAGGCAGCCCCGCCAACAAGGCGTAGGCCAGACTCTGGGGGATCAGCATGATGGTGACGATGATGGCCGCCACCAGATCGTTGGTGAAGGTCGTCGAGTTATATGAGCGCGACCAATCGAGAATGGGGAAGTAAGAGCGCAAGAAAGAAGGCACGGGGGATGTCCAGAGTGTCGATTATGTTTTTAATTTGCCACTCGCCACGACCAGGGCCAAAAAGCCCACGCCCGGCGGAGGCCGACCAGGGACTTGAAGCGCAGCACTTGGAAGGCCGCCAAGATCTCAATCTAAGCGGCTCCCGTGACGCCCAACCCGGGGCGCGGCCAATGGTGAGAGCGAGCAGAAGGCCCAAAATCTAGAGCGTGTTCAACGGCACCTTCAAATAGGCTGTACCATTGTCCTCTTCTTTGGGCAGCTTGCCTGCGCGGGTGTTCACCTGGATCGAGGGCACGATCAACCGCGGCATGGACAAGGTGGCGTCGCGCTCGCTGCGCAGTTTGACGAAGGTCTGGCGATCCGCGTTCTTGCCAACGTGAATGTTGTGCTCTTTCTCTTCACCGACCGTAGTTTCCCAGCGGATATCGCGACCGTTGGGGCCGTAATCGTGGCACATGAACAGGCGCATATCTTCGGGTAAATCCAGCAAGCGCTGGATGCTGTCGTACAAGATACCCGCATCCCCACCGGGGAAGTCGGCGCGCGCGGTGCCGCCATCGGGCATGAACAGGGTATCGCCGACAAAGGCCGCGTTGCCGACAACATGCACCATGTCGGCTGGGGTGTGGCCGGGTGTGTGCATGGCAAAGGCGGTCATGTTGCCAATCTGGTAGGTGTCTCCATCGTCAAACAGGCGGTCAAATTGGCTGCCGTCGCGCTGGAATTCGGTGCCTTCGTTGAAAATCTTGCCGAAGACGTTTTGCACCGTAATGATCTCGCGACCAATGCCGATCTTGCCGCCCAACTTGTTCTGCAGATAGGGTGCAGCCGACAGGTGATCTGCGTGCGCATGGGTTTCGATCAACCAATCAACGGTCAAGCCCTGGTCCTGCACATAGGCTATGATGGCGTCCGCACTTTCAAAGCTGGTTCGCCCGGCGGCATAGTCGAAATCCATCACCGAATCGATGACCGCCGCTTTCTTGGTTGCCGGATCGGATACGACATAGGAAATCGTGTTCGAGTCATCGTCGAAGAAGGCTTTTACGTCAGGCACGATGGCCATGTTGACGGGATAATCCATGGAAGGTCTCCATACATAAAGAACTGAGGTCGAAGTACGCGAATGAAGGTCTGTGTCTTCGCAGGCTCGAGAGCCGCCCCCCCTTGGCATGGAGCCTAGCACAGACAGGAGCCAGAGCGAAGATCAGACTGTTACATTCGAATAACTGAATATGTTAGCCAGATAGAGCTTCGTGAATTGGGTTACAAGGGGACGAGAGTGATTTTTTGCCCCGCCCTCTGCTAACCCGTATGCCCGCGCGCCATAATGAACACATAGTAGTGATCGCAAAGATGTGACAGCGCGAAGCAGCCGCTTCAAACCATGGCCGTTTCGCGCGTAAATAGAGGCTTACGCCGCAGCAGCCCAAACAGCAGGGCCGCTGCACGACGGCTCCCTGGCTCACGACAACCACTGCAAGGCGCGCAGCATGCTTGACGCTCTGCGCGCGAACGCTCATTTATGAGCCACGCCTGTCAGGATTGCAGCTTGGGCGATCGGCGCGATGGCGCGCGGCATATGATTGCGATCCTTTGCGCGCCATGGGGCTTGCCTTAAAGGGTTTGTGGTTTGGGGAGATTTGCGGCGCTCAAGCACCGCCCCTTCTTAAGCCACTACATTTTTCTGTCGGTATGCCCTTGAAATAACGTCGCGGTCTGTTTATTTGCGGCAGATCAATTCATATTCAAACATGCGAATACACAATGATAGAGACCAGCTTCACACCCCTCGCTTCCTTGTTCGGAGGTATCCTTATCGGTTTGTCCGCTGTGATGACCGCTCTGTTCTATGGCCGCATTATGGGCGTTTCGGGTCTTGTATCGCGCCTGTTGCCGCCGCGTGCGTCGGGCTGGAACCAGCAATGGACCCTGGCCTTCATCGTTGGCGTGGTTGTCGCGCCGCTGATCTGGCAGCTCACGACCGGATCGGGCGTGACGGCGCAGTTCGTCTCCAGCACACCGGTGCTGTTGATCGGCGCCTTCTTCGTTGGCCTGGGATCGGTCCTTGGCAATGGCTGTACATCGGGCCACGGCGTGTGCGGCCTTTCACGCCTGTCACTGCGCTCGCTAGGCGCAACCCTTACCTTCATGGCGGTGGCCTTTGGCACCGCAGCTCTGGTTCGCCTTGTCTTCGGAGGATTTATCTAAGATGCGCAGCGCTAATTCTACGGTTTCGCCAGCCTCCTCCCAAGCTCTCACACTTGCTCTAACACTTGCCCTGGGCCTGGCTGTGGGTTTGGTCTTTGGCCTTGGCCTCATCATATCCGGTATGTCGAACCCCGCCAAGGTTCGCAACTTCTTGGACATCTTTGGTCCTTGGGACCCCAGCTTGGCTTTCGTTATGGGCGGCGCCATCGCGGTTGGCGTCCCTGGGTTTTGGTTCGTCCAACGGCGCTTGAAGCCCCTGCTAACCGAAAGCTTTGAGCTGCCGACCAACTGCGGCGTCATAGATCGCAAAATCTTGCCGGGTGCCGCCGCCTTTGGCTTGGGCTGGGCACTGACCGGTATCTGTCCGGGGCCAGCGCTCACCTTGCTAGCAGGCAACGGCCTGTTGGCCTTTGGCTTCCTTGGCATGATGCTGGCTGGCATGTTTGTCGGCCGCTTGATGAAGTCCTAAGGCAGCACGCGACCTGTCGCCTCGCTAGGGATTGCTCCAATCCATCACCCGAACACACACGACGTTGGCGACCTAATCGCGACAACGCAGCGGCCGCTCGCGCGGCCCTCAGATTGCAGTGCGCCCGGCGCCCTCTCACTCATTCCAACGGACATCTACTTATGTTTAAATCCCTCGACGATACCGTACAGGTGGCTCCCCAGATCACTTTGGATCACCTCGACACCGCCAAGGCTGCGGGCATTACCACCATTATTTCTCACCGCCCAGACGGCGAAGAACCCAACCAAATGAGCTTTGAGACGCTGAAAGCAGAAGCGGAAGCGCGTGGCTTGAGCGCCCATCATATTCCCGTGGTTCCGGGGCAGGTCACGCCTGCCGATGTGGCCAACTTCAAGCAAGTGACCCAAGACTGTGATGGCAAGGTTTTGGCCTTTTGCCGCTCTGGCATGCGGGCGTCCATGCTGTGGGCCTTGAGCAAAAAGGGCGAGGCCAGCGCGGACGAAATATTGGCTTGCTGTCGCAACGCAGGCTTCGATGTCAGCCCCCTTGCGCCTTATCTGTCCTAAGGCAGCTTTGCCCTTGGCCCAACAAGACCATCAAAGGAACTTGGCTGAGTTCGCTGCGGATTTGTGGCCAAAAACAAGGGACTAGCACTACAGTTGCGTATTATTGCGATTTGTGATTCAACCCTCTCTCCGTCATAGGAGGAGGGTTGGTTCATGGCTGTTTCAGATTGGGCGGGGTCGATTTCAGATTGGCGGGCTGGTCTTGAAGGCATGATGGCCTATATTGCGCCTGCCTTTAAGAGGTCCGAGCAGCGGGTGTCCGGCAGAGCTTTTATTGACGGGTTGTTATCCGGGGTTGAACGCAAGACCGGCTGGATGTTGGCAGAGGAAGCCGGACTGGCGCGTTTTTATCGAATTCAGTCTTTGCTGGGCCGATCATCCTGGTCAGCCGATACGCTCTGCGAGCGGGTTCGCAGCTACGCGATTGAGGCTCTTGGCGATCCGGACGGCGTACTGGTCGTGGATGAGACCGGTTTTTTGAAGAAGGGCGTTCATTCCGTCGGTGTTGGCCGACAGTATTCCGGTACGGCGGGTCGGATCGAGAACTGCCAGATCGGCGTGTTCGCTGCCTATGCGAGCCGCTTTGGCCACGCGCTGATTGATCGACAACTCTACTTGCCGAAGGCCTGGGCCAATGACCAGGAGAGGCGCGCAAAGGCGCATGTGCCGGAAGATGTTGCCTTCGCTACCAAACCGGCCCTAGCCCGCGAGATGGTTGCGCGACTGCTGGATGAGGGAACGCCTTGCGCCTTTGTGCTCGCCGATGCGGTTTATGGCTCGGACCATCGGTTCCGGCGCATGTTGGAAGAGCGTGGTCAGCCCTATGTGCTGGCGGTGCGCTCAAACCATACCTTCCGATTTCTGGAGGACACAGCGCTGGTGCAGACCGATCCTGCAACGGTGATTTCCAATCTGCCCAGCGAGGCTTGGCACCCCCTTTGTGCTGGCGAGGGCACCAAGGGACCGCGGCTCTATGATTGGGCCTGGGTCGCGCTCAAACATCAGGCCGCAGAAGGGTTTGCTCGCTGGCTGCTGGCGCATCGCAGCCTGCGTGACCCTCAAAACATTGCCTATTACTTCGTTCACGCGCGCACCGGAGCCACTCTGGCAGACCTTGCTGCGGCTGCCGGGCTGCGCTGGACCATTGAGGAGTGCTTCCTACGCGCCAAAGACGATCTCGGCCTCGATCATTGCGAGGCCCGCTCCTGGCATGGCTGGCACCGCCATATGAGCCTCGTGATGGCGGCTGCCGCCTTTCTGGCCCGGGTCAGCGCCGATCAACGACGCGCGGCATACAGCAAACGGAACGAAAGGAGTCCGAGGCGGCAAGCGGAAGCAGCATGATTGCAAGGATGGCACAAACCATGACAACTCCAGACCTCCGCCACCTGATCTCGCGCCTTCTGCCGCGCCCCATTCTCACCGCCACCTTTATATGGGACTGGTCGCGATGGCGACGCGAGCATCAAGTCGTCGCCGCCATTGCTCATCGCAAAACACGCAATAATACGCAACTGTAGTGCTAGCGCCTCGTCCAAGGTCAGGCCGATCAGGAACAGGCGGCTGGCTTCCAGGTCTTCGGCCAGCTTGGCCAGGTTGAGCGCTGGAATGTGGACATCAAAGTCGATGTCACGGGTGACGCGCTGGATGGTGCCCAGGTCGCGATTGAGGCCGGACAGGTCCTGGTTCGGGCGATTGCGGATGGTGATGTCACACGAGCATTTCTAGGCCTGCGGTGAGCAAGCAGAGCGCTGCGAGCCTCTAAGCGCGCCGGTTAGACATGCGACCAGAAAAAGGGGCCCAGCGTGGCGTAGGTCAGACCTTGCTTATTGCGGTAGGCGCCCGCGAAACCCGAGCAGCCTCAGGGCTGCGACGGTGGCTTTGCGGAGACCAACACGCAAAACCCGAGCAGCCTTAGGGCTGCGACGGTGGCTTTGCGGCAAGCAAACACCTGCCGGTACCGTCCCAGGAGCAGGGATTGACGCCGATGTTGAGGTTGACCCCGACGCGGCCGCTGGCGTCCTTGTCGCTTGGCACTCAAAGCCGCGTCGCTCCATGCGCCTCAAAGGCCAGGAGCCGACTTGCTTTGGCAGGCACCGTCAAACCGACTGCTGTTCGCTGCGGCGCGGCGCTCATAATGGTGTCGAAGATGAAGTTGGCCGTATCCAGCTTCAGCTTGTTCGAACGCGAGGCCAGGACTGCGCCCAGCAGGTAGGTGGTGCGTCCCACGGTGACGCTGACATCCTCGTCCGCCAGCAGGCTGGTCGGCGTGTCGGTGTACTTGCGGTTGGACTTGCCATAGGAGCCGCCGATACCGATGCCAGTGATGCCGGTGCCGGGCGTGGCGGTGATGGAGAAGTTGAAGCCGTAGGAGTTAGAGGCCGACTGGTTCTGGCGGCTCAAGATCAGCAGGTCGCGGCCTGCATCGATGGTCAGGCGCCCCGCCTTCACGTTGGCTCCGGCAAAGCGCATGTCCTGGCCGGACTGGAAGTAAGCCCCCTCGCCCGCTGTCAGGGCGGCGTTCTGGAACAGCATAGCGCTGGAGCGCGCCTGCGAGCCGTTGGCGCCCAAGGTAAAGCTGCCCGAGCCGTTGCTCCAAAGCCGCGCCGCTCCTCGCAAAGACACGCCCGGACTTTGCTAGCTGAGCAACCCCCATCCAATCCAGCCGCTGTTCGCTGCGGCGCGGCGCTCAAACACAAAGCCAACGACACGCCCCAGTCGGAGCGCCTTCGCAAACCCCGAGCCATTGCAGGTCAATGGCGACGGTGGATTTGCGATCAACCCAAGCGTTCGCTTTGCGTGTCCGCCAGGGCGGTGACCGCCAAGTTGCGGCCAGCGGTGGCCGCCAGCTGGACACCCGCATCAACGGTTGATTTGAGCACGCGGTGGCAAGTTTTTTGCTCTGGCGCTCTATGGCATCCACGCCAGGGCGCGCATTGGCTCTGATTTTCCTGTTTTGGGTGGTTGATTGGGC
>JAUIBT010000048.1 GCA_030428255.1 Alphaproteobacteria bacterium | reverse complement strand
GATAAAAGAAGGTGCCTGCCACAGGACCAGGCAACCAGGTTATGTCCCACGTCCAGACCTCGCAAGGGCCCTTCGCTTTGAAGCTTGCAGGTGTCGTTGAACGGTTGGGGGCACGCGCACGTCCCCGACGATGATTTTGTCCGCGCTCACGCAACACTCTGTACATGCTGGATTCTGACGCAATGTAGATCCCCTGGTCAGCTAGACGCGGCACGATCTGGCTTGGTGGCAAGCTCGCAAACTCGGGCGCGTTGCAGGTGAGGATGATCTCATCGCGCTCCTCCTCGCTCAGTTTGTTGACTGGCGCGGGGCGTACAGCACAAGGGCGTCGATCGGCAACGATACCCCTTTTTAGATCTTGCCATCGTTGCAGGGTGCGCGGGCTGAGGCTAAGAATATCACAGGCAGCGGCTTGGCTCGCGCCAGCGGCAACAGCCTCTTTGATGAGGGTTGCAATGTATCGGCGATCTTGGGCAGACGTCATTCCTCCGCGCCTCCCTCTGGGCCCCAGATCGCTGCAGCTTTTTTTTGCAGGATCATCAGCGCAGCAGCCTCGGCCAACGCCTTGTCCTTACGCGCAAGTTCGCGTTCCAACTGTTGCAGCCGTTTGTTAGCGTCCCGGGTTTCCCGTGCGACTTGGCGAGATGCAGCACGATCCCAATCGTTGGCACGAGCACAAGCTTCTCGCCAAACAGACAGTTGTTCTGCGTAAATACCCCGCCGCCGGCAATACTCGCCAAGCTCGACGTCATTCAAACAAGCTGTTTCGATCACAGCAGCAAGCTTGTCTTCCGAACTCCAGCCGTCAGGGCCCGCCTTGGCATCAGGGAGAAAGCGTCCCTTGGCACGCGCATCGGTGCGCCACTTTGCAAGCGTAGACGCGCTGATCCCTTCTTCCTTGGCCAATTGACCCAAGGGCATGTTGCTTGGCGGCAGCATCTTCGAGAGAACCGCTGCCTTGCGTTCTGGTGAGTAAGCCAATTTGTCATCCTGTTCTGCCCGCCTCATCATACACTTTTTTAAAAAGCTAGGCGACAACTTCCCTGACAGAGGGGGCATCCCCGATCATGCTTTTTTTGAGCTGGCGGTTTTCCAGTGTCAGATCAGCAACGACTTCCTTGAGCGCCGCAGTTTCCGAACGCAGTTCCTTGACCTCCGGCGAGGTCGCCTGGCGGGCTGTGTCACCGGCCAGGCGTTGCTTGCCCGCTTCGAGGAATTCCTTCGACCACGTGTAATACAGGCTCTCACTGATGCCTTCACGACGGCACAGGGCGGCAATGCTCTCTTCGCCCCGCAAGCCCGCAAGTACGATCCTGATCTTCTCTTCGGCAGAATATTGTTTGCGCGTCTTGCGGCGGATGCCTTTGACCAGTTTGTCGGCCGCGTCCTTCGATGTTCCGGATTTCTTGTTCATCTTCGCTCCATAATGGCTACGATGAACCAGAAATCCTCCGTTACGAAAAAATCAAATCTGTCCCATAGGCGCTGACGTCAGACACCCCTCGCCAATGCAACAAGCTTTGTATCATCAATGGCGGTTATCCACTTAAGCCCTCAAGAAATCTCTGTGCCTCGTCATGTCCCTGCTCAGCCGCCTTGCGATACCACTTTACGGCTTCGACGTCGTCCTGCGTGACGCCCAGGCAAACATCATGTGCGTCGTCAGATCATTTTGAATTTCTCTCCGCAAATCAAGTAACCGCCTCGGAGCCGACCGATTTGACACGATCTTGACATCCAACCCCTGTCTGGCCACGCAGGTTACAGATTTTTTGATGGCTGCATCAATCAAGTCGTCATCATTTCCAAATGCACCGCCGCCTAAACGTGTCAGGAGAACCTTGTTTGATGCCCCCCGAGCAGCGTTCACGACAGCCGACAAGAGCGTCGCTTTGTAGGCGGCATCAAGAACCAAAGAGGCCAAAGCACGCCAGGATTCGCAGGGCAAGTTTGAATAGGCTACCGGCATAGCCGAGCAATATATCTGGCTAACCAACGTGCCAGCTTTCGCACTCGGTTCCGTCACCTCAACATCGCTATGTAGCCCCACTCGCAATAACGAACGCAGGTAATCGAGCTCCGCCTCGGGGGCTTGCCCAAGGTGCGCATTTATCTTTGCGAGGCTATCAAAAGTTGGAAGGGCATAGCCATTTCTCATAGCCCAAAGAGCGGAGCGCGGCATGTCCAAGCTTGAAGCCAAGGCTTCAGCGACATCTCCAAGGACGTCAACCTGTCTATCCCTTGTCTGCCCCCGTTCACTCCCCAGGGGGACAAGATAGTTTCGGTATATTGTACCAGCACCGGCAGCTATTGCACATGCTGGCCCCTGCGTAGCATCGTACTCATAACAGGTAACCCCAGCTTCGGGGGTGACGGTCGGGTCGATCATTTCCAGTAAGTTGAATTGTGATGCGACCTGGAACAATGCACCACTATAGTCTGGATCAGCGTGTAGATAGCGCACGTTCCCTTCCAGAATGTCAAAACTCAAATTGCCTGCGATATCTATAAATTCAGCTCTACTTCTCAGATCAGCCAAGGAAATAATTTCAAGTTTCCCTACAGCGAATACCTTTTCGGTGGCATCAGAAATCAACTTTCCGTTTTCTATACCCAAGCGCGCTTGCGTCTCGCGATATTCGCCTTCTTTAAATCCTGTAATTTTTTCAAACCAATCCATGTTTGGGCCCTTGACGTTTGAGGGTGTCTCCATGGCCCCCGACACAATCATTATTGAATTCTTCAAAAGTTAATTCTATGTGCGCCCTGATGTTTATATCCATATTTTTGTTTGCAATTTCGAGATAGCGTTGATCACTATTTTTCTCAAATTCCTGCATGATTTCATAGTATAGGTCAGTTGCTTGTTCCAACAGATGTCCATCTTTCGTTTTTTGCCCCAAAATGCTATGAGTATCTGCAATGGTGAGCTTGACCCGAGCTACGTCATAGGTCAGCGATTGCCTGTCATAATAATCAACCAGTGCAACGCCCCTTTCCTGCGCTTCAGCCAACGCTTCCAAGTCGCCTTCGATTTCCCCTATCTCGTTCAGAGCGGAGCAAAGGTTGCCCGACGCTATGGCCCAAACCCGCGGTGCTTGTTGTTCAGATGTAACAGAAAGAGCACTTCGAAATGCGCGGCAAGCATCTCGAATATGGTCGCTGTCGCCGGAAGCTGAAGCAAAGCCCGCTAGCGTGGTCCCGAGATTTATTTGCGTGTTAGCCCAATTTGTTGGGTCTAGCGTCATTGACCTTGCTTCTAGCACCGAAAGCAGCACTTCTTTGGATTGTTCAAAATCGCTCTCACTATTTGTTAGCTCCCCTTTGGAGCCAAGGGCGCTTCCTAGGTTGTTTTGGACGCTTAGCAAATGGTCTTCCATAGCGATTGGATCCGTGACCGCAATGATATGGCGATAAATCTCAATGGCCTCCTCTGTTTTTTCGACAGAACGGCCTATTTTTCCCTGCGCCACCAGGAGTCCGGCTTTGTGCGAAACCGTTAGTAACCAGTCCAGCGGTGCGCTCTTGTCCGTTCGAACGGTGAGAGCAGCATCAAAGGCCGCCAAAGCTTGATCCAATGCGGTTGGGTCATTTTCAGCCTCTCCAATTTCACACAAAGCGATGCCAAGCAGATTTTGCGTGTCAGCCCACAGACCCTCGTCTACCTCTTTTAACGTGCCATCGCCCAGCATAGCTCTACAGCCATTAGCCACCAAATGAAGAGCCGCCAATGCCGGGCGGTGTTCCGCATAATCGATCAACGCTTTGCAGCAATCCAGACGCAAGTTTGCACTGACCAAGTGCTCGTCGTCGCTCGGTGACAACACCAGTTCATTAAGCGCGGGTCCGATCTCCTTGAGCTCGACAATTGAGGCTCCTCGAACAACTTCTTGAATGTACCCGAATGCGTACTTTTCACGTTGTGCATGTTTCAAATGAAGCAGGTGGTTCAAGCGTTGGCGGAAGTTGGCGACATAGGCTTCAGACATAGTGACAAAAAGGCTCCGCACTTCGTGTAAGATCGCTGCGCAATGGAAGCCGATGTTGGGGTTCTTCAGCTTTGTTGCCGGCATCGCTCGGAAGGCATCACACTAGCTTTGATTTCTGGCCCATTCAAACGCAAAAAACGCCCCCTCGGCCGAAGCCGAAGGGGCGATTGTACGTTTATCTGTTAGCTGGTCTAAGGGCGCTCAGGCCAGATCACGTCATAGGGGAAGCCTGGTTGCTGGGTGATGTCGCGCAAGGCCTGGCGGTAGCTAAGCCATTGCGCTTTCTGCGCTTCAGTGAGCGGCGCATCGACCTCCATGGTCCAAGAGCAGGCAGCTAAAAGGTCGTTGCGCCACGAACGAACCATGTTCTGCGCCTCGTCTTCTGGCAATTGCTGAACGCCGTAAGTGCGCGTCCAAGAGCCGTCCGCAAGCTGTTCAAACGCCCCCTCGACCAGCGACTCGGTCAGGCTATCGTAGGCCGGGACGCTCTTTGGCGGCACGACTTCATAGACTTGGTATTGGGCCAAGAGCTCGCTAGTCGGGGACTGGGGGAAGGAGACCTGAGGGTGGTCGTCTCGCAATTGCTTCAGCGAATAGGCGCTCGCCACCCCGTCTTTCACAAGGACATGCATTTATTGATACTCCGCTACCATGTCTCGAACGCCGCAATAGCCCGGTGCATAGCCCAAATAGCTGCTGCTTTGATAATGAATGCCCGTCACGGTGGCCCCGACCGGCGTTAGGGCGGAATAGGTTGAACCGAGCACGTTGGAATAAATGCGCGTTGCCGCAGTCCCTCCAGTGTAGCGATTTTGGCCGCTAGCACTATTCGACCAGACATCGTAGGTGCCGATGTAGCGCGCGCTGCCGTCGCTGTAGGTAAGCCGAACGCGGTTTTGATGCATGCTGCCACCGGGATTGTTGTAGTACCCGTAAATCTTGGCCGTAAACTTGGTCACTTTGCCCAAGTGCGGAATGATCATGGGATACCAAGGGGCAGCGGCCCCGTCGTTGGAAATGCTTGATCGTTGGTATCCTCGGGTGGAATTCCAGCCGATTTCAGCAGCCGACTTTGTGGAGTCCATAAAGACCGCCGGCACGTTGGCATTCGGGACGTAATAGGGGTCAAGCTTGATGACGCTAGCAGCTGTTAGTTTGCATCGAAGCATCAAGAACCATCTCCTGCAAAAGCACCATAGAGCCCGCCTCCATGCTTCCAAAGGACGACAACGGTAAAGGCGGTCGTTGATAGTGAGGGCGCGCTGGCCCCGTTATTTATCCAGGTCATAGCTGGCCAAGTGATTGTGTACCCACTTGGGTCTGAGATCATCAACGTGATGGACTTGCCTTCGTCTAGCGCATCCACAGGGGTAGAATTGCCGGTCAGCGCCCAAAGCTGGATCGACCCTGTTTGCGTGGAAAGATCCGGGCTCGTTCCAGATATTGTCGCCGTCTGCTCTGCGATGCCGCCATCTACGGCTGGGTCTTGCAGCGTCTTATTGGTCAGCGTCTGCGTGTCGGTGGTCCCAACGACATCACCGCTCGGCATCCCGTCCACGTCGGCTTTCACGTGACCGTGGCCATCGACCGATAGGGCAACAATGCTTTGCGTGCCGTCGTTCTTTTTGAAGTAGAGCTTGCCGTCGTAGGTGTTGAGCGCCAGCTCACCAAGAATGATGTCGTCCACGGCAGGAGCCTTGCCTGGCTCAGCGCTGGTCTTGTGCTTGATCGGTGCTTGCATGGTCTGGATCTCAAGGAGGTGGGGTGCAAATGAATGGGCCGCCGCCCCGATGACGGGAACGGCGGCCTAAGCGCCGGCTGGCCCAAGATGCCGACGGCCCCAGCCAACAGGCCGAGGTCTTAGGCTAGAGCGCGCCCAGAACGGCACAGCTCTAGAACCTAGATTTTGGGGCCTAGTCTTTGAGCAGCAGGCCGCCTGCGCGGCGCATCGCCAGGGCCCAAGAGATCAGGCCGCCGCCGCCCAGCCAGACAGACGCGAACTCGAGCACAGCAACGGCAAGGTTCATGGCCTGCTCGAAGTCGGTGCCAACGGCCCAATCGCGCAGGGGCGAGGCGTATGCTAGCAGGGCCAGGACGGCGCCTGCGGCGGTCTTCTTGCCCTTCAGGAAGCGGGCAATCGGCGTAACGCCGACCGCCAGCAAGATATCAACGAAGTTGAGCTCGTGGGTGTCCGCAGATCCGCGGGTGCCAGGAGTGGGAGCATTGAGAACTTTGCTCATGATGGATGGTCCTTAATTGGTGTTGGGAGGTTTTGGCGGCGCGCACCAATCGCGCTTGGGACCTTGGCCGTCGTAGGGTGCGGCCAGGTCGGCATCAAACAGCAGCTGCGCCCAGCTCTGGCCATCGGCAGACAGGACACGGGCGTTAAAGCGCCCGCCGTACTTGTCGGGCTTAACGCCAAGGAGCTGGACCAGGGTGCCCGCAGGAAAGGCCTCGAGCATGAGCTCCTTGGCTTGCTTGGCCATTGCCTTCTCACGCGCACACTTGCCGTGCAGCTCAGGTGTATCGATGCCCAGAACGCGGATTGAGGCGCCCTCTATCGTCACCTGGGGCCAGACGTAGGCGTTGACGACGAGCGTATCGCCATCGATGACCCGCATCACCTCGGCCGGGATTGGCCAGAGGTGGACGGAGTGCTTATCTTTTGACGTCGCCGGTAAAGAGAAAAGGCTCGCCAGGATCACCAGCAAAAGGATTGGAGCTTGGGGCATGGGGAGGTCTCCGAAAAGCTAAGAGTTTGTCCTTGCGGTAGCGCGCGATGGAGACGGCATCGCCTTGGTTGCCGCCTAGGACAGAAATCGCCTTTCCATCGTCACCAACAAAAAACCCCACGTGGCCTTGCCAGGTGGAGTTTCCGCGTTTGAAAACGACGATGTCGCCCTCGAGGGCCAGCTCGATGTCAGGCACCGGCTCGCCCCATTTGACGTAGGAGCGAGCCGTAAGGGCCCTGGTAGACCGCAGGCCCACCACTTCGATACAATGGCCAACGAAGGCCGCACACCAGGCGGTCTCGTCGTCGTCGATCTCCGGGTGGCCGACGCTGGCAAACATGGCCAAGATGACCTGGTTGTGCAGGCTTCCCTCGATCTCTTGTTCGCCCAGGTAGGAGAGCGCGATTTCATAGGGGGTCATTTCTTGCCGCCTCGGTTGACCCAGGCTTCAAAGGTTGCTTCTGCGCCGCGCGGGCCCAAGTAGGCCAAGACGGCCACCACACCCGTGCTGACAGGCTGCTCTAGGCCAAAATAGGAGGAGACCGCCTCGCCAATGATGGCCATGCCCACCGCGACCGGGATTTCCCAGAGCAGCTCCTTACCGATAAAATTGCGCTTTCCCAATTTGACCTCCCCTGAGTGCCACATAAGGCGCCCGGCAAAGGCGCCGATGATGGTGGTGACGGTCCCGCCAAACAAAGAGTTGATGGCTTCGATTAGGCTGTTGTTTTCCATGGCGCTTCCTTCATCGTCCATCAGTGCCGGCACCTTGCTGGGGGTGCTTCAGTTCAAGGGAGGTGGTAAAGCCGGATCTGCTGTAGCTATGGGTGGCAGATTCAATCCGGTAGGCCCCATCAACGCCGGGCCGACAGCCAGCGACAATGCAAAGGCCATCTGGAACCGCCGAGGTGTTGCCCTCGATCGTCACAGAGCCGCCGCCGGCGTCGCTCTCAGACGTGGCCGCGTCCGATCCGTTCTGCTGGCTTGCTTCGTTCGCATCGGGCTTGAAATGGCGCGTGGCATGGCGGGCTTTGGCGCCAAGCGCGGTCGAGGCCCCTGTCTCAAGGGTGGCAGCCTTGTCCATGTCGTAATAGCGCGCCAAGACTGAGCCAAACTGGGGTCGGCCGAGCTGGGGCGAGATATCCCAGGAGTGCAGGTTGTCACCCCAGACCGCGCGCGTGACACCAGCATAGATGCCGTTGCGCCGGGTCAGATAAGCCGTATTACCAACAATGCGGAAGTTGCCGCCCACCTCTCGGGCTAGGCGTTCTCCTACGGCCACAAAGGACTCATCGCGCATTTCAACGTACTTGCGCTTGATGCCGGTCAACGCAGGGTCGATCTGGATGTTGGTGACGCCGGCATGCTTGCCTGCATCGCTCAGGACCGTCTTGAGGTCAGCATCGTCCCAATGGCGGTGTTGGTGTTCCTTGGGCTTGCCTGTCGTATCCATACCCTTGGCTGATATGGTCATCACGCGCCCAGAGCCTCTACTACCAGAGGACTTAACCTCGTCCACCGTGCCGGTAAAGACCACCCGCACCCCGCCATCGGCCCAGCCTAAGGCTACAATCATGGGCGCGCCCTTTTGCGGAAAGACGATCTGGCCATTGGTATCGTCCACCTTGATGTTGGCTGTATCGCTGTGGGTGCCCGCCTTGTCTGAGACGGACAGGCTGATCAGCACCGGCGTGAGCGCGGTGGTGATATTGGTGCCCGCGACCGTAACAGAGAAGATCGCGCGCTTGGACATGAGAGAGCTTCCTTACCAAAGACGGATGGGGTCAAGAACCGCTTCATCGCGGGGGATGGGGATTGGCATGTCGAAGGTGGTGCCGATCGGCAGGTATTGGCCGTGCTCGGCCAGGCCAGGGTTGAGGGCGTAGATCTCCTCGACCAGCCCTGGCATGGGGCGGTGAAACCGCCGCCAGACGATCAAGGAGACCGTCAGGCCGTCACCTGCAGCGGTGACGCTTTCGATTATCGGTTCCATAGGTAGATATCCGCCAGCGAAGAGTAGTAGGACCCGGTGCCGGGCTTATCGGTGCGCTTGACCTGGATATCCACCTCGATCACCTGGCCAACACCAGCTCGATCCAGGTAGGAAGAGCCTTCGCGGACCGAGGTGATAACCACCCAGCCCATGACCGCCCCATCGCCGCGCATGAGGTATTGCGAGCGCCCCGAGGTGCGCGCCTGGTAGAGCTTCTTGAGATGCCCCATACCCCCGAACTTATCGGGAAAGAGCTTGGCCTTGATGGACCAGCCTTCCGGCCCCTCGCCCACGAACTCCAAAGGCGGCCGCGCCCCAAGCACGGCCTTTTCCGCAAAGCCGCTCTCATGGCTGTGGTCGTAGCCGTCGGTGTTGAAGGGAATAACCTCAAACTCAACAGGGCCGATCATCATCAACATGTTGGAAAACCTCGCGCCATCATCCGGTCCGCCATATGAGCACCATCACAGCAGGTGGGAAAAGACCTGGTGTGATCATCCGGTCCGCCATATGAGCACCATCACAGCAGCTAGGAAAACCTCATACCAGCATCGGCGTGCAGGCCTCGGAAGGCCTCGCCGATTTGTTCGCGGATCTGCCGTGCCACCTCTGCGCCCAGCTGGGCTGGGTCGGCTGAGACGCCGTTGATGGTGATGGGCGCATTGACGGTCAGGCTGGCGCCGCTGGCTTGACGACCGCCCTGCCCGGCTGGATTGACGTAGCCGTTGCGGTTGGCGGTGATTAGTTCAGGGCCTTTTTCCCCGACCATGTAGGTCTGGCCGCGGCTGATGGGGCCACCACCTGCCCGCGCGGGCGTCTCTCCGCTGGCCGCAGCATTGTTGCCGCCACCGACAAACCGCCCGAGCAGGGGGACATTGGACAGAGCGTTGCTTGCCATACTGCCGATGTTGGACAGCTGGCTTTGCAGCCAGGCGGTCATTTCAGCAAAGACCTGCTTCATGCCTTCCCAAAGGGACAGGATGAGCTGGCGCCCGGCCTGCATCCATTCGTTGGCCACGGCTTTGAGCTGCTCCGGCACCTGCTTGATCGCTGCAATGATGCGCTCAGCTACATCATGACCAGAGGCTTCGAGCTGCGCCTTTTGATCTTCGTTTAGGATCTCGCGGCTAAAGGCGGACCCGATCCAGTCCATCACGCCAGACATTGCTGCCTTTGCAGAAGCCCAACCATCAGCAATGGCCTGCCCGATCGGGGCAAAGACGTCGAGCGCAGGCTGCACAGCCTGCAAGACAGGGGCTAACTCCTCGCCGATCCCCCGGCCAACACCGGAGATGATCGAGGTGATGCGGTCCCAATATTTATAGATCGACAGGCCCGCCGCGGCGACTGCCGCAGCGGCCGCTGCAAAGCCGCCCCAGACAGGCAAGGAGATTGTGCCGATCGCTGTGCCGATGGCGGTCAGCGCCCCACCCAAGGGCGCAACGCCGGGTACAGAAAGGGCAATGCCCTTGAGGGCAAACTTGAAGCGGCTCAAAGCGCCCAGGCTTTTACCATCCATGCCGGCTAGAGCTGCCTGCAAAGCCACCATTTCCGTAGCGGCCTTTTTGGCGCCGCCTGCAGCCCCGCCAATACCGTTAAAGGCAAAGGAGAGCAACGACAGCGCGCCGCCCTTACCAACCAAGCCCACGAAATTTAGGCCCGCCATAGCGAGCTTAAAGCTGACGACGGCAGCAGCGGCCGCTGCTACATTGGATGTCAGCTCAGGGTGGGCCGCCGCAAATTCGGTGATAGGGCCCAAAGCTGCGGTCAGCTTTTCGGCTAAGGCGGTCAAGCCTGGCAGAAGGGAGTCCCCGATCGCCATGCTGAGACCATCGGCGGCTGAGCGCAATGCGCGCATCTTACCATTAAAGCCCTCCATCTTGACGTCAGAGACTTCTTTGGCCTTGCCGCCTGAATTCTCAAGATCGCGGGTAAGACCGACCAGTGCATCCGAGCCCTGGCTCACAAGGGCAGCCATCGCAGGACCAGCCCTTTGGCCGAACAACGCCATCATCAAGCCCGCATCGTCAGCATGGGGTTCAAGCTGCGTGATGATGTCGGACAGCGGCAACAAGCGTCCCTTGGTATCGGTAAATTGCAGGCCGGCCTTTTCCATAGCCTTCTGCATCTCTTTGGTCGGGCTCAAAATGCGCGAGATGGCCCCGCGCAAGGAGGTGCCCGCCATAGAGCCTTGAATGCCGGCGTTGCCCATAAGGCCAAGAGCGGCGGCGGCCTCTTCGAACGACATGCCGGCCGCGGAGGCGACAGGCCCTGCATATTTCAACGCAACGCCCAGATCTGTTAGGTCTGTGTTGGCTGAGGTAAAGGCGCCCACCAGCACATCATTGACCCGGCCCAGCTCTTCGACCTTCATCCCATAGCCAGCCAGCACGTTGGAGACGATGTCAGCCGACGACGCTAGGTCCATGCCAGAGGCAGAAGCCAACTGCAGGGTCGCCGGCATAGCGCCCATGATCTCGTTGGCTTTAAAGCCTGCCATAGCCAAGAAGCCCATGGCATCACCGGCTTGGGTCGCGGTGAACTGGGTGGTTCGCCCCAACTCTTTTGCCTGATTGGTCAAGGTAGAGATCTGCTCGCCAGAGGCGCCAGACAGCACGCCCACCTTGTTCATGGCTTCTTGGAAGTTACCAGCCGACCTTACCGAAGCACCAAAGGTGCGATTTAGGGCGTAGACGCCAGCAACAGCGTCAGCGAGCTGCAAGCGCGCATTACCAAGTGCTACGTTGTTGCGGGTGATGGCGGCATGGATTTTATCGCCCAGACGAACAGGGGTCCCGTTGAGCTCTTTGAGCCTTCGCGTCAGCCCGCCAAGCGCCTGCGCAGCCTTTTTGGCTGACGCAGATACCTGGTCCTGCAGGCGGATTTCTAATTGAGAGGTCAGCTTGCTCATAGCGTGTTGGCTCCTGGGTCACCAGCAATACGCCGGGCCTCGTCATGCCAGGCTGTCAGGTCTTGCCAATCCATCTCCAACAGGACAGGGATGGGCGTCGACAACCAATGGGCGACGTCGGCTACGACGCCCCGCCAGAGGCCGGGTCCGTAGCTTTGGGAAAAAAACCACCGACCACTTCTGACAAGGCTTGGAAGTCGTCCTGGTCTAATTCTTCGATCGCCCCGTCTGGCAAGCCAGTCAGGGACGCAACGATGGCGATGGACTTCCTGAATTCAGACAGGTCATCCACGCCTGCGTCGGTCAGCGCCACCAGGTCTTTGACCTTCGGGCGCTTGACCGTGACCTCGGAAATCTTGGCCCCATCCCAGGTGATGGGGTAGCTCAGTGCAACGGATGTTGTTGTAGCCTTAGTGCTCATGTCGCGCCCTAGTATCCATTGCCAACGCGCAGGATGTTGCGCTCGTCAGCGTTCTGCGAGATGCCATCAACGCGCCAGTCCGAGGTAAAGAAGTCCCAGAAGAGCTTTTCTTGCAGATTGAAGAACAGCTGGTAGTGCAGGATCTCTGAGATTGTGTATTCAAAGCCCTGCAGCTCGCCGCGTTGGAAGGCCTCAGGGTTGGCCTGGCCCAAGCGGCCCTCCAAGATCGCCTTGGCCTCGATGATCTCGCCCGTGCGCTTATTGCGAATAGCGCCATAGGCGGTAAACTTCTTGCGCGCGGTCGAGCCCAGCCCGAACTGCGTCAAGAGGTCTGGATCCCATCCGGCCAGCTTAAAGCTGGATTCCAGCTTATTGATGCCAACCGCCACCTCGATCTGAACCCGCGAGCCACCAGGGTGGTGGTCTTGGGTCATCTCTTGCAGGTTCGGCAGCTGCAATTCGGTCAAGGTGAGGTGCTTGGAGGCGGTGGGGTCGTCGTCGCCGCAAAACAGGTTCACGGCCTCCATAATGTACATGGTGCTCATCGGAGCGTCTCCTTAGGTTATATCTGTTCCCGCAAAGCCACCGAGGCAATCGCAAGCGATTGCTCGGGTTTTGCGCTAGCCCTGAATGGTACCAACGCGCGCCAGCAGATCGTCCAGAAGCTCGTCGAGCGCCGGGCGATAGCGCGAGGATTGAATGCCCAGGTAGCGCAGCACGGGCGCTTCTTCGGCAGCAAAGTTGATGGTAAAGCGGCCCTGGCGCAGCTCTTCAGCGCTGTTCTGGTCGCGGGTGAATGAGATCTGGTAGCCCAAGATATCGCCGTCGGCTTTCAGGTTGCGCAGGCCCGTCTCCATGGTGTTGAGCACCGCCTGGATCGTCTGGCCCGTGATGTTGAAGCGGCCCAGATAGAAGCGTAGGGTGCGCAGCAGCATGAGGTGGATGTAGTCCCGGCCTCGGGTGACGTTATAGAAGCGCCACAGATCGTCGATGCCCGCATTGTCGGTACCAACAAAGATAAAGCCGCCCTGGGCAATAGCGCTTTCAACACCCATCTCGCCGCGCAGCAGCACACCGACGTTGGACAGCAGCAAGCGCTGGCCTTCGGTCGCCCCGTCGGTCAAGGAGAAGTCGATCGGGCGCGATGGGCCGATGATGCCCTGCATGGGCTGGTTGGCCCAGGAGTGGAACGGCCGTCCCTGCTTCTCGTGATCGCGGCGCACGCCGATACCCACCACCGCTGGCGACATGGGCTGAACGACGGTCACCCCGCCATCCAAGACCTTAACCGCCGGGTCGACCGGGATCAGGCGTGAGGAGGCAATGGTCTCGCGCCAATCGATCGCGTCCTGCTCTGTTGTAGCAGGGCCATCGACCACCGCGTGGGCCAGCAGCTTTTCACAGACCGCCGGCAGCGCCGCACAGACCGCGTTGGCGCCAGGGGCTACCCGTTGAGAGGTATAGCCCGGCGCGCACAACAGGCGTGGAATGGCCGCCAGAGTAGGACCTGCGTCCAAGAAGGCGTTCAGGCCCGTCGAGATACCGTCGCCCACGATGTTGGCGATTGTGGCGTCGGCATCGACGCCTTCGGCGACGCGCACCACCACGACCTTGGCCGCCACCTGGAACTCGCCCAGCTGGTTATTCAGCAAGATCAAGGCGTCCTGCAAGGTGCCGTCCGTGCCAAGCGCTGTCAGCTTGGTGGTATCATCGGAGTACATAAAGACGGGCGTATCCAAAGGGAACACGCTGGCGTCGGCTGCATCGGCGGTGCCGATCAGGCCAACGACCGACATGTCGCTCCAGACTGGGGGGCGCGGTTCGCTATCAAGCCGCGTAATCGAAATACCAAAGGTGGGATCTGACATGTGTTGTTCCTGCAATAAAAAAGGCCGCGCGGATCAGTCTCCGGCGGCCCAATGGTGCGTTAGCTGAGCGGTGCTTCAAGGGTTCCGGCCAAAGAAGTGAGTCTCATCAAGAATGATCATTTTGTTATGCTTTCAAATTTATCGCTTTTTATCAACGCACTAGAGCGTTTTCCACAGTGCCAGAATCGAAGGGTTCCCATCGGGCTGGCAATTTGATTCACCGTACATGCTGAGTAGGAGGCCAGCATGTATGACAAAGGCATTATCTCAAGATCTTCGAGATCGGGTTGTAGCAGCAATCGATGGTGGAATGAGCCGCCGTGGTGCTGCCATTCGATTTGGTGTGAGCGCCGCCAGTGCGATCCGTTGGCATCAATTGGCCTGCACATATGGGCGTGCTGTCGCCAAGACGCCTGGGGGAGACCGACGATCATCAAAGACCGATGCGCATGCGGGCCTCATCCTGTCGTTGCTTGAAGAAAACGGCGACATCACGTTGGTCGAGATCCAATCCGCTCTTGGTGAGCGCGGTATCCATGTTGGCATAGGCACCTTGTGGCGGTTCTTCGATCGCCACGGCATTACCCGAAAAAAAAGAGTGGGCATGCGATCGAGCAAGACCGCCCAGACGTCCTGACCAAAAGGCAGGAGTGGTTCGACGAGCAAATTGATTTGGACCCAGAGCGGTTGGTGTTCATTGATGAAACCTGGACGGCCACCAATATGGCTCGCAGCCATGGACGCTGTGCGAAGGGAGAGCGATTGCGTATGGGCTACCCCCACGGCCATCGCAAGACGACGACACTGGTGGCGGGACTGCGCATGACCGGCATGGTCGCGCCCATGGTGCTCGATGGGCCCATCAACGGAGACTGGTTCGAAGCTTATGTGACCCAAGTCCTCGTGCCTGTATTGAAACCAGGTGACGTTGTCATTATGGACAACCTGTCCAGCCACAAACGCCTCGCGGTCAGGGGAAAGATCGAAGCAGTAGGGGCTTCGTTGCTCTTCTTGCCCCCATACAGCCCCGACTTCAATCCGATTGAAAAAGCCTTTGCCCGACTCAAAGCCATGCTCCGAAAGGCAGGAGAGCGTACGGTTGCCGCATTGTGGGACCGCATTGGCGACCTGATCAAGACCTTCAAGCAAACCGAGTGCGCCAACTACTTCAAATCTTGTGGCTATGACCCAGAATGAACGGAAAACGCTCTAGTACTACAGTTGCATATTATGGAGATTTCTGATTCAACACTCTCTGACATAGCGGGAGGGTTGGTTCATGACTGTTTCAGATTGGGCGGGGTCG
>JAUIBT010000013.1 GCA_030428255.1 Alphaproteobacteria bacterium | reverse complement strand
GGCCGCGGAATTGTTCGAAATCCACAGTCCGTTCCAGCACCGCCAGCGGATCGCCGCTTTCACTCAGGCTTTTCAAATGATCGGACATACCGAATAGCGATGGCTCTTGCTTGATCACGGGCATAGGCTTCTCCTTTACCCAAGTGAATCACGACGACCTCAATCCCGCAAGGTTAATGCGGGTGTCTAGCTCATAAAAGTCACTTCAATAAAGATAAATTGGATATAATCATGATACCAGGAACAAAACATTATTTATCTGCAGTTGCGACAAATTACGGAAGCAACCCAATAACCATAATGAATGCAAACATAAGCTACGGTGTTAAAATACAACAAACCAATAACGGGTGGACGTATGTATCGAATGATAATCATAATTTTTTTGAATCTGTATTTACCAATATGTTTTACCATCATAATATAATTGAACCTAACCAAACCACGCTTATATTGCATGAACTAAATAGATCGATACTGAATACCAAGCAAAATAATAAACTTCCCAATCTTGTTAGGATTCCTGCGGTTCACATCTTGCCGGGGGAAAGTGAAATACTATATCTAGATCTTCAGCACAACAAAATCTTATTTAACGATGTAAAATATAAAATGGAAACCGAACCACCTTGTGAGGTCCCAAATACCACACCTGGAATGTTAGAAATAAGAACAATATTTAAAGGATACTTTTGCACAAGCAAATTAGGAGAAGCTCTTTACGAAAGATATTATTATGGATCCAACCCAGAAATAAAGTTCAATTTTTTGGGATACAATGGAAATAATAAACATCACAAAGTCCAAATTAGAATTAATAATCTCCAGGTGTCCGATTTGCAGATGTCGTTTGTGAAATTTCTGACGGAAAAATATTTAGAAAAAAGCGCTAAGAAGCCAATTAGGTCGGACAAATTGACTCATAAATCCGAATCCCACATCAAATCCGGCAGCGAGTCCTTGCCGAAATAGAGCTGTCCGCCGAACACAAAGCTGGGCGCACCAAAGGCTCCAGCTTGCTGAGCGCGGGCGGTGTTGTCGCCAAGCTGCTGCTTGATCGCATCATCGCGGCTGGCCTCTAGCAGCTCAGACGCGGGAAGGTCTGCGGCCTCAAGACAAGCCTCGACAACCGCGGCATCTGCCAAGTTCTGCCCCGTCACCCAGGCGGCCTCAAAGAAGGCCGCATCGCAGCGCTCAGCCAGCCCCAAGGGCTCGGCCGCTAGCCGCACCCGCAAGGCCCTCAAGGTCAAGAAGGGGAAGTGGGGATTGACCGCGTAATCTATGCCATAGCGTCGTGCATAGCGCGCCATCTCCGCGATGAAATAGTCGCGCTTGGGCTGGATATCGCCAAACACCTCCAGCGGCGGTTTGTTGCCGGTGGCGCGCATCAATCCGCCCAAAAAGATTGGCACCGATTCGAGTTCAAAGGCGGTTTGCGGCGCCAAATCCTCGAGCCGCCGCCAGGCCAGATAGGCATTGGGGCTCACATAGTCGTAGAAAAAGCTAATCTTAGGCCTTGGTGACACCAGAAAACTCCTTGGCAGAGAAGCGAGCAAGACGCGCGAGGCTTGTCACCTAGTTACAGCGCTCCTAAGCTGAATGGATCAACGCATGGACCCTTGGCGTAGGCACCGGCATGACCCTTAAAACGCGCTTAGGCAAACCGACCGATCCCATCATAAGCTACGTCCTGAAAACGAGCAAACACCCGCAGGTAGGAGACCCAACTATGAGCCCAGCAGGCCAACCTGATCCCACCCTAGCCCAGGGCCTCTTGGCTGGTGGCATGATGAACCGCCCTTTGATGATCGCTGATGTTTTGGTCTATGGCGCTGATGTCTATGGCGACACCACCATCACCTCACGCCGGGCCGAGGGCGACCTGCATACTGCGACCTATGCACAGACGCTTGTGCGCACAGAGAAGCTTGCCAAGGCGCTGATCGACCTGGGCGTGAAGCCCGGTGATCGGGTCGCCACTCTGGCTTGGAACGGCTACCGCCACGTTGAGCTTTACTATGCCGTTTCGGGTATTGGCTCGGTCTGCCATACCATCAACCCACGCTTATCCGCCGAGCAAGTGCAGTTCATCACCCACCACGCTGATGACCGGCTGCTGTTTGTAGACCTGACCTTTGTGCCGCTGGTGGAAAAGATGTTGCACATCATGCCGCCGGGCCTGCGGGTGGTGATCATGTGTGGCCGCGAGCACATGCCCGCGACCAGCATTGAGGGCGCGCTGTGCTATGAAGAGCTGTTGGACGCCCAAGACCCCGGCTATGCCTGGCCGCGCTTTGACGAGAACACGGCCTCCAGCCTTTGTTACACCTCGGGCACCACGGGCAATCCCAAAGGCGCGCTCTATTCGCACCGCTCAACTGTGCTTCACGCCATGATGTGCGCCATCGCCTTTCAGACCGCCTTGTTCCCCGGCAGCACCGTTATGCCGGTGGTGCCCATGTTCCACGTCAACGCTTGGGGCTCGCCTTATACCGCGCCACTGACCGGCTCTGCGCTGGTCATGCCGGGACCAAACCTGGACGGCAAGAGCCTGTTCGAGCTGATGGATCAGACCGGCGTGCACTCCGCCTGGGGCGTGCCGACCGTTTGGCTAGGCCTGCTGGAGACCATCAAGGCCCAAGGCCGCGTTCCGAACGGTTTTAAGGATGTGGTGGTCGGCGGATCGGCCGCACCGCGCACCATGATCGAGCAGTTCGAGGAGCGGGGCGTCAGCCTCTGCCATGCTTGGGGTATGACCGAGATGAGCCCGATTGGCACGCAAGCCAACCTGACGCCACCGCTCAGCGAGCTGCCCTACGACCAGCAGATCGACCTCAAGACCAAGCAGGGCCGACGCTGCTTTGGCGTCGAGATGAAGATCGTCGATGAAGATGGAAACGCACAGCCGCACGATGGGAAGGCCATAGGCGAGCTTTATGTGCGCGGCAACAACGTGATCCGCGAGTACTACAACAACCCCGAAGCCACCGCCGACAACTTCGACGATCAGGGCTGGTTTGGCACTGGCGATGTCGCCAGCATCGATGCATACGGCATGCTGAACATCACCGATCGCGCCAAAGATTTGATCAAGTCGGGCGGTGAATGGATCTCCTCCATAGATATGGAGAGCACCGCGCTGGCGCACCCGCACATCGCCAACTGTGCCGTCATCGCAATTCCAGACGAAAAGTGGGGCGAGCGGCCTTTGTTGGTGGCCGTGCCAGAAGCTGGCCAGGTCATCGACAAGGATTCTGTACTGGAGTTGCTGGCCACCCGTTTTGCCAAGTGGCAGTTGCCGGACGATGTGGTCACTGTCGAAGCGCTGCCGCTGACCGCCACCGGTAAGGTTTCCAAGTTGACATTGCGCCAAAACCTAACGACCTCCGCCTAACAGCTCCGCACCCAGAATACTGTTTTCTTTTCCTCAAGGTACACCATGAACCAGCAGCACCCCCAGCCCCACGATCAGATCCCTAACGATCTGGATTCCTATTGGATGCCCTTTACGGCCTCGCGCTGGTTCAAGGACAATCCGCGTTTGATTGCCCGTGCCGAAGGCACTCGCTATTTCACACCCGACGGCCACGCCCTGATTGATGGTACTGCGGGCCTGTGGTGCTGCAATGCGGGACACAATCACCCGCATATCGTCAAAGCCATTCAAGACCAAGCAGCCAAGTTGGACTTTGCCCACTCGTTCAACCAAGGCCATGCGCTTGCGTTTCACACCGCCAGCCGCCTGGTGGCTATGGTTGACGACTTTGACCATATCTTTTTCACCAACTCGGGTTCTGAGGCAGTGGACACGGCCCTGAAGATCGCGCTGGCCTATCATGCCGCGCGCGGCGAAGGCCAACGCCGGATCTTGGTCGGGCGGCAGAAAGCCTATCACGGCATCAATTTTGGCGGCCTATCGGTTGGCGGCATTGGCTTGAACAAGGGCCAGTTCGGCACGCTCTACCCCAGCGCGCTGCACATGCGCCATACCATGGTGCCACAGAATGCCTTCTCCAAGGACATGCCCGCTCAAGGCGCGGACCTGGCGGAGGATCTGGCGCAAATCTGCGAGACCCATGGCGGCCACAACGTGGCTGCGGTCATTGTCGAAGCCGTGGCCGGTGCCGGGGGCGTGTTGCCTCCGCCTCAAGGCTATCTGGAGCGCATTCGCGCTATCTGTGATCAACATGGAATCCTGATGATCATGGACGAAGTCATCACCGGCTTTGGCCGTCTGGGCACCGGCTTTGCGCACCAATACTTCGGCGTCAAACCCGATCTGGTCACGGTTGCCAAGGGCATCACCAACGCCACCGTGCCGCTGGGCGGGGTCTTCGCCACCGATCAAATCCGCCAAGCCTTCCTAAACGGGCCCAAGACCTTGGTTGATCTGTTCCACGGCTATACATATTCCGGCCACCCGCTGGCCTGCGCCGCCGCCATGGCGACCTTGGATGTTTATCAGTCTGAAGGCGTGTTCGAGCACGCCGCCATCATGGCTCCGATTTTTGAGGACATGTTGCACAGCCTGGCTGACGCGCCGGGCGTGATTGACGTGCGCAATATCGGCCTGATGGGTGCGATCCAGTTGGAGCAAAGCCCCGAAGGGATGGGCGTGGCCGGCCGAGCAGCCTTTGAAGCACTGTGGGACAAGGGCTTGGTAGTTCGCCCGGTCGGCGACTCGCTATGCATGTCACCGCCTTTGGTGATTGACCGGGAGACCATCGAACAAATCGGCGATCTCATCTCCGCCTACCTGCGAGGATAAGCCCATGCTGACCCAGGTGTTGAGCCGCTTTCCTTCGAACTTTGCGTTCGGGGTCGCCACCGCCGCTTATCAGATAGAAGGCGGGCAGGGCGACGGGCGCGGCCCTTGCATCTGGGACAGCTTTGCTGCCACTGGTCGCAACGTGGTGGGCAAAGAAGACGGGCGCATCGCCTGCGATCACTACAACCGCTGGCCGCAAGACCTGGACTTGATCAAGGACGGCGGCTTTGCGGCCTATCGCTTTTCCTTTGCCTGGCCGCGCGTGTTGCCTGAAGGGCGTGGAGCGGTCAACGCCAAGGGGCTGGCGTTCTATGATCGGCTAATCGACGGCATGTTAGAGCGCGGTATCACGCCCAATGCAACGCTTTACCACTGGGATTTGCCCAGCGCTTTGCAGGATCGCGGCGGGTGGATGAACCGCGATGTAGCGCAATGGTTCGCAGACTATGCCCGCCTAGTGGCTCAACATTTCGGCGACCGCTTACCGCAAATTGCTACCCTAAACGAGCCCTGGTGTGTGGCCTTCCTTTCGCATCGTTTGGGCATTCACGCGCCTGGATACCGCGATCTGAGAGCCACGGCGAGGGCCATGCATCATACCTTGCTGGCCCACGGCACCGCCGTGCAGGCTCTGCGCGCTGAGGGGCTCGACAACCTTGGCATCGTGTTGAATTTTGAGCCCGCCGAGGCCGCCGACGATCAACCCTCCAGCCAGCGCGCCGCTCAGCTTTGGGACGGGCTTTATAACCGCTGGTACTTGGGCGGTGTCACACAAGGCCGCTATCCAGAAGATGTCTGCGAAGCGCTTGAAGGCTATTTGCCCGCTGGATACCAAAGCGACATGGCAACCGTCGCCGCGCCTCTGGATTGGCTGGGCGTCAACTACTATACCCGCGGTCGTTGGCGCCAAGACCCCCTGCTTGAGCGGCCGGACTTGGGCGATGTTGTTGGGGCGCCGGGGCCATTGCCCAAGACGCAAATGGGTTGGGAGATTTTCCCGAGCGGCCTGCGCGAAACCTTGCTGCGCATCCATCGCGACTACAGCAAGCTGCCGCTCTATGTCACCGAAAACGGCATGGCTTGGGACGATCACGCGATCAAGGGCCAGGTCCACGACGACCTGCGCTGCTCCTATTATGAACAGCACCTGCAGGCTTGCCGAGAGGCGATGGAGGCAGGCGTGCCGCTGCAGGGCTACTACGCTTGGTCCCTGCTCGATAATTATGAGTGGGCCGAGGGCTATTCCAAGCGTTTCGGCTTGGTGCATGTCGATTATGACAGCCAGATCCGCACACCCAAGGCGTCTTACAAGGCTTGGCAAGCGGGCCTTGCGGCGCGGGGGCAGGGCGCATGACCACTGCTATCCAGGAGCATTTGACCATCGCCAAGGCCTCGAAAGTCTGCGGCTTACCGGTCAAGACTCTGCGCTATTATGACGAAATTGACCTGGTACGGCCCAAGCATCGCAGTGCCGCAGGCTATCGTCTTTATGGATCGGAAGACTTAAAACGACTGCAGTTTCTTCAGCGTGCCCGCAGCTTCGGCTTTAGCATTGAAGCGTGTCGAGACCTGCTGTCGCTGCATGTCAGCACCACGCGCGACCGCCACGAGGTCCGCGCCATCGCTGAGCACCATTTGCAAGAAATCAATACGCGCCTTGACGCTCTAACTGCATTGAAATCGCAGTTGGAAGGCCTGATCACGGAGTGCCGCTCGGGACAGGGTCGCGAGTGCCCGATCTTGACCGAACTTGAGGACGGCGCTGCGCAGGGGACATAGCGCGAAGCCTGCGCCCCTTGCTCAAAGGGCAGACCAGCCAACGTCTGGCTATAGGCTAATCAGGCCACAGGCGATCTTGATTTCGGGGCAAAAAAATAGGGCCGGAGGCATTCCCCCGGCCCAATCGCTTTTAGCGATAGTTTTCGCAATATTGCGCCGCGACACATATGCAAGCGAGCACGCGCGGCTGACTAAATATTGCTTCCTCCCCAACTTGGACAGCTCACTTAAGAGCTGGCAGATGAATGCCGCGATTCCTGCAAACGGGCAAGTAAATTCGCTTTGAGGAAAAAGCAATTCCGCATCGTAGAATTGAGAGCGCTATGTGAGATTACGCGGCAATTTGCATGGCTGCATTCCCGCTGCACAGTGGGTCAGTGCCCACTTCGCCAGGTCACCGTCTATGGGTTGAGGGAAATTGGGGGCAGGTCCATATGACCGCTAGCCTTGCCGCCTTCCAGGTCGTAAAAGAGGCGAAATCTCGCCGCTGCCACGGGTCTGCGGCCTTATCCAATTCGATCTGTTTTGTTCGCCGGAGCCCACTTCGTTATGCGCCGTACCGCCTTTTACCTGCCAACCATGAAAGACACGCCCGCCGAGGCGCAAATCGTTAGCCACCGCGTGATGCTGCGCGCGGGCATGGTGCGCCAGTGCTCTGCGGGGATTTATACTTGGCTGCCTCTGGGCCTGAAAGTGCTCAACAAGATCGCGCGAATCGTGCGCGAGGAGCAGGACGCTGCGGGCTGTAACGAGATTCTTATGCCGACCATTCAGTCGGCGGATTTGTGGCGGCAGTCTGGTCGCTATGACGCCTATGGCCCTGAGATGCTGCGTATCACCGACCGCCATGAGCGTGACATGCTGTTCGGCCCAACCAACGAAGAAATGGTGACGGAGCTGTTTTCTCGCGATGTGAAGTCCTACAAGCAGTTGCCTTTGAACCTCTATCACATCCAGTGGAAATTTCGCGACGAGATCCGCCCGCGCTTTGGCGTCATGCGCGGCCGCGAGTTTCTGATGAAAGACGGCTACAGCTTTGACATCAGCAAAGACGCTGCGGCAGAGGCCTATAAGCGGGTCTTCATTTCCTACCTGAAGACCTTCAAGCGCATGGGACTGGTGGCCTTTCCCATGAAGGCCGACACCGGCCCAATTGGCGGCGATCTGAGCCACGAGTTCCTGATTGAGGCCAAGACGGGCGAGTCTGAGATTTTCTATGACGCCGCGCTCAACGAGCTGGATATTTTCAACACCGATACCTCGGACGCGGCCGCCCTTGACGCTGCCTTCCAGACCCTGACCTCGGCCTATGCCCGTACCGATGAGACCCACGAACAAGCGGTGTTTGAAACCGAAGTGCCTGCCGAGCGTCGTCGCTCAGCGCGCGGTATCGAGGTGGGTCACATCTTCTATTTCGGCACCAAGTATTCTGAGCCCCTGGGCGCTAAAGTGACAGGTCCGGACGGCAACGAGGTTGACGTGCATATGGGCTCCTACGGGATCGGCGTCTCGCGTTTGGTCGGCGGCATTATCGAGGCTTCCCACGACGAGCAGGGTGTGGTTTGGCCGGTCGAAATTGCGCCCTTCCACGTTGGTTTGATCAACCTGAAGGTCGGACACGAGGGTTGCGATGCGGGCTGCCAATCACTCTATGATACGCTGCGCTCTAAGGGCGTTGATGTACTGTACGACGACCGCGACGAGCGCGCCGGTGCTAAGTTCGCTGACATGGAGCTGATCGGTTTGCCTTGGGTCCTGACCCTGGGACCGCGTGGTGTGGACAAGGGCCTGGTGGAAGTGAAGAACCGTAAGTCGGGCGAAAAGGTCGAAGTCTCACTTGAAAAGGCGCTGGACATGGTGCTGTCCAACGCGCCGTCGCACTAGGCGGGCGAGGAGCTGAAGCGGTGACCGCAAAACCCGCTCAAGGCCGAACCTCTGGCTTCGCGCCAAGGCTCGCCCTGGCCTTGGCCTGGCGGTTCGGGCGCGCCAAGGGCGTCGAAGGGTTTATCTCGGTCGTCAATTGGTTTTCGCTGCTCGGCGTCATGATCGGGGTGGCGAGCTTGGTGGTGGTTATGGCGGTCATGGACGGCTTCCAAGCCCAGATTGTCGGCAAGATTCTGGATCTCAACGGCCATCTGTCGGTGTATTTGCCAGAGCATCGCAAAGCGCAAACCGTCAAGATCGAGCAGGACATGCGCGGGCTGCCCAGCCTCAAGTCGCTGGTGGCCTACTATGACGTCGAGGCCCTGGTGACCAACAAGCGCCGCTCTGGCGGGGCCTTGCTGCGCGGAGTCAGTGCTCAGGATTTGGCCAACAAGCGCGCAGTGATAGACGGCATGCAGACGCCAACTTGGTCACTGGACGGCAACAAGGCGGTGATCGGCTATCGACTGGCTCAGCGCTTGGGCGTTGAGCAGGGAGACAGTTTTCTGGTACTGTTGGGGCAGGTCAACGCGGAAGGTCTGCAATTGCAGCCTAAGCGCTTGAAGGTCGAAGTCGGCGGCATCTTCAAGGCGGGATTCTATCGCTATGACACCGGCGTCGCCTATCTGCCGATCGAGCTGTTGCGCACCGCTCAGGAGGCGACCGGCGCTGTGTCGAGCTTTGAGTTGACCGCGATCGACAGACCGCACATCCTGACGCTGCAGTACGAGATCTACTCTCAGGTTGCCAACGACATTCTGATTCAAGACTGGGCTGAGGCCAACAAGGACTTCCTGTCCCTGGTCGAGACCCAAAAACGGCTGCTGTTCTTTATTCTGCTGATCATCGTCATCGTGGCGGCCTTTAACATCGTCGCAGGGCAGGTCATGTTGGTACAAGAAAAGGCGCGCAACATAGCGATATTGCGCACTATGGGCACCAATTGGCCCACCATCTTGGCCGCCTTCTTGCTGTTGGGCGGCGGGATTGGCGCACTCGGTACGGCGGCGGGCTTGGGGCTTGGGCTGCTGATTGCCCGCAATCTTGAGGCGCTGCGCCGCCTGATCGAGCAAGCGTTCGGCATCACCTTGTTCCCGCAGGAAGTCTATTTCTTGGCCGAGCTGCCGGCGCAGATCTCAGGTGCTATGTTGCTTGTAATCGCGCTGGCCAGCCTGAGCCTGTGCCTCTTGGCCAGCCTCTATCCGGCTTGGCAGGCCGCGCGCACCGCGCCAGCAGAGGTGCTGCGCCGTGTTTAACCGATTTGAACGCCTGATCGCTGGACGCTACTTGCGCGCCAAACAGGGCCAACGCTTTGCCTCGCTGGTCAGTGGCTTTTCCGTATTGGGCATCTTCTTGGGCGTGGCGGCGCTGATCATCGTTTCTTCGCTAATGAACGGCTTTCGCGACGACTTAGAGAGCCAGTTGGTCGGCCTGGATGCCCACGTTGAAATTACACGCCGCGATGGCGGGCTGATTGCAAGCGACGATCCCTTGCTGAGCGCCCTGCGCCAAGATCCCCAGATCGCAATGATCAGCCTGGTGGCTCGTGATCAAGTGGTGCTGATGGGCCCGGATGGTCGCGCGGAGGCGCTGACGCTGCGCGGCTTGGCAGCCGATGACATGGCGGCGCGCCCTTTGATCCTGCAAAGCCTAGCGGCAGGAGAGCTGGCCGACTTCGACGGTTGGAAGATCTTCATCACCCGTCAGGCCAGCCAACGCCTGCGCATCGGTCTGGGCGGTGAGCTGGATTTGATATCACCGCTGGGCAATACCTCGCCTTTGGGCTGGGTGCCGCGCATCAAGCGGCTGCCGGTCGGGGGCGTTTTGGACTTTCGCCGCGATCAGGGCACCGCGTTCTTGCCGCTGGACAAGGCGCAGATATTCTTGCGCCAAAAGGGCGGCGGCCAAGCGGTCGAGCTGTTCCTGGCCGAGGCCGGGCAGGCGCGCGCGGTTCAACGCCAGCTCATGGCCGCTTTGGGTTCGGACTTTATCGTTGAAGACTGGATGGCTTTGAACGAGACCTTGGTCACGGCGCTGGATGTCGAGCGCATCGTCGTGGTGCTGATTTTGACCCTCATCATGATCGTAGCAGCCTTCTCGATTGTCTCAAGTCAGGTCATGCTGGTGCGCTCCAAGGGCGCTGGGATCGCAATTTTGCGCACCATGGGGGCGTCGCGCGCATCGGTGGCGCGGGCTTTTATCCTGGCGGGCTTCCGGCTGGGCCTGGTGGGCGTTGGCACAGGTTTGGCGCTGGGCCTGCTGATGGCTTGGGGCTTTACCGACACGATCTGGTGGCTTGAACAACGCCTGCAGGGGCTGGGGGTTCGCGCTGAGCTGGCCTATTTGGCAGAAATGCCGGTGCGCATTCAAACGTGGCAGGTGCTGGGCTATGCGGGCTTTTCTCTGCTGCTGACCTTGCTGGCAACGCTTTATCCGGCCTGGCGCGCAGCTTCGCTTGATCCTGTTGAGGCGCTAAGAAATGATTGAGGGACCCACTGAGGAGCTTATGAGCGACGATCTATCGGCCGCTGGCCGCACCTTTGAAGCCGTCGGTCAGCCGGTCTTGGTTTTGAACGATGTCACCCGCCACTTCAAACAAGGCAGCGAGACGCTTGAGGTCCTTAAGGGTGGGCAATTGCAAATCGATGCCGGGCAGATTGTTGCGCTGGTCGGGCCGTCGGGGTCCGGTAAATCGACCTTGCTACAAATCGCGGGGCTGCTGGAGCCTCCGACCAGCGGCCAGGTTTGGCTGGCGGGCAGGGATGCCAGCCGCGCCAACGAGGCCGAGCGGACACGGTTGCGGCGCGACCACCTGGGCTTCGTCTACCAATTCCACCACCTGCTGCCGGAATTCAGCGCGCTTGAAAACGTGGCCATGCCGCGCATAATTCAAGGGGCTAGCAAGGTTGAGGCGGAGGCGCGTGCGCGTCAGCTATTGACCGACATGGGCCTGGAGCACCGCTTGGAGCATCGCCCGGCGCGTTTGTCCGGCGGCGAGCAGCAGCGCGTTGCCATTGCCCGCGCCTTGGCCAACGATCCAGCCTTGCTGCTGGCGGACGAACCGACGGGCAATCTGGACCCAGAAACAGGCCATCGCGTGTTCGAGCTGTTGATGCAAGCCGCCCGCCAGTATGGGTTGTCAGCGCTAATCGCTACGCATAACCTTGACATGGCCGCGCATATGGACCGCCGCGTCACCTTGCATGACGGCGTGATTGTCGAACTTTAGGCTCGACAAAGAAAAAGGCTCGCAGCATTTGCTGGCGAGCCTTTTTGTGTGTTCGCAAAAGGTGCGACTGGTGAACCAGCCGCATCCCCAAACAGCGATTAACGCTTAGAGAACTGGAAGCTTCGGCGAGCCTTGCGGCGACCGAACTTCTTACGCTCGACAGTACGGCTGTCGCGGGTCATGAAGCCACCGGCTTTCAAAACACCACGCAGAGCAGGCTCGTAATTTACCAGTGCGCGTGAGATACCGTGACGCACAGCGCCCGCTTGGCCGGACAAACCGCCGCCCTTAACGGTGCAGACCACGTCAAATTGGCCGGAACGCTCTGACACGCCAAACGGCTGAGCCAGCAACATGCGCAGAACCGGACGCGCGAAGTAGATCTCTTGATCGCGGCCGTTGACAGTCACCAGGCCAGAGCCAGGCTTAATCCAAACACGTGCGACAGAGTCCTTACGACGACCGGTCGCATAGGCGCGACCCAGATTGTCGATTTTCGGCTCAACGGTCTTTTCAGCAGCCGGAGTAGCGGCAACAGCGGCGGCCAGATCCGCCAGATCAACTGTAGTTTCAGCCATTAGAATGTACTCCGAGCGCTGTTCTTAGAATTCAGGGCTTTGAAGTCCAGGACTTCAGGGTTTTGAGCCTCGTGCGGGTGCTCAGAGCCAGCGTAAACGCGCAGGTTCTTCATTTGCTGACGACCCAGGGGACCACGGGGAACCATGCGCTCGATAGCTTTAACGACCACGCGCTCAGGAAAACGGCCTGCCAGAAGCTGACCAGCCGTGCGCTCTTTGATGCCGCCGACGTAGCCAGTGTGCCAGTAGTACTTCTTGTCGCTCAACTTATTACCGGTCAGGCGAACCTTATCGGCGTTGATGATAATGACGTTGTCACCGCAATCTTGGTTGGGTGTATAAGTCACTTTTGTTTTGCCGCGCAGGGTATTGGCGACAAATGAGGCCAAACGGCCCAAGGTGACGCCCTCGGCGTCGATCAGCACCCACTTCTTTTCAATATCAGCTGGGCGCGCAGAAAAGGTCTTCATGACAGGCAGTCCTTTGCGTGTTTGAAGCGGCGGTATAGGAGGCTTCAGCTAAAATTGCAAGCGGTAAGTTTTGCATGTAGGTCGCTTAACTACTGCAATATCAATGGATTAGGTTTGCGGTATTATTTTACCACAGTTTTCTTACCCTCTTTGCCCGCCCAGTCCTGAATAAATTGCCAAGCGACACGACCAGAGCGCGCCCCGCGGGTGGTGGCCCACTCCAGCGCAGCCGGGCGCATGGTCTCGAAATCAGCCGCGAGTTCGAAGTAGTCCGCATATCGCTGGATCATGGCGAGGTAGGTGGTTTGATCACAGCGGTGGAAGCCCAGCCAGAGGCCAAACCGGTCTGACAGCGAGACCTTTTCCTCTTCAGCCTCGCGCGGATGGATGCCCGCGCGCGCTTCGTTTTCGATCATGGAGCGCGACATGAGGTGACGGCGGTTGGAGGTGGCGTAGAAAACCACATTGTCCGGCCGCCCGGCTAGGCCGCCGTCCAACACGGCCTTCAGGGCCTTATAGGTAACCTCTTCATGCTCAAAGGACAGGTCATCACAGAACAAGATGAAGCGCTGCGGCAGGCGCGCCAGGCCAGCCAGTAACAGAGGCAGGCTCGGCAGGTCTTCGCGTTGCAGTTCCACCAACATAAGATCAGGGGTATCGTCCATGATATCGCGATGAACCGCTTTGACCGACGACGATTTTCCGGTCCCGCGCGCACCCCACAGCAGCACGTTGTTGGCGGGCAGGCCTTGGGCAAAGCGGCGCGTATTCTCGCTTAGTTGGTCCAAGGTGGCATCAATGCCGACCAGTAGACGCAAAGGAATGCGCGCTACCTTGCTGATCGGGGCCAGGCTTTGGGTGTCCGGCTGCCAGGCGTAGGCGTTCGACGCGACAGGCTCGAGCGCGAGAGAATCCAGCGGGCGCGGAGCTATGTGCTGCTGCAAGGCCTCAACGGCGCGGGTCAAGCGCTGCATGGTTTCGAGTGCTGTGGTCCAGCTTGCGGGCGAGGGCTCAGCGGGCTTCGTTTGATCATGATCCATGGTTGAACTCTTCGGTTGGACGGCAGCGATAGGTAAGCCCTTAACGCCGGTGGAGGGTTGAGGCAAGGGGCCATGCCGACGCCGCAAAGCCTCGCAGGGCGACCTGCACTTGTTTGCGGCTCAATAATCCCCACCTGAGGCGGCATTGACAATTGCGCCCTGAAACTTGGGCGCTATAGTCGGCGCAATTTTGCAGCCCCCTTTTGTTTGGAGTTTCGTGGCTATGTCTTTTCTTATCGGTGACGCTTACGCGCAGTCTTCTGGCGGCCTAGGTGGTGGCTTTGATATTTTGATCCTGATCCTGCCCATGCTGGCGATCATGTACTTCTTGGTCATTCGCCCACAGCAAAAGCGCCAGCGCGAGCACAAGAACCTGGTTGAAAGCCTTGGCCGTGGTGATCGCATCGTGACCCAGGGCGGTTTGCTTGGCACCGTGGCAAAAGTCTATGACGACGGCCATTTGGATGTGGAGTTTGAAGACGGCACCAAGCTGCAGTTCGTCAAAGAATCTGTTGCCAGCGTGGTCGAAAAGAAATCCAAGCCCAAGGCGGCAAACGACAAAGCAGACGCGAAAAAGTAGTTTGCAGGCAGGCGCAAGGCCCCGGCTGGGGTCGCCTCGCAGTGCTGGCGGCTGTGACCTGAACAGGGCCACAGAGCGCCGCGCTCAGTCCCCCAGAGGAAGCACGATATATGGTACAGATTTCTAAGTGGTCGATGGGCTTTGTCGCCCTGGTGCTGTTGGTAGGCAGCTATTTTGCGCTGCCCAACGCGCTGGTGCCGGCCAAGATGCCCGGCCTGCTGGCAACCCCTAAAAACGCGGTGACACTGGGGTTGGACCTGCAAGGCGGTGCTTATCTGGTGCTGGGGGTCGAGGTAGAAAACGCGCGTGGCGACTACCTGGATGGCCTGCGCGGCTTCCTGGCGCGCGAGCTGTTTAAGGAAGGCATTCGCGCAAGGGGCGTGGTCGAGAATGAAGTCCTGACCTTCCGCATTACGCGCCCTGAAGACTTTGATGAAGCGGCGCGCTTGATCCGAAACGGTCGCGCTGAAGCGGCTGTGGAAGCCAACAAGGACGCGCGGACCTTGACTCTGACCTTGAGCGACGAGGCCTTGGCGACCCACGTTGAATCTTTGGTCTCAAAGACCGTAGAAGTCGTGCGCCGCCGCGTCGATGGCTTTGGTCTGACAGAGCCGTCTATCCAGCGTCAGGGCGAGAACCGGATCGTGTTGCAGCTTCCCGGAGTTCGCGATACCGAATCTTTGAAGAGCGGTCTGCTGAAAACAGCAGAGATGGCCTTCCGCCTGGTCACGGATTCAAGTGCGGCCTCGGCTGAAGAAGTGCCGTTTGACGAAAGCATCGCAGACAACGTGGGCAGCCTGCCCTTGTGGTTGGAACTGGACCCCATCGTGACTGGCGAGCACTTGCAAGACGCGCGCTTGAGTTATAGCCAGCAAGATGGCCAGCCAGAGGTTTTCTTCCGTTTCGATGGTCGCGGGGCCTCGCTGTTTGCAGAGGTGACCGCCAACAATGTCGGCCGCCCCTTTGCGATTGTTTTGGATGGAAAGATCATCTCTGCCCCGACTATTCGCAGTGCGATTACCGGCGGACAAGGCGTGATCACCGGGGGCTTCTCAACCGCTCAGGCCAACGAGCTTGCGGTGCTGTTGAAGGCTGGCGCTCTACCCGCGCAAATCAACTTCCTTGAGGAGCGAACCGTCGGTGCGAGCCTGGGAGCGGACTCGATTCAGGCGGGCGTTATTGCTTGTGTCTTGGGTCTGATTTTCGTGCTGATCTTTATGGGCGCCTATTATGGCTTGTTTGGCATCTTCGCCAACGTGGCCTTGTTGGCCAACCTGATCCTGCTGATTGGCGCTTTGACTGCGCTTGGCGCCACGCTGACCCTGCCAGGTATTGCAGGCATTGTACTGACAGTCGGCATGGCGGTGGATGCCAACGTGCTGATTTTTGAACGCATGCGCGAGGTGTTCCGATCCGGCAGCTTGTCGGTCGGAAAGGCCATCGAGAAAGGGTATAAAGAGGCGCTTAGTACCATCTTGGACGCCAACTTGACGACCTTGATCGCAGCTATCTTGCTGTTCGTATTTGGCTCTGGTCCTGTCCGGGGCTTCGCGGTCACCTTGTCGCTTGGCATTATCTCCTCCATGTTCTGTGCGCTGTTGTTGACACGCATGTTCATCGGTTGGTGGTGGTCGCCTAACCGCAAAACCTTGCCCATCGCCTAGGCGACTGACGCTTCAACAGAAAGACATCTTATGGCTCTCGTTTCGCTTCTAAAGCTCAGTCAAGACCTGCCGCTGTTGGCTTACCGTAAGGTCACAATTGCGGTTTCATCGGTGCTGGTGCTGGCCTCTATCGCACTTTATGTGGTGATGGGGTTGAACCTTGGCGTCGATTTCCAAGGCGGCATCAAGATCGCGGCCCGCTTTGCTGAGGTGCCGAACCTTTCGCAATTGCGCAGCCAGATTGACTCGCTCAATTTGGGCCCAGTGACCATTCAGTCCATTGACGTTGACACCGATGTGCTGATCATTCTGCCAGCGCAAGAAGGCGATGAAAACGCCAACCAGGTCGCGGTTCAAACCTTGAAATCAAGCTTGGGCGACGCCGTGGCCGACTACCGTTCAACCGAAGCGGTTGGCCCAACGGTGAGTGCCGAGCTGTTCCAGGCCGGGCTTATGGCGACCATCCTATCGCTGTTAGCGATTGCGGCCTACGTGGCGTTCCGCTTTGAGTGGCGTTTCGCCCTTGCGGCCCTAGCGGCATTGACCCACGACGTCGTGACAACCATCGGACTGTTCTGTTTGCTGCAACTTGAGTTCAACTTGGGCACTGTGGCGGCGGTGTTGGCGATAGCGGGTTATTCGATCAACGATACCGTGGTTGTTTTTGACCGCGTGCGCGAAGAAATGCGCAAGTTCAAGCAAAAGACGCTACTTGAGATCTTGACGCTGGCCTTGAACCGCACGTTGTCACGCACGTTGATGACCTCAATCACGACTTTGCTGGCTTTGATCGCTCTGCTGGCCTTTGGCGGTCCGGTAATCCGTGACTTCTCAATCGCTCTGATCTGGGGCGTTGTCATCGGAACTTACTCGTCGATCTTCTTGGCGACGCCCTTGCTGCTCATTTTCAAGCTGCGCCGCGAGGCCTTGGATGCCGATAGTGGCGATAACGATGGCGAAGCTGAGTTGCTGAAGCGCCTGGCGAGCCAGGGCGACAAGTAGGACGGACCAAGGGCCAAGGTCTTTGATCTTGCGCTCTCCGTTCAACCAAAGGAGCCCCTATGGAGATCAATCTCTATCGTCCGCAAGATCATCTGGCTGTGGACAGCTATGGACCGGAAGGATTTCGAGTGTCCGGCCAGGACTACGGCTCGCCGATCATGTTGCGCGCCGAAGCCTGCCAACCTTGGGAGCCGTCGGCGGGCTTCTCGCTCGAGTGCTTTTTGAATGCCGCCGAATTCCTGGCGGGCTGCGATGTTGTGTTGCTGGGCAGTGGCGCCAAATCCGCCTTTCTACCGCCCAGCCTGCGCGCAGCCTTGAAAGAGCGAGGCTTGGTCGTTGAGGTGATGGACACGGGCGCTGCATGCCGGACCTACAACGTCCTGCTTGGTGATGGCCGCAAGGTTGGCGCGCTCCTCGTACCACCAGCCTAGGGCCCTATGACCCCTCAATCGTATTGCTTAGATCAGGTCAGCCGCTGGGATCGCGCCCGTGGCTTGGCTCTGCGCTACGCGCCTGTGGCTGCACGTGAGCCTGGCATGGCGGTGCTGGCTTTTAATCTGGAGCTGGCAAAGGTCTTGCCGCTGGTCAGTGAACCGGCTCTAGCTGACATCCGCTTTATGTGGTGGCAAGAGGCGCTTGACGAGCTGGCCACCGGCCAGGAGGGGCGTAATCACCCCGTCGTACAGGCTTTGGCGTCCGCGCAGCGTCCGCTACTCTGGCAGCATCTGACCGGGTTGCTTGATGGCTGGCGCAGTGTCAGCCGCCAGCAACAGCTTGGCACTTGGTCTGAATTGAATTCCAATTTGGAGGCCACACACGGCCGCTTGGCAGCCGCGCTCTTGTCGCTGGGCGGTGGAGGCGACCCGCAACATCCGCTCTCTAAGGACTATGCGTTCTCTATGGCTTATGCGCGTGCATGGGGCTATGCCAGTTTGCGGCAGGCGGTGTTGGAGCAAGGCGATCTCAGCCTTATGCCCCTGGCTCACCAGGTCGCTTCTAGCGGTGATGGCGGCACAAGTCGCGACCAAGTCCTTCAGGCAGCTGAGGTGCTTGGGGCGCAAGGTGCGCAAGCCTTCCAAGAGTTGCAGGGGCTTTGGCCAGCTTTGTCGCCGCAAGGGCAGGGGCTCATGGCGAGCGCCCACCTTATCCCCGCGCGCCTTCGCGATGTCGAGCGCGCGCAAGCGCTGGCGGCTTGGACCCTATTTAAAGGCCATTGGCGCAGCAAATTCGCCGGGCTCTAGCTCACCGGCTCGCACCAGCAAAAACAGCCTAAGCTGAGCTTTTTTCGCTGGCCGAACCGGTTGCGTGCTTGTCTTGTGTGGATTTCAGGACTAGGCAGTGCTGGACAAAAGCCGTTTGCCTTTATTCACCCGGAAAAGAGACCCGACCTCATGACCTTGCGCCTGGACCCTGTTGAAGACGCCATCAAAGCCATTGCCGCTGGTGAGATGGTCATCGTTGTTGATGATGAGGACCGGGAAAACGAAGGCGATCTGATCATGGCGGCAAGCTTGGCAACGCCCGAGCAAGTGGCCTTCATCATCCGACACACGTCGGGCATTCTCTGTACGCCGCTGGAATCTAAGCAGGCCCGGCGCTTGGGCTTGTTGCCTATGGTACCCTTGAACGACGCGCCCTTGGCCACCGCCTTTACGGTCTCTATCGACTACCGGATCAATTTAACCACCGGTATCTCGGCGGCAGAGCGCTGTAACACCGTCACCGCCCTGACCAATCCCAACGTGCAGGGCGAAGACTTCGTGCGTCCGGGTCACGTTTTCCCGCTGGTCGCCCGCGACGGCGGCGTGCTGATGCGCACCGGCCACACCGAAGCTGCGGTTGATTTGGCACGCATGGCTGGGCTGCCCGCGGTGGGCTTGATCTCAGAACTGGTCAACGATGACGGCACGGTCAAGCGTGGTTCGCAGATCCAAGATTTTGCGCAAGAGCATGGCCTCAAGCTGATCTCAATCGACGATATGATCGCCTATCGCCAGCAACGTGAGCAGCTTGTGACCCGCTGTGCTGAGCAGTCCGTATCGACCTCGATTGGGGCTGCGCGGTGCTTTAGCTATAAGACGCCCTTTGATGATATTGAGCACCTGGCGCTCGTGTTCGGAGAGGCCAAGGATGGGCAGGCCATGCCGGTGCGCTTCCATTTGGAAGATGTCGTCGCCGATGTGTTCCAGCGTGACGGCTCGACCAGTTTGGACCAGGCGTTGCAGATATTCGAGAAAGACGGTTGTGGCGTGCTGGTTTATCTGCGCAAGGGCGCAACGGGCGTGACCATGACCCAGTCAAGCCTGGAGGATGATGCGACCGCCACCGACCACGCGCGCATGGCGGCTTGGCGTGATGTTGGCCTGGGCGCGCAAATCCTGAGCGATTTGGGCGTCTCAAAAATCAAGCTGTTGGCCAGCAAGCAGCGCCAGTATGTCGGCCTGCATGGCTTTGGCATTGAAATTGCCGAGACCGATCTGTTCTGAGTTCGCCAAGGCGCGATGGCTCGTCGATCCGATCCCGCAGCTCAGCGCCCGAAAAGCCCGTCATAGAGCTTGATCAACCAGCGCCTTAGAGCCGCTTTTGCCAAATAGAGGCGAAAGCGCCAACCACGAAATGGGGTGTCTTGCAGCAGGTCTGTCACGGGGTCGTGCTGGGTCTTGGCTAGGAAAACGCGGCGTGCTTCGCGGCAGGCTAAACGGCGATAATGGCGGGGCGATCCGAGGAAGGTGGGGATTGTCTCAAAGATATCCTTGTCCCAGCCGACCGGGTTGAATTCCTTGCTAACTTGCACCCAATCCGCAGCATGGCCGATGATCTTGAAGGCACCGATGGCCGCCGTGTTCGAGTTGCCCGTGCGCTGTTTGAACCAGTGGTTGCCCATGAAGTAGTAGTCCAAATCCGCATCGTCGATATCGCGCGCGTAAAGCTCGAGCGCCTCGAACATGCCGCGCGCCATGCACTCGGTAAAGCGGCGCTCGGCTGGATGGTTGAGGGCGTCACGATCCACCACCCGCCGCTGATAGGACAGCTTGTTGTTATGCCAAGGGCGACCGGTGAAATCTAGGATTTGGGTGCCTCTGCGGCGCGATCCGAAATTGATCTCGTCGATGACCAGCCCCCGCGCGTTGACGAGCTGAATGGCATAGTGCGAGGGATGGCCAATCCACGGCACCACGGGCGCGTTCTCGACGCGATATTGAGCAATACGGATCAAAAAGTTCTTCTTCAGCATCGTGACATAAATCTAAGAACTTGGCAGAAGCTGGCAAAGCAAATTCAAGCAAATCGACGTGTCAGGGGTCAAAAGGACACAGAGCCAGGTTCTCCGGCGGCCCTGAAGCGGCTTTGGCGGGCTTTTTTGGGCAGCCAGGGCCAGCGGGAGTTGAAAGCTGGCGGCGGCTGGGCTACACAACGCGCCACTTGTCCAATTAATTCGATAACAAGAGCAGCCCCCAAACATGCACGCTTATCGCAGTCACACCTGTGGCCAACTCACCAAGGCCGACAGCGGCCAAACTGTTCGCCTGTCCGGCTGGATCCACCGCAAGCGCGACCACGGCGGCGTGCTGTTCGTCGATCTGCGCGATCATTATGGCATGACCCAGTGCGTAGTGGATGAAACCTCACCCCTGCTGCCCGAGCTTGAGAGCCTGCGGGTTGAAAGCGTGATCACCGTTACGGGCCGCGTACGCGACCGCGATGCAGCCGCCATCAACCCCAAGATGGCCACCGGCGAGATTGAGGTCTATATCGACGCGCTGGACGTGCAGTCGCGTGCTGATGTTGTGCCCTTGCAAGTCAACAGCGATGAAGATGCAGGCGACGATCACCGCCTGACGTACCGCTATCTGGATCTGCGTCGCGAGAAGGTGCAACAGAACATCGTTCTGCGCTCGAACATCATTGCCTCACTGCGTCAGCGCATGATCGAGCAGGGCTTTCGCGAGTATCAAACGCCGATCTTGACCGCTTCTTCGCCCGAGGGCGCGCGCGACTTCCTTGTGCCTTCGCGCGTACACCACGGCAAGTTCTATGCGTTGCCGCAGGCACCGCAGCAGTTCAAGCAACTGTTGATGATGGCGGGCTTTGACCGCTATTTCCAGATCGCGCCATGCTTCCGCGACGAAGACAGCCGCGCCGACCGCTCGCCGGGCGAATTCTATCAGCTCGACTTTGAGATGAGTTTTGTTACCCAAGAAGACGTGTTCAACACCATTGAACCCGTGCTGCATGGCCTGTTCGAAGAGTTCGCGGGCGAAGGCAAGAGCGTCTCGCCCATGCCCTTCCGCCATATCCCCTTTAAGCAGTCTATGCTGGATTTCGGCTCGGATAAGCCAGATCTGCGCAACCCCTTGATCATCAAAGACGCGACCGAGATTTTCCGTGACGGAGGCTTTGGCATTTTCGCGAAACTGATCAATGGCGGCAATGTGGTGCGCGCGATCCCAGCGCCCAAGGGCGGCAGCCGCGCCTTCTGTGACCGCATGGACTCCTGGGCCAAGAAAGAGCAGAACAAGCCCGGCCTGGCCTATATTTTCTTCAAGGACGGCGCGGGCTCTGGTCCTGTGGCTAAGAACTTGGGCGAAGAGCGCACCGAGCAACTGCGCCAGCTCATGGGCCTGGAAGACGGCGATGCGGTCTTCTTTGCTTGCGATAAAGAACTGGATTGCGCCAAGTTCGCGGGTCAAGTGCGCACGCGTCTGGGCGACGAGCTGGGCTTGATCGACAAGAACCGTTTTGAGTTCTGTTGGGTGGTGGACTTCCCCATGTTCGAAGAGAACGAAGACACCGGCCTGATCGACTTCTCGCACAACCCCTTCTCGATGCCCCAGGGCGGCATGGAGGCCTTGGAGAACCAAGACCCGTTGGAGATCCTGGCCTATCAGTACGACATCGTTTGTAACGGTATCGAGCTGTCGTCGGGCGCGATCCGAAACCACCTGCCAGAGGTGATGTACAAGGCCTTTGGCATTGCTGGCTATGGCCCTGAGGTCGTGGACCAAAAGTTCGGCGGCATGATCAGCGCGATGAAGTTTGGCGCGCCTCCGCACGGCGGCGCTGCGCCCGGAGTGGACCGCATGGTGATGCTGCTGGCCGACGAGCCCAACATCCGCGAGATCATCGCCTTCCCGCTGAACCAGCGTGCCGAAGACCTGCTGATGGGCGCACCGGGTGAAGTGAGCCAAGAGCAGCTTGACGAGTTGTCAATCGCCATCGTCAAACAGCCCGAAGCTGGCTGATTGGGCGACCTGCACTGAGGTAATCAAACGCCAGAGGGCAGAGGCTCTCTGGCTTTTTCTCTGTGTGGTGCCTTTGGGTGGTGCCTTTGGGTGGTGCCTTTGGGTGGTGCCTTTGGGTGGTGCCTTTGGGTGGTGCCTTTGGGTGGTGCCTTTGGGTGCTGCGCGGGGCCTAAGAGCCCTTAACCCAGGCCACCAAGGCGCTGCGCTCTTCGGGCTCCATCAGGCTGACATTGCCAGGCGGCATGGCGTTGGACAGACCGGCGTGAAGATAGATCGAGCGGGCTTGGCGGGCAATATCGCGCTCGCTATCCAGCAACACGCCCTTGGGCGCTTGGTGGATGCCTTCCCAAACGGGCTCTTGCGCGTGGCACATGCTGCATCGGGCGCTGACAATCTCAACGGCATCACTGAATCCGGGCGCGGCCATCATGCGTTGCTCTAACGGAGACAGCGCGGCCGTCTCATTCTGCTGCTGCTTCATCCAGGCCGGTGCCAAGGACAAGATGACAACGATGGCCAGCAGGCCGACAGCGACCACCCAGGGCCAGATCAGCACGCCTTTGCGGGCGTGGTAGGTGTTGAAGTAGATGCGGATGCAAACACCGATCAAAAAGATTAGGCTAGCGATGATCCAATTGTAGTCCGTCGCAAACACCATGGGATAGTGGTTGGACAGCATGAGAAAGATCACAGGCAGCGTTAGGTAGTTGTTGTGGGTCGAACGCTGTTTGGCGATGATACCAAACTTGGGATCGGGCGTGCGGCCAGCCTTTAGATCCCCGGTCGATATCCGCTGGTTTGGCATGATGACAAAGAAGACGTTGCCCGTCATGATCGAAGCGGTGAAGGCTCCCAAATGCAGCAGGGCGGCGCGGCCCGTGAAGACCTGGGTGTAGCCCCAGGCCATGATCACCAGCACAACGAACAAGCCGATCATCAGCACGTTGTTGTTGCCGTCTTGCTGCCAGCGGCAAAGACCGTCGTAGACCAGCCAGCCTAGGGCCAGCGAGGCCATGGAAATCAGCGCGCCCTGCCAAGCGGTCAGACCTGCGATCCGTGGGTCCAACAGATAGAGGTCTGCGCCCAGGTAGTACATGATGGCAAGCAAGCCAAAGCCCGATAACCAGGTGGCGTAGGAGTCCCACTTGAACCAGGTCAGATGCTCGGGCATGGCCGAGGGCGCGACTTGATACTTGCGCACATGATAGAAGCCGCCGCCGTGGACTTGCCACTCGTCGCCGGCCACGCCCTCGGGATTGTGCGGCCCGCGATTGAGGCCCAGATCAAGGGCGATGAAATAGAAGGAGGCTCCAATCCAGCCCATGGCCGCGATGACGTGGGCCCAGCGCACCAGCGCCAGCAACCAGTCGTGCAAAACGATCCAATCCATCATGACCCCCTATAGGTGGAGAAGCCGAAGGGTGAGACCAACAGCGGCACGTGATAGTGGCTGGTTTCGTCGTCGATTTGAAAGCGGATCGGCACCACGTCTAAGAAGCGATTGGCTTTGGTCTGGCCCTGTTGTTCGTCCAGATAGGCGCCGACCTGGAAGACCAGCTCATAGCTGCCGGTGGCAAAGGTCTCTTTGGGCAGGATCGGGCTGTTCGTGCGCCCATCCTCGTTTGTGGTCATGCTGACCAGGGTCTCGCGCGCCTCGCCGCTCAAGCGATACAGAGTCACCTGCATGCCGGCAGCAGGCGTCCCAGCAGCCGTGTCCAGCACGTGCGTGGTTAAAAAGCCGTCGGCCATGGTCTCTCCCTCTCAGTCTTGTTGTCTCCGCGGTTGCGGGATTTATGACTTGCAGTTTTGCTTTAGGTTGCTGCAAATGATCAAGAAGATTTGATCCCGAGGAGTGAAACATGCAGCACTACCCCCGCGACATGCGCGGTTACGGCGCAGAGCCACCGTTTGCAAACTGGCCAAACCCGGACGGGCAGGGCAGCGCAAAGATCGCCGTGCAGTTCGTGGTCAACTACGAGGAAGGGGGCGAAAACTGCATCCTTCACGGCGATGCAGCCTCTGAGGCCTTCTTGTCTGAGATCGTAGGCGCTGCTCAGTGGCCTGGCCAGCGGCACTGGAATATGGAGAGCATCTATGAATACGGCGCGCGCGCTGGGTTCTGGCGTCTCCACAGGCTGTTCACAGGTGCAAACATCCCGGTCACGGTCTATGGGGTGGCAACGGCTCTGGCCCGCTCGCCCGAGCAAGTGTCGGCGATGGGCGAGGCAGGCTGGGAGATCGCCAGCCACGGCCTCAAGTGGATCGAATACAAGGACTATGAAGAAGCCGACGAGCGCGCCGACATGCTTGAGGCCATCCGCCTGCACACTGAGGTGACTGGCAGTGCGCCGCGTGGTTGGTACACCGGGCGCTGTTCGGTCAATACCGTGCGTTTGGCATCCGAACTGGGCTGCTTGGACTATGTGGCGGATGTCTACTCCGATGACTTGCCCTATTGGCAGCGTGAGGGCGATCAGGCGCAACTGCTGGTGCCCTATACCCTGGATTGCAACGACATGCGCTTTGCTACGCCGCAAGGGTTTAACAGCGGCGATCAATTCGAGGCCTACCTGAAGGACACCTTTGACGCGCTGTATGCCGAAGGGATGGATGGGCAGCCCAAGATGATGTCGATTGGCCTGCATTGCCGCTTGGTCGGTCGACCGGGGCGGGTGATGGCGCTGAAGCGCTTCATCGAATACGCCAAGGCGCACAAAGACGTGTGGTTCGCCACCCGTCAACAGATTGCCGAACATTGGCAAAGCGAACATCCCTATCAAGCCGCTGACTTGGTGCCGACGACCTTGGATCGCGCGCGCTTTGTCCAGCAGTTCGGCGGCGTGTTCGAGCACTCGGCCTGGATCGCAGAGCGTGCATACGATGGGTTGGAGTTTGGAGCCGCGCACAATTCGGCGGTTGGTCTGCACAACGCTCTGGCGCGTATGTTCCGCTCGGCCAGCGAAGACGAGCGCCTTGGCGTCCTGACGGCTCACCCGGACCTGGCGGGCAAGCTGGCACAAGCCAAGCGCTTGACCGCTGAGAGCACGGCAGAGCAAGCCTCAGCGGGCTTGGACGCCCTGACCGATGAGGAGCGCCAGGCCTTTACCGAACTCAACATGCGTTATACCAACAAGTTTGGCTTTCCCTTCATCATAGCGGTTAAGGGTTTGAATAAAGACACGATTTTACAGCGTTTCATCGAACGTCTGCAAAATGGCCGCGACCGGGAATTCGCCGAAGCCTGCCGCCAAGTCGAGCGCATTGCTTTGCTGCGCCTTAAGGAGATGCTGCCATGATGCACAGTGAGGATCCCAAACCCCAGGGCATTGCCGGTCAAGATCAGCGCTATTACACGCCGCAAGGTGGGCTGCCTCCGCAAACCCAACTTTTGTCGGATCGGGCGATCTTTACCCCGGCCTACGCGGTGATCCCCAAGGGCGTGATGACCGACATCGTGACCTCGAACCTGCCGTTTTGGAGCAAGACGCGGGCCTGGATCATTTCCCGGCCGCTGACCGGCTTTGCGGAGACCTTCAGCCAGTACATCATGGAGGTTCAGCCCGGCGGCGGTAGCGACAAGCCCGAGACCCTTGCGGGCATTGAAAGCGTGCTGTTTGTCACTGAAGGCGAAGTTCACCTGATGCTGGCTGGCACCTACCAGACCTTGGAGCCTGGCGGTTATGCCTACATTCCTGCGGGCACGCATTGGAGCATAGCCAACACGTCGGACAAGAAGGCCAGCTTTCACTGGGTGCGCAAGCGCTATGTATCGGTGGATGGCATCGCGCATCCCGAACCTTTTGTGACCAGCGATCAGGCCACCCCGCCGATAGCCATGCCTGACACCAATGGTGTCTGGGCGACTACCCGCTTCGTGGACCCGGATGATATGCGCCATGACATGCACGTCAACATCGTCACCTTTCAGCCGGGTGGGGTCATTCCCTTTGCCGAGACCCACGTTATGGAACACGGACTCTATGTTCTGGAGGGCAAGGCTGTCTATCGTTTGAACGACGATTGGGTCGAGGTCGAAGCGGGCGATTACATGTGGCTACGCGCCTTTTGCCCACAGGCCTGCTATGCCAGTGGTCCCGGTCCGTTCCGTTACCTTTTGTATAAGGATGTCAATCGCCACGCAGGGTTGGAGCTTTAGCCGTGAGCGAAATTTGGATTAGGCCACTGACCGTTGAGGCCTTTGCCCCCTTCGGTGAAGTGATCGACCTGCGCGACCAGCCGAGCGCGATCATCAATCAAGGCCTGTGCGAGCGCCACTCGGACCTTATGACGCTGGACGTCAAGCACGAGGGTGGGCGTGTAGGCCTCAGTCTGTTTCAATCCCAGCACCGCCAATTGCCCTACCGTCTGGAGATGGTCGAGCGGCACCCGATGGGCAGCCAGGCCTTCATTCCTATGAGCGAGCCGAGCTTTCTGGTCATCGTCGCGCCCGACAACTGGGGCAAGCCAGCACAGCCCTTGGCCTTCCTAACGCAGCCAGGGCAAGGGATCAACATCAAGCGCAATACCTGGCACGGCGTGCTGACGCCCTTGGCGGGGTCTGGGCGCTTTGCTGTGATCGACCGGATCGGCGGGCAGGGATCAAACCTGGAAGAGTTCTGGTTCGACGCGCCCTATACCGTGCGGCTGGGCGAGGACCTGGAGGAGCGGCTGGAGCCGTCGGCTCCATGAGCCTGGCAGACACAACGTCCGCAGCGCCGCCACCTGTGTCTGAGTGGCGTTATGACCCGCCGCGCGAGCCCTGGCTGGAGCTGCTCTATGAAGACGAGCACATTCTGGTCGCTAACAAACCCAGTGAGCTGTTGAGTGTGCCTGGCCGCGATCCGGCTCACCACGACAGCTTGCTGTCACGCGTGAAGGGGCGTCATTCTGAAGCTGCGGTGGTCCACCGCCTGGACCTGCCAACATCGGGGCTGTTGGTTCTGTCCCTGACGCTCGAGGCGCAACGCGAGCTGATGCGCCAATTCCGTGAGCGCTTGGTGAACAAGTGCTATGTCGCTGTGGTCGATGGCTGCCCCAGCGAGTCCGACGGGCTGATTGACTTACCACTGATCTGTGATTGGCCAAACCGGCCCAAGCAGATTGTGGACTGGCACCTTGGCAAACCCAGCCAGACGCGCTGGTGGCTGATCGAGGTCGCAAGCGGTGGTCGCTCGGCGCGCTTGGGTCTGGAGCCCATCACTGGGCGCTCGCATCAATTGCGGGTCCATTTGGCGGCCATGGGGCACGCGATTTTGGGTGACCGTTTCTATGCCAGCCCAGCAGTTCAGGCGCGCGCGCCACGGCTTCTGCTCCACGCCGAGCGCTTGGCTTTTACGCACCCTATCAGCGGAGATCCTTTGGATTTTACAGCGCCGGCAGAATTCTGAAAGCTGGGCTGGTTGCACCAAATGGCTGGCGAAATCTTTTTGCTTTTGAGGCTTCTTTTTTGCTTGCGCGCCTATCAGCGAAAGGCTACATAGGCGCTCCCGAAGGGCGGTTAGCTCAGTTGGTAGAGCAACTCGTTTACACCGAGTAGGTCGGGAGTTCGAGCCTCTCACCGCCCACCAGGGAACCCCCCAAAATGTACCAAATGTGTCCGATGCAGGCTTGAGCAGGCGCTGTGAGTTCGTGCGTGCTTTAGGCTTTAGAGGCGGCGAGACGCGCCCAATGCAAGCGCGGCACCGCCGGGCGCGCCGCGTCATTGGCACTGCACCGCCGCCGCCCTCCGGCTACGTAGCCGCTGTGGGTACGGGTCAGGCCGTTAAGCTGTGCGCAGGAGATCAAAAATTCGATGGAAAGCCTGGGGCTCTTGAGCCCCAGACAGCGCGTAGCTCTGTTCGAACACAAACAAGGGTACGCCCGTCAGGCCCATGGCGCGGGCTGTGGATTCTTCTTCTTCAACCTCTCGGGCAAAGTCGTCGTTGGCAAGGACCGCTTCACCGCCGCAGGTGGCTAGTCCGGCGCTGTGAAGGGAGTCCAGCAGCACGGCGGGATCGCCGATATCTTGGCCTTCAAAGAAATAGGCCTCGAAGAGGCGCGTCATCAGGGCGTTGGCATCCTGGCCCTGCGACTGTGCCCAGCGCAGCAATCGATGCGCAGCCAGCGTATTGGGTGTTCGCTTGATGGCGTCAAACTGGAAATCAATTCCCGCCTGCTTGCCCGTGTCGGCAATGTGTCCGTAAACGGCACGGGCACGTTCTGGGCCACCAAATTTTGCCGCCAGGTAGGTGTGTCGATCCATGCCTTCTACGGGCATGGAGGGGTTGAGCTGGAAACAACGCCAGCTAATCTCAAGCGTTATGGGGTGTGGATAGCTTTCGACAGCCTGCTCCAGCCGGCGCTTGCCGATAAAGCACCAGGGGCAAATCGGATCGGAAAAGACATCGACATGGATGGCGCGCCCGCCCGTCACTGGTCGTCCCCTGAAGGGTCGCTGGAGCCAGCCTCTTTGCGATCCATGGGCTCGGTCTTACCTTCGTCCAAGACCATGTGGTTGCGCAGTGCATAGAACATCAAGCCAAAAGCGACCAAGGTGATGGGCACTACCGCAATTTTGAACCCCGCCCAGGTGGCGTCTGAGAAATTGCGCCAAACCAGTTCGTTGGCGAGCGCCAAGCAAAGAAACAGGCCGATGGTTGCGTAGGTCAGCTTGTACCAGCCCGCGTCGCTCATTGCCAAACCCGAGCCCATAAGCTGCTTAATAAGCAAGCGCTTAACCAGCAGACTGCCGGTTAGAACCGCTGCGAACAGACAGTATATCAGCGTCGGCTTCATCTTGATAAAGGTATCATCTTTCAGCCAAAGCGTCAGCCCGCCCATGACCAAAATCAGGGCCGTTGAAACCAACAACATGGGCGGAACTTTGCGCTCTACCACCCAATAGATGGCCAGCACGATGGGCGCCAAAATCACATACGACAAGGTTGCTGCCATGATATCCACGCGCAGCAATAGCACAAAGAAGACCAGCAGCGGCCCCAAATCCAGAGCAAGCTTGAGGCCAGGAGAGAGCTTTTTGGGCAAAGTAGTCATTGGGCGGTCGGCCTATTGTCGGATAGAGCAAAAAAAGATGGCCAGCACACCGCCAGCCATCGTGTAATTTAGGTCATGGATTTCATTTGACCAGCACTTGCTTGCGAGCCGGTCTAGAGATCGAACAACAGGCGCTCGGGTGCCTCCAGAGCTTCCTTGACTTTGACCAAGAAGGTTACAGCTTCGCGGCCGTCGATGATGCGGTGATCATAGGACATGGCCAGGTACATCATGGGGCGAATAACGATCTGGCCACCTTCGACCATGGGGCGGTCTTGAATCTTGTGCATGCCCAGGATGCCGGACTGCGGCGTATTCAAAATCGGCGTCGAGTTCAGCGAGCCATAGATGCCACCGTTTGAGATGGTGAAGGTACCGCCCTGCATTTCAGCCATAGCCAATTTGCCGTCGCGCGCGCGCTTGCCAAAGTCTGCAATGGTCTTTTCGATATCTGCAAAGCCCATGGCGTCCGCGTCACGCAGCACGGGAACAACAAGTCCGCTGGGCGTGCCAACCGCCACGCCGATGTTGAAGTAGTTCTTATAGATGATATCGCCACCATCGATCTCAGCGTTAACCGCTGGCAGGTCCTTAAGAGCAGCGACAACCGCTTTTACGAAAAAGGACATGAAGCCCAGCTTAACGCCGTGCTTGGCGACAAAGTCGTCTTGCAGGCGCTTACGGGTATCCATAACCGCTGACATATCCACTTCGTTAAAGGTGGTCAGCATAGCGGCTGTGTTTTGCGCTTCCTTCAGACGGCGCGCGATGGTCTGGCGCAGGCGGGTCATGCGTACGCGTTCCTCGCGTGGACCTGTCTCACGGGGCGCAGCAGGCGCTGGCACCGGAGCAGCGGTCGGCGCGGCAGCCGGGCTGGCAACCGCGGCTAGAACATCGCCCTTGGTCAGGCGGCCGTCTTTTCCGCTGCCGTCCACAGCGCTAGCATCGACCTGCGGGTTTTCCGCCAGCAACTTGGCTACAGCAGGCGATTGAGCGGGGTTGCCCGCGCTTTGCGGCGCTGGAGATGCCGGAGATGCCGGAGCGGCTGTTGGCTCCTTGGGCAAGTCTGGCACGGCTGCGGCGGGCGCTGAGGCGGCGGTTCCGCTTTCATCAATCATGCCCAGCACAGCACCCACCTCAACGGTTGCGCCTGCTTCGGCCAGAATTTGGTTCAGCACACCCGCCGTCGTGGCGTTGACTTCCAGCGTGACTTTGTCGGTCTCAAGTTCCAAAAGGGGTTCGTCCACCGCCACGGCCTCCCCCGGCTTCTTCAGCCAGTTTGAGACGGTCGCTTCGCTTACCGATTCACCCAGAGTGGGAACCAAAATTTCGCTCGCCATGTCGTTTCCTATCTTTCAGGTCGGTTGAGCCGGGCTCAATCCAATCAATCGTAGTTCTTCGCAGGTCTGCTGACCCTGCGCCAAGTCAAGTCGCCGCGATCAGCGCGCGACGGGTCCAGTCAGTGCTGCGGTGACCAGCGCGGTCTGCTGAGCTGCGTGTTTGCTCGCAGAACCGGTCGCCGGTGACGCGGCTTCCGGGCGCCCGGCGTATCCAGCGCGGGTGTGCTGAGCGCCCAACTCGATCAGCGTCTCCTCTAAGCGAGGATCGACGAAGGTCCAAGCACCCATGTTCTTGGGCTCTTCTTGACACCAAACGAATTCTGCGTGCTTGAAAACGCTCAACTCTTCCAACAAGGCATCTTTCGGGAAGGGATAGAGTTGTTCAACCCGCATGACGTAGACGTCATTAACGCCCTGCTCTTGCGCAGCGGCTTTAATATCAAAATAGACCTTGCCGCTGCAGAAGATCACGCGCCGGACCTGCTCGGGCGCGCAAGCTGGGCTGTCGTCCCACAACAGACGGTGGAAGGTCGATTCGTTCAAGAATTCGTGTTTCATGGATTGCGCTTGCTTATGGCGCAACAAGGACTTTGGCGAGAAGACCACCAGTGGTTTGCGGAAGCGGCGATGGATCTGGCGGCGCAAAACGTGGAAGTAGTTGGCAGGCGTTGTACAGTTTACGATCTGCCAGTTGTCCTCAGCACTCATTTGCAAGAAGCGTTCTATTCGTGCCGAAGAGTGCTCAGGGCCTTGGCCTTCAAAGCCGTGGGGCAACAACATAACCAGGCCAGAAAACCGCAGCCACTTGCTCTCGGCCGAGGCGATGAACTGGTCGATCATGATTTGGGCGCCGTTGGCGAAGTCGCCGAACTGGGCTTCCCACAGCGTCAGGCCGTTTGGCTCGGCGGTGGAATAGCCGTACTCGAAGCCCAGCACAGCGTACTCAGACAAATGCGAGTTGATGATGTCGATATGGGCTTTTTGGTCTTCGCGCAGATTGTTGAGGGGCAAATAGGGCGTTTCGTCCACCTGGTCGATCAAAGCCGCATGGCGGTGAGAGAAGGTGCCGCGTCGCACATCTTGGCCTGAAAACCGGATCGGATGGCCTTCGTCCAGCAAGCTCGCAAAGGCGAGCGATTCGGCGGTTCCCCAGTCAAATCCCGTGCCAGAGCTAAACATCTCCTGCTTGGTCTTTATCAGGCGGGTTAGCTTGGAATTGAGGTTGAAATCTTCAGGAATGGTCGTCAAAGCGCGGCCAAGGCGCTCATAGGCCTCTTCCTTGATCCCGGTCACTCCGCGGCGAGGGCCGGCATCAGGGTTGCCGCGTTCGTAGTCCTGCCACATGCCGCGCAGCATGTCGGGCTCGTTGGTGCGGTAGGTGTCGGACAGACCAAAGGCCTCGTCCAGCTCCTGCTCCTTCTTGGCCCGGATAGCTGCGATGCCCGCCTCATCAAGCGTGCCTTCACCAATCAGCTTGGCCGCATAGATCTCTGAGACCTTCGGGTGTTTTTCGATAGCTTTGTACATCAGCGGTTGGCTGAAACGCGGCTCATCACCCTCGTTGTGGCCGAAGCGGCGGTAGCAAAACAGATCAACAACGATGTCTTTCTTGAACTTCTGACGGAATTCTGTCGCGATACGGGCGACGTGAACCACGGCTTCAGGATCGTCGCCGTTGACGTGCAAAATCGGTGCGGCGATCATCTTGGCAATGTCGGTGCAGTAGGGGCCCGAGCGCGCGTTGGCTGGGTTTGTCGTGAAACCAATCTGATTGTTGACCACCAAGTGAATGGTGCCGCCGACGCGGTAGCCCTTCAGCTCGGACATTTCCAGGGTCTCGGCCACCACGCCCTGCCCAGCAAAGGCCGCATCGCCGTGCAGCAAGATCGGCATAACGCGCTCGCGCTCTTCGTCGTCCTTTTGCATTTGCTTCGCGCGCACTTTGCCAGCAACGACGGGGTTAACGGCCTCCAAGTGGGAAGGGTTGGCCGTCAGCGAGAGGTGGACTTTCTTGCCGTCGAATTCGCGATCATCGGACGCGCCCAAGTGATACTTCACATCGCCAGAGCCGACCACATCGTCTGGAACGTTGAATTGGTGGCCCTTGAACTCTGCGAAGATCGTCGCGTAGGCCTTGTTCATGACGTTGGCCAGCACGTTGAGGCGGCCGCGGTGCGGCATGCCGATCACCACCTCGTCGATACCCAATTGCCCGCCGCGCTTCAAAATTTGCTCCATGGCTGGCATCAAAGCCTCGCCACCGTCCAGACCAAAGCGCTTGGTTCCCTTGAACTTCTTGTCCAGGTAGGCTTCAAAACCTTCAGCGTCCACGAGGCGTTCAAAGATCGCGGTCTTCCCTTGCAAGGTAAAGTCCGTGTGGTTTGAAATGACCTCAATGCGCTCTTGGATCCAAGATTTTTGCGCCGGGTCTTGAATGTGCATGTACTCGACGCCGACGCTGCCGCAGTAGGTTGCAGTCAGGCGCTCAAGGATTTCTTCCAAGGTTGGATCGTAGTCGCCAAAGCCCAAGACTCCGCCGACATAGATCGGGCGACCATAATCGTCGTCGTCCAGGCCGTGAAAGGCGGGGTCCAGCTCTTTGATCGGATCGTGGCTCTTCAGTCCCAAGGGGTCGAGCTTTGCGAAGTGGTGGCCCAGAACACGGTAGGCGCGCACCAAACCGATGACCTTGATAGTCCGCTCGGTCGCGTCGGTGTGGGCTTGCAGCTCAAGCGCGGTCGGAGCGGCCTCCTTGGCCTTACCGTTCGCTTTGGGTGCATCAGGATCGACAGCGCCAATCACACGCGTCTGTCGCGCGGCCCAGTTGGGCCCTTCGATGTCTGCCAACAAGCTTTTTTCATCTTCGCCGAGTTCCGCAAAAAAGGCCTGCCAGTCGGATTCAATCTGACTGGGGGTCTCTAGATAGCGTTGGTAAAGCTGGGAAATGAAAGTGATGTTGCCCGCGTTCAAAAATGCGAGCGGATCGCGCGTATCGGCTTCCGGCTGCGTCATGCCATTATCTCGCGAGCGCCGTCAATGACGTGGCGCTCGTGCCCTAAGTTAGTGGTCTCTCATGTGGACCTTGGTCCATTTGCCGTGTCGTTCCAGTCGTGCTCTTCCAAGCAGCGCTTTGCCTGTCGCGTTTGGTTGCCTTTGTGCCGCGACCAGAAGACCCGCTCGGTATAGAACGCCGCCCTCTGAGTGTCACGTCAATTCGAGTTTGAAAGTGGTAGATTTTCAAGGCTGTCAAACCAGGTTTTGCATGGGTTTACCGAGCGCCCTGCCATCAGCCGCCGCAAGCAACACCGTGAGGCACGTTTGCCGGTCACATCTGCGCGATAGCGCCGCGAAAATCAGTCCATCCTTGTCCATCGGATTGATGGCGCGGCAAAAAAGGACTGAATTTCTCCCATTTCGCGATTGACGTCGATTTAGAACGGTTCTAAATAAGGATTAGGACGCCGTTAGAGCTGTCCACTACCACCCGTCAACTTGTCTTTTCGGTTCTTTCCCATGAAGCTTAACCGCCTAACTGACTATGCCGTATTGGTTTTGTGGCGTTTAAGCCAGGCCCCAGGCCCGGAAGAAGCCAAAGACAAGAAAGGAGCGCGCATGATGGCCGCTCCTACCCTTGCCGATGAGACCGTCGTGCCCTTGCCGACGGTCTCAAAGGTACTCAAACAGCTCTCTCGTGCGGGCCTTCTTGCCTCCTCGCGTGGCGTGAATGGGGGCTACTCGCTTGCCCGCGCGCCTGAGGAGATATCTGTCGCCGACATTATTGGTGCGATCGAGGGGCCCTTATCTTTGACCGCCTGCGTGGACGATGGGGAGACCATTTGCGAGCACACGTCGATTTGCGGCATGTCTGGCAACTGGGATCGCGTGAATCGAAAGGTGCTGGCGGTGTTGGAGAGTATAAAACTCACCGAAATGGCGCCCAAACCAATGGATTTTCTCTCTGATTTCAGCCGGAAACCCGAGAGCGAACCGGCCAAACCAGAGCTGATGCTTTGACGAGGCCAACGGGGTATGAGCCCCAAGCCAATTAAAGGGACAAGGTCCCCAACTCAACAACGACACAGCAGGCCCAGCAGACCGCGAGGCCGAAGGCTAACGAAGGCAAAACACGATGGCAGCAACCGCAGATACTGTAGAGCGCGTCAAAAAAATCTCGGTCGAGACCTATAAGTATGGTTTCGAGACAGAGATTGAGATGGATCGCATCCCCAAGGGATTGAACGAAGACATCGTGCGCATGATCTCGGCCAAAAAGGACGAGCCAGAGTGGCTGCTGCAATGGCGCCTTGAGGCCTACCGCCGCTGGACCCAGATGGAAGAGCCCGACTGGGCCAAGGTGTCGTTCCCAAAGATCGACTACAACGACTATTACTACTACGCCGCGCCAAAGAGCATGGGTGACAAGCCTAAATCGCTGGACGAAGTCGATCCCAAGCTTTTGGACACCTACAAGCGCCTGGGCATCCCGCTGGACGAGCAAGAGCGCCTGGCTGGCGTCGCGGTTGACGCCGTATTCGATTCCGTATCGGTGGCCACCACCTTTAAGCACAAGCTGGAAGAAGTGGGCGTGATTTTCATGCCGATTTCGGAAGCGGTCGCTAAGCATCCCGAGTTGGTGCGCAAGTATCTGGGAACCGTGGTGCCGACGACTGACAACTATTTCGCGGCGCTGAATTCAGCCGTCTTTACCGATGGCTCATTTGTCTATGTGCCCAAGGGCGTGCGCTGCCCCATGGAGCTATCGACCTATTTCCGCATCAATGCACAAGAAACCGGACAGTTCGAACGCACCTTGATCGTCTGTGACGACGACGCTTACGTCTCCTATCTGGAAGGTTGCACCGCGCCCATGCGCGACGAGAACCAGCTTCATGCTGCAGTGGTCGAGCTGGTGGCGATGGACAATTCAGAGATCAAATACTCGACGGTGCAAAACTGGTACCCAGGCGATGAGAACGGCAAGGGCGGCATCTATAACTTTGTTACAAAGCGTGCCCAGTGCCGCGGCGTCAACTCCAAGGTCTCTTGGACCCAGGTCGAGACAGGCTCAGCGGTGACGTGGAAGTATCCGTCATGCATCTTGCAAGGTGACGGCTCGCAGGGCGAGTTCTACTCCATCGCCATTACCAACAACCTGCAGCAAGCTGACACCGGCACCAAGATGGTCCACGTTGGCAAGAACACTCGCTCGCGCATCATCTCCAAAGGCATCTCGGCAGGTCGCTCGGATCAGACCTACCGCGGCTTGGTCAAGATGCTGCCCAACGCCAAGAACGCACGCAACTTTACCCAGTGTGATTCGTTGCTGATCGGCGACCGCTGCGGGGCGCACACCGTACCCTATATCGAAGTCGCCAATCCCAGCGCCGCTGTGGAACACGAGGCCACCACCTCCAAAGTGTCTGATGATCAGCTCTTCTATTGCCGCCAACGCGGGATGAACGAGGAAAAGGCCCTGGCCTTGATCGTCAACGGCTTTGTCAAAGAGGTGCTGCAAGAGCTGCCGATGGAGTTCGCCGTGGAAGCTCAGGCGCTGGTGGAAATCAGTTTGGAAGGCTCGGTCGGCTAGACCGGCCGGCCAGGCCCAAAAGATAGGCCCAAAGGAAAGGCGCGTGACCTGCGCCGTACAAATGCATTGAAGGACCCTTGTTGCATGCTCAGCATTCAAAACCTGCACGCCCAAATCGAAGAGGATGGCAAAGAAATCCTCAAGGGCTTAACCCTGGAAATCAACCCTGGCGAAGTCCACGCGATCATGGGCCCCAACGGAGCGGGCAAGTCCACTTTGGGCAACGTCCTGGCGGGCAAAGACGGATACGTCATCACCGAAGGCTCGGTCTTCTATAAGGGCCAAGACCTGCTGGCCCTCGAGGTCGAAGAGCGCGCCCATGCGGGTCTGTTCCTTGCCTTCCAGTATCCGGTGGAGATTCCCGGCGTTCAGATGCTCAATTTCTTGCGCACCTGCACCAACGAGACACGCGCAGCGCGCGGTCTGCCCGAGTTGAGCGGTATGGACTTCCTTAAGCTGGCCCGCGCCAAGGCTGCCGAGCTGAAGATCAATCCGGATATGCTCAAGCGCTCTGTCAATTCAGGCTTCTCTGGCGGAGAGAAAAAGCGTGCCGAGGTCCTGCAAATGGCGCTGTTGGATCCGCAATTCGCGGTGCTGGACGAGACCGATTCTGGCCTGGACATCGACGCGCTGCGGATCGTGGCCGAAGGCGTGAACGCCCTGCGCGACGACAAGCGCTCTTTCCTGGTCATCACGCACTATCAGCGCCTGTTGGACTACATCAAGCCCGATCATGTTCATGTGCTGGCTGACGGCAAGATCGTCCGCTCTGGCGGTCCTGAGCTGGCAATGGAATTGGAAGAGCGCGGCTACGTCGATTATGAAAAGGCCGCCTAGTCATGAGCCAAACTCTTGCTTCACTGCGCCAAAGCGGCGCTGAAAGTTTCGCGGCGCTTGGCTGGCCCAATCGGCGGGTTGAAGCCTATAAGTACAGCGATTTCACCAGCCTGACGCAAGCTGACCTTGGGCAGACTGTTGCTCAGCCACTGGCAGAACTGTCCGACCAAGATGGCCTGCGCTGCTATAAGCCCGGCGAAGCGCCCCAGGCGCTGGTCGACAAGATCGGCAGCCTGGTGCCCTTGGACGATCCGCTTGCGGCTTACAGCACTGCTAATCTTGACGACGTGCTGATCATCGAGGTGGCCGCGAAAAGCAAACTGACAGGCCCGATTGTCTTGGATCATCGCCGCCTTGCAGGCCAAGCCGCCTTTGCTCGCTATCTGGTGGTGGTCGGGCGTGGCGCAGAGGCCGAGCTGATCGAGCGCTATGCATCGAACGGGCAGGGCGCTTCGAGCCCTGTGATTGAGGTTTTTGTCGAAGAGGGTGCGCACCTGCGCCACCTGCGCAGTCAAACCGAAGCCCTGGACGCGACCCATCTGGGCTGGACCGCCGCCCGCCTGGAGCGCGACGCCAGCTATAGCCATTTTGCCTTGAACCAAGGCGCAGGCATCTCGCGCCACAACATTCGCGTGGATCTGGCCGGTGCAGGGTCGCATCTGGACCTCTATGGCTTGCATTTGCTGGACGGACAGCAACGCTGTGACAGCCATACGCGCATCAATCACAACGCCCCGAACACCACTTCGAACGAGGTCTATAAGTCCGTGGTAGGCGGCTCCGGGAACTCGATCTTTCAGGGCAAGATCTACGTCGCCAAGGACAGCCAGAAGATCGAAGGCAATCAGATGTCTCGCGGTCTGCTGTTGGGTCCGCGTGCGCGCATCCACAATAAGCCAGAGCTGGAAATCTACGCCGACGACGTGATTTGCTCGCACGGCTCGACTGTCGGCGCTTTGGACGAGGCGGCGATCTTTTACCTGCGCGCGCGCGGTATCCCCGCTGCGATTGCACACAAGATGATGGTCGAAGCCTTTGTTCAAGATGTGCTGGATGAAGTCGGCGATTGTGCCGAAGTCACCGCCCATTGGCAGGCCGTAATCAGCAGCTATCTGACCTCGGTCTTTGCCGACCAAGACGGCCAAGCTTAGGCAAAGGAAGACGAGAGCGCTATGGGCCACAACTCCCCCTATGACGTGCAGGCCATTCGCGCCGATTTCCCTGTCTTCGAGCAGAGTATCAATGGGCGTCCTTTGGCCTATCTTGACAGCGCGGCCTCAGCGCAAAAACCGCGCCAAGTGATCGAGGCCATGACCGAGTTCATGCGCCGCGATTATGCCAACGTGCATCGCGGCTTGCATACTCTGTCGATGCGCTCGACCGATGCCTATGAGGCAGCTCGCGTAAGGGCTGCGCAGTTCTTGAACGCCGGCGAGCGAGAGATCGTCTTCACCAAAGGCGCGACCGAAGCTATCAATCTGGTCGCGGCAACCTTTGGCCGTCATGTCATGGCCCCGGGCAAAGCCATTATGATTTCGGCCATGGAGCACCACGCCAACATCGTTCCCTGGCAAATGCTGGCCCAAGAACGCAGCTTAGAGCTGTTGGTCATTCCGCACGACGATGCTGGGGTCTTAGACCTTGCTTGGTATGAACAGCAGCTTGCCAACAAGGACGTGGGCCTGGTGGCGGTCGCGCATGTCTCGAACGTCATGGGGACTGTCAACCCGGTTAAGGACATGATCGCTAAGGCCCACGCCAGGGGGGTGCCAGTTCTGCTGGACGCTTGCCAGTCGGTGACCCACTTTCAAGTGGACGTCAAAGATTTAGATGTCGATTTCCTCGCCTTCTCGGCACACAAGCTCTATGGCCCGACCGGTCTGGGCGTGCTCTATGGCAAAGCTGAACATCTGGCTGCTATGCCGCCCTATCAGGGCGGCGGCGATATGATCGACCAGGTGCGCTTTACCGGTACCACCTTCGCCGAACCGCCGCTGCGCTTTGAAGCGGGCACGCCAGCGATCATCGAGACGGTGGGGCTGACGGCGGCGCTCGATTGGGTCGCGCAGGTCGGCATGGACAAGATTGCAGAACACGAAGCGGCGGTTCTAGCCTACGCCACGCACAAGGCCCAGGCATTCGAAGGTATGGAGCTGATCGGCCAGGCACCGGGCAAAGTCTCAGTCCTCAGCTTTCATTTCAAGGACATGCACGCTCACGATCTATCGACTATTTTGGATCAATATGGCGTGGCGGTGCGTGCGGGCCATCACTGCGCTCAGCCGCTCATGGAGCGGTTCGGTGTTACCGCAACGGCACGCGCGTCATTTGCCGCCTATTCGACCTTTGAAGAAGTGGATCAGTTATTCGACGCCTTGGCTTTGGCGCGCGAGATGTTGGGGTAGGGAGCGATGCAAGACGACGGACTCAATCTCAGCGATTTCATGCCTGGCGCGGTGGGGCGTTGGGGCGAAACTGGCCCCGGCGCCGATTACCGCGCTGAGCGCGGCAGCCCATTGGCTGACGGTCAAACGCCGGCCAGCTACGACCAGGTGATCGAGGCGATTCAGACGGTCTACGACCCCGAAATTCCCATCAATTTGTGGGATTTGGGTCTCATTTACCGATGTGATGTGACAAGTCGGGGCGATGTTGATATTGACATGACATTGACCGCTCCCGGCTGCCCCGTTGCAGGGCAAATGCCCGTGATGGTCGCTGAAGCTATCGAAAAAGTGCCCGGCGTTGGGCGGGTCGCTGTACAACTGGTGTGGGAGCCGGGCTGGACCAAAGATCGCATGACCGATGATGCACGGCTCTTGTTGGATTTGTAGACAGCCAGGCTCAGCCTCATTGAGCGCTCACGCCTTTTCCAGTTTGTGGATCGACCAACCAGGGCTGCACGCGCTTGTCTAGGCAAAAAGGAGTAGGGCTTTGAATGCTTGCCATGTGTTTAGCACGCACCGTTCGCGCGCTGGTATTGCCGTCGCCCGCTTGCTTGTTTCTGGGCTACTCTTTGTTGCGGGCGTCTTGCTGCTCATAAGCGGCCCTGGCTTGGCTCAGTCCACCACCGAGAAGGCACAAGACGACAGCGCCTCTGGCCCGTTGACCCGCGAGGCCATGCTGGAAGATTTGGCCTTCACTCAGGCCATGTTGCAGCGCCACCAGCCCAATTTTGGGCTGCACAGCTCAGAAGACGATATCAACGCCATTTTCGAAGAGATTGCAGAGGAACTGCCCGAAGAAGCGTCGCTGCGTGAGTTCTTGCGCGCCCTGTTGCCCGGCGTCGCTGCGGTGCGCGATGGCCACACCTGCCTGACCTTTGCGCCGGATCAGATCGAAGATCAAATGCGGCCGATGCGCGCCGTATCTTTAGATCTTATCGCGCTGGAAGGGCGTTTGTATTTGGAACGCGATCGTTTTACCCTACCGGCGGGCACTGAGGTGTTGCGCATCAATGAGCGCCCCGTGGCCGATTGGATTGCCGAAGCGAACCGCTATTTCTGCCTCGACAAAACCAGCGACATTACGGCCTTCGATGCCTCTGGTGACACACTGCCGTTTTACTTCTGGCTGGTTGATCCTAGCCAAAGCCACTACAGTTATGACCTGCGCCTACCCAACGGCAAGACCAAGACCCTGCGCCTGCGTGGCAGCAACCCTTTGCGCCAATTCAGCCGCCAGATGGAAAGTCAAAAAGCGCGCTTTTCTTTTGAGGTCCATAACGGGGTGCCCTTGTTGAGCGTCAATACCTTCTTAGGTGAAAAAGATGCGTTTGAAGCATTTTTTGATCAAGTTTTTAAAGACTTAAACGCCAAAGGCGCGCGCGACCTGATCATCGACTTGCGCGAGAATACCGGCGGGCAGATCGGTAATGCGTCTTTGTTGCTGGCCTATTTGCTGGATCGCAGCCATCACTTCCCACGTTACATTCATGTCATGGGTGCCAAGATAGAACGCCGAGCGCCCATCTTCCTAAGGGGACATTCAGCGCGCCAATTGGAGGATTTGCGCAAGTCGAGCAATCGCCTGCAATTGCGCTATCGCAACTACCCGACGCGCTACGAGATCAAGCCCCGCGGTACAGCGGTTGAGACCCAAAGCGTGGCCTGGGGCAAACGGCACTTTCGCGGGCAGTTGCACGTTCTGGTGTCAGGAAAGACCTACTCCGCGGCGAGCCTGTTCGTCGGCGAACTGCGCAAGAACCGGCCGGATGCACTGTTCTATGGCGAGCGGACAGGGGGGTTAGACAATCGCGGCTGCATGCGCAACCCCGTCGACTTCCAGTTGCCGCATTCAAAGCTTCTGCTCAGCGTGCCTGTCATGTGCCACATTCAAGATTTGACCGCCGATGCTCAGCACTTTTTGCCGGACGTGGAAGACGCGCAATCTTTGAAGGATTTCTTGACCGAGCGCGACACAGTTCTGGAGGACGTGGTGGATATGATTCGCGGCAATACCGAGCCTGAGCAGGCCGCGAGCCGAGCCTCGGTTCCCATACCACTGCCCAAGCCCGCGCCCTTCCTTGCTGTCAATCCCTAAGGCGTATTTCGCCGAATGGCATGCGTCCATCGCGCGCTAAATCGCGAATTGGAACGGTAAGAGCCGCGCGCGTTGGAAGGCAGCGCTTCCGGTCTCAGCCATGGCCAGAGCGGCCTGGCGGAACCGCGCATAGGAGGCAAATGCCTGACCTGCCTGCGTATCGCTTGCGAAGGTCTGCGCTAAGACCTCGCCTGTAGCGGCCCCCAACGCATTGGCAAGATCCCGGCCAAAGGTCTTCTTTTCCAGCCCCTCGCGCGCCATCCGCGCGGACGCGATACGGTTTTGGGTTTCGAACACCATCCATGTTTCATGGCCAACCGCCTGCGCCGCGGTGCTGAGAATGCTGCGGTGGTCGGGCTCCAGCTTGTCCCAGGTGTTCTGATTGACCAGCAGGCTGATGATTTGACACGGCTGCGTCAGGCCCGGGCCATAGCAGTGGCTGAGCTGTTTATCGAGGTCCAGCTCCTGATCCATCCAGGGGCCAAACCACTCAACTCCGTCCAGATTGTTCGCGTCCAGCTCGCCCTTAAGAGCTTGGTCGTCAAGGCGCACGGCCTCCGCGCCCAGTCGCTTATAGATGGCGCGCGCCAACCCGCTAGAACGCAAAACCAGGCCGGAAAGGCGCTCGCCTTCGGGCAGGGCTTTCTTGGTCCACAGCCCTGAACCCTGGCCAAGATCCCCTGCCCATAAGGGCTTTAACCCCGTTGGCTTGCTCAGAGCGTCCCAAAACCTTTGCCCTTCGGAGACCAACCAGCTTTGGGTCTCTAGGCTTGTCATGCCGAAAGGAACGCTCGAAAAAAGATGGAGCCCCGGCCGGTTAGCCGCTCGATAGGCTTCAAAGCTATGGACCAGGTCCACGTCGCCGTCGCGCGCCGCGTCGTAGTTTTGGGCTGCAGGCAGCAACTCCCCGGCTGCATAGAGTTTGATGCGCAGCTTGCCGTCAGACAGGGTTTCAACCCGCTGGGCCAACAGGCTTGCGGCGCGATGCAAAGGTGCAAGCCTGGTCGGCCAGGCGGTGACCATGGTGAGGATTTTGGCACGCCGGATCAGGGATTGGCAGGCAGTGACCTTGTCTTGAACGCTCGACTGGCCCGTGGTTTGTGCCTGGGCCTTGGCCAAGGGCGCGACCAACGCGGCCGAGCCTGCCGCGATCAGCAGCGCACGGCGCGCAGATTTCGCTGAGCTGCCAGTGTCAAGGGGACGGGGTGTGCGCGCTTTGGCCATAGCTGCCCTAGGGTTGGTGCGTGTCTCGCCCCGGCCTAAAACCAGAGCGCAATAAAGAAAAGCGTAAACAAGCCAGGGCAAAAGCCTTAGTCCGGCAGCGGGTCATCACAGCCTGAGCGTGGCAATAGCTGCCAGCGACCCTGGGAATAAATCTCAAGCGGGTGATAGTCCTGCTTATAGCTCATTTTCCTCGAGCCTTGCACCCAATAGCCCAAGTAGACATGGGGCAACTGTGCCTTGGCCGCCAGCGCTATCAGCGACAAAATCATGGCAACTCCAAGGCTACGCTTCGGTTGGTCTGGGTCATAGTAGGAATAGACCATGGAAAAGCCGTCGTCCAAGTGATCGACCAGGCAAGCGGCCATCAAGCGGTTGCTGCCGGGAGCGCGCCATTCGAACAAGTTCGTGCGTACCGAGGTTTCCTCGATCATAGCCGCGAAGTCGTCTTCGTCCATTAAGGCCATGTCGCCGTCGAAGTGTCGCTGATCCAAATAGCGGCGGAACAAGTCGTAGTGCTCCTCGGTCGCCATGGCTGAGGCCATGTTCAGGCTCAGCTCCTGATTGCGCCGCGCTATGCGTCTTTGGGTCTTGCTTGGCTCAAAATCCTCAACTCTGACGCGCGCAGCCATGCAAGCTTGGCAGTCTGAGCAAATGGGGCGATAGACAAAGGAGTTTGAGCGCCTGAAGCCAGCTTCATTCAAAGTGGAAAAGCGTCGCCTGGCACTGCGCGTAATCGGGGCAATCAGCTTTCGTTCGGTCTTGCCTTCCAGATAGGGGCAAGCTTGGCTGCGCGTGGAAACAAATGTGATTCCGATCCCGGTCCAGTTGACATGGGACAAGGGGGCATTGGTAAGGCGCGCTAGACCCTCCGCGCCGTCCTCACCGCAAGGCATACCATTGCGGGCATTGCTATTGCTGCGAAGCTCGGCCTGTTGCTCGCCAAGTTCATGGGCGGGCAGAGGCGCCTGATTTGACGATGATTTGGCCTCAAACTGTGTCACGTCCAGCGCCATATCCTTTGCTTGTCGCTGATGGAGATGCAGCGACGCCTGGTCCGGAGCCCATTGATACGCAGTGGCTTTGCTGCCAGGTCATGGAATTGCTCCTTGATTTGTTGCAGCCCCTATGCTTGTCAAGGATCTGAGCCCAACTTCACCAGGTGATGCGGTCCCGACGGCTGCAGGCGTCATGTTCGCGCCCGCAAGCATGGCTGTCAACACTAGAGCCGGTGACGCCGCCCATGGCGGTGACAAGAACCAAGGAAACACGCCCATGAACCAGCCTTTCGATAAGTCCAATCTGCCCAGCCGCTATACCACCGTTGGCCCTGAGCGCGCACCGCATCGTTCATACCTGCACGCCATGGGGCTGTCTGACGAGGAGATTGCGGCACCCTTGGTCGGCGTTGTCACCACTTGGAATGAAGCTGCGCCTTGTAACATCTCCTTGGCGCGCCAAGCACAGGTCGCCAAAAAGGGCGTTGCTGCGGCAGGCGGTACTCCGCGCGAGTTCACAACCATCACTGTGACAGACGGAATCGCCATGGGCCACGAGGGCATGAAGTCCTCGCTGGTTTCGCGCGAGGTCATTGCCGATTCGGTTGAGCTGACTATGCGAGGTCACTGCTACGACGCTATGGTGGGCTTGGCTGGCTGTGACAAGTCGCTGCCCGGCATCATGATGGCCATGGTGCGCCTGAATGTGCCGTCTGTGTTCATGTATGGCGGTTCGATCCTGCCCGGCCGCTACAAGGATCGCGACGTTACGGTTCAAGACCTGTTCGAAGCCGTTGGCCAGCACGCCACCGGCGAAATCAACGATGAAGAGCTGCATGAACTGGAGTGCGTTGCTTGCCCGTCTGCGGGTTCGTGCGGCGCGCAGTTCACAGCCAACACCATGGCCTCGGTCTCTGAAGGAATCGGATTGGCCCTGACCGGCTCGGCCGGCGCACCTGCACCTTATGAGCTGCGCGACAGCTTCGCCTACAAGTCTGGCGAGGCGGTTATGGACCTGCTGCGCACGGGCCTGCGTCCGCGCGATATCGTGACCCGCAAGTCGCTGGAGAACGCTGCGCGCGTGGTTGCCGCCACCGGGGGATCAACCAACGCCGCTTTGCACCTGCCGGCCATTGCACACGAGTGCGGCATCGAGTTTTCGATCCACGATGTGGCCGACATCTTCAAAGACACGCCCTATATCGGCAACCTGAAGCCTGGCGGCACCTATGTCGCGAAGGACCTGTTCGAAATCGGCGGCATTCCGGTGGTGATCAAGGAGCTGTTGGACAACAACATCCTGCACGGCGACTGCATTACCGTTAGCGGCAAAACACTGGCCGAGAACCATGAGCGGGTGCGCTTCCCTGAGAACCAAGACATCGTTTTCCCTGTCAAGGCTCCGATTTCACCCACCGGCGGCGTGGTCGGCTTGAAGGGCAACCTGGCACCTGAGGGTGCGATCGTTAAAGTCGCGGGCATGGAAAAGCGTGTCTTCGAGGGCCCGGCCCGCTGCTTTGACGCCGAGGAAGCTTGCTTCGATGCCGTGGTCAAAGGCGACTACAAGGACGGCGAAGTTCTGGTGATCCGCTACGAAGGCCCCAAGGGCGGCCCCGGCATGCGTGAAATGCTGGCAACCACCGCTGCCATTTACGGGCAAGGCCGAGGCGACAAGGTGGCTCTGATCACCGACGGGCGTTTTTCCGGTGCGACGCGTGGCTTTTGCATCGGCCACGTCGGTCCTGAAGCGGCGGTCGGCGGCCCCATCGGCCTGCTAAAGGACGGCGATATCATCGCGATCGACGCCGACAAAGGCACTATGGAGGTCAAGCTGAGCGACGAGGAGCTGGAGGCGCGCCGCAAAGAGTGGAAGCCCCGCGAGACCGATTTCCAATCCGGCGCGATCTGGAAGTATGCTCAGACTGTCTCTTCAGCTGAGTTTGGCGCGGTGACCCACCCTGGCGGCGCAAAAGAGGTCAAGGCCTTCGCCGACATCTAGGCCGACAGTTAAGCCGCCCGTCTAGGCGGATGAAAAAGCAGCAAAGAGCCGGGATCGCCCGGCTCTTTCGCGTTTAGGTAGCGTGGATATGTAGGTCGATTACGAAATCTCCACATTTTGAGCGGCTGAAGGGCATAAATCTCAGCGATGGTCTGAGCATCGGGCAAACGATATTTCTGCCCCGGCACATTTCTAGGCAGTTGAGACACGCTCACCAGCGCGCCTTGGCGGCCACGTTCCTTTGGAGATTTTCATGAAGGCCATTCTTATCGCCATGGCACTGCTGTCAGCCTCGGGTGCGGCGCTGGCGCAATCTGCTCAAGAGTACGACACGCCTGAATTTTCGCTGAGCGCTGATGGCGTGGTGGACTACGGCTATATCCCTGGTGACGCCTTCCAATTGCGCCCCGAGCACGCAGCCAACCCGCAGCTCTTTGCTTCTGAGTATCCCTTGTTGGCTCAGCGCTTGTGGTCGGACGCCCGGCAGACCCCGACGGCGGGCATCTTTACGCAATTGGGCAACGTGCCTGTCTATCTGCCCATCGCACCCGGCGTTGCGGGCCAGCATTGGTCCAACACGGCCTCGGCTTACAACTACCTGCCGCAAGCCACTTACCCTTACGCTGTGCCGATGCGCTGAGGTGTAACTGTTGACGAGAATGGGGCTCCTTCGGGGGCCCTTTTTTTGTGCCAACGCAGTTAAGCTGCCGTCACAAGATAGCGCGCGGCTTCATCACGCTCGAACACATAGAGCAGCAAGCGGGCGGCTTGACCGCGCTCGGTTGCGCGGAGGCTTGGGTCTTGCATCATCAGCAAGCGCGCGTCCTTATGACTGATCGCAACCAGTTCAGGATGGTCTTCAATCCCGCCGAAGCGAAAATTTGGAAGACCGGATTGACGGGTGCCCAACAACTCGCCCGCGCCGCGAATTTCCAAGTCTATTTCGGCGATTTCAAAGCCATCATCGCTCTCGCGCAGGGTCTGCAAGCGCTTCTCGCTGGTTTGATTGAGCGGCGGCTTATAGAGCAAGATGCAGGTGGATTTGCCGGTACCGCGGCCGATGCGCCCGCGCAATTGGTGGAGCTGGGACAGCCCAAAACGCTCGGCTTGTTCGATGACCATGATTGTCGCTTCGGGCACATTGACCCCGACCTCGATCACCGTTGTCGCCACCAGAATCTTTGCCGCACCCGAGGCAAAGGCCAGCATGGCGGCGTCTTTTTCTGCGGACGACTGGCGTCCGTGGACCAGCACAACCTGGTCGCCAAACACCTGCTTCAAGCTGTCATAGCGCTCTTCGGCGTTGGCCATATCAATCAGTTCGGACTCTTCGACCAAGGGGCAGACCCAATAGGCGCGCGCGCCTTGGTCCAAGGCCCGCTTCAAAGCATCGACAACAGCGCCTCGTTGCTCGACGGGTTTGGCGATGGTTGTAATGGGTAGACGGCCGGGCGGCTTCTCGCGCAGGATCGAGGTATCCAGATCGCCTTGCTCGGCCAACAGCAAGGTGCGCGGAATGGGCGTAGCAGTCATCAGCAGGATGTGCGTGCCTTGGCCTTTGTCTGACAGACGCAAACGTTGCTCGACGCCAAAGCGGTGCTGCTCATCGATCACCACCAGCCCCAAGTCGCGGAACTCAACGCCCTCTTGGAACAAAGCGTGGGTGCCGACAGCCAAGTGAGCGCTGCCCTCGGCAATGGCTTGGCGGGCTTGGCGCTGAGCTGCTGCGCCGACCTTGCCGGTCATCATCACGCATTTCAGACCGAGGCGGGTCGCCAAAGGGGCGATGAAATCAAAGTGCTGCTGCGCTAAGATCGCCGTGGGTGCCATGATCGCGGCTTGTCGGCCGGACTCGATGGCTTGCAGCATGGCCAGCAAGGCGACGACGGTCTTGCCTGCCCCGACATCGCCTTGCACCAAACGCATCATGCGCTCCGGCTGGGACAGGTCAGTACCGATTTCGACCAGAGCGCGCTCCTGATCGCCGGTGAGGCTATAGGGCAGCAACCGGCGCAGCTCTGCTTGCAATTTGCCCGTGCCCGACAAGGGCGGAGCCGGGCGCTTGCGCGCCTGTTGGCGCACCAAAGCCAGCGCCAGAGCGTTGGCCAGTAGTTCGTCATACCCCAGGCGTTCGCGCGCCAACGAAGCCTCCTTGCCGTCTGGGGCGTGCAGGGCCTCCAGCGCGGCCTGAAAGCCTGGCCAGCCGCGTTTTTGGAGCAGGCTCGGCTCGATCCACTCGGGCATGTCAGGCAACAACTCCAAGGCTGCTAGCATGGCCTTGTGCAAGCGCTGCGTGGTTAGGCCCTGGGTCAGCGCATAGCGCGGCTCAAACCTGGGGATGGCCGCCAGATCGTCTTGGGCGACGATATAATCCGGGTGAAGCATGCGAAAGCGGCTGTTGTACTGGCCGAGTTCACCCGACAACCAACGCGGCATTCCTGTCGGCAATTGGCGGTGCAAATAGTCCCGCGAGGCGTGGAAAAAGGCGACCTCCAGCGTCTCGCCGCCGCTGTCGCCGACGATGCGATAGGGCATGCGTTTGGTCGCGGGTGGGTGGTGCTCGCGCGCTTGAAAGGGCAGGGTGACCAGACGGTTTAGATGCCCAAGGTCCGGGGCCTGCAGCACGCTGCGTTCCTGCACATGCGAAGGCGCATGAAACAGCAAATTCAGCACATAAGGACCGGTTAGCTTTTTCAAAGCCGCCGCGATTTTGGGTCCAATGCCCGGCAGGCTTTCAACCGAACGGAAAAGCGGATCAAGCTGTGAAGGGCGTCGCGCGGACATGCGATCATTCATCCCGTTGGAGTGGTGGCCTTGAGCGCGCTATATGCAGGGCAACCCGCCTCGCGCTCGGCGCAGGCCCTAGTTATGGACAAGATTGCTGCTATGAACAACCCAGGGAACACATCAAGCGACGTTGAACAGCTCGCTGAAGACGCTGTCATTTTGCGCAAGAAGCTGCGTTGGCGCGCCTGGCATCGCGGCACGCAGGAACTGGACCTCATGCTTGGCACCTTTGCGGACCGCTATTTAGAGCAGATGGACCTGCAAACCTTGCGCGATTTTGAACTGTTCATGCTGGCCGAAGATCCTGAGATCCAAGCCTGGTTGCAAGGCGACAAGCCCTTTCCAAGCGATGTGCCCGAGGTGCTCGCAGATTTGTTCCAAAACTACGATTTCCTGGTCGAGCGCCAAATCCAACTCCAGCGCTAGCACACGGCGGCGGGGCGAGCGGGTTAGCACAAGAGGGGAAAGGCGCTTGACCTTCCTTGTGAGAGCGCTGATACCTGCTGGCCTCCTCACCTGCGATTAAAAGGCTCGCTTGCCCGTGACCACGCCCGCTTCATCTTCCGCCGATGCCAATTCGAACAGCGGTTTGGTGCTTGTGGGCCGTGTGCCCAATGGCATGGAAGGCCTGGTATTGGCAGACTTGCTAAAGTCGCACGCCAAGCAGCAGCTCATCTTCGTCGCACGCAACGATTCAGAGCTGGCTATCACCGAACAGGTGTTCCGCTTTTGCCAGCCAGATGCGGACTGTATCCAACTGCCGGCCTGGGACTGCTTGCCCTATGATCGCGTCTCGCCCAATGCCGAGGTGCTGGGCAAACGCCTGCGCTCTTTAGTTAAGTTGCTGCGCCCGGCCAAGGGGCCGCGGGTGGTCTTCACCACCGTCAACGCCCTGCTGCAGCGCCTGCCACCGCGCGAGCAGGTGCGCCAATCCAGCTTTCGCATCGTTGCGGGTGATAGTTTGGACGAAGCGGCCTTCAACGCCTACTTGGTGGCCAACGGCTACGCGCGCGTCGGCACTGTCAACGATCCCGGCGAGTACGCCATTCGCGGCGGTCTGATTGATGTCTTCCCCATGGGCTCGACCAATCCCGTGCGCATCGACCTGTTCGGCGATGAGGTCGAAAAGCTGCGCCGTTTCGATGCCCTAAGCCAACGAAGCATCAAGGAAATCGCCAGCATTTCCTTGCTGCCAGTGTCCGAGGTAATGCTGTCGGGCGATGCCGTCGCGCGTTTTCGCTCGGGCTATCGGGCCACTTTTGGCACAGTGCAGGACGACGACCCGCTGTATGCCAGTATCTCAGAAGCGCGGCGCTTTCCGGGTATGGAGCACTGGCTGCCCTTGTTCTATGACCGTTTGGACAGCTTGCTTGACTACATGCCCGACGCCGGTCTTGTGTTCGAGCACCAGGTGCAAGAGGCGCGTAATGCGCGCATGGAAAACCTGCGCGACTTCTATCAGGCGCGCCGCAGTTTGCTGGACGCCAGCGGCCAGGGGGAGAGCGTCTATAAACCGCTTGCGCCCGAGGCTCTCTATTTGGCGGATCAGGAGTGGGAGAGCTTGGCGCTCAGGCGCGCGGTTTGGCAGCTCAGCCCCTTCGACGCGCCTGAGACGCCGGGGGTGCCGCAGATATCCGCCGAAGGTCAGCCCGGCTTGAACTTTGAAGCCCAGCGCAAAGATCCCGACACCGACCTTTACAAGGCCTTTCGTGACCATATGCGCGGCTTGCAAGGGCAGGGGCGGCGCGTGGTGCTGGCGGGCCTCAGCGAAGGCTCCAAGACCCGCCTGGCGGGCCTGCTGGGCGAAAATGACATCCTGATCCGCCAGAGCGTCGCCAGCTTGGCTGAGATCGAGGCCATGCCGAAAAAGACCTTGGGTTTGGCGGTCCTGCCGATTGAACGGGGCTTTGTTACGCCCAACTTGGCGGTGGTCAGCGAACAGGACTTGTTGGGTGAGAAAATCGCCAGAGGAGGGCGGCGCAAGAAGCGGGCCGAAAACTTCCTGGCCGAGGTGTCAGCGCTCTCGACCGGCGATTTGGTGGTGCACTTAGACCACGGCATCGGCCAGTACATCGGGTTGGAGACCATCGAGATTGGCGGCGCGCCGCACGATGTCTTGCAGCTCAAATATGCGGGCGACGACAAGCTCTATATCCCGGTTGAAAATATCGAGGTTCTGTCGCGGTTCGGCGGTGAGGACGCGGGCGTTGCCCTGGACAAACTGGGCGGAGCGGCTTGGCAACTGCGCCGCGCCAAGGTCAAAAAGCGCCTGAAGGACATCGCAGCCCAACTGATCAAGATCGCGGCTCAGCGCCTGATGAAGAAGGCCGACGTCTTGGAACAGCCCGAGGCCCTGGTTAACGAATTTTCGGCGCGCTTCCCTTATACGGAGACCGAAGACCAGCTCAACGCGATCGACGATACGTTGGAAGATTTGTGCTCTGGGCGGCCCATGGATCGCCTGGTCTGCGGTGACGTTGGTTTCGGCAAGACCGAGGTGGCAATCCGCGCGGCCTTCATCGCCGCCATGTCGGGCGTGCAAGTGGCGTTGGTTTGCCCCACGACCTTACTCGCGCGTCAGCACTACAACACCTTCAAGCAGCGCTTCGAAGGCTGGCCCATTCGCGTGCACCAGCTCTCGCGTTTGGTCACCGGCAAGGACGCAAGCTTGATCAAGGACGAGCTGGCGAGCGGTAAGGCCGATGTGGTGATCGGCACCCACGCACTGCTGGCTCAGTCGATCAGCTTCAAGCAACTGGGTCTGCTGATTGTCGATGAGGAACAAAAATTTGGCGTCAAGCAAAAGGAACGCCTGAAGGCTCTGAAGTCAGATGTGCACGTGCTGACGCTCTCGGCCACGCCCATTCCGCGAACCCTGTCTATGGCCATGTCGGGCGTCAAGGAGCTGTCGCTCATCACCACGCCGCCGGTGGATCGCTTGGCGGTGCGCACCTTCGTGTCGCCTTGGGATTCGATGATCGTGCGCGAGGCCTTGATGCGTGAGCACTTCCGAGGCGGCCAGTCCTTCGTCGTCTGCCCGCAGGTCCGCGATATCGACAAGATGATGGAGCGCCTGCAAAAAGTTGCTCCTGAGCTCAAGGTGCGCAGCGCGACCGGTCAGGTGGCTGCTGGCGAGCTGGAGCAGACCATGAACGATTTCTATGATCACAAATTCGATGTGTTGCTGGCCACCAATATTGTCGAGGCCGGGCTTGATATTCCCAACGTCAATACGCTGATTGTCCACCGCGCCGACCGCTTTGGCTTGGCCTCGCTCTACCAATTGCGCGGGCGCGTCGGGCGCGGCAAGCAGCGCGGCTATGCCTATTTGACCTATCCCACCGACAAGCCCTTGACCGCGCAGGCCACTAAGCGCCTGGAGGTCTTGCAGACGCTCGACAACTTGGGTGCAGGCTTCCAACTGGCCTCGCACGACATGGACATTCGCGGTGCGGGTAACTTGGTGGGCGAAGAGCAGTCCGGCCACATTAAAGAGGTCGGTGTCGAGCTGTACCAGCAGATGCTTGAAGAGGCCATTACCCAGGTCAACACCCAGGCCGAAAGCGACGGCGACACCAACTGGTCACCGCAGATCAATTTGGGCACGGCGGTTCTGATCCCTGAGTCCTATGTTGAGGACTTGAATGTGCGTATGTCCTTGTATCGTCGCTTGTCCGATTTGGGCACACCGCGCGAGCTTGAGGCCTTTGCTTCAGAGTTGATCGACCGCTTTGGCGCTCTACCAGACGAAGTAGAAAATCTGATGAGCGTCGTGGCTATCAAGCTGATGTGTAAGCGCGCGGGCATCGAAAAGGTCGATGTCGGCCCGAAAGGGATCGTTTTGCAGTTCCGGGGCAACACCTTTGCCAATCCGGACAAATTGCTGGCTTGGGTTGAAAAGAACCAGAAGCTGATCACGGTGCGCGCTGACATGCGCCTGGTCTACAAACGCCGCCTGGACAGCGAGCAAGAGCGTATCAAATCGGTCAAGACCCTGGTCAAGAATATGGCGGCACTGGCGAGCTAGGCAGTGCTTCGTCCAAGGTGGCACTACCGAGCGCGCGCTCGGCATACTGACGCAAACCACAGCTTGGCCTTGGCCTAGCGCCGCCGCTCGCTTACCCTGCCGCAAACAACCAAAGGATACCTTATGGCCGACGCCAGCCTTGTGACCGACGCCCTGGACCCAGATTTGAACGCTGCATCGCTCATGCGCTCGAAAAAGAGCCTGCTGGATGGATTGTTCGCCCAGCTCTTCAAGAACCTGGTCTATCCGCAAATTTGGGAAGACCCGGAAGTCGATATTGAAGCTTTGGCCTTCAAACCTGGGGCAAAGATTGTCACCATCGCCTCTGGCGGCTGCAACGTCCTGAACTACCTGACCGCAGAAGACGTGACCATAACGGCGGTCGATATCAATGAGACCCACGTCGCGCTCAATCGGCTTAAGTTGGCAGCTTTGAAGCACCTACCGAGCCACGAAGCCTTCTTTCGCTATTTTGGGTGCGCTGATGAAAAGGCCAATAAGCAGGCCTACCAGAGCTTCATCATGCCCCATCTGGACGAGACAACGCGCCGCTATTGGGAAGGGCGCACCTTAGTTGGCAACCGCCGCATTTCTATGTTCCAGCGCAATTTTTACCGCTTTGGCTTGCTGGGACGCTATATCGGCCTGGTCCACCTGATGGCCTATTTGCACGGCAAGAACCCCAAACGCTTGCTAGAGGCTCAAACCAGCGCCGAACAGCTTTGGCTGTATGAAAACACCTTGGGGTTGGTCTTCAAGTCGCCCGTCGTCCGCTGGCTCTGCAATTTGCCGGTGTCGCTCTACGGCCTCGGCATTCCGCCTGCGCAGTTCGAAGCCCTGAAAGACGCCAGCAGCTCTGGCCACATGGTGGACGTGCTGGACCAGAGGCTAAAGCACTTGGCCTGCGATTACGAGATATCCAGCAACTACTTTGCCTGGCAGGCCTTCGGGCGCAAGTATGACACCAAGCACCGTCGTGCCATTCCACGCTATCTCGAAGAGCGCCACTACACCAAGCTGCAACAGCGCGCGGACAACGTAACGATCAAGCACTCCAATTTCGGCCAACACCTGGAAGGCGAGGGCGACCACAGCCTGGACGGCTTTGTGCTGTTGGATGCGCAAGACTGGATGAACGATGCGCAGTTGACCGCGCTTTGGCAGCAAATTGACCGCAGCGCCAAACCTGGCGCGCGCGTTATCTTCAGAACAGCGGGGGCTGACACGATTTTACCGGGCCGCATTCCAGGGGACATATTGACCAAATGGCGCTACCTGGAGCACGAGTCCCAGGGCTGGCATAAGCGCGATCGTTCATCCATCTATGGCGGCTTTCACGCCTATGAGAAGACCAGCGCATGAGCGAGAACTTGCGCAAGGACCACGGTGCATTGATGGATCAGATCTATCAACACACCCGCCACATTTACGATCTGAGCCGCAAGTTTTTCCTGTTTGGCCGCGACCGTTTGTTGCGCGAGTTGGCGCTCAAGCCGGGGGAGCGGGTGTGCGAGGTCGGCTGCGGCACTGCCCGAAACTTGATCGTGCTAGCGCGGCGATACCCAGAGGCCAAGGTGTGCGGATTCGACGCCTCGAGTGCCATGCTGGAGACAGCGGCGGCCAACTTGGCGCGCGCCAAGATGACAGGCATTCCCCTGGTCCAGGCCTACGCCGAGGACTTTGACCCTGAGCGCATGTTGCCTGCCGACTATGCCCCCTTGGATCGCTTTGTCTTTTCCTATTGCCTGACCATGATTCCCGACTGGCGCGCGGCGCTAGATCGCGCTTGGGCCATGCTGCCGAACGGGGGCGGTCTCTCGGTGGTCGATTTTGGCGATCTCGCCGCTTGGCCAGCACCCTTGCGGCGCGCATTTTTCGCTTTTCTGGCGGCCTTTCATGTTCGCCCAGACCCCGGCATTCACGCTTGGGCACTGGAGTTGGCCGACGCCGAGGTCGAGCAGACGTGCATCTTTGGTGGCTATGCAATCTTGACGCTGGCGAAGAAGAAGCCACTTTAGAAGCGCCGCTGCCTGCTGCCGTCGATGTATCCCCTAGCCAAAGGAAGAGCGCTGCATGATATCTTGGCTGCAACGTAATCGCGACTTGATTGCCCTAGCCTTTGCCGGTCTGAGCTTGCTGGTGTTGGAGTTTGCGCTGCGCGTTCCCCCCATCACGGCCATGGGCATTGCTCTGGCGATTTGGGTGGCGCTTTGGTTCAGCCTGGCCCCTTACAAATCAAAGGAAAAAGGCAACCCAGCAAACAACCCAATGAAGGGTTCAGCGCGGGATGGAGACACAAGCGGGCATCCGAGCGCTGCGGACATGCAAACCGTGCGCCAGACGCTCATGGCGCTGCACGAACTGAGAGATAAGCTTTCGGTACACGGGCGGAGCGTCAGTGCTGCGATTGACGCGATCTTGGCTGACGCCCAGGCTATGGTGCGCGAGGCCGAAGCGCAACCAGGAGAATTTCGCCACGATCGACGGGCGCTCTTGCACTACCTGCCGCAGGTCCTAGCTTTGCTCGAGCAGTCTCTAGAGGCCGGAGCGCGTCATGATCAAGCCGCGCGCAAACGGCTGGAAGGCACCTGCCAGCGTTTGCAAGAGCTGTTTGCGAGTTTTCGCCGGCGCAAGGCGGAGCGCCAAACCCGCGCGCTGAATGTTCAAATCGATGTGCTGGAGGCCCAGCTTCGCCAAGAGGGGCTTGCTCCGCCGCCCGATGAGGTGAAGTAAGGCGGCCATCCACTGCCAGCGGTGGATAGGCATCAATAACAAATTGCTGCCACGGCTCTGTCGCAGTAATCAAAGCGTGGCTCCAGAGCCGCAGCTCAACCTTAGACCTTCACAGCTCACCTTGGACCTCATGCCCTCACGACTGCTCTTATTGCACGCTTCCATTTCTGTTCGCCGCATGCTAGGTGGCCTCTGCCTGCTTGTGGCCTTGCTCTTGGCATGGGCTGGCTCAGCGCTGGCGTTCAGCTCGGTCGCCTCGCAGGCGTTCGTCGTTGATCTGTCCACCAACACAATCTTGTATGAGCGCCGCGCAGACGAGCCCATGGCGCCCTCGTCCCTGACCAAAATCATGACTGCCTATGTGACCTATCGCATGGCCAGCATTGGTGAGATTAGCCTGGATGACAAAGTCAAAATCAGTAAGAAAGCTGCCGACAAGCCGGGCTCGACCATGTTCCTGGTTGAAGGCGAACGGGTGTCTTATCGCGACCTCTTGACGGGCTTGATGATTGTCTCAGGTAATGATGCGGCCATTGCCATAGCCGAAGGCATCGCGGGATCAGAAGAAGCATTTAGCATCCTGATGAACCAGGCGGCCGAACAACTGGGCATGCGCAACACCCATTTTGTCAACGCCAGCGGCTGGCCCGATCCGGGCCACGTGTCTACAGCGCGCGATATCGCTTTGGTCAGTGCGGCGTTGATCCAAGAGTTTCCTGATGAATACCAAATGTTCCAAACGCGCTCCTTCAAGTGGGGTGGCGTTGAGCAGGCAAACCGTAATCCGTTGTTAGACGATAATTTGGGAGCCGATGGCCTAAAAACCGGTCATACAGAACTGGGCGGCTACGGCTTGGCAGGATCGGCCAAGCAGGGCAATCGCCGGGTTGTCATGGTCCTGAACGGCATGGACTCGAAGGTTCAACGCGCCAAAGAGGGGCGGCGCGTGATGGATTGGGCGCTGCGAACCTTCTCGACCTTCGCCGTCGTGCATGACAACCAGATCGTCGAGCACGCCCGGGTCTGGCTGGGGACCAAACCCTATGTGCCTTTGAAGGTGTCGAGCGGCCTCACGCTGACCATTCGCAAAGCCGACGAGCACAAACTGTCTGCAAAGGTCATGTATGATGGCCCGGTCGATGCCCCGATCAAAGCGGGTGACGTGGTGGGTGAGCTGGTGATCTCTGGGCCCGGCCTTGAAACACAGCGCATCAGTTTGAAGGCCGCCTATGACATTCCGCGGGTCAATCGCTTCGTTGCCGTGACGCGCAGCCTGCGCGACAGCATCTGGGGCGACCCCTTGGGCGACCCTGCGGGCATAATTCGTTAGATCGCGCGCCGTCATGCCCAAAATCAGCCCCATTGCCAGCACAAGGACACCAGCAGCCGCAGCCCCAAGCGCCCGGCAGCCATGACGCCCAAGGCCTTCGCAAGCTTGTTTGATGGCATTCTGGGCCAGGACCGCGCCATCGACCAACTGGAGACCAGCCTGGCGAGCAATCGCTTGCCCCACGCCTTGGCGTGTGTCGGCCCAAGCGGCATTGGTCGTGCCCTGACTGCCAAGCGACTGGCGGCTTGGCTCTTGGCTGGTGGCGAGGGCTCAAGTCCGCAGGATTGGGCGCAGGAACAGCGCCTTATGAGCGATCGGGCGCACCCGGATTTCTTGGATTTGTCGCCGGATGACAGCATGGCCAAGCCCGAGATCAAGGTCGAATCGGCGCGGCGGCTGGTGAACTTCATGCAACAAACGCCCTCGCGCTCGCCCTGGCGGGTCGCAGTTGTAGAGCAGGCCGAAAAGCTCAACCGGCAGGCTGCCAATGGTATCTTGAAGGTACTGGAAGAGCCGCCCACATCGGCCATCATCATCTTGCTGGTGAGCGATCTGGAACAGGTTCTGCCAACCATCCGCTCGCGCGTCACCGCGTTGCCCTTTGCGCCTTTGTCGCCCAGCGTGATGCAGACCATCGTCCAACAGCAAGGCATGAACCTGAGCCCCGAAGCCCTGGACGCCAGTGGGGGCTCGTTGGACATCGCCCGCCAGCTTAGCGACGCCAAGGCCCGCGATGCGCTCGGTCATATTCAGCGCCTCCTAGCGGGACGATTGGAGCCCGCTCAGCAAGGCGAGTTGTTGGCTTGGTGCCTGGCAAACCCGGATCTGGCGCTGGCACAAGTCTTGCGCGCGATCAGTCAGCACGGGCGCCAAACTGCCAGCTCAAGTTTCAGCGACGCCTATTTTGCCATCGCTGAGCTGGAACAAAAACGCCAGTCTTACAATTTGGACGCCCAAGCATGCTGGCTCGACTATCTGACGACCATCAAGAAATGCGTGAAAACACAGCAGAGTCGTTGATGTTCTACGTAGGCGGCCTTAAAAGAAGGCTGTCTTAGGCGGCCGGACGTGCCGTCAAATCCCAGCCAACCCTTGCGACGAAAAGATTTTGCTTGTGAGCCGCCCCACCTACTACATCACAACGCCCATCTACTACGTGAACGATAAGCCGCATATCGGTCACGCCTATACCAGTTTGGCCTGTGATGTTATGGCGCGGTTCAAGCGTATGCAGGGCTTTGATGTGCATTTCCTGACCGGTACCGACGAGCATGGTCAGAAAATCGAGCAAGCTGCAACCAAGGCCGGTATCGCGCCGCAAGACTTCACCGACCAAGTTTCGGTCAGCTTTCGCGATCTTGCCGATGACATGGGCTTCTCGCACAACGATTTCATCCGCACCACCGAAGCCCGCCACAAGTCCGGTGTGCAGGAGCTGTGGCGCCGCCTAGAGCAGGCCGGAACGATCTATGAAGGCGGCTACGAGGGCTGGTATGCGGTCTCTGACGAGGCCTTCTATAATGAGGACGAAACCGAGGTTCGGGACGATGGCAAGCGCTATGCTGTGGCCTCGGGCAAGGAAGTCGAGTGGGTGGTTGAGCCGTCCTATTTCTTCAAGCTCTCAGCCTTTCAAGACAAGCTGATTGAGCTCTATGAAAGCCAACCGGATTTCATTTTGCCCGCCAGCCGACGCAATGAGGTGATGAGCTTTGTCAAAGGCGGGCTGCGCGACCTGTCGATTTCTCGCACAACCTTTAGCTGGGGCATCCCCGTGCCAGGCGATGAAAAGCACGTCATGTACGTCTGGCTGGACGCTCTGGCGAACTATATCACCGCATTGGGCTTCCCGAACGAAGAGAAAGACAGCCAGTACGGGCGCTTTTGGCCCGCTGATCTGCACATGGTCGGCAAGGACATCCTGCGCTTCCACGCTGTCTATTGGCCTGCCTTCTTGATGGCGGCAGGCCTGCCGCTGCCCAAGCGCGTTTTTGCGCATGGCTGGTGGACCAATGAGGGGCAGAAGATCTCCAAGTCCCTGGGCAATGTCATCGACCCCTACGCTTTGGTCGAAAAGTACGGCCTGGATCAAACCCGTTATTTCCTGATGCGCGAGGTGCCGTTTGGCAACGACGGCGACTTCTCTGCCTCGGCCATGGAAACGCGCATGAACGCTGACTTGGCCAATGCATACGGCAACCTGGCTCAGCGCGTTTTGTCGATGATCTTCAAGAATTGCGACGGCGCAATACCGACCCCGGGAACGCTGACTGACGCCGATGAGGCGATCCTCGCGAGCAGCGGGGCGGTGCTCGAAAAGGTGGCTGCCCAGATGGAGCAACAGGCTTTTCACCGCGCTCTGGAGGCGATTTGGGGCCTGGTGAGTGAGGCCAACGTCTATGTCGATGAGCAAGCGCCCTGGACCCTGAAGAAGACCGACCCCGCGCGCATGCGGACCGTGCTCTATGTCATGGCCAATGTCATTCGCCGCATCACTTTGCTGGCGCATCCTTTCATGCCGACAAGCACGGCAAAGCTGCTGTCTTTCTTGAGTGAAACCGGTGAGGGCGGCTACGCTTTGGCCTCCTTCGACGCCATGCTTGAGCCAGGTATCGCAATTGACAAGCCGAGCGGCGTCTTCCCGCGCTATGTGGCACCGGAAAGTGAGGCCTAAAGACATGTCTGGGCCTATGTTGGTCGATAGTCATTGCCACCTTGACTACCCTGAGCTGGACCAAGAGCGCGGTGCCATTCTAGCGCGCGCGCGGCAGGCCGGTGTTGGCTGTATGGTGTCGATCGGCGTGCGGTTGAGCCAGTTTGAACGGGTCTATCAACTGACGCAAGACCATGCAGAAATCTATGCAGCGGTCGGCGTGCATCCCCACGAAGCGGGCAAGGAAGGGCTGAGCGAGCCGGGGCCTTTGTTGGACTTCGCCAGGCGTGACAAGGTGGTGGCGATTGGCGAAAGTGGGCTCGACTACTTCTATCAGCACGCCCCAAGAGAGGACCAGCAGCGCAGCTTTCGCGCTCATATCGCGGCGGCCCGCCAAACCCAGTTGCCGCTGGTTGTTCACACCCGCGATGCGGATGACGATACCCTGGCGATATTGCGCGAAGGCCACCAAGACGGCGCATTTCCTTGCGTTATTCACTGTTTCACTGGCGGCCTAGAGCTGATGCGCGGCTGCGTGGACATGGGCCACTACATTTCGATATCTGGCATTGCGACCTTCAAGAAGTCCGAAGACCTGCGCCAAATCTTTGCGCAAGTCCCGCCTGAACGCCTGTTGGTCGAAACAGACTCGCCCTACCTGGCACCCGCACCCCATCGCGGCAAACCCAACGAGCCCGCCTATGTAGCCCATACGGCGCGCTATATGGCCGACTACCTGGGGCAGAGTTTCCAGGACTTTGCTGATTTGACCTGCGAAAACTTTTTTCGCCTCTTCGCTAAGGTGCCGCGTCATCAGGTCGAGAGCGCCTTTAGGCAGGTTGCATGAAGATTCAAGTTCTTGGCTGTGGCGGATCAACCGGCGTTCCAACGCTGCTTGGGGGTTGGGGACAGTGTGACCCCAACGAGCCGCGAAACCAGCGGCGACGCTCGTCGATCCTGCTCGAATTCAACGGGTATTGTCTCTTGGTGGACTCAGGCCCAGACATCCGTCTGCAACTGTTGGACGCCGACTGGAGCCACATTGACGGGGTCTTTTATACCCACACCCACGCCGATCACATCATGGGGATTGATGAGCTGCGTCTGATCCCCATGGCGCAAGGCAGTGGCTCGCTGCCGGTCTATTCAACCGCCGAGGTGTTGGAGAGCATTGATACCAGCTTCGTGCATGTCTTTCGTGGGTTCGGCATGTACGATCCCTTTATGAAGGCCATGCCGCTGGACGAACAGCGCGGCTATTTCGAATTGGCAGGTCAGCGGCTCGAGTTCTTTCGCCAGCCGCACGGGCGCATCGACTCGCTGGGCATGCGCATCGGCGATTTTGCCTATTGTACGGACTGTGTAGACCTGGACGAGACGCACTTCGCCAAGCTGCAAGGCTTGGAGGTCTTGATGGTTGACGCGGTGCGCCGCAAGCCGCACCCAGCCCACGCGCACCTGGACATGGCGCTGGAGTGGATCGAGCGACTGAAGCCGAAGATGGCCTTCCTGACCCACATGAGCAACGACATGGACTATCGCTGGCTGTGTGATCACTTGCCTGCGCAAGTGCGCCCGGCTTATGACGGCCTGGTGATCGAGCTGGAGAGCCCCGCGACCTAGAGCTCCTGGAGCCGGGGCGTCCTCTCTTATTTGCGCCTTTAGAAAAAGGGCCCCTACAGCGATGCAGGGGCCCTTGGTGTGTGTAGGCAAACTTGGGTCTGAGAGACCCTAGGCCTCAATCTTAGTCGTCGTCGTGACCAGCCATACCGCCCGAGACCTCCTCAGTGGCCTCGCCAGCCAACTCGGCGGGCAAGATCAGATTGAGAAAGATCGCTAGCAGAGCAGCAGGCAGCAGTCCTGTGGTCAACAGGTTCTTGAGCAAGGTCGGAACGTGCTGAAGCGCGCCCGGCTCGAGTTGCAGACCCAGGCCAATTGACAAGGAGATTGCGAAGATCACCATGTTGCGACGGTTCCACTTCACATCCGACAGGATCGAGACGCCTGCGGCGACAACCATGCCGAACATGACGATCACGCCGCCGCCCAGCACCTCAATCGGAATGGTGCGAATGATCGCGCCCACCTTGGGCACCAAACCGCAAAGGATTAGGAACAGGCCACCAACGGTCACGACGTGACGGCTCATGACGCCAGTCAGAGCAATCAGGCCTACGTTTTGGCTAAAGGAGGTATTCGGCAAGCCACCAAACAGGCCCGAAACAGCTGTACCAAGGCCGTCTGCGAAGGTCGCGCCACGGATTTCTTTGTCGGTGGCTTCGCGCTGAGCGCCGCCCTTGGTGATCCCTGAAACGTCGCCTACTGTCTCAACCGCGGAAACGATGGCCATCAGGCACATTCCGATGATGCCACCAATGGCTGCTGTCGAAAAATCCCAACCGTAAGGAGAAAACTCGGGGCGTGCGAAGGTCGCAGCACGATCCCATTGCGAGGCAATACCTGCAACGGTGAGGCCGCCGGGCATAATCAAAGCGAACAGATAACCGGCGATCAAACCGATCAAAACTGCTGCAATCGACAGCGTGCCGCGTGCGTAGAACTTCACGCCAAGCGTTACGAAGATCACCACCAAGGCTGGAGCCCACTTGGCCAGGGAGCCGTATTCAGGCTTACCAATCAAGGGCACACCACCGGCAGCGTATTGAATGCCAACCTTGACCAACGCGAGACCGATCATCAAAACCACCAGGCCGGTAACAAGGGGCGGCAAGGCAAAGCGGATGCGACCGATGAAGAAACCGATGCAGGTATGGAATAGTCCACCGACGAAGACGGCCGTAAATAGGGCAGGCAGGGCCGCCGTACCTTGGCCTGCAACAATTGGGATCATAATCGGAACGAACGCAAAGCTGGTGCCCTGCACGATCGGCAGTCGAGCGCCGACCGGGCCCATGCCAATCGTTTGGAACAGTGTCGCGATACCGGCGAACAGCATGGACATCTGGATCATGTAGGTCATGTCGGGGAAGCCTTTGGCCCCCGCATCCGAACCAAACCCGAAGCCTGCGGCCCCAGCAATGATGATCGCAGGCGTTACGTTGGCAATGAACATTGCCATGACATGTTGAATTCCAAGCGGAACCAGTTTGGTGATCCCCGGCGTATAATTCGGGTCTTTTAAGTTCTCTGCCAAGTTTGACATTGTATTCCTTCCTAGAGCGGTCTTTTCCGACGGTGCACAGCACATAAGCCAAGCGAACACCGTGCGAAATGACACTTTTTTGCGCCTCGCCCTCTAAGGAGAGGAGAAATCGAGAGCACAGTTTCCCCCAATTGAGACTGGGTTGCCTCTAGTTGAACGGCTATATTTGACCTGGCAAGCGCTGTTCAGACGGCGCAAAGAAACTTCTGTGGAGAAGCCATGCCAAACGGGCTGGAATTCTACATCGTGGACGCACAATGACCGTCCCGTGGCGACGGGTCCCCAAACGCAAAACGCCCTGGCTGAAAACCAAGGCGTCTAAAAGGGACTCGAGCGCTTGGCTCGCGTCTACAGGCAGGATTCGCGATAGCGGGTCAGGCCTGATTTTGATGTCGGAATATTGTTACAATCAAAGCTGGGCGGAGCCAAAGGAGCTTCTGAGGAAACTAGCGGAGGCGCTACCAGGGGAGCGGGCTGCAGCGGCGCAACTTGAGCGTGCTGTGCAGGCGGCACCACCACAGGCTGATACACGTCGGCTTGATATACGCCAGGTTGATACATCTCGGTCGGCACAGGCGTCGGTGCATAATCCACATTAGACGCACCTGCGACCGGAATGGCTGCGATGATGGGCTCACTCACCGGCGTACTCGCCATTGGCACGCTTGTCGGTGCAAAAATGTCGTTGGTCGCGGTTTGTGCGGGGGTGCGAGAGCAGCCCGTAACGCCAGCGAAAACAGCGGCAGTAACAAGACCGCCGACCAAATATCTCTTAACCATAAAATCTATCTCAAATTGCATTAACAGTGGGACGACAGGGCTGCTGTCCAGAGGGCTGCGGTCCGGCAATAAAGAGAGTTTAAACAGGGAAACTCGACCTAAAGTTGGCAAGACCTGCACTTTGTTATGAAGCTGACAGGCGTTTTGTGGTCAAGGCGTTCCTGTTCTGCGGTCAGGGAGTGGGGCGCATCGCTGGTCGGCTGAGCGAGCCAGGGCCAGGCCGTGCCGAGTGATCATCGCTCAAGGTTGAGCACCTGTAGGACGGCAGCCGCCAAAACCCCGCAGAGCTGACTTGCAAGTCAGCTCGGCAGGGCCGTGGGGTGCATATGGGCCTGGCGGCCCGAATACTCTATTTTGAATCGATGTTTTAAGGGCCGCTACAGGCAATTGCGGCGGAACTGAACCAGCCCGGATTTACTGGTCGGCACGACATCACAATTGCCGCTTGGCGCTGGCAGGGGCGCAAGTCCAGGTTGGCTAATCACCGTTTGATTGATTGGGGCCGGGACAGGCGCTCGAACCACCTGCTGCGGCACTCCAACGGGCACGCTTGGCGGCAAACCGGTATCAGCGACTGGGATAGCCGGAACGTTGGTTTGCGACACAGGGGCCGGAAGGGGAGCTAGAATGTCATCATCGTTGACCGCATTATCGACCTTGTTGCGGCGCGAGCAGCTCGCAATCGTTAAGACAGACACACAGATCAAGACTGAGCAAATCACTTTGGTTTTCATAATTTTTCCCACGCAAAATAGAGCAGCGCAAATTGCTAGCCTCTTTCATGGCACATTTTGTTTTGATTGTCACTACCTAAGATTGAAAAATGACGCAAAAGATTATATAATGCGCTCAACCGCCTGAAATTGAGTTGTTTATTGGTTCGCTCGGAGTGTTGCGAGTGTCTCAAGCTGATATCCAGCCTGCTTAAGCGTGTCCGAAAGTAGGCTCGCAGTCGCCAGCGCTTGTTCGCCATCCCCATGCACACAGATGGTTTTGGGCTGACACGGCAGGGCAGGGCTGCCGTCCAAAGGGTGCAGGCAAGAGGTCTCAAGAATGCGCAGGATATGGGCCAGGGCATCGTGCGGCTCGTGGATCATGGCTCCGGGCTGTCCGCGCGTCACCAAGGTGCCTTTTGAGGTATAGGCGCGATCAGCGAAAATTTCGCCTGCGGTCACAAGGCCTTGCTTGTGACCTTCGTTTTCAAGCTCCGATAAGACCGGTGCCACCAGAACCAAGCTGGCGTCCACTGCCTTGATCGCCCTCACTATGGCGGCGGCTGCCGGCTGGTTTTCACAAGCAAAATTGTTGAGCGCCCCGTGGGGCTTGACGTGGGTAATCGGCCAGCCGACCTTGGCCGCCAAACCCATCAAGGCCCCAATTTGATAGGCGACAAGCGCCTCGACCTCAGCGTTGGGGATTGTCATGGGCCTCCGCCCAAACCCCTGGAGGTCAGGGTAACCGGGGTGGGCTCCGACGCTCACGCCTTGTGCCTTGGCCAACTCCAAGCTGTGTTGCATGACCATGGGATCGCCGCCATGAAAGCCACAGGCCAGGTTGGCTGACTGGATTAGGGGCATGATTGCCGCGTCGTTGCCGATGGTGTAGGCACCGAAACTCTCGCCCATGTCCGCGTTGAGATTGATGCTGGTCATTGGCTGTCTCCAGGTGAGGCCCCAGCAAGGGGGCAGGCGAGGGCGCGTTAGTCGAAGGGGTGGCCGGTTTGGCCGCGCTCAATAAATCGTTTGAGACGCACGGCCTGGTCATCCAAATCGCCGATGGGAAAATCATCGGGCATCAGAGGCTTGCCGACCTTGACCTCAAAGCTGGTGCCCTTTTTGTTCAAGAGTTCATAGAACAAGGAGATGTCGCGCAGCTCGGTGTTGATCATCGAAAAGATGTAGAACAAAAACGAGTTGCGGGCACGCATGGTCACCGGAATGACTGGCGTCTCGTATTTGCGTACGAACTTTAAGAACGATGATTGCCATGGGCGCTCTGTCAACCCGCGCCAAGTTAAGTAAGACAGGCGCCCGGAAGGGAAGACAACCACCAGCTTTTCTTCGCGAAATGCTTGGTCGGTCATGACAAACGCGCGCCGAGAGCTTCGACTCATCTTGCCGATGTGCTGCCCCAGATCGACGGGTATAAGAATGTCGCCAAAGCCTTTAACAACGCGAAATGCGTCTGAGTTGGCGTAGATCATGAAGTCGCGCCGCCGCTTGATCAGCAGATCGCGCACCACGATACCGTCGGCCAATCCGGTCGGGTGGTTCGAAATCAAGATGGCGCGTCCTGATGTCGGTATATTCTCCAGGCCCGTCACTTTAAGCTGCATAGACAGAACGCGTGACGCATAGGCCATGACCTTGTGTCCATCGGCATTCTTGATCTTGCGAGCCAATTTCACAGCTTGCCGATACTGCAAAATGGGATACATAAAGGCACGCACGATCCGCCAAACGATGGGCCGGTCGCGAAGTTGGCGCGCGCGTTCTTCGATCAAATCGTCTACGATTGACCGTGCGTCGTCGTCGCTTGTGACCGCAGGGCGTTGGTCGTCTTGCAAGGTTTGATCACCTATACAGTGGCGGGTAGGGGCCTAGGGCCGGCCCTTCTATCTGTCGAAAAATAATGGCTGTGGCAAGATGATGATCTTGAAAACTGTTGATAGTTGGCCCGAATGAGCCAAAATCACGCGCTTGACCGTTCGATTTGGGGCGAACCAGACCGGCTAGCCTGTGCTCGGCAGGTTTCATGCTTGCTGGAGCGGGCGATCAAAATAACGTCCGTTGCAGCTTTGAATCGGCAAGGTGCGATCAATCATCACTTTCGGCTTTTCCTGAGCGCCCCGGCGGGTACGCCGGAGACACTCGTCTTGCGCACGCGCGCTGGTATAGGCTGTGACGCGGCTTTTCCTGACAAGAACTTAAATGACATGCTGCGCCAGCACCAGTGGCACAGTTGGGCGCGCTCTGCGGGTGTGCGGGTGCCCGAAAGCTTTGGTGTTGTGTTTTTAGACGCGCTAGGCCCGGCGATCCTGCTTGAGGATTTGGGGTCGCAGAAGCCGCGATTGAGCGACTGCTCCAGCTTGCCGTTGGAGCTTCAGCGCACCTACCTTCGTGCGGCCTTATCGCAGTTGGTGGCCCTGCACACATTGGTGCCGCCGCCAAGGCAGCAATTTGCGCCTCCACCGGTGCCGGAGGTCGACCCGCGGCTCGCTGAGGGGGCCTTGGGCCAGGAGTGCCTGAACCTCTATCTTGTGCTCCAGCAGGTAGGCGACAGCGCCGCCCAAGATTGCACGTCGGCATTGACGGCTCTGCACGGCGACTTTCGTGCGGCCAATATTTGGACCTGGGAGCCCATGGAGCAAGCTGCGGATGTCACCTTGTTGGACCTGGATTTTGCTGGCATGGGGCCCGCCGTTGCGGACCTGGCTTGGCTAACAGCACCGTGTTGGGCCACACCCGGCTTAGACATAGAAAGTGCCTGGCTGCTTGATAACTACGAGGCGCTTGGTGGAAGCGGTATGGATCGACGGTCGTTGGGCTTGGGACAACTTCAAGCGCAGATGCGCTGGTTCGCCATAGCCTTGCAGCAATGCGCGCGCTGGCAAGTCAGTCCTGACCAGCTCTATCAAAGTGACCCGCAACAGCATCCAAAGCGTGTCCTGACCGACGCCCTGGCTCTGGCGGAGCTCTGGGCCTAGCGGTGGAGCGATGCGTTTGCCAGGTGTTTAGCAGCTCTCACACGGCAGCTCTCACATGAATGATAAGCCGCCTACGGCTCATTCCGTCAGTCGCATAAGGGATATTATGGAAAACGCGAAATCGACTGATGCGATGGTCGTTCCATGATCAATGTGCCCCGCTATCAAGGGCGAGCTGCTCCAAGTTCTAGCGATCCATCCGTCTTAGCCTAGTTGGACAGACAGACAACCCGGCCATCTTTTCGGCCGACTTCGGGACAGGCCAAAGTATTCTCCAAGCTCTGCATTTGCGTCGAAACGTCATCTAACACCAAGCTGAGAGCAGCCTGGTTTTGCTGCAACTGCTGATTGCGCTGCCGTGAAGACCGCCGTTCGGCCTCTGCTCTGCTTAGCAAGAGCTCCAGGGTCGCGATGCGCTGATCTTGCGCGCCCAGTTTTGCCAGAGCATCACGCTCGCGTTGTCGCAGGTGGCGCAGCCGCTCGCGCGCGACTTGGTAGTCTTTTCGCAGCCCGGCCAATTCCTGGGACAAGCGCTGGCTTCGCTCTTGTTCGGCCCGCAAAGCGTCTTCGCCGCGTGCGATTTGCTCATTGGCCGCGGCCAAAGCGTCCTGCGAAGCACGAAACCGCTCCTGGGTGTCCAAGATCTGCTGCGCAAGTTTGCGGTTTTGGCTCTCCAGCGAGGCCGCGCGGGTTGAAAGCGCGTCGAAATCCGCCTTAAGGCGCAGCTTCTCGCTTTGGCCTGTAACCAGCGATCGTTGCAGCTTTTGCTTGTCCTGCTTTAGCGCGTCGGCCTCGATCAAGGTCGCGGCAAGCTGCTTGCTGGTTTCGGCGGCCTCAATTTCGCGCAAGCTGAGCGCATCAACGCGAATAACCAGGTCGTTGCGCTCGTTCTTCATGGTCTCCAAATCGGTCAGGGCTCGTTCCAGAATACGCTCGAGTTCGTCATAGCGGCGGATGGCTTGTTCGCCATCGCGGCGCGTATCTGCCGTGCCCTTCTTGAGCGCCGCATATTCGTCGCTCATGCGCGCGATCTCGCTCTCGGCGTTCTCAATCTGAAGTGTGAGCCGCGTGTTGGCCGCTTGCAACTCTTTAAGAGTTTCCAGGCGCCGCCGCAGTTCCAAGCGCTCGTTCGCCAACTCCGAGGCCAATTCGACCTTGTTACGGGTTTCATCGCTCAGGGTGGCGCGCAGATTGGCGAGAATGGCGCTCTGCTCTTCGATGGTCGATTCCTGCGCGGTGTTGAGCTCGGTGAGTTTCAGCCGGGCCTGCCGCTCGCGCTCCAACTGGCGCGCAGCCTCATCCATGGTGCTGCGCATCTGGTCGCGCAACTGCTTGTCGCGGGCTGCATAGCGCGCTTTCAAATCATCAAGCGCTTGTTCAAACCTGCTCTCGGCCTCCAAACGCGCAGTGATGAGCGCCTGAATTTCGGCTTGGCGCTCTGGTTCTTGGTCCGACAAAAGGCCGCCCAAGCGCTGAAGTTCACTGGCCTGTGTAGAGGCGGCGTTGGCGTCTTGGTTTGTCTCGCCCCGCCCGCTGACCGGTTTCGTCAGCGCCCGCAAGATGCTGCTTGTACTGTTTTGGTCTAGCTTGGCACCGGTTTGCCCGGCGGTGAAATCACGATTTTCTTCCGCGTCTTGCGCAATGGCGCTCGCTGTGGCTTGCAGGTCCTCAAGAGCCCTCTGCTCGTCCACCGTCAGATCAAACTGATCTGTGTCGATCAAGGAGTCCTTGCTGATCGCCAAGCTTTGATCCCCGACCGTGACCGAAACAGGTTGCACACCCAAGGTTGCGATTTTGGTCTCAATTAGTGATTGAGCACGCAAGATCGCGCGCCGCAACTCTGTTGTGGTCTGCGTGGATTGGATGCTGCCCGCTGTGCGCTCTGCCAAACACGCCAGGCCCTTGGTCTGCTCATCTGTCATACTCATGGTTATGACATGGACCGAGACATTCCCTTGGATGCGCAGCGCATCAGCCACGGCACAGACATCGCGCTCGCAATTCTCGGGGCCATCGGTAACTAAGATAATGCCGCTGGGGCCAGGCGCGGTGATCATCGATTGGCCGATTTGCTCGACGGCGGTGGCTATCGCGGTTCGGCCTCGCCCCTTAATCGCGGTAATATTGCGCCCCAGGCGCGCGGCATCCTCGCCGGGTGGAATGATTATGCCCGCGTCGCTGCAATCCCCCTCGCGGCGCGAACCATAAGCAGCGAGCCCCAGGGTGCTGCTTTGATATTTCCAGCGATTGGCCAAATCAATGGTGGTCGCGCGCATGGCGGTCAGTCGGGATGTAGCACCAGGAAACGCGCCCCACATGCTGCCCGATCCGTCCAGCAGCAAGTAGGTTTGCGGACGGTCAAAGATCGGTGCCCTTACAGGTTCAGCAGGCGCCGGAGCCAAGCTTTGATCGGCCTGAGCCAGAGCGTCGCCTGTCCCCAGCCAGACACTGAACACTCCCGACGCCAGCAGGCATAAAGCCAAGCACAGGGTTCTCGGCAGGGTTCCTAGCGAGGTTCCTAAAGTGGCTCCTGATGAGGTTCCTGGCGAGGTTCCTGACAGGGGCCTTGCCATGCGGCCATGCGGCAAACTTCCAGCACCCCCGCCCTGCCTGGTTGCGGCGCCGCCTTCAAATTGAGCGAGTCGTGTACGCACCCGTGAACATCCCTTCTACCGGAGCTTTTCAAGACTGGAGTTATAGGACGATGTTGGGGCTTCACGCAAACATTGTAGTACCAAGCAATACCATTGACTTGGCCCCTCGCCCGGGACCCTTGTGATGACTGGCACTTGCCTGTGGATGAACGCCCTCTTGCGAGCCCATCCGTGAAGAGTACGCGCTCGCAAACCTACGCCCATGCCTGCCCCGCGACGCCATGGGCCATGGCTTTGCACTTGTGAGGCGGGCTCGGGCCCTGCTAATGTGGCTCGGTAAGATTCTTTTACCAAACTGAGATGAGCCATGTCCCCAGACACTTCCGAATCCGCGTCGAGCGGCCTGACCTCGAATCTCGATGCAGGTGCGAGCGCAGGACCGCGGGTCGGTCTGTTTGTGACCTGCTTGGTGAACCAGTTTCGTCCCAACATTGGCTGGTCCGCTCTGGACTTGTTGGAAGAAGCAGGCTGCGAGGTGCGGGTCCCCATGCAACAAACCTGTTGCGGTCAGCCAGCCTTTAACTCGGGTGACGAGGCCGCCGCCTTGCCGGTGGCGCTTGGGCTGCTGGACGCCTTCGACGACGTTGACTATTTGGTCGCGCCATCAGGCTCGTGTGCGGGCATGATTCGCTGCCACCTGCCCCAGCTCATCGCTAAGCATCGCCCAGAGCGATTGGCCGAGGCTGAGGCGCTTGCTTCACGCAGCTATGAGCTCATGAGCTTTTTGAGCGATATATTGCAGTGGTCGCAGCCCTCTCAGACCGCGCGAGACGCCCTAGCTGCGCGCAAGGTGGCCTACCATGACTCCTGCTCGGGCCTGCGTGAACTCGGCGTCCGGGAGCAACCCCGCAAGCTGCTTGCTGAACGCGCCGGTCTTGAGGTGTTGGAGCTTGGCGATCGCGATGCTTGCTGTGGGTTCGGCGGTACATTTTGCATCAAGCAACCCGAAGTCTCCACTGCCATTGCTGATGAAAAAATCCGCAAGGTCGAGGCAAGTGGAGCGGATACACTGGTTGCAGGCGACCTTGGCTGCCTCATGCACTTGGCGGGCCGTATCAAACGCCAAAACAAGCCGCTGGCGGTCTATCACGCTGCTGAACTGCTGGCCGGACGCCTGCAAGATGGCAGCATTTGTGACACAGGCGATGACGACGCCCCCGTCCCAAGCCAAGGAGCCTAGACTATGGGTGCGCACATCATTCCAAAGCCATTTCGACAGGGCGCGCGTAAGGCGGTTGCCGATGCTAACTTAAAGATCGCGCTGGATCGCACGACAGGGCTCTTGAAAACCAGGCGCGCGGCCATCCTTGAGAGCTTTGCGGACTATGCCGCCGCGCGTGATCAGGCTGCGGCAATCAAAGCCCATACCCTCGACAACTGGGCATTCTATTTGGAACAGTTCGAGCAGCGCGCGACGGCTGCGGGCTCGCATGTTCACTGGGCCGAAACCGCTGAGCAGGCGTCGGCCATTGCTGTCGCGATTTGCCAGGCCCACGACGCCAAGCGGGCGACGCGGGTCAAGTCCATGTTGGGCGAGGAGATTAGCTTGCCGCGCGCGCTGGAGGCCGCAGGCATCGAATCGGTCGAAACCGATCTGGCGGAGCACATTATCCAGCTCGCCAAAGAGCCGCCATCGCACATCATCATTCCGGCCATGCACAAGCGCCAAGAAGAAGTGGCAGCGCTGTTTCAGGCTCAGCACCAAACGCCGCCGGACAGCCTGAAGGTCGAGGACCTGGTGGGCAGCGCCCGCAGAGAACTAAGGCTCAAGTTTGGCTCTGCTGACGTCGGCATATCAGGAGCCAATTTCCTGGTCGCGGAGACCGGCTCCATCGCCACAGTAACCAACGAGGGCAATGGCGAGTTGACCTGTGAGCTGCCCGACTTGCACATTGTCACCGTTGGCATTGAAAAGATCGTACCACGCCTTGAAGATGCCAGCCTTTTGCTGCGCTTGCTGTCGCGATCTGCCCTGGGCACTGAGTTTACGCAGTACACCACCTTCTATACTGGACCGCGCCGCGACGGCGAGACCAGCGGCCCCAAGCACATGCACATCATTCTTGTGGATGCGGGGCGTTCTGCGCTGGCCCAAACGCCTTATCGCGACATGCTGCGTTGCATTCGTTGCGGGGCCTGCATGAACCATTGCCCGGTCTATGGCGAGGTCGGCGGGCACTCTTATTCCGCTGTCTATCCTGGGCCCATGGGGGCCATTCTGACCCCGACTCTGCGCGGGCTTGAGAGCGCAAAGGACCTGCCGCAAGCCTGTACTTTGAACGGTCGCTGCCAGGATGTCTGCCCGGTCAAAATCCCCTTGGCCGACATGATCCGCGAGCTGCGCCAAGACGTGACCGACGCCGGCATGACCAGCCTTGGCTGGCGCCTGGGTCTGGGGCTGTGGAGCAAGGCTGCTGCGCGCCCTTGGGTCTATCGCTGCGTCGAGTTTGGCTCGACATTGGTGCTGCGACTTTTGGCTGCCGGGCGTGGGCACATCGCTGGCCTGCCGTTTGCGGGAGCCTGGAGCCGCAGCCGGGACCTCTTGGCTCCCCCCGCGCAAACCTTCCTTGGTCAATACAAACAGCAGACCAAGCGAAGGTCCAAGAAACAAGCCAGGCGCTCGGAGATCGATGTATGAGCCAAATTGAATTTAAAGACCTGAAAGCAAGCTCTTCGGCGTCACGCACCAGTATATTCGAGCGGCTTGGCCCCGTGCAGACGCCAACGGCGCTCGAACGCCCGGCGGTGGCCCCGCGCATGCCCTTGGACGGCAACCCTGTCGAGCACTTCTTGGCCAAGCTGACCTCCGAGAGGCTGACGGCCACCGTGCAGCGGCTGAGCAGCACTGGTGCCATTCCCGCTGCGATCAAGGCCTATTTGGACCAGCATGCCATAACGTCCGAGCTCGCGATTGCTGACGGTTCGCCCCTATGCGCTTTGGATTGGGCGGGAATGGAGACCAGCAGCGCGCTATCGATGGACCAAGAGGCTGCCGTCACATGGGCGGATTATGCCGTCGCCGAAACTGGCTCCTTGGTTTTGTTATCTAGCCCGACCGCGCCCCTACTGTACAACATGCTGCCTTTGCATCATATCTGCGTCGTCCGCCGGACAAGCCTTTTGTCTTACTCAGAGGATCTCTGGGCTTGCCTTGCGCACGAGCAAATTGCTATGCCCCGCAGCCTCATGTTCCTAACGGGGACCAGCGGAACAGCCGACATCGAAGCGAAAAACGTGCGCGGTGCCCACGGCCCCCGCTATCTGCATGTTGTCTTGTTAGAAGACACCTAAATATTGCCACCCAGAGATCGACAGGCAGACCAGGTGCGATCCCGTTTACTTGGGTAGAGCAAATGATCTAGATATTAAACTGGTTGCAATTGAAAATAAACCATCTGGATTCGGGCTTAACGATGACAATAATCGTAAATCGCCCCCGAACAAATTTCCCATTTTTCTCGATTAAATGGGAAACCAAATTTTCGCAAGTAAGTAACTTTTCGATTTCTATACTTTTGATAATTCACGCATTGGTTACATATGCGATAGAGACAATACAAATGTTTAGTTGATTAAATCAGTTCATAATTTCTCTTGTTATTGATGGGTCAACTATCTACAAAGATGGTTGTGATTGCGTGAATTTGATCGTCGGAAAGTGAAAGCGCTTTCAAATTGGTTATATGCAATATTGCGATTTGTGCTCCACGAGCTGGCCCCGTGTAGCACACCAAGATCCACAACTTGACGAGTGGTTTCTTTCGGGCGCTTGAAGTACGGCTTCAAGCGCCTTTTTTTTGCTCTCACCTCTACTCAGTAGACGACCGTCCTGTAGGAGCCTGACACTCTTCGCTGACGCTGCGGTGTGGCGAGGGTCACAGGGTGCCGACTTGGCATGCGTTGCAGACAGCTCTGTGGGCGTGAATTCCTTTGGGTGGCGAAATTCGTCACAAAATGTCGGATTGGGGCCGAACAAACACGGGCAAAGCGCCTACAAACAGGTAAGATCGCGACGAAAGAGACCCCTATGCAGCGCTACTCGATCTGGTCACTGGCCCGCAACGCCATGACTGGCCACAAGAACTGGCAAGCCGCCTGGCGGCACCCCGAACCCAAACCTGCTTACGATGTGATAATCGTTGGCGGCGGCGGTCACGGGCTCGCGACCGCCTACTACCTCGCTAAGGAGCACGGCATCACCAATGTGGCGGTGATTGAAAAGGGCTACCTGGGCGGCGGCAACACCGGGCGCAATACCACCATTGTGCGCTCAAACTACATGCACGACGAGAACGCGCATTTCTATGAACATGGCCTCAAGCTGTGGCACGATCTGACCAAGGATCTGAACTACAATGTTATGTTCTCGCCGCGCGGCGTACTGAACCTGCTGCACTCGGATGCCGACCGCGATGCTGCCAAGCGGCGCGGCAACGCTATGCGTCTCAATGGGATCGATTCTGAGTATTGGGATCTGGCGACCATCGCCAAGAAGCTACCGGATCTCAACGTCTCCAAAGACGCCCGCTATCCAGTCAAGGGCGGGCTGATGCAAAAGCGCGCTGGTACGGCGCGCCACGATGCGGTGGCCTGGGGCTATGCCCGTGCGGCCGACGCGCGCGGCGTAGATATCATCCAGCAGTGCGAAGTCACTGGCATGATTCAAGACGGCAACCGCATCGTTGGTGTCGAGACAACGCGCGGCCCGATCCGGGCGGGCAAGGTCGGCATAGCTGTGGCTGGTCACACCACCCAACTGCTCAACATGGCTGGCCTGACCGCGCCCATCGAGAGCCACGTACTGCAAGCCATGGTCTCTGAAGCCATCAAGCCGACGCTGGACTACGTTGTTACCTCGGGTGCGGCCCACCTGTATGTGTCGCAGTCGGACAAGGGCGGCCTGGTGTTCGGCGGCGACCTGGAGTTTTATAACTCCTTCAGCCAGCGCGGCGGTACCCGCACGCTGGAGCACGTCACGGCGGCCATGATCTCCTTGTTTCCACGCTACGCCAAGCTGCGCTTGCTACGCCACTGGGGCGGCATCATGGATATGAGCATGGACGGTAGCCCCATCATCTCCAAGACCCCGCGCGATGGGCTGTTCTTGAACGGTGGCTGGTGCTACGGGGGCTTTAAGGCCACCCCGGCGTCAGGCTGGTGCTTTGCCCATACCATCGCAACCGGCGAGCCTCACCCGCTCAACGCTGGCTTTACACTGGACCGTTTTGAACGCGGCTATGCCATCGACGAGCGCGGTGCGGGCCCGGTTCCCAAAGCCCACTAAGCGCCAAGAGCCTTCAATGCCCAGCATGCAAAAACGATACAAGCAGGACCTATTGCCATGATGCTCATCCCCTGCCCCTGGTGCGGCCCACGCGCCGAAAGCGAATTCACCTACATCGGTGACGCGCGCCGTCAGCGCCCGGATACCAGCGCGCTGGAGGTCTCTCCTGAAGCGCTGCAAGCGCACAGCGACTACGTCTATCTGCGCGATAACCCTAAAGGTTGGCACCAGGAATACTGGCAGCACAGCAGTGGCTGCCGGGCGCATTTGAAGGTCGAGCGCAACGTGGTCGATCACCGTATTCGCGCCTCGGTCAAAGCGGACGAAGCGTTGCCCAGTTTCCCGGAGGGCCGCTAAATGCCCGGCTTTCGTTTAGAGCAAGGCGGCCTGATTGACCGCAGCACCCCGCTGAACTTCCGTTTTGACGGCAAGTCCATGTCAGGCTTTGCAGGCGACACGCTGGCCTCAGCTTTGCTGGCCAATGGCGTGCAGCTCATGGGTCGCTCTTTTAAGTACCACCGCCCGCGCGGCGTCTACGGCAGTGGCAGCGAAGAGCCCAACGCGCTCATGACCCTGGGCCGGGGCCAAGAAGAGGAAAGCAACCTGCGCGCCACTATGGTCGATCTCTACGACGGCCTGGACGCGCGCTCGCAGAACGCTTGGCCGTCGCTGAACCTGGACCTTTTGTCGGCCAACAGCATGATCAGCGCCTTCTTGCCTGCTGGTTTTTACTACAAGATCTTCTTGGGCTCGGCGAACTTTTGGCTGTTGCCGGAATACTTCATCCGCCGCGCTGCGGGCCTGGGCTATCCCAACGCTCTGGATAACGAAGACGACTTCCAGCACCACTACCAGCACTGCGATGTCCTGGTGGCTGGCGGCGGAACGTCGGGCTTGGCTGCCGCTTTGGCTGCCGCCCGCTCTGGAGCCAGCGTCGTCATCGTGGACGAACACGCGCGCTTGGGCGGCCAAGGTCTGTGGCGCAACGCAGAAGAACGCGTCTTTGTTGATGCCGCTTTGAGCGAGCTTGAGGCGAACCCCAAGATCAAAGTTCTGACCCGTACCACCGCCTGGGGACACTACGACGACAACATGGTGGCCTGCATCCAGATCGAAGGCGATCCCGGTGCGCCCCTGGCGCCGCATCAACCGCGCGCACGGGCCTGGCACATGCGCGCCCAGCGCGTTATCTACGCCACCGGGGCGATAGAGCGTCCGCTGGTCTTTGCAAACAACGACCGACCGGGCGTCATGCTGGCGCACGCGGCGGGCAGCTTTGCGTCCAAGTTCGGTGTTCTGATCGGCAAGCGCATTCTGCTGGCCACCAACAACGACGACAGCTACGCACATGCATCGATCTTGGCCCAAGCGGGCGCTGAGGTGACTTTGCTCGACGCACGCAGCGCGGTCAGCGCCGCGCTCACTGCGCAGGCCAAAGCTGCACAGGTCGATTTGCGCCTGGGGCAGACCGTATTGGCGGCTAAAGCAGGCAAGGCGGGGCCAAGCGCTGCGGAAATCGGCGCTCTGGACGGTAAATCTTCCAGCCTGATCGACTGCGACGCCATCGCCAGTTCGGGCGGTTGGTCGCCATCCATCCACCTGCACAGCCACACCGGCGGCAAGGCCGAGTGGCGTGACGACCTGCAGGCCTTTGTTGCGGGCAAGCGCCTGCAAGAAGGCGTGACTGTGGGTGCGGCTGCGGGCCTGTTCGGTGCCCAAGACGCGCTGGCCTCGGGCTGGCAGCAAGGCCTAGCCGCTGCGCAAGACTTGGGGCACCATCAGGCGAGCGGCGAGGCTCCGCGTCTGGAGCTGGCCGAGGCGCCAACAACCACGATCATGCCGCTTTGGAGCTGTCCCAAGCCCAAGATACTCAAGGGCAAGGCCTTTGTGGATTTCCAGAACGATGCCAGCGCCAGCGATGTGGCTATGGCCAACCAAGAAGGCTACCGCTCGGTCGAGCACCTGAAGCGCTACACTACACTTGGTATGGGCACCGACCAGGGCAAGACCTCGAACATCAACGGCCACGCACTGTTGGCTGAAGCACAGGGCCGGGCGATCGCAGAGGTGGGCACCACCACCTTCCGCCCTCCCTATTCGCCCGTCACTCTGGGGGCTTTCGGCGGCCCGCACACTGGCATGGCCTTCGCACCCATCCGACGCACGCCCATGCAGGCGCTACACGCAGCAGCCGGAGCCTCATTCGTTGAGGCGGGCCTCTGGTATCGCGCCGAGTGGTACAGCCGCCCGGGCGAAGACATGTGGGCCTCGATCAAGCGCGAGGCCCTAAACGTGCGCCAAGCCGTCGGCATGTGTGATGTCTCGACGCTGGGCAAAATCGACGTGCAAGGCCCGGATGCCCAGGAGTTTATCCAACGCCTCTACTGCAATGGCATGAAGACGTTGCCGGTCGGCAAGGTGCGCTATGGCCTCATGCTGCGCGACGACGGCATGGTGTTCGACGACGGCACGGTGGCGCGCCTGGCTGATCAGCACTACTATATGACCACCACGACGGCCAAAGCCGCAGCCGTGCTAGCCCACATGGAGTATCATTTGGATGTGGTCTGGCCTGACCTGAAGGTGCGGGTCGCCAGCATCACCGATCAGTGGGCAGGCATGTCAATTGCGGGTCCGCGCTCGCGCGAGATGCTGCAAGCCGCCCTGCCCGGTCTGGATCTGTCCAACGAAGGTCTGCCTTTCATGGGCTTCCTGGATACAGAACTGAACGGCCTGCCGATCCGCTTGCTGCGCATTTCCTTCTCAGGCGAGTTGGCCTACGAGGTTCACACGCCAAGCCGTTTCGGCCCGCAGGTCTGGCAAGTGCTGGAGCAGGTCGGCCAAGATTTTGGCCTCATGGCCTACGGCACCGAAGCTCTGGGCGCGCTGCGGATCGAAAAAGGCCACGTTGCAGGTGGCGAGCTGGACGGTCGCACCACGCCCGCTGACATGGGCTTGGGAAAAATGGTGGCTAAGAAGAAGGACTTTATCGGCCGCCTGGGCCTGATGCGGGAAGGCCTAAGTCGCGACGACCGCCCGCGCCTCGTGGGCCTCATGCCAGCCGATGGACGGTCCAAGTTCGTGGCAGGTTCGCAGCTTACCGAGGCTAAGAGCGTCGGCGGTTTTGGCCAGATCACCAAGTCGCTCGGTTGGGTCTCTTCGGCGCACTTCAGCGTAGAACATGGCTGCACGATCGCTCTGGGCTTTGTTGAAAACGGTGATCGGCGGCATGGTGAGACGCTTTATGCGGCCTCACCCTTGGATGGTCTGCACGTACCAGTGACCCTTGTTTCACCCCACATGATCGACCCGCAAGGAGAGCGCCAACATGGATAAGCCCCTTCGCCTGACCGACGCGGGCTTGCTGTCCGCTCCATTACCCGCCTGCCCCGGTTTCAGCATGGATGAGCGGCCCATCGCTGCCTTGTGGCAAGTCGCGGCCTTCAAAGGCTGCGGCGACAGCCTGACTGCTAAACTGGCGGGCCTAAATGACGGTAACACGCCCGCGCCTGGCGGATCCCTTGCGAGCAAGGATTTCTGTTTGCTGTGGGCCGGTCCCGATCAGTGGTGGCTCACCTCTGAGGCTGTGAGCCAAGAGGCCCTAGCCGAGCGGTTCGCGGCCCTGATCGACCCCGAGGAAGCCACCATGCTCGACCTGAGCCATGCCCGCTGCTGCCTACGCCTGACCGGCGAACGTCGCTTTGACATCCTGAACAAGTCATGCTTCGTCGATTTTCTGCATTTCCGCCCCGGCGATGTGATCATGACCCAGGTCGAGCAGCTTGCTGTGACCTTGCTGGCGGTCGATGAGGACACGACGGACCTTTACGTCACTACTTCTTTTGCCCAGGCTTTGGTGGACTATTTCGACCACGGTTGCGCCGAGTATCGTTGAGGCCTGTTGGTAAGATTAACGCAAAGGAAAAGGGGCAGACCTTGCCGGTTTGCCCCTTTTTGTCTTGCATCCTATGCACTCCTAAGCGTCGCGCGAGCGTCGGCGTCTGCGGCGCCCCTCGCCGCCATCACCCGGAGCCGATACGCCACCGACCAGCGCAGGCATGTCAATTTGGCTGCGCAGCTTGGGATAGGCATCCACCTTGTGCGGGATGGCCATCGCGCCGACAAAGTGCTCTTGGAACTTGGGTTCCAGGGCGGTCTCGACCTTCTCGATGCGGTTGACCAGTGCCTCAACATCGCCGCGCGCGGCCTTGTTGACCAGCGCCAGACGTGCGCCTGTTCCCGCTGCATTGCCCGCTGAGACAACCTTGTCCAGGCTGCAATCGGGGATCATGCCCAACACCATGGCGTACTTGGTGTCGATGTGCGAACCGAAGGCCCCGGCCAGCACAACGCGCTCCACCTCCTGGGCGCCGTAACGATCCATCAACAGGCGATAGCCCGCGTAGAGCGCCGCCTTGGCGAGCTGGATCGCCCGCACGTCGTTCTGGGTGATCTTGATGGGATTGTCGCCCTCGCGCACGATGTAGGAGAAGGTCCGGCCATCGGCTTGCACGCGCGCGCTGCGCTCGGCCAAATCGCCTTGCAGCAAGCCGTCCTCGTTGATCACACCCGCCAGGTACATTTCGGCGACAGCCTCGATAATGCCCGAGCCACAAATGCCGGTAATGCCAGTCTTGGCCACGGCCTCGTCAAAGCCGGGTTCGTCAGACCACAGCTCAGAGCCGATGACGCGAAAGCGCGGCTCCAGCGTGTCTTTGTCGATGCGGATGCGTTCGATGGCACCGGCTGCCGCGCGCTGGCCAGCCGAAATCTGAGCACCCTCGAAAGCCGGGCCGGTGGGGCTTGAGGCTGCCAGAACCTTGTCCTTGGTGCCCAGCAGCATCTCGGCATTGGTGCCCACGTCCACCACAAAGGTCAGTTCGTCCTGAAAATCGGGACGCTCGGCCAGAGCAACCGCCGCTGAGTCCGCGCCGACGTGACCCGCAATGCAAGGCAGAACGTACAGGCGCGCACCTGGGTGGGCCAAAATCTTAATTTCAGACGCGCGCAGCACCAAGCCTTCGTCGCTGGCCAAGGCAAAGGGCGCACCGCCCAGCTCAACCGGATCAATGCCCAAGAACAAGTGGTGCATGACCGGATTGCCGACCAAGACGATATCCATCACCTTTTCAGCGGGCACCTGCGCCTCGTTACAGGCGGCTTGCAGCAAGCCGTTGAGCGCGTCCCAAATGGCATCGCGCATCACAGCCGCGCCGTCCTTGTTCATCATGGAATATGAGACGCGCGACATAAGATCTTCGCCATAGCGGATCTGCGGGTTCATCAAGCCGGTCGAGGCCACCACCTTACCGGTCGCCAGGTTGCACAGGTGGGCCGCAATGGTGGTCGAGCCTACGTCAACTGCCAGCCCATAGACCTCTTCCATGACGCCTGGCCAAACGCCGGTGATGATCTCCTCGTCATACACCGCGACTGTCACCTGCCACTTGCCCTTGCGCAAGGCGGGTTGCAGGCCCTGCATGACCTGAAGATCGCAGCGCAGCTTGGGCAGGCCGTGCTGTTGGCTCAGCGCCTCTTTCAAGCGCTGCAGGTCGCCGGTGGGATCGTGCATGTCAGGCTCGCGGACCTGCGCCACATAGAGCTTGAGCGCCGGGTCCAGAGGCATGTCGCGCTGATCTGGCGCTTTGCGGATGATCTGTTGGTGCACTTGGCTTTCAGGCGGCACATCGATCAACAGATCGCCTTCCAAGCTGCACTGGCACGACTGGCGGCGGCCCGGCTTCATGCCCCGTTTATCAGCGTAGCGCGCCTCGGTCGCGCCGAGCGCAGAGACGTGTTCAGCGCGCGAATGGATGCCGTGCTTGGCGAACTCGCCGAACTGCGGTTCGACCTGGCAACGCCCGCACATACCGCGCCCGCCGCACAGGCTGTCAATATCGACCCCCAGCTCGCGCGCGGCGTCCAATATCTTGGTGCCCTTGGCAAAGCGGCCGCGCTTGCCGGTGGGCATGAACAAAACCAAAGCGTCGTCAGATGTCAAAGTGTCAGACATGCTACATTCCCCCAATGACAAAGCGGCCCAAGAGCTGGAGATCATCCGCTCTGAGCCGCTGGTGTTGCTGCACTATGATGAAAGGTTCAAGGCCTAAGCAGCCGAGCGACGGCGACGGCCGCCACGGCGACCACCCGCACCGCCGTCTTCACCACCTTCGACTGGCTCGCGATACTTCATGATCCAGCGCATACAGTCGGGGTCGTTGCCGTTCAGAACGTCAGCGGCTTTGATGCCAGCCATCTCCTCTTCGTGCAGCGGGTTCATGATCGCAGAGGTCATGCCGCAAGCAGAAGCCATGGCCAAGAAGTGCGCATTCAGCGCGTGGCGGTTGGGCAGACCGAACGAGACGTTTGACGCGCCGCAGGTGGTGTTCACGCCCAGCTCTTTGCGCAGCTTGTAGACGATTTCGAAGGCTTGACGGCCAGCGGTGCCCATAGCGCCGATAGGCATAACCAGGGGGTCAACCACCACGTCCTCAGGCTTGATGCCATGGTCTTGCGCCCGCTCAACGATCTTCTTGGCAACCGCAAAGCGCACTTCGGGGTCAACGGAAATACCGGTCTCGTCGTTCGAAATCGCGACAACCGCGGCGTCGTACTTTTTGACCAGCGGCAGGACGCGCTCCAGGCTCTCGTCTTCTCCAGTCACAGAGTTGACCAGCGGACGACCCTTATAGACCGCCAAACCTGCTTCCAGAGCATCAATGATTGAAGAGTCGATACAGATCGGCAGGTCGCAGAGGCTTTGGACTAGCTCGATACACTGTGCCAGCAACTTGGGCTCGTCGGCCAGGGGTACGCCTGCGTTAACGTCCAGCATGTGCGCGCCCGCTTCGACCTGAGCGATACAGTCACGCTCAACGCGAGAGAAGTCGCCAGCGCGCAACTCGGCCATGAAAGACTTACGGTTGGTGGGGTTCAACCGCTCACCAATGATGCAAAAGGGCTGGTCGAAGCCCATGATGACTTCTTTGTTCGGGGAAGCAAGGATGGTGCGAGCCATAGGGGCGCCTCTCTTGGACGGGATCTAGGAATTCAGTTGGGATGGTATGGCCGCCAAGCACGGGTGTCGGCTGTAGCAAGACCGACATAAAAAGGTGCGCTGGAGCCAGTCCCTCACCCGCGAAGGTGATGGCCTTGCTCCAGCGCCAAGTTGGCCTGAGGCTGACGGAAGACGGTTAGGCGACGTAGGCGTTGCGCACCTGGGTCGAGCTGCCCAGTGCAAGTCGATCTTCTATCGCGCACAAAAACCCTTCGGCGACCAAGCTTTCTGCGGGCAGAGCGCGCAGAATGCGGCGCAGGCAGGTGGCGGATTCGGGGTGACGCTGGATCACCTCTAGGGTTTGTTCGCCCAAGGCCACGCCCAGCTTGGCTGCCTCTTGCGGGCTCAAATTGCGCTCGTTAACCGTCCAATAGTCAAAGGTATGGCCCTCAGGGGCGACCTTGACGGTGGGCAGCAGCTCAATAACTTGGGCCCAGCTTTTGGGTTCGTTTGAGAAGTCGATGTGCTTTGTCATGACAATGGTCCTTACTTGAGTCTAAATTGAAGTGGATTCCAGCGGCTTTGGATATCAGGCAGCCCGCTTGATGAGTTCGGCTCTGCTGGGTCTAAATAGCGCGGCGGTTTGGCCCCAGTCGCGCCGCAGGCCAAGGCCACGTAGGATTGACAAACTTGGCTCGGGTTGGTTCAGCGCATAGAGATGCAGAGTGTTGAAGCCGCTGCGCTGGAGCCGCTGGCACCAATCCAGGCATAGGGCGGCTGCGCCTTGGTCGTTCCAAGGGGCCCCGGTCTCTTGCTCCCAGGTCGCGATCCAGGCCTCAAGCCATGCGGGCAAAGCGGCTCCGCAGCGATCTGCCAGCCTTTGAGCACTGGCGAGCTCGCGAATAGGCAGCACGCCGACATGCAAAGGCAGGTCAAGGCCGCGCTGGGCCAAGCCATCACGCAGACGCTCCAGGGCGCCCAAATCAAAGCTGAACTGAGTGACCGCAAAACGCGCCCCGGCGTCGGCCTTGGCCGCCAGAATGTCGAGAGTCTGCTGAGCGTCACGATCTTCTGGGTGCCCTTCAGGGTAGGCCGCCACACCGACCTGGATGTCTGGCGCGTGTTGCCTTAGGTACGACACAAGCTGATCAGCGCGCTCGAACGCGCCATGCTGACTTCCTCGACGGTCACCGCGCAGTGCCAAGATCGAGCTGACACTCCGCGCCCTCAAAGCCTCGACCTGTAACTCTAGCTCGGCCTCGGTCTTGCCCCAAGCCACCAAATGGCTGGTGACAGGTAGACCTGAAAGCCTTTGCGCCAGGTTGATGGTCTCCATGCTGCCCTGGGTGTCCGAGGCCAGCGCGCCTTCGGTCACGCTCAGGTTATCGACCGCGTAGCGCGGCAAAGCCGAAAGCAAGGCCTTAAGTCGTTCGCCGCCCTCTGGGGTGCGGGCTGGAAAGAGTTCGATTGAGACGTTCATTGCATTTCACTCGAAATATAAAGATATCTTTATGTGTCACGGAACTGGGTGAACGTCAAGCCCTTATTGTCGGACACGTTCTCAACATCGTCGCATTTAGGGCAATTGTATAGGAGCTCCGCACGTGCGGTGTGTCGGGCAGCATGCAATAGGCTGCGCGACTGAGCTGGCACAGGTGCCCGGGGGGCCGAGGTCCAGCTCGAGACGCTGGGTCTGTCGTGGCCACACATCCGCGACACGCTCCGCACGAGCGACAAAGGTCTAGCGTTCCAGCGATGAGTCGGCGCTGTTGATGAGCTGTCGGTAGGCCTTGGGCGACTGCCCCTGCCCGCGCTTAAAGGCGCGCGTGAAATATGAAGGATCGTCATAGCCCAAGCGATATCCGACCTCGGCCACCGTCATGCGCGTATAGGCAAGCAGGCGTTTGGCCTCCTGCATGCGCACTGCTTCGATCAAGGCTTGCGGGCTTTGGCCACTGGCTTGCTGACACAGGCGGTTGAGGTGCGCTGTCGAGATCCCCAAGGATCGTGCAAAGTCGCTGACCTTTTGCGTCGCGACCGCTGCGGCCTCGGCATCACGGCCCTCGGCGAAGGACTGGCGGGCAAGCTGCAACACGCGCGCCACCATCTCTGCGGCGCGGCCACTGGCTGAGGCCCTGGTTTGTCGTGCTCGCGCCAAACATCCCAGCAAGCTGAGGAATTGCGCACGCAGCATGACCGGTCGCAAACTATCGTAACAGCGAAATTGCTGCTCGATGCCAGCAAAAGCCCCGTCTAGGGCGGCGCTTGTCTTGACAATCAGCGGCTGCTCTAGGCAGGCCGCGACGGCCGGATGCTGGGCGGTGACACGTGCCACCTCGTCTTGGGCGACGGTCACAACAAGCCCATGGGTCTTGGGCTCGAAGTGAAAGCCGTGAACGCGATAGATGGGCAGGGAGATCACCCGGCCTGGCGGCAAATGGTACCGCTGGCCGTCAAGGCGCATGATCAGGCTGCGATCCTTGACCCAAAAGAACTGATGCAGGCGCGTATGGCGGTGCGGCTCAATCGACCAGCCGTGTTTGGCGGCACGGGTCTCGATCCGCTCACAGTGCAGGAAATCTGGCAACTCCCCGCGCTCGCCGTAGAGGTTGTAAGCCGGGATCGCGCTGACCGACTCAGCGTCTTGACCAGGCGCAGCGGTCTGCATCAATGATTGATTAGTACCAGTCAAAGCTCTGTTAGTGCCTTCCGAGAACGAAATATGCACTGTAAGTACCATTTATCAAAACCGCAGGAAAGAGCTATGCGCACTCAAATTTGTATCATCGGCGGCGGCCCATCGGGTCTGCTTTTGGCAAAGTTACTCCGCAATCAGGGCATCGAGGTGCGCTTGCTGGAACGCAAGACCCGTGAATACGTGTTGGGTCGCATTCGAGCAGGCGTGCTGGAGGTCGGCTTTGTCGAGCTGATGCGTCTGGCCGGCGTTGCCGCGCGTATGGACAAAGAGGGTTTCACCCACGGCGGCACCAGCATCGCGCTGAACAACGAGGTTTTCCACCTGGACTTCGTAAAGCACACCGGCACGCCGGTGGTGGTTTACGGCCAAACTGAATTGACCCGCGATCTGTATGACGCTCTGGAAGCCGATGGTGCGCCCATTGATTTCGAGGTCGATCAGGTTGAAATCCACGCCGCCAAGACCGACGCACCTTACGTGACCTATATCGACCGTAACGGCCATGCTCAGCGGATCGACTGTGACTACATCGCGGGCTGCGATGGCTTCCACGGTGTCAGCCGCCAAACCATTCCGACCAACGTGCGCCGCGAATACGAAAAGCTCTACCCCTTCGGTTGGCTGGGCGTCTTGTCCGAAACCCCGCCAGTTCATCACGAGCTGATTTATAGCGGCTCGGATCGAGGATTTGCGCTTTGCTCCATGCGCAACGCCAACCTGTCTCGCTACTACATCCAGTGCTCTTTGAGCGACAACCCCGACGATTGGAGCGATGCGGCTTTCTGGCAGGAATTGAAGCGGCGCATCCCTGAGCAGTTTGCCGAGACCATCGTCACCGGCCCGTCGATCGAAAAGTCGATCGCGCCCTTGCGCAGCTTTGTATGCGAGCCCATGCAATGGGGCCGCCTGTTCTTGTGTGGCGACGCGGCGCATATCGTGCCGCCGACCGGGGCAAAGGGGCTCAACACGGCTGCCTCGGACATCCACTATCTCTATCACGCGCTGTTGCAACACTACCAAGACAAGGACGACGCGGGGCTGGAAGCCTACTCGCAAAAGGCACTGGCGCGGATCTGGAAGGCCGAGCGCTTCAGCTGGTCCACCACCATGCTGTTGCACCGCTTCCCCGAGATGAATGACTTTGATCTCAAGATGCAAGTAGCGGACATTCATTTCTTGCGCGACAATGAAGCGGCGCAGAAGGTCTTCGCCCAGAACTACGTCGGGCTTCCCTATTAGAAGCGGCGCGGCCCAGGTGCGACTTCTGCCGGTTACTCTGCGGTCAGTGTCATGCTGCGGCTGAGCACATTTCGCGCGAGCGGCGAATACTCTATGTCGCGACTGTGGGTCACCATGGTTTCTTGGAACCAAGGGTTTGCCCTGAACATCTTCGTCATGAAGTCACAGACCGCGTGCAAAGCCTGGTTCGACGCATCTCGCGCGCAATAAAGATAGAGATCCTGGCGCACAGACAGGCTCCAATCCAAAGCCATGAGTTCTGGATCCAGGGCGTGATAATTCTCGAGCAAACCGATTCCCAAGCCAGCGCGCACCATTTGGATGTAGGACAGGCTGAGTTTGGTGGTGCCCGCCGTATGTGCCTGCGCGCGAGCGTGCTCCCAAGCCTCAAACCGCTCGGGGTTGGTTTCAAACTGTCGGTTTTGGATGAAGTGATGGTGATCAAGCTGATCGCGGCGCGGAAGCCCTTTTCGCTGAGCATAGCTGCGCGAAACAAAAGGTAGGAGGTGTGAATACCCGACTTTTTTGCAAGCTTTGGTACAGTTTTGATTGTAGCGGGTGGTCAAAACAATATCAGCCGTGGGCACGCGACCGTCGAATAAAGTGTCGCTAGAGTGGACTTCTAGGCGAATCTGGGGATGGTTTTGCTGCAAGCGCGGCAAGAAAGGAATGACCCAAGTTGAGAGTATTGAATCGCTTGCAGCGAGGCTTGCCTCTCCGCGAACCGCTGTTTGGCGTCCTTCCTGAGTTGAGGTCAATCGCGAGATCATCAGGTCAAGTTGCGCGGTCTGCGCAGCCAGCTCCCGACCGGCTTCGGTCAAACGAACGCCCTGGGCTTCGCGGACAAACAGCTGCCGGCCAAAATGTTTTTCAAGCGAAGAAATCTGGCGAGAAACAGAGGGTTGGCTTGTTCCGATCAGTTTAGCACCGCCGCTGAAGCTCCCCATTTTGGCAGCAGCTAGAAAGACCCGCAGCTCGGACCACACCGCCGGGCTATAGATCCGGGCAGCATCAGAATCCTGATGTGTGAACTCAGCATTTGTCGAGCCACGTTCGTTTAGTTCATCGCGCTTTCTGTCCGCAAGTGCGGGTCTGATTATCTCGTCCATGGGGGCCAGTCTCCTAGATTGATATGAATCAAACCATGGTTTAGGAAAAGGTCAATAAACGTTTTTAGTGCTTAGGAAAATTTGTCATTCCGGTCATGCAGTCGCAAAATTGGGAAAATACGCCGCTCCCCCCTGTGCTGAAGCAGCGCTGACGCCTATGTGTAACATCATGAATACAGCACCTACTCCCCACGATTTCGATACCATCGGCGGCCGCCTGACCTCTGCTAGAGAGGCGCAAAGCCTGTCCGTGAGCCAGCTCGCTCGTCGCCTTGGTGTAAAGACCAAAACCATGTCCGATTGGGAGACCGATCGTTCAGAGCCGCGCGCCAACCGGCTGGTCATGCTTGCGGGCCTCTTGGGCGTTTCGCCTGCTTGGATTTTAACCGGACGCGGGGAAGGCCCAACCAGCGGGTTTTCGCTTGACGATCTGCGTTTGGCCCAGTCCGAGCTATCCCAAGCGCTTGAGGCCCACGCGCAAGCCCGCGAGCGGATTGAGCGTGCGATTACGCGCCTGACCACCGTTTGTGATCAGCTTGGCGAGCTGAACATTGAGGGTATGGAAGCCGAAGAAGCCCCGCTCTAGGGCGCGAAAGGTTGCGGGTCGAGCGCGTAGGTCCTGCCTGGTCTTCGAAGGCAGGCAATTCTTGTCTGGATATGGGCTTGGAATGCGCGCCTGACTAGCTATCTTAGGAGCTCACCTCGGCTCCGAAGAAAGCACGCATGACCGACCCCAAGATCGCATCAAGCTCGCCAGCCACTGGCTTTAGCCCCATCGAGAGCCCAACGATCTCGGTCAGAGGCGCGCGCGAACACAATCTCAAGAACGTCAGTGTTGAGATCCCGCGCCATCAGCTCGTGGTGATCACCGGCCTTTCGGGCTCGGGCAAATCATCGCTGGCCTTCGACACCATCTATGCCGAGGGCCAACGGCGCTATGTCGAGAGCCTGTCGGCCTACGCGCGCCAGTTCCTGGAAATGCAGCAAAAGCCCGATGTGGATAGCATCGAGGGCCTGTCGCCTGCCATCTCGATCGAGCAAAAAACCACCTCGAAGAACCCCCGCTCAACCGTCGGCACAGTCACTGAGATATACGACTACCTGCGCCTTTTGTACGCGCGGGTCGGTATTCCTTATTCGCCTGCCACCGGCTTGCCGATTGAAAGCCAGACCGTCAGCCAGATGGTTGATCGCATCATGGCGCTGCCGGAAAAGACCCGCATCTATTTGCTGGCGCCCATCGTGCGCGGCCGAAAGGGCGAGTATCGCAAGGAGCTGTTGGAGCTGCAAAAACGCGGCTTCGCGCGGGTGAAGATCGACGGCGACTACTATGAGATCGCCGACGCCCCTGCCCTGGACAAAAAGTTCAAGCATGATATCGCCGTTGTCGTCGATCGCCTGGCGATCAAGGCCGGGATCGAACAGCGCTTGGCCGACAGCCTGGAGACCGCCCTTGAGCTGGCCGACGGCATCGCCCAAACCGAGGATGCGGCGACCAACGAAATTGCGACCTACAGCGCTAAATTCGCCTGCCCTGAGTCAGGCTTCACCATCGAAGAAATCGAGCCGCGGCTTTTTTCCTTCAACAATCCCTTTGGTGCTTGCCCGGCCTGCGATGGCCTTGGTCATACTCTGTTTTTCGACCCCGATTTGATCGTTCCTGACGCCAATCTGACCTTGGCCAAAGGTGCCATCGCGCCCTGGGCGAATTCCTCCTCAAAATACTATCAACAAACGCTGCAATCCCTGGGGCGCCACTTTGACTTTAAGCTGACAACGGCTTGGAAGGACCTGCCAGAACAAGCCCGCGACTTGATCTTAAACGGCTCAGGGCGCACGGCGATCAAGCTGGTGTTCGACGATGGCCTGCGCCGCTATGAGACCAAGAAGCCCTTCGAAGGCATCATCCCCAACATGGAGCGCCGCTATCGCGAGACCGACAGCGATTGGGTGCGCGATGAGTTCTCCAAGTACCAAAACCAACGCGCGTGTAAGAGCTGCAAGGGCGCGCGCCTGAAGCCCGAAGCCCTGGCGGTTAAGATCAACCACCAGCACATTGGCGAAGTTTCGAACTATTCCATCAAGCAGGCTTTGGATTGGGCCCGCGGTCTGCCCGCTGTCTTGACCCCGACCCAGCAGGAAATCGCCGAACGCATCGTAAAGGAAATCCAAGAGCGCCTGTCCTTCCTAAACAACGTCGGCCTGGACTACCTCAATCTTTCGCGCGCGTCGGGCACCCTGTCCGGCGGCGAGAGCCAACGTATTCGCCTGGCTTCGCAGATCGGCTCTGGCCTGACCGGCGTGCTGTATGTGCTGGACGAGCCCTCAATTGGCCTGCACCAGCGCGACAACGATCGCCTGCTGGAGACCCTGACCCGGCTGCGTGATCTGGGCAACACCGTCATCGTCGTCGAGCACGACGAAGACGCCATTCGCACGGCGGATTACTTGATCGATATGGGCCCTCGTGCGGGCGTTCACGGCGGCTCTATCGTGGCTGAAGGACGACCTGAGGAGGTGATGGCCCACCCGGACAGCATTACCGGTGCCTACCTGTCAGGGCGCCAGAAAATCCCCGTGCCTTTGATGCGCCGCCCGGTCAATCCCAAGCGCATCATCAGTCTGAAGGGAGCCGTCGCCAACAACCTGGACCAGGTGGATGTCGATTTTCCGCTCGGCGTCTTTTGCTGCGTGACGGGTGTTTCGGGCTCGGGTAAGTCCACTTTGACCATCGAAACGCTCTATAAGGCCCTGGCCAAGCACCTCAACGGCAGCCGCATCACGCCCGGCGAGCACGCCGCTCTGTCAGGCCTAGAGCAGGTTGATAAGATCATCGACATCGATCAGTCGCCGATCGGCCGCACCCCGCGATCGAACCCCGCCACCTATACCGGCGCTTTCGGCCCGATCCGCGACTGGTTCGCGGGCCTGCCCGACGCCAAGGCGCGGGGCTACAAGCCCGGCCGCTTCTCCTTCAACGTCAAGGGCGGACGCTGCGAGGCCTGCCAAGGCGACGGCATGATCAAGATTGAGATGCACTTCTTGCCCGACATTTTCGTGCAGTGCGATGTTTGCAAGGGCAAGCGCTACAACCGCGAGACGCTCGAGGTCCGCTTTAAGGACAAATCCATCGCTAACGTGCTGGACATGACGGTTGAAGAAGGCGTGGAGTTTTTCAAGGCTGTGCCCTCCATACGCAACAAGCTTGAGATGCTGGACCGGGTTGGCTTGGGCTACGTTAAAATCGGTCAATCGGCCACCACCCTGTCGGGCGGCGAGGCCCAGCGGGTCAAGCTGGCCAAGGAGCTGTCTAAGCGCCCTACCGGTCGCACCATCTACATCCTGGACGAGCCCACCACCGGCTTGCATTTTGACGACGTTGCCAAGCTGTTGGACGTGCTGCACCAGTTGGTTGAAACCGGCAATTCCATCTTTGTCATTGAGCACAATCTGGAGGTCATCAAGACCGCCGATTGGATCATCGACATGGGGCCTGAGGGCGGCGATGGCGGCGGCAAAGTCGTGGCCGAAGGCACACCCGAGCAGGTTGCCAAGGCCAAAGGCTCCTACACCGGGGCCTATTTGAACGGCTATTTAGCGGGCTAGGTCCCGAACGACTCCGAGCGTCAAAGCGACCTGGAGCGACCGATACAGGCCCGCAGAACTGCAAACAGACGTTCTATTGGCGCTAAATCTTTGCAGCTTGCAAGACAGGCCTGCGATCTGCCAGCGCGCGCTGAAAAGCCAGGCCCTAGGCGCGCGCCTTGCATAAGCTTACGTCAAAGGTCCATTTTATTTGGAGACTAGACGCATGCTCGCTCTTGCTGTTGTTGGAATTGTTGTCCTGCTCGCTGCCTTGACCATGGCTCACCGCAGTCCGATTGCCCCGCCCTTGGTGCGAGCAGTCGGCATGTTGATCGGCCTGGCGATCCTGGCCGCCAGCAGCTTTAATTCGGTGTTCTTTTATGCCGAGCCTGGCTTTAAGTACCATGTGCGCACCATCTTTGGTGAGGAGAAAATGGTCGACACGGTCGGCTATGCTCCGCATTGGTTTGGGCGCATCAATGCTTGGAAGAACGCTATGTCGGTCCAGGCCGCCGAAGGGCTCAGCGGCAACCTGCGCGCCGAATTTGATTCCAGTGAGATGTCGGCAAACCTCAACCAGCAGCAGTTGGTGTTTTTGGATCAAGTCGATGCCTTGGTCTCGGCCACAGCGCGCTTTCAACTGCCTAGCGATGAGGCTTCCTTCCTGCGCATGGCCCGTCAGTTCCGCACGCCTGACAACCTGTTGCGCACAGAGCTGGTCCCGGCTTTTCGTGAGACCTTGGGCGCGACCGCCTCACTGATGGGGGCGGAGGAGTACTTCTCCGGCGGGCGAACCGGCTTTACCTCTGAGTTCCAGAACCAGATGGAAAACGGCGTCTACCTGGTTGAACGCCGCGAGGTGATCGAGAGCACATCGCGCACCCAACGCTCCACTGCCAACGCGTCTTTGGACGCCCAGCAGGACTTTGGCGACGACAAGCAGGTGGTCTTCAAAGTAGAGAAGCTCTTGGACGAAACCGGATTGCCGATCCGCAAAACCCAGAACTTCGCAAAATTCGGAATCTCGGTTGTCTCAGCGCGCGTAACCGGCGTGCAGCCCAATCAGCGCTTCCGCGAACGCATGCAACAAAAGCAGGACGCCGCCACCGCGCGCGGCATCGCCCGCGAGCAACGTATTCAAGAAGAAGAGCAGCGCTTGCTGGCCATTGCCAAGGGCGAGCGCGAAGTCGCTCAGCGCCAGGCCAAAGCCCGCGTAACCCAAATCGAACGCACAACCGATGCTGAAACCGAGAAGCAGTTGGCCATCACCGAGGCCAACAAGCTGAAAGAGCAAGCCGAGATCGAGCGCACCACGGCTCAGGTCTTGCTGGAAAAGGCCAAGATCGACGCCGACGCTTTGAGGGTGGCGGCAGAAGCCGAGGCTTTTGCCCGCAAGGCTCGCTTGGACTCAGACAACGCCTTGCAGCAAAAACTGGATACCGAAATTGCGATCCAGCGCTTGTGGGCTCAAGCCTTCGCCAAGCGCAATGTGCCGCTCTACGTCTTTGGTGGTGCTTCGGGCAATCAAGCTGGCGCGCCCGTCGGTGCGGACAATGAAGGCATGCTGCTGCAACAGCTTCTGACCATGGAGTACGCCAAGCGCCTGGACTACGATCGCAACGTCGCGCCACAGTGACACGGGCCTAAACAGTGACACGGGTCTAAACAGTGACACGGGTCTAATCGGCGGACTCGGGGGCTCGGCTGCCTCCGAGCCTGTCTTAGATCGGCGATTTGATAAAGCGGTCGTTGCGCAAGTCTTCGAAGGCTTGCATCAGCTCTTGGCGTGTGTTCATGACGATGGGGCCGTGCCAAGCGATGGGCTCGCGGATCGGCGCGCCAGCGACCAACAGGAAACGAATTCCAGTTTCGCCTGCTTGGACCTCAATTTCGTCGCCGGTGCCAAACTGCACCAACGTGCGGTTGCCGGACAGGTCGCGGATATTCAACTCTTCGCCCGCCACCTCTTTTTCCAACAGCACGCCGCGCGGCGCTGAAGCGTCGGTGAACTTGCCCGCACCGTCGAAGATATAGGCGAAGGTGTTGCGGTAAGTATCGACGCGAAAGCGCTTGCGCAGACCCGCAGGCACGAAGATATCCAGGTACAAAGGCTCGGCAGCAACCCCGTCAACCGGTCCAGCCTTGCCCCAAAAGTCGCCGACGATCACCTTGACGCGCGTGCCGTCGTCGTCGATCACCTCGGGAATATCCTTGCTTTCTATATCCTGATAGCGCGGCGCGGTCATCTTAAGGCTGCCCGGCAAGTTAGCCCAAAGCTGGAATCCGTGCATCTGACCACGGGCGTTTCCGCGCGGCATTTCTTGGTGCAAAATGCCAGAGCCTGCGGTCATCCATTGCACGTCGCCAGCGCCCAGGCTGCCCTGGTTGCCCAAGGAATCTGCGTGATCCACTTCGCCGGCTAAGACGTAGGTAATGGTTTCAATCCCACGGTGCGGATGCCAGGGAAATCCAGCTTGATAGGCGCGCGGGTCATCGTTGCGAAAATCGTCGAACAGCAAGAAGGGGTCGTGCGCCTCGGGATTTTGAAAACCAAAGGCACGATGCAGGTGGACGCCAGCACCCTCCATCGTCGCCTGAGCGGGTCTGGTAGCAATTGCGGGTCTGATCGACATGGCGAGCCTCCTCCTTGGGACGCAGCCAGGAACTCTGGCTGCCGAGCCCTCAAGATTGGCCTGGCTGGCGCATTTGACAAGCCCTTGCCGATCACTTTGTGAAACGCAGCCCTACCAGGCGCCGACTAGGTTTACCAAGAAGCCCGATTGATCGTATTCGGCGGCAAACAGATCGTCCCCGATTCCCCCAAAGTTATAGCCCAGCCCCAGACGCAAGGCGTCCTGACCTGGAATTTTGGTGTAGAGGTAGGGCACCGCGCCGACGTTCCAAAGATCGCTGGCGGTAAAGTGCATTGCGCGGCCCTCGACGGAGACAGAGAAAGTCTGATCGCCAAACAGTTCCATGCGTGCAATTGCCAACTGGGCCGAGCTATCGAACCAAATATCGCTGCTGCGATCGGTGCTGATCTTCCCAACCTTAAAGGCATACTTGCCCGACAGTTTGAGATCGGCGCTGGCGTTCCAGAACATTTCGGTGGCGAACTGGTGCTCCCTGCGCCGCATCACATCGCGCGCGGCCTGCGAGTCTGGGGGCAGTTCGTAGACAAAGTCATAAGTCAACAGGGCGTTGAATGCGTCGTTGGTCACGGGTCGATAGGCCGCCGACACCCCGCCTTCAAACAAGATCTGATCATAGCCGACTTGATCGCTGCTGCCATTGGCGTAGTTGTCGTAGGACAGAATGCTTTGCGCATAGGCCTCAAGCGCCCAATCGTCTGAATTGGTCTCAGTCAGTCGCAGGCTGTTGAGCAGGGTTTGGCGCAGTTCGCCCGTGCCAAGGTCGCGATCCCGGCGGTATTCCAGGCGCGGATGCATCGCAAACACTGGGGTTTGCCACTGCCCAGAAGCAGAGACCGCCTGACGACGGTTGGCGTCCACTTCTCCGAATTCCAGCGACAGGTCCAGGTGGAAATCGTCGAACGGCTCGAAACTGTAGCCCGAGCTGTTGGTGGTGCCACTCGCCTGCCCGTCTTTGGTATAGAAGGCGGTTTCGCTGAAGACCGTGCTGCCGTCCTCCAAGATGGAGCGATTGCCCAAGACGATTTGCCCGGTTTCAAATCCGGTCGCTCCGTGGCGCCGCGAGCTGGGCTGCCCTCCCGCCCAGCGCAGGTAGGCGGCGTTGCCGTCCGCTCCCACTTGCTGGATTTGGCTGGAGGTTAGACCGACCTGCCCGTCTGCCGCACCCAACCCGACATCAAGGCTGATGTCTGAGGTGAGCTGTAAGCCCAGCGTCGCGCCAACGCCGAATGCGCCACTGCCCAAATCGATGTCGCCTGAAACGCCGAGCCGCAGATCGGGACTCACAGCAAGCGCCATACTGCCATAGAGCCCGCTGCTGGCCTCATCCCCGCTCCAGTTGCGGCTGGCGCCAAACGCGGTCGAAATTTCGGGGCTGAGCTGGAAACTTAAGCCCGCATCCAAGCTGCCACGGCTTTGCTGTTTGTCGGAATCGCTCACGGCGCTGAAGCCCAAATTCAGGCCCCATTCCTGGTTGATCGCCGCAGACAGCCGTGCCCCATACTCGTTGCGATCGCGCTCAACGCTGCGCTGTGCGTCGCGGAAGCCTGCTTCAAAGCTGTTGAAATAGGCCGACAAAGAGCCCGGCCGGTCATCGCCGGTCCACTCGCCAAATTGGGTCTCGTAGCTCGACATGAAGCCGCGCGCGTTCATCCGCTGGCTGCCAGGCTTCAGGTTCGATTGCCAGGTGTAACCGCCATCGTGTGAGCGGAACTGCTCAACGCCCAGGCTCTTGCTATAGGCCAAATCCAACGACAGCCGCGTCTGATCAAAGGGTGCCAAGGTCACCCCCGCCCCGGTGACATTCAGGCCGCCGTCCTGTTGCTGTTTATTTTGGATATAGCCGCGCAGTTGCACGCTGTCGGACACCCACAAACTGGCCTCACCGCCATAGAGCGCGTGTTGAGTCAAGACATCGTTGAGGGCAAAGGAATAGGAGACAAACAGGAGGTGATTGAGCTGGGTGCCGGTTTGCGGATCAAGCTCAACCGATGCCATAGGCGCGGTTAGCAACAGGCGCCCGGCCATATAGTTAAGCTCATAATCATCGCCGCGAACCAAGACCTGCCTGCGGACCACGCGATCCGAAATGGGGTCGCGCCACTGGCGCTCGATCAGCTCCGAGCCGATCTGAATATCCGTATTGCGCAAGAAGTAGACCGACCCATTTGTGCCGTGCAGCAGCTCGGTCGTGTGCCCGGTCTGATGTGGCGCGTAGTAGGCGCGCAGGGCCTGCTTGGGGTCGCCGCGGCTCGTGGTGCCGCTGTCTTCGGCCTTGGCGGAGGAATTGAGGTCAAGCTGTGCGCCATAGATTGTCTGGTGGTCCGCAACAAAGGGGCTGTATTCCAGGCCCAACTGCGTGTTGCCCCAGGTGATCGAAGAGGCTTCACGCTGCAAGCGCACATAGAGCTTGCCGGAGGTCGGGGCGTCCTCGTACAGCGATGAGCCGTCGCCGAATACGGGGTAATAGCCGTCGGGGTCGATCCGCTTGAGCATCTCGCGCGCAGTCTTCTGCTCAAAGCCAGAGATCAAGCCGTCGACGTCGCCCAAGCCCGTGTCGGCCATCAAGGTCAGCAGAACCTCGCCAGCAATCATACCTTTCAGGTAGACCGCAAGTCTGCCGCTAACACCGACGTCAGACGGCTTTTGCACGCTCGCCAAATTGCTTTCGATCAGGCCTGCGCGCAGATCGACAAGGCCCAGATAGACCGGTCCAGACTTACCCTGTGCCGCGCCGCCGCCCGCGGCGTCCTCGGGCCCGCTGATGGGGACGCCAAACAAGGTCATGGCAGAATTGCCCGCACCACCACTGGCCAAGCGCCCGCCAGACGACTTGCTCACCGCGATGCTGAGTTGCTGAGACAGGCCGCGGGTCAAACGAACCAGTTTTGGATTGCCACCGCTGACGCGGTAGCCTACAGGCAAGCTGCGCTCAAAGACCTTGATCGGGTAGTTGGTGCCAAAGGCCGACTTGGGAACGTCAGCACAAGGAATGCTAAAGCGCCCGTCTTCATCAGTTGTGACCCAAGTCCCGTTGACCGTAAACAGCTTCACACCCGCAAGTCCGCGCTCTCCTGGAGAGATAGCGCGCTCGCTTGGCTGCTGTTGGCCGGGCTGAGCGGCCTCACCCATCAGCCACGACCAAAAGCCGCCCGATGTCGTCCTGCTTGACGCCGCCACGGCCTCTTCTGGGCTGTCTTGAATGCCATTGCCGTTGGTATCGTCAAACACCCGCCCCAGCACCGAGGAGCACTCGAAGAAGGGTTGGTCGCCAAGCGCAATCGTGGCTTTGGCCGTGTTGCCAATGGGCTCATCCAGCGTGGTGGTTATCCCAACGACGTTGGTCAGCGCATCAAGGCTGGCTGTGTCTACAACTTGAGCCGCATAGCGCACGGTCATGCTTGAGCCAGAGACCAAAGCACCGATTGCCGCGCCGTTCCCGCCCTCGATCTTCCAGGTCATGACGTTATACTTATCGATGTTCGGCTCGCTTTGGATGACTTGGTAGGTGGCGTCGCTCAAGCTGATCTTGGACGAGCCCTTGATGTAGCCTAGCTGTTGGGGCAGCGTATCTTTGATGCGAAAGCCAGAGATGGGGCTGGTGCCGACGTTGGTCGCCGTCAGCTCGTACTGGACAATATCGCCCAACGCCGCTTTGGTGGTCAGGGCCTTCTTGGTCACAACAATGGTGTCGGAGTCCCCGGTTGGATCAATCGGAATGTGATTGTCAATGACCAGTGCATCGCCACTGCCCCAGGTGTAGCTCAGCGCATAGACGCCATCGCGATCCGGGGTTGGCGGCGCTTTGTCATTGCCGATCGAATAGATCCCGTTGGCCTGGCTCGCCGCTGTCGGGATGTTTTCGCCGCCAGCGATGGCCTCATCACGTCGCGCATTTGACGGGAACGAATAGCCCGGCGGAGGCACGATCTTGATTTCAAACTGCGTCTGATTTGGGTAGCAGCCTGGGTTGATGTCAAAGCCGTATTTGCCATCCAGGTCGGTTGTCTGGTTGTACTGGCCGGGCATGAGGCAGGACTCGGACACCTGGCCCGCTTGCGTCCAAAGCTGCACCAGCGCGCCTGCAACGGGCTGAGAGGTCACGCCGTCGAAAATGATACCGGTCGGGTCAACCAACGCCGGTGTAGCGTCAGCTGCGGTTGCGATTGTGACCACAGGGTCGGCAGCGATGGCGTCCGCGCTCAAGCTGCGGGCTCGCGGCCTAGCTACAGGCGTTTGGCTTTCTGTGCCAAGGCCGGAAAACGCCTTGCCAACAACTGAGATTACATTCTCAAACTCATAGGTTGGCCGGTAGGTGAAGTTGCTAAAGGTGCGAAAACACACGTCCATGGCAAAATTCATGCTCTCACCGGGCTGCATCAAAGCATTTGACACCAGCAAGGTCGTGTCTGGAGTCTGGATGATCTCAACGTCCGTATCGCCGTCGAACAGCAAGGCACCGCTGCCATCAACATTGACCTTGTTGGTGGCGCTTCTGCTGGTCGTCATGCGCACCGCGTCCACCGCGACCAAGCGAATGCCAAAGGTTTGGAACAGATCGTTCTGGATGCTGATTTCGGACAGATCGACCGAACCGGTGTTGGTCACGGTGAAGCGAAACTCGGCAAGTTTGCAGTAACGCACAAAATCGTTCACTGGCACGCCAACCTCTTGGGTGATCGACAGCAAGGGTGTGAGGGTGATTGTGAACCCGGCACAGGCGGGCTCGCCGCCAAGCGTGGGCGTCACAAGCACTTCCGAGTAGGTGGTGGGCACACTGAGGTAAGCGTAATAGCTGCCGTCGCCGTTATCGGTCTGTTTGATCAAGGTGGTAGCCGGACTTGAGGCCCAGGTGACAAGCTCCCCGCCGCCGTTGATCGCGTTGCCGCCTGCGTCACGCGACTGCAGAGAAACGACAACGGTGGTGGCGGCTGCACCGGTTTGTGTCGTCGCTGACACCACACGACAGGTCGAGGTCGCGGGGTCGCCGCCCTGGTCTTCTTCGTCCGTTATTGTGCCCAGCGCTTGCGAGGCGGTTTCGCTTTGGCTGGTCACGGTTACGGTCAAGGTCTCCGCGCCTTCTTTGCGCTGGTCGTTGATCACCGCCATGCGAACATAGAGCTTGCCCGTGCCATCGCCTTCGTTGCTCAGCTGTGCGTCAACGCCGGTCTCATAGCTGGTCCAGTTGGTGCCATCAGTGCTGACCTCTATGTCAACGCCATAATCAACTGCAGCCTGCGCGGTTCCCTCGGTCACGAGGATGCGGCTCACGCGCGTGCTGGCACCGCTGGTGACGGTGAACACGATATGCCCAGCGGTCTCTGCAACGGTGACATCGGCGATGGCAAGATCGTGATCCAAGCTGCCCCGCTTGGGCTCCTTGTCCTCATCGTCAAAGACACTGGTTTCGGTGCCATCGTCCTTGATCGTGCCCGTCCCGCTGGCCCGAGCGCCCTCAAGAGATGTCACGTCCAGATTGAAGCTTTCCGGGCCTTCATAGGTGTCGTCGTTGCTGATGCCGGTGCGCACATACAAGGTGCCGCCTTCGGGAATAGTGACATTGGTGCCTGGCTCGTAGTCGGTCCAAGCGCCGCTTGTCTCGTCGAAGTATTGCAGCGCAGTCGCGCCCGCGTTGCGCGTGTCAGTGCCCAGCGCCGCAGCGCCTGCGCCTGAGCCACTGCTCAGCGCCATGTCCTTAAGGGTGCGCCCGGCAGGTCCGCTAACCTTGAAAACGATGAAAGGCGAGGATTCAGATACGGACACATCATTAACCGCAAGGTCGCGATCATCCTCGATGACACTCGTCGGCGGAACACTGGGATCTTGGTCAGGGAAGCTCGGTGCCGGGGTGCCATCATCATAGATCGTACCAGTGCCTGCCGCCTGGCGCCCAGCAAGCGGGGTCGCAGTCAAAGTAAAGGTCTCCGGCCCTTCAAAAACCGCGGGGGTGTCGTTCCTGATGCCAACGCGGACATACAGCTTGCCGATGTTCGGGATTGCCACCGGCATTGATCCATCAAAATCGACCCAAGCCGTGCCGCTCCACACTTGCAGATCCGTGCTGCCCGCCTTTGTCAGATCGCTTTGCGCGGCAGATGTGTCTGCGTTCGCCGTCCCGCTGGTCAGCCCGAGACCGCTCACCAGACGCCCCGCGTGGCCCGTCACCTCGAACACCGCAAAGGGCGAAGCCTCTGACACCGATATCGAGTTGACCGCTATGTCTCTGTCATCGTCTGCGGTTCCGGTTTGGGGCGTGGTGTCACCAGCGCCGAAAACCGTATCTTCGCTGCCATCGTCGTAGATGCTGCCGATGCCCACAACGGCCGAGCCCGCCTGGGGGGTCGCGGTCAAGGTAAAGGTCTCGGGCACCGAAGGCGACTGGCTGATGTCAGTTTCCAGGGTGTCATCCTGGACGATGGCAGTGCGCAGGTACAACACGCCGTCGCCGCTGTCGTTCTCCAAGGCGACGATGCTGCCGGGCACATAGTCCTCCCAGGCCCCACGTAAATAAACTTGCAGAGCCGTCTGGCTGCCCGCATTGCTGGTATCGGTGCCGATGGTGGCGGTCGGCGCTGCAGTCCCATCCGCCAGGGTCAAACCACGTATCTTGCGACCATTGCCCCCGGGGCTGGTCAGAGCAAAGACGATATAGGGCGATGCCTCTGAGACCGAAACATTGTTGATCTGCAAGGGCCGGTCATCATCCGCCAAGCCTGCCGTGCTTTGCGTGCTGTTGCCTTCGAAGACTTGATCCTGGGAGCCATCATCATAAATGCTGCCTGTACCCGTCGCCTCAGCGTCCGAGTAAGCTGCGGTCGCCGTTAAGGTAAAGGTTTCCGGGCTCCAAGGTGTGGTCGTCTGATCCATCTCCAAGGTGCTGTCCTGGACGATGCCGGTTCGCATATAAAGGGGTGACCCTGCCGGGATTGTCAGCAGGCTGCTGCCATCGTAATCCACCCAAGTCTTGCTATCGCCATCATAGACTTGCAGCGCTGAGCTGCCAGGATCGCGGGTGTCCGCCTCCAAGGTCGCGGTTTGATTGCTGTCTTCCAGCGCACCGGCCAAGCTGGCTCCGCCCAAATCGCGGTCAGCACTGCATGTTCCGCTGGTCCCACAGCGCAGCTCAAAGACAAGGTAGGGCGACGCCTCAGAGACGCTAACATCGTTGACCGAAATTGGTCTGTCGTCATCGCGTGCCGTGCCGGTTGCGGCCCTGCTGTCGTCGCCGAATACCGGGCGCAGACTGCCGTCATCATAGATCGTGCCGGTGCCGGTAACAGGCGAGCCCGATTGCGGCGTGACGGTCAGGGTAAAGTCATGCGCGCCCTCGTCTTCAGCGTCCTGAACAATCTTCGTGCGCATATGCAACAGGCCCGAGGCATCGACTGTGATGCTGGTTGTGCCAGCCACAAAGTCCAGCCAGCCGCTGGTAGCGCTGTCGTAGTACTGCAACGCAACGCCCGTCCCAGCGTCGCTTGTGTCCGTGCCAACGGTCGCCGATCCATTGCTGAGCGCCAAGCCAGAGATCACCCGCCCGCTTTGCGCTGTGAGCTGAAACACAATGTATTTCGAGCTTTCAGACACGCTCACATCGTTAATCGACAGGTTGCGATCGTCATCAACGTTGGTCTCATCAACGACCGTCCCTGGTACATCTTTAGAATTAAAAATGCGGATGTCGTCACACAGGCTGGTTGTGGTGCTGCCATCATCGAAGATGTAACCTTGGCCGGATGCAGCGCCGCCGGTCACTGGCGAGGCGATCAAGGTCAAGCCCTCCACACCTTCCAGGTCGTCGTCGTCTTCGATCAAGGTATAGACATAGAGCAAGCCGGAACTGCTCAGCGTGACCTCGCCGACACCGTTATAGAAGGCCCAAGTTCCCGTCGTTCCCGCCTTGCTCGTTTTGAACCGATAGTCCGTCTTCGCGTCTTGCGTATCGACACCGACAATCGCGGCGGTGCCGGTGCTGCTGCCTTTAAGGCTGATGCCGGTGAGCTTGCGGTTGGCGCTGTCCGTGCCGCCGTTGATGGTCCAAATGATGTAGGTGGAGTTTTCCGATACGCAGACATCATTGACGCTTAAAGCGCGATCATCATCGGCAAGGCCGTTGGTCGCCGTGCGGCTGCCTCCGGCAAAGACGCGCGGTTCGCTGCCGTCATCAACAATCGTTCCGATGCCCTGCGCGCTGCTGCCGGTCGCTGGCGTCGCGCTTAGGGTGAACTTGTGCGCAAATTCCAGCGTATCGTCTTGCACCACCGTCGTGCGCACAAAGAGCGTGCCTGCCGCCGGAATGCTGAGGTTGGCCCCCGCGACGTCAACCCAAGTGGTCCCGTTGTAGTACTCCAGATCTACCGAGGTGCCCGTGTCCGCGTCAGCGCCTGAGGTGGTCGCAACGCAGGTGCCCGTACAGGCACCATCGCCCGCATCACCATCGCTCAACACCAAGCTGGAGATGGCACGCGGCTGGCTGCTGTCGTCCGGGCTGGTGATTTGAAAGACGATATGCGGGGATGCCTCAGACACGGTGACATCGTTGACCTGAATGCCACGATCATCGTCGGCGACGCCTGATAGCGGCGTGGTATCGTCGGCCGAAAAGGTCGTGCCGTTGCTGCCATCATCAACAATGGTTCCGCGACCGGTGGCGCTGGCGGTCCCTGAGGTGACGGTTATGGTGAAACTCTCAGAATACTCAAGAGCGCTGTCTTGGGTCACGCCGGTGCGCACATAGAGCGGTCCGCTGGCGGGGAAGCTGATCGCCGTGCCATCAAACACCTGCCAAGCGCTGCCGTCATAATAGCCGACCCCAAAGGTTCCAATGGCGCTCGTGTCGGTGCCTACCGTTGCCGTGCCACTGGTCAAGGAGAAGCTGGTGACGTCGCGCTTACTGTTGTCGCTCACCTCAAAGACAATGTAGGGCGATGCCTCGGACACCGTGACGTTGTTGACGGCCAAGCTTCGGTCGTCGTCTGCCGTGCCGATCTGTGCTTGGTGATCGGCCTCGCCAAAGACCGTGTCTTCGCTGCCGTCGTCGTAAATGGTGCCGGTGCCGACCTTACTGGTGCCGCCGGACGCGGCAACTGCCGTCAGAGTAAAGCTCTCTGGACCTTCATAAACCGGGCTGTCGTTGTCGTTGTAGACAGCCGTACGCACGTACAAGATGCCATTGGTTGGAAGATTAAGGTTGTCGCTGCCGTTGTAGTCGGTCCAGCCGCCCGTCTCTTGATAATATTGCAGCTCATAGCTGCCCGGATACTGGGTATCATCGCCCGCAGCAAAGCTTGCGCTAGACGCCACTTGAGCATCGCCACTGCCCGATGTTCCGCTGGCCAGGCTCAGGCTGTCCAGCTCAAAGCCGCCGATGCCGTGGACTTCAAAAACAAGGTAGGGCGAGAGTTCTGAGACCGACACCGAGTTGACCTCAAAGGGGCGATCATCGTCGGCTGTGCCCGGTGTTCCGTCGGTCTCTCCTGGTCCGGTGGCGGGGAATTCGGTGTCCTCGCTGCCATCATCGTAGACTGTGCCGATGCCACTGACTGCCGCTCCGGTCACCGGTGTTACGGTCAGCGTCGCGGTCTCCGGGCCTTCGTAGGGCGTATCTTGGATCACCGTGGTGCGCAGGTACATCTCGCCGCCGCCCGCGCCATCGTCATACAGGGCATCGCAGGCGGTGTTCGAATTCCAACTGCCGGAGTCAGGATTGTAGCACTTGAGGGTGGTGCCAACATCTCCGCCCAGCGTCAGCGGCTTGCTGCCGCTTGCCGTCCAGCCGAGACCGGCGGTGGTGATGGCCCGACCAACCGGGCCTGTCACGTTGAACACGATATAAGCGGACGATTCAGACACCGAGACATCGCCCACCGCAATGGGACGGTCGTCGTCAGCAGGGCCAGGCGACGGCAAGCGATCGGGATCTGGAAAAGTCGTATTAACGCTGCCATCGTCATAAATGCTGCCAGTGCCCGAGCTTGGAGCCGCGCCGCCATCTGGCGTGACCACCAGCGTAAAGGTCTCTGGGTCTGGGTCGGTCTCGAAGGCATTGTCTTGCACAATGCCCGTGCGCACATACATCTCGCCGCCGCCGGACCCATCGCTCAGCAGGGGCAAGGTCATGCCAGAGGCGTAATCTTTCCAGGCCGCGCCATCCCAGTATTGCAGCGGTGTGGTCCCAGCGTTTTGCGTATCAACGCCAATGGTCGCCGTTCCGTCCGCCAGGCTGAGATCGCTCAGCAGACGACCCGCGTCGCCGCTGATCTTAAAGACAATGTAGCTGGACGATTCTGAGACCGATACGTCATTGACGCTCAAGGGGCGGTCGTCGTCCTTGGTGCCAACGGTTGGCTGGGGGCTTGGATCGGTAAAGACCGTGTCTTCTCTGCCGTCATCATAGATGCGGCCTGTACCCGTAGCAGACAAGCCACCCTTGCTGGTTGCGGTGACGGTGAAGGCCTCTGGGTCTGGGTCGGTTTCGAACTGGCTGTCCTGAGCGATGCCCGTGCGCAGATAGAGCAGGCCAGAGCTGGGGATCGTTACTTCGCTGGCAATCGTGTAGTCGTTCCACTGCACCAAAACCGGGTCATAGACCTGAAGCCCGCTGGAGGCGTTGAGATGGTTGGTGTCAACGCCAACGCTTGCCGTGCCGCTGGTGAGGCCAAGCCCATTGATCACCTGTCCCGCTGTGCCAGTCAGGGTGAAGACGATATAGCTCGAGGCTTCGGAAACGGAGACATCGTTGACCGTGATTGGCCTGTCATCGTTGACCAAAGTACTTGCGGAGCTGGTGTCCGTTTCACCAAAGGTCGGGCGCTCGCTGCCATCGTCATAGATGGTGCCTTGACCAGTCGCAGCGGTGCCGGTTAGGGGCGTTGCTGTCAAGGTGAAGACGTGCGGGCCTTCATAGGGGGCGTCGTCAACAATGGCCGTGCGGACATACAGCAGCCCGCTGGAATCTACCGTGATCTGGCTCGCGGGCGTGTAGTCCGTCCAGCCGGTGCCGCTCACGTAGGTTTGCAGGGGCACGCCCGTTCCAGCGTTGCTGGTATCCGTTCCAATGACCGCCTTGGCGTCCCCGGTTCCCGGGCCATCTGACAGAGCCAAATCAGTCAAGACCCGCCCCTGCCCGCTCGTCACTTTGAAGACGATATAGGGCGAGCCCTCCGAAACGCTGACATTGTTGACCGCCAAGGGCCGGTCGTCGTCAGCGTCCTTGGACTCTCCGCTGGTCTCGCCGGGTCCAGAGGCTGGAAACTCTGTGTCCACGCTGCCATCGTCATAGATTGTGCCGGTGCCCGTGGCGCCACTGCCCACGCTTGGCGTCACGCTGAGCTCAAGGGTCTCAGGGCCTTCGTACACGCTGTCTTGCTGCACCTTGGTGCGCACAAAGAGGCTGCCAGAGCTGGGCACCGTGATCGAGCCGCTGCCGCTGTAATTCACCCAAGTGCTGCCATCGTAGATCTGAAACTGCGTGCTGCCCGAGGCGTCGGCGGTGTCGATACCAGGGGTTGCCGCTGTACCGCTGGTGCCGGAGGCCAAGGCAATGCTAGACAAGTTGCGCCCTGCGGACGAGGTCACCTGCCACACGATGTAGGGCGAGGTTTCAGAGACCTGGACATCGTTGACCGCCAAAGGCCGATCATCGTCCACAGACCCAGGGCTCGAACTGCGGTCATCATCGTTGAAGACTGCGTCTTCGCTGCCATCATCGACAAGTGTTCCGACGCCGCTGCCCGTGCGCGCGGCGTCTTCGACGGACTTGGCCGTCAAACTGAAATTGTGCGGGCCCTCGAAGTCATCGTCCTGGGTCACAGCGGTGCGCATATAGAGCGTTCCACCGGCCGGTATGGTGAGGGTTTGGCCGCTGGTGTAGTCGCGCCACGCGGAGGCAAGAGCGTCGTAGTATTGCAGCGCTCCGCTGCCCGGGTTCTGAGTATCTGTACCAACAACGGCAATCCCTTTGCCGGTGCTGGAACCGCTGTCAGGGCCATCGCTCAAGGCAAAGTCTTTTACCAAGCGATCGCTGGTTACATCGTCAGGACTTGTGACCTGGAACACCAAATAGGTCGAGGCCTCAGACACGCGCACATCGTTGATCGCAATGCGCCGGTCATCGTCCTTGGTGCCGGAAGACGGCTGCCTGCTGTCACCGCTAAATTGCGTTCCAAGGCTGCCGTCGTCATAGATCGTACCGATGCCTTGCTTGACCACTCCGACGCGCGGCGTCACCTCTAGGGTCAAAGCGTGCGGGCCCTCGAAGTCATCGTCCTGGGTCACAGCGGTGCGCAGGTAGAGCGTTCCGTCGCTCATAATGCTCACGGTATCGCCGGTGGCATAGTTCTGCCAGCTGCCACCACCATCGCTGTCATAATACTGCAAGGCCGTGGTGTCCGGGTTGTGGGTATCGACACCAACCACTGCACGCGCGCTGCCGGTGCCGGGCCCGTCCGACAGCGTCAAACCGGTCAAGTTGCGGTTAGCATGCCCTGAGATCTTGAACACCAGGTAGGGCGAGGCCTCGCTGACATGCACATCGCCAACGACATAGTCGTCGTCTTTTGTTCCCGTTGAGCTGGTGCGATCATCGCCCGCAAACACCTCGTCCGAACTGCCATCGTCAACGATTGTTCCAATGCCGCTGGTTTCGGTGCCTAAAGCCGGAATAACCGTGAGCCTTAGGTTCTCGGAGCCTTCCGGCACCTCGTCATTGTTCACCGCCATGCGAATGTAGAGCACATCGGAGCTATCGACTGTCAGATCGCTGGTGCCGTCATAGTCCTGCCAGGCACCGCCGACGTAGACCTGCATCCCGCTGCTGGTGTCCACGCCAAGCGTTGCGCTTTGGCCGGTGACCTCAATGGCATCAATGATGCGACCTGCCTGGGCTTGCAGCGTAAAGACCATGTAATCTGAGGCCTCAGACACCGTCACGTTGTTGACCGTAATCGGTGCGATCTGCACAGCGGTTTCGCACAGGATATTGGCCAGCGCCACCCCGTCCAAGCTCGCATAGTCGCCTGCAAAGTAGATCCCGCCCTCGCGGCCCTGTATGAGCCCAGAGGCATTTGCCGCAGCGACGGTGGTCCCTTCTGGCAGCCCCACAACACCGTTCAAAATCTGGGTTGCAGTTGCGCCGTCGGCAGCAGTGTTTGTCCCAAAACCATCGTTGCCGGACTCGGCGTTTCGATAGGCGGTTTCGGCCTTGTCGATCAACACCATCATCAGATAGGAGTTGTCGAGGTTGTCGCGCAGGATTTCTGCATTGGTCGCCCAGGTGTCAGCAAACTCGTTGCCACTGGCTTGGGTCAAGAACACCACCAATTGTGAGGCGTCAGCCCGACGCCCAGTTGTGCTCGACTTCCTTTGCGCCGTATAGCTTGAGCCGCCAAGGATGATTTCGTTCAAGAAGAGCTGCGCTTCTTCCGGCCGCGTACCGGTGCTGAACTCTCGGTTCTCAGGCCCATAATTGGTCGCCAGCAGACTGTCATAATTTTCAGACAAAAAGCTGCTTTGCACATTCAAATTGGCGTCGCGCAAGGGCAGCTCGCGAAAAATGTTGCTGCCCGTTGTCGAGTTCTGACCGGACCACTGGATCAAGCCGGCTTTTGCACCCGTGTAGCTGCTAAAATGTATGCGTTGCCTGGGTCCCACAGGGATTTCATCTTGACTGCTGGAAGTTCCAAGGCAGCAATTCGTCAAGCCTGCTAGCGGGGTGGCCCGCGGCGATTGCCTCAAGGGTTGCCTTTAGGTAGG
>JAUIBT010000012.1 GCA_030428255.1 Alphaproteobacteria bacterium | reverse complement strand
GCCCAATCAACCACCCAAAACAGGAAAATCAGAGCCAATGCGCGCCCTGGCGTGGATGCCATAGAGCGCCAGAGCAAAAAACTTGCCACCGCGTGCTCAAATCAACCGTTGATGCGGGTGTCCAGCTTGGAAACGCCCATCTGAGCAGTTCCATCATCAATTACGTTGAAATTTCAAGGGAGATTGCGCTCGAAGCAATCAAAGATCATTCCCGATTGCTGAACATGCTCGAAAGCAGATCCAAATCTACCGTGGCCGGAAATATAGCAGCTGAAATCGCCTACCCTGCAATAACATGCCTCGCCCTGCTGTGGCCGCTTGTTCTACATCCGGCTCTGGACGCCCTGGCGCGCATTGCCATTTTGCTGTGGCCAGGCTAGCTGAGCCCGCCGGGGCGGTCAGCGCGCTTCGAGCATTAGCGAGGCGCGCCCGCCCCTCGGACCGGCGGGCGCGATCAAAAATCCCGCCGCCTATCGTCTTCCAGACGAAGGCGGGATTTTTGACGAAAGCTCGCTCACCTCGATGACGCCTCACACCCCAACCCCGCCTCAGCCGCTGCTTTGCCTCATGTATGAGTCCTTGGCGCCCAAGATGTGCTGCAACATCGCCTCGACAAACGCGCCCTGATCGCTCTGGGCGGCGGCGGCCAGAATGCGGTGGTGCTCGTCGGCCGAGCGCTGCAAGCTGTCCAGCGAGCGAAAGGCAAAGGAGCGGACCAGGTTGGTGCGCTCGTTATAGATGTTCAGCGCCTCCTCCAGCACCCGGTTGCCGCAGGCCGCGTTCAGCGCCAGGTGAAAGCGCTCATTGTGGCGAAAGGCTTCGGACAGATTGCCCGCCTGCACAGCGGCATCGTGCTGCGCCTGGATCTGCTCAAGCTGGCTCAGCGCCGTGACAGGCAAGGGCAGCGGCGTTTGCTCGGCGGCCGCGCGGTGCAGCAGTTCGCGCATGAAATAGAGCTCATCAACATCGCGTTGGCACAGATCACGCACCGCAGCGCCCCGGTTGGCACGCCGTTCAACCAGGCCCTTACTCTCTAGGATTTCCAGCGCGGTGCGCACCACGTGCCGCCGTGTATCCAGGCGGTCCATGATGTCTTGCTCGACCAGCCGCTCCCTGGGCTTCAGACGCCCAAAGACGATGTCTTCTTCCAAAGCTGCGGCGACCCGTTCGCGCTCGCTCTCGGCTCTCATTGTCATGCTCCAATTTTTCTTCAGTCTAAAGTTGGACAAATCCTCGCGTCAATAGTTTTATCAATTTTTCGGTTGACTAAATTATTGATAATTCGTACCAGGGGTCTACCAACCCACCACAGCCAAGTGGGGGCAAACCTTATGGAGGAGACTCTTGTGAGAAAATTTCGTTTAGCAGCCAGCGCAGCCGCAGCCATCGCGGTTCTGGCAAGCGGATCGGCTTGGGCTCAAGAAACCGACTACGTTCTGAACACGGCCTCGACCGGCGGCACCTACCACCCGGTGGGCACCGCTATTTCTACGCTGACTAAGGTCAAACTGCTGCCCAAGCAGAAGTTCTCTTTGACCGCCGTCAACTCGGCTGGTTCGGGTGCCAACGTCCAGGCATTGGGCGCGGGCACTGCAGACTTCGCCATTTTGCAGGGCCTGTTCGGCTCTTACGCTGCCACCGGCACCGGCCCCATCACCGAGCCCCAAACCAACATCCGTTCGGTTTCCATGCTTTGGCAGAATGTTGAGCAATTCGTCCTCGCCAACAAGCTGGCTTTGACTGGCACCGTTGGTGACATGATGGCCGCCAAGGGCATGGGCGCGGGCATGGGCGCTCAGAACTCGGGCACCATTGGCTCAAACCGCATTTTGTTGGCGGGTCTGGGCATCGACATCGACGCCGACTTTGACCTGGTGTACGCGGGCTATGGCCCGACAGCGGACGCGCTGGCCAACGGTCAAATAGTTGCTGCGGGCGTTCCCTCTGGCCCACCGACTGGTGCACTGACCAAGTTGTTTGCAGCCAACCAGGGCGAGTTCACCGTTCTGGATGTCACCGCCGACCAACTGGCGGCCATGGACGGCGGGCGCAATCTGTGGGTTCCCTACACCATTGCAGCGGGCACCTACCCCGGTCAGGACACGGACATCAACACCATCGCCCAGCCCAACTTCCTAGCGGTGAATGCTGACGCTGACGAAAACCACGTCTACCTGTTGACCAAGACCATGTACGAGAACTTGCCCTTCTTGCAGGCCATCCACCCAGCCACTAAGGCAATGGCGGTTGAAAAGGCCATGGCAGGCCTGCCCGTGAAGCTGCACCCTGGTGCGCAGCGCTACTATGAAGAAATGGGTCTCACCATCCCCGCACACCTCAAGAACTAAAGCTTGAGCCAACAACGGCGGTGCAAAGTTTGTACCGCCGTCTTTTTATCCAGACAAACACCAGCCACCCACACGGCACACACAGGGGCGATCGCCATGGATACGACCACGAGCTATAAACGCGACGATAGTCTGGATCTCTCCAACCCGCAGACCCGATCGCTGCTTTTGGTGGCGGCGGCGGTAGCCTTTGGGGTGTGGCACGTGCTGACCAATGTCTATTGGATCGAGCCCGGGCGCTGGCAAAACGCCATCCACTTTGCCGGCTTTGCCTTCTTTGCTTCGGTCATGTTCAGCCCCTTTGGCGCGCGCGCCAACACCCGCCTGGCCTGGACGATTGATCTGGCCTATGGGCTGTTGATCGCCGCCGCCGCCCTGTGGGTCGCTGGCGCTGAAAACGCGCTCTACGATCGCTCTTTGGCGGTCACCAGTCAGGGCTGGCAGCTTACGATCTTTGATTGGAGCGCGGGCTTTATCCTGGTCTTTGCCTGCATTGATTTGTCGCGACGCGTCTCGGGCTGGGTCATCCCGATCCTGGTGGTGCTGGCACTCAGCTATATCTTGTTCCTGGGCAGCTATATGCCCGGCGTTTTTCGCGCGGCCAGCCTGCCGCTGAACGATGTCATGTTCCGCACCCTCTACAATGACGAGGGTCTGTTCGGCATCTTGGCCAGCATCTCGTCGACCAATATCACACTGTTCATGATCTTTGGCGGCTTTCTGGTCGTCTCGGGCGCCAGCAACTTTGTCATCGAGCTGTCCAAAATCGTCGCTGGACGCGTTAAGGGCGGGGCGGCCTTCGTCGCCGTGCTGTCTTCAGCTTTGACCGGCACCATTTCGGGTTCGGCGGTCGCCAACACCGCCTCAACCGGGGTCATCACCATCCCGCTGATGAAGGCCAACGGCTTTCGCCCGCAGTTCGCGGCTGCTGTCGAGGCCGCCGCATCGACCGGTGGCCAACTCATGCCGCCCATCATGGGCGCAGGCGCATTTGTCATGGCCAGCTATACTGCTATTCCCTATGGCACCATTGTCATGGTGTCGATCGTCCCGGCCTTGCTGTATTTCCTGTCGGTTGCTTTCATCGTGCGCATCGAAGCCGTCAAACACGACGCAGGTGCTGAGCTTGACCTGACCGTTGATCGCGGCAAGCTGCTCTCGGGCGGTTTGGTCTTTGTCATTCCCCTGGCCGTGATGGTGTGGATGCTATTGACGGGTGTTACCCCGGCCTTCGCCGCCTGCTGGGCCATTGCCGCGCTGATGCTCACCTCTTGGGCCACCAGCCTTTTGAGCCTGGTCTTGCCCGACAGCCTGTTCAAGCCCGTCGCCATGGGCCCGACCAAGATCGCAGAGGCGCTGACTTCGGGCGTGCGCGCTTCGATCATGACCGCCATCTTGCTGGTCACCATCGGCATCATGAACAACGCCATTGTCACCAGTGGCGTCGGCAACGGCTTCTCCTTGATGATTGCTCAGTGGTCGCAAGGCTCCATGGTCTTGGCCATCCTCCTCGTCGGCTTGGTGTCATTGGTGCTGGGCATGGGCCTACCGGTGACAGCGGCCTATATCATCCTGGCCATTTTGACCGCTCCAGCCTTAGCGGGCATCATGTCGGACACCCTGATCGTCGAGCAGTTGGTGACCGGCATCGCGGACCCCGCCAAATCGGCGCTGTTCTTTTTGGTTGATCATCCGCACGTCGCCAAGATCGCCGCAGGCATGAGCCGCGCCGAAGCCTGGGAGTTGATGGCCGCCATTCCCTTTGAAGTGGCCGTGACCATCCGCCCGGCTCTGATTGATCCAGCCATCGCGCCAACCTTCTTGTTGACCGCACACCTGATCATCTTCTGGCTGAGCCAAGATTCCAACGTCACACCGCCGGTCTGCCTAGCCTCTTTCACGGCGGCTGGCATCGCGGGCTCGCGGCCCATGGCAACCGGGTTTGAGAGCTGGAAGATCGCTAAGGGCCTGTATATCGTGCCGCTGATGTTTGCTTATACGCCGCTGATATCCGGCAGTTTTGTCGAGGTTATACAGATCGGTTTCTTCGCCCTGTTTGGCATCTACGCGACCAACGCTTTGCTGCAGCGCTACAGCGAAGGCCCGCTTGGCATTCTTGACTTTGCCCTGCTGGTCCTAGGAGCGGTTTTGTCCTATTGGCCGCTCAACCTTTGGGCCAACTTGGGCGGGGCTGGCGTGGTGCTGTTCGTCATTGTGACCACCAGAGCCAGGGCCCGCAGCTTGCCCCCGGCATCGCCCCAACACGCCCCAGCCAGCAGCTAGCAGCCAGCGCCTGATACCAAGACACCACAGCAAAACAAGCAGAGGCTGCCGCTGTACCGGCGGAGCCTGCAAGCCTTCCTGACCTGATAGACCGAGACACCATGACTGACACCAGCGATTTTCTGATTGTTGGCGGCGGCATTATCGGCATGGCCACAGCCCTTGAGCTGCAAGCGCGCCATCCGACCGCCCGCATCACCTTGCTTGAAAAAGAGCCGAGCCCAGCAACCCACCAATCCGGGCACAATTCCGGCGTCATCCATGCGGGCGTTTACTACGCGCCCGGCAGCCTCAAGGCCCAATTCTGCCGCGCTGGCGTGGCAGCGACCGAGGCCTTTTGCCAAGAGCACGCGCTGCCCTATGAGCGGCCCGGCAAACTGATCGTAGCCACCAGCGCCGCCGAAGTGGAGCGCATGACCAGGCTCGGCGCGCGCGCGCGCCAAAACGGCATCGCAATTGAAGACGTGGACGAAGCCAGCCTGCGCAAGCTGGAGCCCCACATCAACGGGCGCGCGGCCTTGTACTCACCGACGACGGGCATCACCGATTTTCAGCGCATAACCCAGGTCAAGGCCCAACTGTTCGCGGCGCGCGGCGGTGATTTGCGCTATGGCGCGCGTGTGCTCAGCGGCCAGGAGCAAGCCGGACAAGTGCGCGTGACCACCAACCAGGGTGTGCTGGAGGCGGGGCAAGTGGTGAGCTGTGGTGGTCTGCATTCGGATCGCTTGATCCGCGCCTTTGGCCAGCAGCCCGGCTATCGCGTCGTACCGTTTCGCGGCGAATTCTTCCGCTTGCTCAATCAGCCCGACGATTTGGTCAGCCATCTGATTTATCCTGTGCCCGACCCTGAGCGGCCTTTTCTGGGGGTCCACCTCACCCGGAAAATTGCAGGCGGCTTTACCGTCGGCCCCAACGCCGTGCTGGCCTTCAAACGCGAGGGCTATCGGCTGAGGGATATCTCAGCGGGCGATCTGGCCGAGACGCTGACCTATCCAGGCTTCTGGCGCATGCTGGCACAAAATGCGGGCTCGGCTGCCTCTGAGCTGACGGCCTCGGCCTCCAAGCGGCTCTATTTGCAGCGAATCCACACCTATTGCCCGCAGGTGCGCTTGCGCGATCTTGCGCCCTATCCAGCGGGCGTGCGCGCGCAGGCGGTGGCCAAGGATGGCAAGATCATCGACGATTTTTTGTTCGTTACCAGCGCCCACTGCTTGCATGTCGGCAATGCGCCCTCTCCGGCTGCCACATCCGCAATTCCAATTGCCCAGCACATCGCCGACCAATTGGAGGGCCAAGACTCCCTGTTGCAAGCAGCATAGAGGCGTCAAGAGGGCTTGTCCGCCTCGGGCAGCGGTGGCAAGCTTTTGCGCTTGCTCTAACACTCCAACCGCTTGGAGACGCCCGTGACCGACGACCAGCGCCGACACCAGACCGACCTGCTCGTGATCGGCGGCGGCACAGCCGGATTTGGTGCTGCCGTCGCGGCGGGTCGCTTGGGGCTATCGGTGACCCTGGTCGAGGCCAGCAGCAAAATCGGCGGCGTGATGGCCTTTTGCCCCGGCATGCCCTGGGGCGGTGCCTATCCGGTTGATCGCATCATCGGCGGGCTGATCGAGGAGCTGAGCCAACGCCTGGCAGCCATGGACCCACCCGCAGCCGAAAAGCGCCCCTGCACGCTGGAGAATTTCGGCCCTGAAATACTCTATGACCCGGATCTGGCCACCTTGACCATGTTCGACATGCTGGACGAAGCGGGCGTCGAGGTCCGGCTCAACACTACGGCTGTCGCTCCACAAATGCGCGGCGACGATCCCCAATCACTGCAAGCTATCCAAGCCGTCACCTGCTTTGACCGCCACGGACCATTCGTCATTCAGCCCAAAATGGTCATCGACTGCTCGGGCGACGGCGACATCGCGGCCAAGGCCGGCGTTCCCTACCGTTTGGGCGACGCGTCTGCGACCAGCAAGCCAGGCAGCATGATGGCGGTCACCATGTCGTTTCACATGATCGGCGTCGATTGGCAGGCGGCCTTTGCTGAACCTGACCCATACTTTACCGCCTATGCCGCGCAGGGCGTCGCCGAGGGGCTGTTGCACCCCGATCTGTCTCAGCTCTACCTGATGAAGGCCTTTCATCCCGGCAGCGTGTTTTGCAACTCGGTCCACATTCGCGGCGTTGACGGCACCGATCCTGGAGCCGTGGCTGCTGCAACCCAGGAAGGGCGGCGGCGCTGCCATCAGCTGGCGCGGTTCTTGCGCCAGCGCGTGCCGGGCTTTGCTAAGGCTCATATGGCCCTGCTCTCGCCGACCGTTGGTGTGCGCGAGACCCGCAAGCTGCAAGGGCTCTATCGCCTCACCGGCCAGGATCTAGCCACAGGCACCAAGTTTCCTGACGGCGTGGTGGCCTGCGATAATCCCATCGACGATGTCATGCGCGCCGAGGGCGACATGACCCACCAGGCCGCACTGGCCAAGGGGGACTACTACACCATCCCTTTTCGTGCGCTGGTGCCAGAGCGCATTGATAACCTGATGTTTGCAGGGCGCATTTTGTCGGCAGATCCGGTAGCCTTTGCCTCGGTGCGCGGCATGCCCCAGTGCATGGCTATGGGCCAGGCCTGCGGCACGGCAGCGGCGCTCGCCTTGCAGGCAGGCTGCACGGTGCAGGACCTTGCCACAAATCGGCTGGTCGCAAGCCTCAGCGCCCAAGGCCTCAATCGCCTGGCAGAGCCCAGCGCTCTGGTCTAGTCGCCTGGTTTAGTCTCTTGGTCTAGTCACCTGGTCTAGTCGCCTGGTCTAGTCACCTGGCCTAGTCGCCTGGTCTAGTCACCTGGTCTGGTCACTTGGGTCTTCTGGCCCCTGCGCATCTGCGGCACGCTGAGCGCGGCGGGCGAGCTTCATCACCAAGTTGGCCCCGACGCCGGGCCGCGACCAAGGACAGACCGCAATGCAAATCGCGCAGCCGTGGGTCTGATTGAAAAAGGGCAGACAGCGATCAAAATCGACATACCACTTTTCTTCGCCGCGCACCCACTGCTTGTCAGCAAACAGAGCGTCGGGCGGGCAAGCCTGCTCACAGACCCGGCAGTTTTGGCAAAACGCATCAATGCCGAACTCCTGGTGCGGGGTCGGCACAAAGGGCGCTGACGTCAGCACCGCGCTGAGGCGGAAGGAAGCGCCCATCTGGGGATTGATGATCGAGCCGTGCTTTCCCAACTCGCCGAAGCCACAAGCCAAGGCTGGCGGGATCAAGGTGAGTGCGCCTGCCATCGGCCCCGTCACCGGCTCGGCCTCATGGCCAGCGGCGCGCAACCAAGAGGCCACCGCCTTCGCTGCGCCGGCCGCACGCCCGTATTGACGGATGACCTCGCCGCCTGCCTCGGGTTCGGGAGCCTTGCTGATTTCGTCGTAGTCGTGCTCGACGCCCAGAACGATGATCCAGTCAAAATCTGAACTCTTGCCTTCGTAAAACCAGTCGGCCTGCAAGCGGGCTACGCCGGTCTTCTCACACACGCCCTGCTCAACAAAGCTATCGAGCCCGGCGGTCCAGTCCTCGGGCGCCCGGTCTTGCTTGCTGTCAGCCAGCGGCGCCAGGGGGCGATCCAAAATGACCTGGCGCTCGGCGCGCGCCTTGAGCAAGGCGGGCGCGTCTGGTCGCACAGAATAGAACCACTTTTGCATGGCCCCGTGGGGAATGTCGTCTGGATCGGGTGCCCAATAGACCACCTTGGCACGGCGGCGCTCCTGCTCGCCCAACCCGTTGATGGCATTGCCCGACACCTCAGGCTTGAGCGCCATTTGCTCGGGATCGGGGATGAAGGGGCGAAAGGGATTTGGCTTGGGCATGCGGGCGAGTTTAGCCGCGAATGCCAGCCCTGCAAGCCCGGGCTTGCTTGGCTGGTTAAAACTTGTCCGCAAACGACGTGTTTGCATTTGCAGACACCCCAACACAGCGTTAGCCTCGCCCTAGCCTTGCACTGGCCAGCAAAACCGCTGGCTACAGCAAGCTGCAGTCCGCCCGCGCAGCAAACAGCGGGCCGGGTAAACGGGAGCGATCAGACCTTGGATCAGACGAAAAAACCCAACATCCTTTTGATCATGGCCGATCAAATGACACCCTTCATGCTGGAGGCTTGCGGCGGCGTGGGCGCGCGCACGCACCACATGACGCGGCTGGCGCAACGCTCAGCGAACTTTACTCAGGCCTATACGCCCAGCCCCATATGCGTGCCTGCACGCTCGTGTTTCATGACGGGCCTCTATACCTCGACCACCGGCTGCTATGACAACGGCGATCCCTATCACAGCTTCATCCCGACCTTTGCCCACTACCTGACCAACGCGGGCTATGAGACGGTCTTGAGCGGCAAGATGCACTTTGTTGGCGCCGATCAACTGCACGGCTACCAGCGCCGCTTGAATACCGACATCTACCCTTCGGGCTTCATCTGGTCCTATCCGCTGCCGCCCGAAGACGACCCAAGCTTTAAGGCCTTCGACTTCACACCCCAGTACCTGGCGGAAAATATCGGCCCGGGCTGGTCCAAAGAGCTGCAATACGACGAGGAAACCCAGTTCAAGTCCCTGGAGTTCTTACGCCAAGCGCCTGCCGATCCTTGGATGCTGACTGTCTCCTTCACCAATCCGCACCCGCCTTACCAAGTGCCGCGCAAGTATTGGGAGATGTACAAGGATGCCGACCTGCCCATGCCGCACTACCCGGATGACATGGACGAACGTTATTCGGACTTCGATCTGGCCATGCGGCGCTGGCACGGGCTGCACGTGCGCGGCGACGAGATCCGCGATCCGGAAAACCTGCGGGCTATGCGGCGCGGCTTTGCGGCGCTGGCGCACTACGTGGACGACAAGATCGGCGAACTCTTGGAGGCGCTGGAGGAGGCTGGCTTGCGCGATGACACCATTGTCATTGTCACCTCTGACCATGGCGAGATGCTGGGCGAGAAGGGCATGATCCAAAAGCGCAGCCTGTACGAGTGGTCGGCGCGCATCCCGCTGCTCATCGACATTCCTGGCGTCGAGCCTCGACGCATCGACACGCCGGTCTCTTTGCTGGACCTGCCCGCGACCCTGACCGACATGGTGGGACAAACCCCCGCGCGGGCCTTTGAGGGCCGCTCGTTGTTGCCCGCCTGCATGGGCGAAGATCTCGCAACGATCCCCATCATCAGCGAATACCACGGCGAGGGCATCATGCGGCCAAGCTTCATGCTGCGTTTGGGTGATTGGAAATATCACTACTGCCACGGCTCGCAGCCACAGCTCTTCAATCTGGTGGACGATCCAGGCGAGTGGAACAATCGCGCTGGCGATCCCACCCTCAGCGATATCGAGGCCGAGCTGCATGCCATCATAGCGGGCCGCTTTGACCTGGAGCAGATCCACCGCGAGGTCTGGGACCGCTTGCCGCTCAAGCAGGTCGTCAACGATGCCATGAAGGCCAACGGTACCGCCTGGGACTATGAGCCAGACAGCAACGCCAAGACCCAGTACGTGCGCGCCTAGCGCGAAGCCCAAGGAATCGCCCTCGATTGCGCCAAAGATCAGCAGGATGCATTTGCAGCAATATTAACGAGGTAGAGTGCGCAAGCTGAATGCAATTCAGTGAAACGCGCTCTGGGGGCCGAAGCTAAGTTGACTTAAACAAGCGGGTCAAATCGAACAGATCTTCCAAGCGCTCATAGCGCTCCTTGGTCTCGGGCCAATGCACTTCTTGCGTGGCAGCGATCAGGGCCTCAAGCAGCATCATGGTGGCGCTGTTGGAGTCCCAGGCCGAGGGAATTTCCACCCAACAGCGGAAGGTGTAGTCGGCCACGGCGGCGACCGGGCTGGCCCATTGGTCGGTGATCAACACGATATGCACGCCCCGCTCACGGGCCTGCTTGGCCAGGCGCAGCATATTGGTCTCATAGCGGCGCACGTCGAACAGCAGCAGAGTGTCGCCTTCGGCCATATCCAACACATAGTGCGGCCAGGTCGCCGAGGACGACGTCATGTGGATGACTTGGGCGCGAATGGTTTGGAAGTGCGTGAAAGCATAGTGCGCCAGTGCGCTGGAGATACGCCCGCCAACGATATAGAGCGGCCGGTCTTCGCACGCCAAACGCTGGGCAGCGGCATCAAATTGGCGGCTGTCGATGTTGGCAAAACTGCGCTCGATATTCTGGGTCGCGGCCTTGGCAAAACGGTTCAGCAGGTGGCCCTCCGGTGCCTCCGATGCCCAGTGCGCCCGCCGTTCGGTCGGCCCAGACCCCGTGGCTTCCAACTCATCCAGCAAAGCGCGCTGAAACTGAGGATAGCCCTTAAAGCCTAGTTTTTGCACGGTTCTCGCCACCGTCGGGGTCGAGACATCCGCTCCGCTGGCGGCCAGAGTGATTGATGCCAAGCCCGCAGCCGGATAGTTCTCAAGCAGGGCATTGGCAAACTTACGTTCGGAGCGGGTCAAGTCGGCCAAATGCTCGCGGATTCGCTCGCGCACCGTTGCGTTGGACTCGGTCAATGTGGCTCTGCTCCCTTGCTCTCGTGACACGCACCTGACGCGTCCGCAGCAGTCTAGTCCAAGTCTGCCGCCGCGGAAAGTCATCGGCCTTCGATCGCTTTTGAAAAAATATTGACAATATTTTCGGAAAATGAAACAGTTTTCTCACAACTGAGAGGCGAGGACATGCAGAGCAAAGCCGCGAACGACCGATCACAGGTCGTCGAGCTTGTAAATCAGGAGGCTCAAGGGCCAGCTTTGATCCTGTGCGAGCACGCCTCGGCAGCGATCCCTGACTGCTATGCTGATCTGGGCCTGGCCGCCGAAGACCGCTATAGCCATGCGGTGTGGGACCCGGGCGCGCGCGGCTTGGCAATCAAGCTGGCTGAGGCCCTGGACGCCCCCATGATCGCCAGCCGCGTCTCGCGCTTGGTCTACGACTGCAACCGCCCGCCCGAGAGCGCTGGTGCCATCTCAGCCCAATCCGAGATGATCGTGGTGCCAGGCAACGCCAACCTGACCCCTGCGCAGCGCGAAGCGCGGCTCGAGCAGGTCTACCGTCCCTTTTGCCAGGCGGTTTCACAGCTTATCGCCCAGCGCGAGCAGCTTGGGCTCAGCACAGCTTTGATCACGGTTCACAGCTTTACGCCGTTCTATTACGGCCAGGCCCGCGCGGTTGAAATCGGCATTTTGCACGACAGCGACAGCCGCTTGGCCGACGCCATGCTGACCGAAGCCCATCACCTGCCCCATCGCCGCATCGAACGCAATCAACCCTATGGCCCGGCCGACGGCGTCACCCATTCGCTCAAGATCCATGGCATTGCCCATGGCCTGGCGAATGTCATGATTGAAGTTCGAAACGACCTGATCACCAATGAAAACCAAGAGGACACCTTGGCCACAGAACTCCTGACCCTCATGCAGCCCTATTGGCGGACTGCGGCCCCGCGCGAGGCGCGACATGCCTAGAGTTATCACAGGCTTTGTCTACAGCGTCGACGCGGTCAACCGCTTCATCGGTCGCCTGGCCATGTACCTCATTTTTCTCTTGTTTGCGGTGCTGCTCTGGTCGTCGGTCTCCAAGACCTTCTTTAATCCCTCCTTGTGGACGCTGGAGACTGCCCAGTTCGTCATGGTGGCCTATTATATTCTGGGCGGCCCCTATTCGATCCAGCTCGGCTCCAACGTGCGCATGGATCTGTTTTATGGCTCCTGGTCGCTGGAGACCAAGGCCAAGGTCGATGCCATTACCGTGCTGTTCTTGATGTTCTATTTGGGCATGCTGCTCTACGGCGCCGTGAGTTCAACCGCCTATTCTCTGGGCTACTTTGGCCTTGAGCCCTTTGCCTTTTTCGGCGATCTCATCACAACCTTCCTCACCCAAGGCCCCGAGGCCGCCGGCGCAAAATTGGGCTATCTTGAGCGCAGTTCTACCGCCTGGCGTCCCTATCTGTGGCCGATCAAGGTGCTGACGTGCTTCGGGGTGTTCCTCATGCTGCTGCAGTGCCTGGCGGAGTTCTTCCGCGACTTGTCACGCTTGCGGGGGGTTGAGCTCTAATGTCCTATGAAATGATCGCCCTGGTGATGTTCGCGGGCATGATGCTCATGCTGATGACCGGGCAACGCGTCTTTGGTGCTATTGGTTTTGTCGGCGCTCTGGCGGGCCTGATGTTGTGGGGCACGGGCGGATCAGAAATCCCCTTCTCTGCTGCCATGAAGCTGATGAAGTGGTACCCGCTGCTGACCCTGCCCATGTTCATCTTCATGGGCTATGTCTTGAGCGAGTCCAAGATCGCCGACGACCTCTATAAGATGTTCCATGTCTGGATGGGTCCCCTGCGCGGCGGCCTGGCCATCGGCACCATTGGTCTGATGGTGCTGATCTCGGCCATGAACGGCTTGTCGGTCGCTGGCATGGCGATTGGTGCCACCATTGCCCTGCCCGAGCTGTTGCGGCGCGGCTATGACAAGATCATGGTTACAGGGGTCATCCAAGCGGGCTCCAGCCTGGGCATATTGGTGCCACCCTCGGTGGTGCTGGTGCTCTATGCGATGATCGCGCGCCAGCCGGTGGGCCAACTTTGGCTGGCAGGCGTGGTCCCCGGCCTGATGATGGCGGGCTTGTTCATCGTCTACATCGCCATTCGCTGCCACATCCAGCCGAGCCTTGGCCCGGTCCTGCCCGAAGAAGAGCGCAACATTTCCCGCGCCGAAAAGCTGCGTTTGCTGAGCGCGGGCCTGCTGCCGCTGGCCATCTTCGCTTCCATGATGGTGCCCTTTGTCAACGGCTGGACCTCACTGGTCGAAAGCTCGGCAATCGGAGCGCTGGCCGCTTTCCTGGCTGCAATTTTGAAGGGCCGCATGACCCGGCAAGTCTTTGAGGTGACGGTGCGCCAGACCCTGGCCATCTCTTGCATGTTCATGTGGATCATCCTGGCAGCCCTTGGCTTTGGCGCCATCTTCGACGGCTTGGGCGCGGTGAAAGCGATTGAAAACCTGTTCACCGAACAGCTCGGCCTCAGCCCTTGGATGATTTTGATCCTCATGCAGCTCAGCTTCATCCTGATGGGCACCTTCCTTGACGATACCGCCATGCTGGTGATTGTCGCGCCCTTGTATGTGCCCTTGGTGCAGGCTTTGGGCTTCGATCTCATCTGGTACGGCGTCCTCTATACCATCACCACCCAGATCGCCTACATGACACCGCCATTTGGATACAACCTGTTCCTCATGCGGGCCATGGCACCACCGGAAATCGGCTTGAAGGACATCTATGTCTCCATCATTCCCTTCGTGCTGGTCATGGTGTTGGCGCTGGCGCTGGTGATGGTCTTCCCCCAGATCGCGCTGTGGCTGCCACAGTCGATCTACAACAGATAACCCATAAGAGCCCCGCCTAGGGGCCAGCTTTCGACAAAGGAGTATGTCATGACATCAAGAAGAAAGTTCCTGCAAGCGGCGGGTGTCGGCGCGGTTGCTGCCCCCATCGCTAGCACCCTGGCCACCCCGGCCTTAGCCCAGTCCACCATCAAGTGGCGCATGCAAACCTACGCGGGTCCTGCCCTGGCAGAGCACGTGATCAAGCCCGCAATCGACATGTTCAATAAGATCGCTGGCGACCGCATGCAGATTGAGTTGTTCTTTGCCGATCAGCTTGTGCCCACCGGCGAATTGTTCCGCGCCCTACAGCGCGGCACCATCGACGCAGTGCAGTCGGACGATGACTCTATGGCCTCGCCCACCGAAGTCACCGTGTTCGGCGGCTACTTCCCCTTCGCCAGCCGCTATAGCCTGGACGTGCCCGTGCTGTTCAACCAGTACGGCTTGAACGAGATCTGGGACGCCGAGTACTCAAAAGTCGGTGTGAAGCACATCTCTGCGGGCTCTTGGGACCCTTGCCACTTCGCAACCAAGGACCCCATCAACAGCCTGGCGGACCTGAAGGGTAAGCGCGTCTTCACCTTCCCCACTGCAGGCCGTTTCTTGAGCCAGTTCGGCGTGGTGCCCGTCACCTTGCCTTGGGAGGACATCGAGGTTGCAGTGCAAACCGGTGAGCTGGACGGCATTGCCTGGTCTGGCATTACCGAGGACTACACCGTGGGTTGGGCCGATGTGACCAACTACTTCCTGACCAACAACATCTCGGGCGCTTGGGCGGGGTCCTTCTTCGCCAACATGGGCCGCTGGAACGAGCTGCCGGAAGACCTGCAAACTTTGTTCCGCGTCTGCTGTGACCAGTCGCACTACTATCGCCAGTGGTGGTACTGGGGCGGTGAAGCCAGCCTGCGCGTTCATGGCACCAAGATGCAGTTGACCTCAATCCCCGATGCGGAGTGGGCACAGGTTGAGGATGCTGCGGTCAAGTTCTGGGATGAAATCGCTGCTGAAAGCCCAACCAAGGCCAAGGTTGTCGACATCTTTAAGAAGTACAACGCCGATATGCAGAAGGCAGGCCGTCCTTACCGCTACGGCTAATGGCTTGATGCAAGGCCGATCATGGCCCTACAAAAGCCCTGGCAGTGAAGGCTGCCAGGGTTTTCCCTCGCTTGAAAGGCGTCGCAAAAGAGGCCTTATTTCTTTTGTCAGACATTACCAATAGATACCGACCTCAACACCCAGATCACAACAGAAGTGGAACAGCCGCCATGGTCGATCATTCGGCAGGAATTCTGAGCCTCGACGCCCTGCGCGCGTGCGTGACAGATGGCTCTATTGATACCGTTCTGGTTTGCATGGTGGACATGCAAGGCCGCCTGATGGGCAAGCGCTTCCACGCTGGCCACTTTGTCAACGGCGGCTGGGAGGAGACCCATTGCTGTAACTACCTGCTGGCCACCGATCTTGAGATGGCCACCCCCGACGGCTATGCCAGCACCAGTTGGGAAGCGGGCTATGGCGACTACATCATGAAGCCCGACCTGACCACCTTGCGCCCCCTGCCCTGGCTGGAGGGCACCGCCATGGTGCTCTGCGATGTGCTGGATCACCACAGCCAAGAAGAGGTGCCCCACTCGCCGCGCGCCGTGCTTAAGCGCCAAGTCAAGGCGCTAGAGGCCCTGGGCTATGACGCCAAGATGGCCACTGAGCTGGAGTTCTTCATCTTCGAAAAGGGCTTTGAGGAAATCCGCAAGGAGAAGTGGCGCGATCTGGAGCCCATCTCTGGCTATAACCAGGACTACCACATCCTGCAGACCACCAAGGAAGAGCCCATCATGCGCCCGCTGCGCAACCACTTGTGGAACGCGGGCATCCCGGTTGAGAACACCAAGGGCGAAGCGGAAATCGGCCAAGAGGAGCTGAATATCAAGTACGCCTCGGCCATGTTGACCGCCGATTATCACACCATCGCCAAGCAGGCGACCAAGGAAATTGCCTGGCAGCAGGGCCGCGCGGTGACCTTCTTGCCCAAGTGGCACCACGAGCGCGTCGGCTCGTCTGCGCACGTCCACCAGTCCTTGTGGCGCGATGGCCAGAACGCCTTCTTTGACCCCAGCGACGCGCTGGGCATGTCGGATCTGATGAAGTCCTACACCGCTGGTCTGTTGAAGTACGCCGCCGACTACACCTACTTCATGGCGCCCTACATCAATTCCTATAAGCGCTTTGTGAAGGGCAGCTTTGCGCCGACCCGCATCATCTGGTCGATCGACAACCGCACCGCTGGTTTCCGCCTCTGCGGCGAGGGCAGCAAGGGCGTGCGCATGGAGTGCCGCGTGCCGGGCTCGGACATCAACCCTTACCTGACCCTGGCGGCCATGCTGGCCGCAGGTCTGGCGGGCATCGAAGAAGGCCTGACCCTGGAGCCGCCCGCGCGCGGCGACATGTACGAGGGCAACAGCGGCTTCCTGCCCAGCTCTCTGCGCGAGGCCCGCGAGGCCCTGTTGGGCTCAAGCATGCTGCGCCAGAAGATGGGCGATGCGGTGGTGGATCACTACGCTCGCGCCGCTGAGGTCGAGATCCAAGAGTTTGATCGCGTCGTCACCGATTGGGAGGTCGCACGCGGCTTTGAGCGCGCCTAGGCAAGCGTGCCTCAATGCGCGTGCCTGATCGGGCGCGTCCGACCCCGTCGGCCCAGTTTGTGCCGACGGTCCATGTTTTTATCACTCTAAGGGAGTCCCGGCATGGCCGATCTTCTGCGCTGTATTTCTCCCATTGATGGCTCGGTCTTTGCCGAACGTCCGGCTCTGGACGCCGAGGCTGCCTTTGCCGCAGCCAACCGAGCCCGCAAAGCCCGGGCCGCTTGGGCCGCCCGTCCGCTGCAAGAACGTATCGACCTGGTGATGGCGGGCGTTGCCAAGGTCGGCGCAATGAACGAGACCATCGTGCCCGAGCTGGCGCGCATGATGGGCCGACCCCTGCGCTTTGGCGGCGAGTTTGGCGGCTTTAATGAACGTGCCTCCTACATGGCTTCCATCGCCCATGAGGCTCTGGCCGATATCGTGCTGGAAGAGTCCGACACCTTCAAGCGCTACATCAAGCGGATCCCGCACGGCGTGGTGCTGGTGGTGGCGCCCTGGAACTACCCCTACATGACCGCAATCAACACCGTCGCGCCCGCTCTGATTGCGGGCAACACGGTGATCTTGAAGCACGCCACCCAAACCTTGTTGGTCGGCGAGCGCATGGCTGAAGCCTTTCACGCCGCCGGTGTGCCTGAAGAGGTGTTCCAGAACATCTTCTTGGACCACGCGGTCACCAGCCAACTGATCGCGGGCCGCGCCTTCAACTTCGTCAACTTCACCGGCTCAGTTGCGGGCGGTGTGGCCATGGAACGCGCCGCGGCGGGTACCTTTACCGCTGTCAGTACCGAGCTGGGCGGCAAAGACCCCGGCTATGTCATGGACGACGCCCTGCTGGACGCGGCGGCCGAGACCCTGATTGATGGCGCTATGTTCAACTCGGGCCAGTGTTGCTGCGGGATCGAACGCATCTATGTGCAAGCGCCGCTGTACGACGCCTTCCTTGAAAAAGCCATCGCCATCGTCAAGGGCTATACCCTGGGCGACCCTCTGGACCCCGCGACCAGCATCGGCCCCATGGCCAACCGCCGCTTTGCCGACGAGGTGCGCGCGCAAATCGCCGAGGCCGTCAGCGCCGGTGCCACCGCCCACATCCCCACCTTTGCCAGCGACGACGGCGGCACCTACCTGACGCCGCAGATCCTAACCGAGGTCACCCACGACATGCGGGTGATGCGCGAGGAAAGCTTTGGCCCTGTCGTGGGCATCATGAAGGTCGAAAACGACGAGGAAGCCATCGCGCTGATGAACGACAGCGACTACGGCCTCACCGCCTCGCTCTGGACCCAGGACACCGCCCGCGCCGAGCGCATTGGCGCAGCGTTGGAGACCGGTACGGTGTTCATGAACCGCGCGGACTACCTGGACCCCGGCCTGTGCTGGACCGGCTGCAAGAACACCGGACGCGGCGGCGGACTGTCAGTCATTGGCTATCAAAACCTGACACGGCCCAAGTCTTACCACCTAAAAAAGCTCCAGGGCTAAACCTCTTAAGATATTGTTTGATAAGGAAACATTCACATGAACTTGGTCGGAAACTGGTCCTATCCCACGGCCATCAAATTCGGCGCAGGCCGCATCAAGGAGCTGCCCGCCGCCTGCGCACAAGCCGGTATCAAGCGCCCACTGCTGGTCACTGATCGCGGCCTTGCCGGTCTGCCCATCACCCAAAACGCCCTCGACATCATGGAGGCGGCCGGTCTGGGGCGCGGGCTGTTCGGCGAGGTGGACGCCAACCCCAATGAAATCAACCTGGAGGCCGGGGTCGCGGCCTACAAGGCGGGCGGCCACGACGGTGTGATCGCTTTCGGCGGCGGCTCGGGCTTGGACCTGGGCAAGATGGTGGCCTTCATGGCGGGCCAAACCCGCCCGGTCTGGGACTTTGAGGACATCGGCGACTGGTGGACCCGTGCCGACGCCGACGCCATCGCCCCCATCGTCGCCGTGCCCACCACGGCGGGTACGGGCTCTGAGGTGGGCCGAGCCAGCGTCATCACCAACAGCCAGACCCACGTCAAGAAGATCATCTTCCACCCCAAGGTGCTGCCCAGCGTGGTGATTGCCGATCCCGAGCTGACCGTCGGCATGCCCAAATTCATCACCGCAGGCACCGGCCTGGACGCCTTCGCGCACTGCGTTGAGGCTTTCTCAAGCCCCCACTTCCACCCCATGTCGCAAGGCATCGCGCTGGAGGGCATGCGGCTGGTGAAGGAGTATCTGCCCCGCGCCTATGCCGACGGCACTGATATTGAGGCGCGCGCGCAGATGCTTGTCGCCGCTGCCATGGGTGCTACGGCCTTCCAAAAAGGCCTGGGCGCGATCCACGCCATGAGCCACCCCATCGGTGCCCACTTCAACACCCACCACGGTACAACCAACGCGGTCTGCATGCCCGCCGTCTTGCGCTTCAACGCCTCCGCCATCGCAAATCGCTTCACCGACGCTGCGCACTATCTAGGTATTGCTGGCGGCTTTTCTGGCTTCCAAGACTATGTGCAGCAGTTGAATGATGCGCTGGGCATCCCGGGCGGCCTGGCCGCACTGGGCGTCACTCAAGACGCCATCCCAACGCTGGTCGAAGGCGCGATCATCGACCCGTCTTGCGGCGGCAACCCGATCGAACTGACCACAGGCAACCTGACCAGCTTGTTCGAAGCGGCCCTCTAACGCGGGGCTTTCCATCTCCGCTCACCGCGCTACCATGGCTGCATCACTCCCCGGCCACGCCGGATCGTACTCCGGCCACGCCGGATTGTACCCCGGCCAAGCCGGATTGTACCCTGGCCACGCCGGATTGTACCCCGGCCAAGCCGGATTGTACCCCGGCCACGCCGGATTGTACCCCGGCCAAGCCGGATTGTACCCCGGCCAAGCCGGATTGTAATTGAGAGGCAGCGCATGAGCCAACGTAAGGACAGCGCCATCGGGCGCATCAACTGGACCTTAGAGGCGGGCGACCCCGACACCCTGCGGGCGCGCTATGACCTTTGGGCGCGGGACTATGATGCGGACATCACCACTGGCGAGGACTATCACGCGCCCCACAAGAGCGTGGAAGCACTGGCCGGACTGGTGGCGCGCGACCGGGAGATCTTGGACGCGGGCTGCGGCACCGGCCTGGTCGGCCTGACCATGCAAGCTGCGGGCTACGGCGCGATTGATGGCCTGGATTTTTCGCCGGGCATGTTGGCCGAGGCCGACCGAAAAGGCCTGTACCGCCGCTTGCTGCAAGCCGATCTCAACCAACCGCTGCCGCTCGAGCCTGCCAGCTATGATGCGGTGATCATGGTCGGCACGACGCTGCACGTTACCGGCACCTGTTTTTATGAGTTCGCGCGGATCCTGCGCCCGGACGGGCTGCTGCTGTTTTGCGGCTGGGACAAGCTGTTCGACCAGAGCCAGTTCGCCGTGGCGGCTGGGACCTTGATCGCCGACGGCTTGCTGCGCGAGCACAGCATCTCAGCGCCCTTCAAACCTCTGCCGCGTTCCGAGCCCCACATGGACTATCGCGTCTATGTCTACCGGCGCTTGGCAACCTAGTCCCATAGCCCCATGGCTCGATCGTTGCGGGTGATCCGCGCCTTCAAAACCAGCGATGCTCCCCACCTGCTCAAGATCTTTTGCGCTGCGATTGATAGTTTGGCTGCCGCCGACTACGGCCCTGCGGCCCGGGCAGTCTGGCGTTCGCGCTGCCCCAGCCTTGAGCACCTGACCGCAGCTTACCGCGATGGGCGGCAGACCTTTGTCGCAGTGGGTAGCCAAGACGACCCGCTCGGATTCTGCGACCTTGGGCCCGATGGGCACATCCAGTTTCTCTACGTTGCGCCTGAGGCCGCGCGTCAGGGGATCGGCACAGCCCTGTTGGCGGCGCTTGAGGCTTGCGCAAAACAAGGGGGTCTTGCGGGCCTCACCGCCGAGGCCAGCCAGACCGCTTTGCCTGTGTTTCAGCGCGCCGGATTTACCTGCCTGACCCGGCGAGATTTTCACATCCAAGGCGTTGCGGTCCACAACTATGCGGTTGCCAAGTCTCTGGTGTCTGGTCAGCGGTCCCCTCCAACCAGCGCCTGATCTGCGAAGCTGTGCAAGCTGGCAGTCATAAACCCAGGTCAATACGTCACCCGTGACACCTGTCATGTGACAAGCGGTCCGCACAAAGATGCGATCCAATCGCTCGAACGCGTCCCGCAAATCGACACAGGCAGTGAAAGCGAGCAAAAGAAATTGTCCAAATTTTGCAACGACCGCGACTGTGCCGTGTTTTCTGATGTAACAGAGGTCACTTGGGCATTTGACTTAGGTCATATGAGCTAGATCATCCGCCAGTTATAGTTTCGTTAGCCATTGATGTTCTTACAAATCCGAGCATTGCTAGCCTTGCATTAACCAAATTGCAGGAGAGGAAACATGAAGAAAATTGCGATGACCACCTTGGCCGTCCTTGGACTTAGCAGCGGGCTTGCCTTTGCAGAAGGCGACCTAAGCAGGGCCAACGTTATCACCGTTGATGTCGAGCTGGGCCAAAACGATGACGGCATGTATATCAAGCCTTCCATGACTGAGTTCGTAACCGGCCAAGCCTACAAGCTGCACATCTTCAACACCGATGAGTTCAAGCACGAGCTGGCGCTCAATGCACTGGGCGAAGCCAGCTTCACCCGCAAGATTGAAATTCTTGACGAGAACGGGGGTCTGATCTCTGAGATCAAAGGCGCGATCCGCGAAGTCGAAGTCGGCCCAGGCGCTGCCGCAGATTGGTACCTGGTTCCGGTCCAGACCGTTGACGAAGGCGAGATGTCCTGCGAACTGCCAGGCCACCGCGAAGCCGGTATGCACGTCCCCATCACGGTGAAGTAAGCTGCCAACGGCGAGCCTGACCGATCTGTCGCGATGGGTCAGGCTTTGCTTTATGAAGGCATAATGCTCTCAACGTCCCAAAACAACGGGAAGCCAGGGTCAAAGACCGTCACGGTTTGACCTTCCGCCACAGACACACGCGCTGGATAGGACACCGGCTCCGGCCGCTTTACCAGCGTCAGCCAAGCCTCATTCGCCGGCAAGCCATAGAAGGCAGGGCCGCTGAGGCTGGTGAAAGCCTCCAGTTTATCCAAAGCCCCTTCAGCCTCAAACACATGCGCCAAACAGCTCATCGTGTTGGGCGCTGTAAAGATGCCCGCACATCCGCAGGCCGCTTCCTTGTTGTGGGTCGCGTGCGGTGCGGAGTCCGTGCCAAGGAAAAAGCGCCCATCGCCCGAGGTTGCGGCTGCGACCAAAGCCAGGCGGTGCTCTTCGCGCTTGGCAACCGGCAGGCAATAGTAGTGCGGCTTGACCCCACCGACCAGCAGGTGATTGCGATTGATAATCAGGTGGTGGGTGGTCAGCGTCGCCGCCAACCCCTGTTCGGCGCTGCGCACATAGTCAACGCCTTGTCGCGTGGTGACGTGTTCCATAATGACGCGCAGGTGAGGCAACCGCCGACGCAGCGGGTCTAAAACCCGGTCAATGAAGACCGCCTCACGGTCGAAAATATCGATGTCTGGATCGGTGACCTCACCGTGGACACACAGCGGTACGCCCAGTTCGGCCAAGGTCTCCAGCACGGGCATGGCTTTGTCGAAATCACGCACGCCAGACTCCGAGTTGGTCGTCGCTCCTGCGGGATAGAGCTTGACAGCCTTGATCAGCCCGCACTCAACGCCGCGGCGCAGATCCTCGGGCTGGCTCCCCTCGGTCAAATAGAGCGTCATTAGCGGCTCGAAAGCGCTGCCCTCAGGGCGTGCCGCCAAGATGCGCGCGTGGTAGGCCGCTGCCTGGTCGCTCGTCACCACCGGCGGCACCAGGTTGGGCATGATAATCGCCCGACCAAAGTGGCGCGTCGTTTCAGGTGTCACCGCCGCCAACATAGCGCCATCGCGCAGATGCAAATGCCAGTCGTCGGGCTGACGCAGGCGCAAGCGCGAAACTGAAGCTGAAGCGGTCATGACGGTTATTTCACAAAATTGTCGAGAACGGTCGCAATGCGGGTCTCAGCGAACAGCCCCGCCAGCCGGTAAGGATCGGCGGCAAAGAAGGCCTCAACATCTGCGCGACTGTCGGCGTCGACCACCACCAGCGAGCCAAACATGTCGCCTGCCTCGTTCAGCATGGGCGACCCGGCAACGACGCGCAAATTAAAGTTGCTGGCAGCCGCCAAGTGATCCAGGTGCGCAGCGCGGGTTTCTTTTCGCAGTTCGAGCGCGCCGTCTTTGTCCAGCGCATAAAAGCTATAGAGCATGGAATCCTCCGTCCAAGGGCTAAAAGACCGGCAGCCTGCTTAGACGAAGCAGCCCATCTCTGGCAAGTACCACAGCAGAAGGTCTGAAATTTGAGCAAAATGCTGCCCAGACTCTGGACTTTGCGATTAAATTTTCACCATCGCAAGCAAACCTTCTTCCTTCATGTGCAATTTTGAGGCACTGGCTGCAGCATGTGGGGCGTCTGGCATCAAGAGCAGGCCGCGCCTGATACGACGAAGAAAGGGGATAAACAATGAATGCAGCAGATACAGCCTGGATCTTAACGGCGTCAGCCTTGGTCCTCATGATGACCTTGCCGGGATTGGCGCTGTTCTACGGCGGCTTGGTGCGGGTCAAGAACGTTATTTCGATCTTTATGCAGTGCTTCAGCATTGCCGCACTGGCCTCGGTCCTGTGGGTTCTGCTGGGCTACAGCCTGGCCTTTGACGGCGGCGGCGCGGTGATTGGCGGACTGGGTAAGGCCTTGTTGCTTGGCGTGGGGCCCGACAGCCTGACCGGCAGCATCCCGGAGCCCGCCTTTGTCCTGTTTCAAATGACCTTCGCCATCATCACACCAGCGCTGATCATCGGTGCCTTTGTCGAGCGCATCAAGTTCAGCTTTGTGGTGGCGTTTTCCGCCCTGTGGGGGCTGCTGGTCTATGCGCCGGTTGTGCATTGGATCTGGGGCGGCGGCTTCTTGGCGAGCCAGTTTTCCACAATCGATTTTGCCGGTGGCTTGGTGGTTCACGAGACCGCTGGTCTGTCGGCTTTGGTGATCGCCTTTTTCTTGGGCGCGCGGCGCGGTTTTCCAAAAAAGCTGATCCCGCCGCACTCGCCTGTCTTGACCGCCGTCGGCGCGGGCCTGCTGTGGGTTGGATGGTTTGGCTTTAACGGCGGCTCTCAGTTGGCAGCCGACGGCGGAGCGGCCAATGCCGCGCTGGTCACGCACATCTCTGCGGCCACGGCGATCATCGCCTGGGTGGCCCTGGATGTGATTCGCTTTGGCAAGGCAACGCTGATCGGCGCGGTGACCGGCATGGTCGCGGGCCTGGCCACCGTCACCCCCGCGGCGGGCGTTGTGGGCGTGCCCGGAGCGCTGGTGTTGGGCCTCTTGTCCGGCGTCATCTGTAACTTGGCCTGTGGTTGGGTCAAAGGCTTGATGAAGATCGACGACAGCTTGGATGTCTTCGCGGTTCACGGCATCGGCGGCATGCTGGGCGCTTTGCTCGCGCCCTTGGTGGGTGCCAGCGTCTTTGGCGGACAGGGCATCGGCGACGCCAGCTTTATCGGTCAGCTCATCTCGGTCTTGGTTGTCGGCGGCTATACGTTGATCATCACCGTGCCGCTGGTCCTGGGCCTGCGCGCTCTGCTTGGCCTTCGCGTTGACGATGAAGAAGAAGATCAGGGCTTGGATTTGGCCTCGCACGGCGAGTCCAACGGCTAGACCAAAGGGCTAGACCAAGCGGCTAGCACCGACCCACCAGCCAGGATGGTCAGCCGCCAAAGCGGCGGCGGCCATCCGGCTCTCTTCAGCGGTGTCAAACAAGCCGAAACAGGACGCGCCGCTGCCGGACAGGCGCGCCAAACGACAGCCGTCTTGCTGAACCAGCGCGTCCAAAACCACAGCAATTGAAGGCTCTAGATGCAAGGCTGCGGCCTGCAGATCGTTGCCCTGCTCTGCCAGCCACGCACGCCAGGCTTGCGCGTCTGCCGGTCTGTCCGCGCTGAACGCCGGGCGGGGCCTGGGCTGCGAAAAAGCGGCCGATCCGCTGATGCTCTGACGGGCTTTGAAAACCGCTGGGGTCGAAAGCGCTCGGCCCGGTTGCACCACCACCGCATGAAGGCCCGGCCAAGCCGCACCCAAGGGCTGGCACAGCTCGCCGATCCCAGTGACCCACTGCGCCCGCGCGGCCAGGCATGCGGGCAGATCCGCGCCCAGGCTCAGGGCCAAGGCCTGGAGTGCCGCCGGGTCTTGCAGCGGCCCATACAGGTGGGCCATAGCCTTCAGGCAAGCCGCAGCGTCGCTGGAACCGCCCCCCAAACCCGCCGCCACTGGTAAGGTCTTGGTCAGGGTGAGCATGACCGGCGGCTCGCCCGTGCGGCCGAGTGCCCGCCAATAGCCCAAGGCAGCGCGCACCACCAGATTGCTGCGCCAGGCCTCGGCGGCCAGACTTGTAGCGCCTGGTCCCTCCATCGCGAAGCCAAAGCTGTGGCCAGGCTCCAAGCGCAGGCGATCGCCAAGACTCTCGGCAAACACGAACAGGCTATCAAGCGTATGATAGCCGTCCGCGCGCTGACCCGTTATGTGCAGATAGAGATTGATCTTAGCTGGCGCAAAGACCTGGAGCGCGGCGCCGGTGTCTTGCATGCGCAAGTCCCAAGACCTTTAAGAACCGTCGCTTTGGTTGCTCTGAGCCTCGGCGGCCTCTGCAGCTTCTTGCGCCTCGACGCGATCCAGGCCGATTTTCAGCTTCAGCTCAATACGCGCGCGGTCCTTATCGCTGGGATCAAAGGACAATGCGCGGCGCCACTGAAACTCAGCTTCTTCGCGACGGTCGTTGACCCAGTAAACATCGCCCAGGTGGTCGTTGAGCACAGGATCAGCGGGCATGAGTTCGACCGCACGTTCCATATGGCCCAGCGCTTCTTCGTGGTGGCCCAGCTTATAGAGCACCCAGGCCAAGGAATCGACGATGAAGCCCGAATTCGGACGCGCATCAACGGCCCTCTCAAGCTTGGCCAAAGCATCCTCAAACTTGTCTTCAAAGCCGCGGTCCACCCAAGAATAGGCGAGATAATTCAAGACATTTGGTTGATCGGGGTCCAGCTCCAAAGACCGTTGGAACATGGCTTCGGCCTTGGGCCAGTCGTCCAATTGGTCATAGGCGATGCCCCAAGCGTAGTAGAAGCGCCACGCGTTGGCAGCCGGTTCGCCCAGCTTGAGCAAGCGCTCTTCAGCGCGGGCATAGGCCTCGACCGCCTCTTGCGAGCGCTTGTCAGCACGCAGATAGTCAGCTTTCAGCTCCAGGGCGCGCCAGCGTGTGGGATCGCGCTCGGCCAGATCTTCCAACAGCGCCAAGGCTTCGTCGTCGCGCTCCAGATTGCGTAGCGCCTGAGCACGATCAAAGTCAGCAGCGTAGACCTTGCTGTCGCTGCCCTGCACTTTCACATAATCCTCGATGGCGTAGTCATAGAGCCCACGATCGGCATAGAGTTCGCCGCGCACCAAGCGCGCATCGGCGTTTTCGGGCTGCAAAAACAGTGCGGCACCCGCCAAACCCAAGGCCACTTCGCTGCCCAGTTCATCTTGGCTAAAATGCGTGGCCAGACGCTCAAGAACTTCTGCGGCGGCCTGTTGAGGCGTTGTAATGGGGAAGGCCAACTCCTCGCCGGCCTGCATGCTCTCGACCAAACGCTTGATGGATGGCAGGTCCAACACATCCGGGTTCAGCGCCGCCAACAGCGCCTCTTGTTGCGCGCTGCTACCCGCCTCGGCGAAGGCCAAGAGTGCCAACTCTGTATCGCGCACCGTCGCGGGGCGGCTCGCCTGGGTGATGTGATCCAAATAGCGCTGGACAGCGCCTGCACGATCACCTGCGACCCACAAGGCAATCGCGCTCAGCGAGGTCGCAAAGTCGCCAGATCCTTCGTCTTCCATCGCCGGAGCCAAAGCGTCTTGTGCGGCCTGGCTGTCGCCAGCGCCAATGTGGGCCCATGCCAAAGCGAAGGGACGCAGGATGCTGGCCAAGCCCCGGTCTTGCCAGACTTCCGCCTGCTCCAGGGCCTGCGCGTAATCGCCGTCCTTCATCGCCACATAGTAAAGCGTGCGGCGCGCGTCTTCGTCTTGCTCGTCGCGTTCGTCGATCAAACGGCGCGCGAGCGGCCCTGCCTCATCATAGCGCCCCTCGGCAGCCAAGAAATCATGCAACATGATCACTAGCTCCATGCGCTCGGGATTGCGCTCAACCAGCGGGATCAGCAGCGAGATCGCTTTGCGCAGGTCGCGTTCGTCACGTGCCAGCAATGCGCCCAGGTAGTCGCCAACGTCCGTAACACCGGCTTCCAGCGCTCCGCCAAGCTGCGGCAACGGCTGTTCGATATCGGAATTGAGTTGAAAGTCTGCTGGGTCCAGCGGGTTGCCGATCTGGGCAGCTCCGCCGGGCGCTTCTGTTTGCGCGTGCAGCTCGGTGCTCGCGACGGACAGGACCAGAGGCAGCGCCATCAGCGGCATGATGGCCAGAGCCGCAAGGCTCGCTCCCCGGTTTGGCCGCGCGGCTTTCGAGGGGCGCAGGCCCAAGTTGGGCAACAGGGGAGCAGTTGGCTTGGGCATAAGGCCTCCTCAGGATGGGTGGGGCAAAGCGGCCTTTGCCCCGTCTGGTACAGCCCAGGCTTGATCGATCGAGCGATCAAGCGACAAGCCTGCTTACATATTGGGATAGTTCGGACCGCTGCCGCCTTCAGGCGTGACCCAGACGATGTTCTGGCTCGGGTCCTTGATATCACAGGTTTTGCAATGCACGCAGTTTTGGGCGTTAATTTGAAGACTAGGACCATTTTCCGGGTCTTCAATGATTTCATATACACCCGCAGGGCAATATCGCTGCTCTGGAGCGTCGTAAATCGCCAGATTGTGAGCAATCGGCACCGCTTCATCCTTCAAGGTCAGGTGAATAGGCTGATCGTGATCGTGCGCGGTGGCCGCCAGGAAGACCGACGAGTTACGGTCAAACGAGACCTGACCGTCGGGTTTGGGGTAGTCGATCTTGGGCATTTCGGCAGCGGGCTTAAGGGCCTCATTGTCCTTGTGGCGGTGGTGCAAGGTCCAGGGTGCTTTGCCACCGGACAGCTTGAGTTCCGCGCCGCCAAAGCCCATACCCAGCAGGCCCAGCTTGGCGAACCAAGGGCGGAAATTGCGGGCCGCGTGCAGCTCCTCATACATCCATGAGGCTTCAAAGCGCGCCGGATAGCTGGTGGGGCGATCTTCGCCCTTACCCAGCGCCTCAACGACAGCTTCAGCGGCCAGCATGCCCGACTTCATGGCATTGTGGCTGCCCTTAATCTTTGGCACGTTCAAGAAGCCAGCCGAACAGCCGATCAGCGCGCCGCCGGGGAAGGTCAGCTCAGGAATGGCTTGCAAGCCGCCCTCGTTGATCGCCCGTGCGCCGTAAGAAATGCGCTTGGCTCCTTTGAACATGGGTGCGACCTTGGGATGGGTCTTGAAGCGCTGGAATTCCTGGAAGGGCGACAGGTGCGGGTTCTTATAGTCCAGACCCACCACATATCCGACGTAGGCTTGGTTGTTGTCCAGGTGATAGATGAAAGAGCCGCCCCAAGTCTGGCTGTCCATCGGCCAACCGCCGGTGTGCATGACCAAGCCTTCTTTGTGCTGCTCGGGGTCCAGCTCCCACAGCTCCTTAATGCCGATGCCGTAGGTCTGGGGATCGCTGTCCTTGTCCAGCGCGTACTTGGCGATCACCTGCTTAGACAGCGAGCCGCGCACGCCCTCAGCAAACAGGGTGTAGGTGGCGCGCAGCTCCATGCCGGGTTCGAAGGTCGGCTTGTGGCTGCCGTCCTTGGCGATGCCCTTGTCGTCGGTGATGACACCGGCAACGCGCTCGCCGTCATAGATGATTTCAGCAGCGGCGAAGCCGGGGAAGACCATCACACCCAGCTCTTCGGCCTGCTCGCCCAGCCAACGGCAGACGTTGCCCAGCGACACGATGTAATTGCCGTGGTTTTGGAACTGGGGCGGCATGGCCCAAAGGGGGATCGAAAAGCCACCCTTCTGATCGAGCATCCAAAAGCGCTCAGACTGCACGGGCACATTCAGCGGGGCGCCGCGTTCTTGCCAATCAGGGAACAGCTCTTGCATGGCGGTGGGCTGCATGACACAGCCGGACAAGATGTGCGCACCAATTTCTGAGCCCTTCTCCAGCACACAAACCTCCAGCTCGGGGTTGAGCTGCTTGAGTTTGATGGCTGCTGACAGGCCAGCCGGGCCGCCGCCGACGATGACGACATCCAGCTCCATGGATTCGCGGTGTATCTCATTGCTCATGGCGATAATCCTTCTTGGTGATCGCACGTTATTCACAGGCCTCCCTTCTAGCGAGGTGAGTCGGCCAGGAAAAGACCGCAAACGCACATAAATGATTTGTTTCAGGCGATGGGCGCGCGAAAGAACCTGAAATTTTCGCAAACGCGCATTAAATTGATGCCATGTCACAGCCGCCGCCCAAATCGCCACACCCGCAAGGCCCCGCGCCGATACAAGACGCCAAGCAAGCGGCCCAGCAACTCGCCTGGTTGATGGCCGAGGGCCTGTATGAGCCCTTGAGCGGGACTCCGGCCGATTGGGCGCGTTTTCAGGCCTTTGAGACGAGCTTGACGCCGCCGCGTGCCGCCGGTCCGGCCCAGGCTGCGACTCAGGCTGCGACTCAGGCGGCAAGCGCGAAGCCCGACGCGCGGCCCGCATCTGGCCAAACCGCGCCCGCCATTGCCAGCGCTCCCCCTGTGGCCCGCCCCAAGGGGCAATTTGCAGCCACCAGCGCCGCCCTCGCAGCCCCTATGATCGGCAGCGGGCAAGAGCCGCAGGCAGACCCCGCCGTCTTGTCCGCCGCCAAACAAGCCGCGCAATCCGCGACTAGCCTTTCAGACTTGGAAGCAGCCGTGCGCGCCTTTGACGGCTGCGCGCTCAAACGGCTGGCGAAAAACACCGTCTTTGCCGACGGCGCGCCCAACAGCCCCGTCATGGTCCTGGGCGAGGCTCCGGGCGCGGACGAGGACCGTAGCGGCAAACCCTTCGTCGGGGTCTCTGGCCAGCTTTTGGACCGCATGCTGAGCCACATCGGACTGGACCGCCGCGAAAATTTCTATGTCTCGAACATCTTGTTCTGGCGCCCGCCCGGCAATCGAACCCCCTCCAGCGAGGAAATTGCGCTCTGTGATCCCTTTGTTCGCCGCCACATTGCCTTAGCAAAGCCGAAAATGCTGGTTTTCTTAGGCGGCAGTCCGGCCAAAGCGCTGAGCGGGAGCCAAGTTGGCATCTTGAAACAGCGCGGCAAGTGGCTGGACTATCACGACCCAACGCACGATTTGACTTTACCCGCTTTGCCTATGTTGCACCCTGCCTACCTCCTGCGTCAGCCGCGCGCCAAGCGCGAAGCCTGGTCCGACTGCCTCGCCCTGAGCGCCGCTTTGGCACAAGCTGGTTTTGTGCCACAACCCGCGTCTGCCTAGGGGGATGGCCATGAGGATCAGCGCCCGTGCCAGCCTGCTGGCCCCCAGCCTCGCGGCGGCCGCCTTATTGGCCAGCAGTCTGCTGACCGCCCCGCTCGCCGCCCAAGACCTGACCGACGACGATCAGCCCAGCTTTTTCAACCCGCAAGGCTTGCCGACGCCCCTGCCGCAAACCAAACCCGACCTGCCGCGGCCCATGACGCCACCGCGCAAGCCCGACAGCATCTATGGCTTGCCGACGCCCCTGTCCGACGCCGACGCCGCTGCCTACCGCCGGGCCTTCGAGGGCCTGTCCTTAGGGGATTTTGTTAGCGTCGCCGAAGCAAGGCAGGCCGTTAGAGACCCGCTGCTGATGGGCCACGTTCTGGGCGAGCTCTACGCCAACCCCGAAGCGCCCTTGCCCGACGGGCCCAGCCTGCGCGACTACCTGGAATCCTACCCTCGCCACCCGCAAGCCGAGGGCGTGCGCCAACTGGCCGAGACCATCGGTGAGCGCAACCTGCCAGAAGTCGTGGGCACCAAAGCGCGCTTTAAGATTCCGAGCCTTGAAGAGCCTGGCCGCTATGCTTCGCAGGCCGCCTCCAGTTCCGAGCAGCGCCAACTTCTGCGCCAGCAAGTGCGCGACCTGCTCATTTTGGACGACTACGACCAGGCGCTTGCTCTGGTCGGTAGCGCCGATGCCGCGCTGATCCTAGACCCCACCGAGCGCGACCAACAGCGCGCAGAAATCGCCGCTGAGATCTACTACGACGGCACCGACGACGCCTTCCGACGCGCCTTTGATTTGGCCACAGGAGCCGCCGGTCGCTATGGCAAGTTCGTGCCCCTGTCCAACTGGATCGCTGGCTTGTCCGCCTGGCGCTTGGGACTGTGGGAGACGGCAGAGACCCATTTTCGCAACTGCGGTAACTCGATTTTCTGGGTCAGTGATCATCGCGCCGCATGCCATTTCTGGGCCGCGCGCGCCGCGCTGGTGCAAAAGCAGGTCGAGACCGCCAGCCAGCACCTGCAAAAGGCTCTAGACTATCCCAATACGCTTTACGGACAGCTTGCGGCCCTGCAACTGCAAGAAGTGCCCAATATGCGCTTTGATCAGGACGGCCTGACCGACGACGAGCTAGAGCGCCTTTTGACCTGGCGCCCAGCGCGCCGCGCCTTTGCGCTGATCCAAGTCGGCGAATACCGCCTGGCCGAGCTGGAATTGCTGTTGATCGCCCGCGAACAAGACGTGGAGTTGCGCCGCGCCCTGCGCCACGTCGCGCGCCGCGTCGGCCTGCCAGAGTTGGCCGCCCGTCTTGGCCACTACGCCAGCTTCAAGCGCGAGCAGACCTCATGGGTCTACGCCGACCTCTACCCCCGCATGCCCTACGAGCCCAAGGGTGGCTTTTTGATCGACCGGGCTCTGGTCAACGCCATTGCCCGCAAAGAGAGCTTCTTCCGTCCCGAGCTGACCAACGGCATCGGTGCGACTGGGCTGATGCAAGTAACAGCCGCGGCCGCCGACTTCGTGGTCAAAAAAGGCTACATCGCGCCCTATGGCCGGGTGCGCGATCTAACCAAGCCCGAGCTGAACATCGCCTACGCAGAGACCTACCTGGCCTACCTACTGGGCACCAAAATCGTCGATGGCGACGTGGTCAATCTGCTGGTGGCCTATAATGCTGGCATCGGCAATGCCAAGAAGTGGAAAGCGCGCGCGCGCAGCGGTGGCGACCAGCTCTTGTTCATGGAGAGCCTGCCGTCGCGCGAGACCCGCTTTTATGTTGATCAAGTGCTGCGCTCGCTGTTGATCTATCGCCTTAAGTTCAAGCAGAGCCGGGACGATTTCATCGCCTTTACCGAAGGCGGCACCTTGCCCTATGTCAGTCAGGACCGCGCAGGCGTATCCAAGTTCTAGCCAAAACGATTTGGCGGGCACGCGCCGTCACATTTCGGCGACGGCCCTGCCTGTCCACCCCACAGAGGCCGCCTCATGTCCCCCACCGCCCCCTCTTCCGCCCCCCACCGCCTGGACGACAGCCGCCCTTTTTTGCCGGTCCGCATCGCGGTGCTGACGGTCTCTGACACCCGCAGCCTGGCCGAAGACCGCTCCGGCGACACACTGGTTTCACTGATCGAGGCCGCGGGCCACCAGGTCGCCCACCGCTCCATCCTGCGCGACGAACCCGACGCCATCGAAGCCCAACTGCGTGCCTGGTGCGCCCAGAGCGACGTGGATGTCATCATCGCCACCGGCGGCACCGGCGTAACCGGCCGCGATCTGACGCCTGAGGCCTTCAAGCGGGTGATGGAAAAGGAGATCGAGGGCTTTGGCGAGCTGTTCCGCTGGATTTCCTATAAGACCATCGGCACCTCGACCATGCAGTCGCGCGCGCTCGGCGGCCTGGCGCAAGGCACCTATATGTTTGCGTTGCCGGGCTCGACCGGGGCTTGCAAAGACGCCTGGAACGAAATTCTGATCTGGCAGCTAGACAATCGACACCGGCCCTGTAACCTGGTCGAACTCATGCCGCGCTTGACCGAGCGCTGAGGCGAAACCCCAACATTTTCACACAGAAGTAGGTAGTATGGCCACGCTGGACCTCGATTTCGTACGCGCGCAATTTCCCGCCTTCCAACAAGCCGATCTGGCGGACCAAGCCTTCTTCGAGAACGCAGGCGGCTCTTATGCCTGCACCGCCACCATCGAGCGGCTGAGCCGCTATTACCTGCACAACAAGGTACAGCCCAAGCACCCGCACAAGGCCGCCATGGAGGCCAGCGAATTGATGGATCAGTCCCGCCAACGCTGGGCTGTGGCGCTGGGTTTGGAGAGCGAGGAAGTGCAGTTTGGCCCTTCGACCAGCATCAACACCTATGTCTTGGCGCAGGCGCTGAGCGGCTACCTGCCCGCTGACAGCCAAGTCATCGTCACCAATCAGGACCACGAGGCCAACTCCGGGGCCATGCGCCGCATGGCAGAGGCGCGCGGGCTGACCTTGCACGAATGGCAGGTGAACCCGCAAACCGGCCAACTGGAGGTCCAAGGCCTGATCGACCGCCTGAACGATAAGACCGGCCTGGTCTGCTTGCCGCACTGCTCGAACGTTGTCGGCCAGATCAATCCGGTCGCCGACTGGACGCGGCTGATTAAGCAAGCAGCCCCCAAAGCGGTTGTGATCGTCGATGGTGTCAGCCACGCGCCGCACGAGATCCCCGACGTGGCCGCTCTTGGCTGTGATGTCTATCTGTTCAGCCTGTATAAGGTTTATTCTGTCCACCAAGGGCTGATGGCCGTGCGCCGCTGGCTGCTGGAAGCGCTGCCCAACCAGGCCCACTACTTCAACGCGCCGCTGATCAACAAACGCCTGACCCCGGCGGGCCCAGACCACGCGCAAGAGGCCGCCGCGCAGGGCGTGCTGGACTACATCGAGGCGCTGGACGCCCATCATGGCGGCTCGGGCAAGCTGGCTGATGGTGCGGTGGCGCGGGTCAACGCCCTGTGGGCCGAACACGAGCAACGCTTGCGCGCGCCTTTGCTGGCCTTCTTGGCACAACGCAACGACCTGAGGCTGATCGGCCAGGCCGAGGCCGAGGGCCGCCACGGCACCATCGGTTTTGCCCCTCACAACAAGGGCGCTTGGCAAGTTGCCGCCGATCTGGGCGCGCGCGGTTTGTGCGCTGGATCGGGTCACTTCTATGCCGCCCGCTTGCTGGATCACATGGGCGTTGGCGCCGACAAGGGCGTCACCCGCCTGTCGCTGGTCCACTATAATTCGCCCGCTGAGATCGACGCCCTGATCCAAGGCCTGGAGGAGAGCCTGTGATCGCTGATTTCACCGGCTGGAGCGCCAGCGATCCGGCCGCGCCCTACCCGCTTGAGGGCGTCAAAGTCGTCGAGCTGGCGCGCATTCTGGCCGGGCCCTGGGCCGGGCAAACCCTGGCCGATTTGGGCGCTGAGGTCATCAAGGTCGAGAGCCCTGCAGGCGACGACACCCGGGGTTGGGGCCCGCCTTTCATGCCCGATCCCAGCGCTGAGGGCGGGCAGACCGCCGCCTACTATTTTGCCTGCAATCGCGGCAAGCGCGTGGTTAACGCCGACCTGAAAGACCCACAAGATTTGGCGCGGGTCAAAGCCTTGATCGCGGAAGCCGACGTGGTGATCGAAAACTTCAAGGTCGGCGGTCTGGCCAAGTTTGGCTTGGATTATGCCAGCTTGGCGGGCGACAATCCCGGTCTGGTCTATTGCTCGATCACCGGCTTTGGCCAGGACGGGCCCTACGCACCGCGCGCAGGCTATGATTTTATGATTCAGGGCATAGCGGGCGTCATGGACCTGACCGGCGAGCCCGATGGCCAGCCGCAGAAAATGGGCGTGGCCTTCGCCGACATCTTCACCGGCCTGTACAGCGTCATCGCCATACAAGCAGCCCTGGCTATGCGTGCGCGCACCGGACGCGGCCAGCATGTGGATATGGCGCTGTTCGACTGCATGACGGGCGTTTTGGCCAACCAGGCGCTGAACTACCTGGCCTCGGGCGTCAGCCCCAAGCGGCTGGGCAATGCCCACCCCAACATTGTGCCCTATCAGGTGTTGCCGGTGGCCGATGGCTACCTGATCATTGCCTGTGGCAACGACAGCCAGTTCGCCAAACTGGCCGAGCTGTTGGGCGCAAGCTGGCATCAAGAGCCGCGCTTTGCCGACAATCAGGGCCGCGTCGCCAACCGCCAGGCGCTGATCCCAGAGATCGAGGCTGCCTTGAGCAGCTGGAGGCGTGACGACCTGCTGGCCGAGCTGGCGCGCCTAGGTGTGCCCGCCGGGCCAATCAACAGCGTTGAGCAGGTCTTTTCCGACCCGCAATTCAAGCACCGCGGCATGCAGATCCAGCAGGGCGGCAAGCCGGGACTGCGCAGCCCCATGACCTTCTCTGAGGCCAAACTAAAGCTGGAATAGTGCAGCACCACTGGTCAAGCGGCAGGGTAGAGCTAGGCAGGGCAGCTAGGCAGGGCAGAGCTAGGCAGGGCAGAGCTAGGCAGGGCGTAACCAGCATGCCTGCCAGCTAGGAATGCTGCGCTTGGTCATACCGGGCCGTGTGGGCCTGATTCGACATCGCGCGACCAGGCCCGTTTCTTTATTGGCAAACAGGCGGTATTTCCCCGTCCCCCCAAAGGCCCTGAGTGGCTAAGTCACAAAATTTCGGGCGGTTGACGATCACAACGTCGCCAAGAACGCCGATATCATCTGCCGGCAACCCTGCCAAAGCCGCCGGGTCCAGCAAAACCCGCTCGGATTGAGCGATCACGATAAGGCCCTTCGAACCGCCTGCCGTGGCGCCTGTGCCGTTTGCCTCAGCGCTGGTGCCATTGAGTTCAAGCGGCAAGATTGTCAGTCCAGAAGCCCCAGCGCCGAGCATATTATTGCCGCCACCAAGTGCGAGCGGCTGGCCTATACGAAATGGCCCCCAAATATCGCCGTCGAAATTTTCCTTGAGAGGCGGTCGGCACCCAGGATTGAGGTGGTTTTCGCGACACCGGCAAATCTGTGCGTTTCCGAGACCTTTCGCACAGATCTGCGCGACAAATTTCTGATTTTTGAGCGCTTGTTCCAAAAGGGCTTTTTGCGCGGCGCAGGCGGAGTCCGAATGTTGCGGGCAGCTTGCGTCGCAGACGCTCATGTAGCGCGTGCACTGCAGCAGCTTGCTGAAATCCTTACACCCTTCAGCGTCCTCAGCACAGAGGTTCAGAATCTTGTCCAGGCCCGAATTACCGGCCAGAGAAGGTACCTGACTATGCGCTGTGCCGACGCTGAGCAGCAGAACGCCGAGTAACAAAAAATATCGCACCATGATAACACCCCTCATTGTCAAACTATCACTGTATATCGGTATCAATACTCTGATTTTACGAAAATAGCAATAAAGGTGTTATAAATCTTATATACTTCATTTATCAGCTTTGTCTGACAGGCCCACCGCAGGCAATAATCCCCAGCAGATCTGGAATCTCAGAAGTCAAGCTGACGCTGGGTTAACGCCCGCGCTGTGTGAACCAGCCCTCGGGGTCGAACACCGGTCGGCCTTGAAGCAGGGTGGCCACCACCTCAACCCTGCCAATCTGCTGGACCGGGATTGCCGTGATATCGCGCTCCAGCACCACCAGATCGGCGGCCTTGCCTACCTCCAGCGAGCCGGTTTGCTCGGCGTGGCGCAACAGCCGCGCCGGATTGAGCGTCATCCATTTGATCGCTGTTTCAACGTTGGGCGCTCCGTTCTTGGGGCGCTGAACTGCGGCCTGAATCTTGACCAGGGGCGACAGCTCGTCGGCGTCATAGTCGCTGCTCATCACAACCTCAGCGCCCAGTGCTTCCAAGGCTCCCGCGGGCATCAGGCTTTCAGCGCGCGCGCCAAGCAGGTCGTGTAGCTCCGCCAGGTAGTCCGGGTCCAGCGCCGAGGGTGCAAGCTGGAAATCCGCCACCACGCCGAGCGCGCGAAAGCGCGCATAGTCCGCCGGGTCAAGCAGATAGATATGGGTCAAACGGTGAGGCCCCGCGCCCGGCGCGGCCTGCGCGATGGCGTCCAAAGCCAGGCGCGCACCACGATCCCCTGTGACGTGCATGTGCAGTTGGAACCCGGCCCGAGACAGGGCCTTGGCATAGGCCTGCAAAGCCGCCTGTTCGAAATACAAGAAGCCGCGAGCCTCACCAAGGCTCAGCGTCTGATCGTGCCCGCGATAGGGAGCCAGCAGGGCCCCGCTGCGCTGCTGCAAGATCCCGTCAACGTAGATCTTGGCCTGATTGAAGCGCAACAGGCTGCCGTCCGGGTTGCTGTAAAGCGCCTTGAGGCGGGCCATCTGCTGGTCAAACGGCAGGTCTGGATAGACATACAGCACGTTGGATGCCCGCACTGTCAAAGTGCCTTCGGCCAGAGCCTTGTTCCACACCGCCACGTGACCCTGCGGCCAGTATCCCCCAGCGTCGCTGATGGAGGTGATGCCCAGCGCGGCCAGCTTGGCGAGCGTGGTGCGCAAATCCTGATAGGCCTGCTGCACCGCCGCCTCACCCGTCTCAGCCGCTAAATTGCGCAGCTTTTGTTGCGCGTTTTCCAGCACCACGCCGTTTGGCAGGCCCGTTTGCGGATGGCGCAGGATCAGGCCGCCCGGCGGATTGCCTTGCAGGCTCATGTAGCCCGCCGCCTTGAGCGCCGCGGTATTCGCCAAGGCCGCGTGCCCGATATCGTCCAAAATCAGCACCGGCCGCCGCGGCGTGATCTGGTCCAACACGGCGCGGGGATTGTCGTCTTTCAGCAACAAGTCCGGCATATTGAGCCCCGAAGCCTGCACCCATGCCGTTCGGCTGAGCGCAACGCAGTCCGCAATGGCGTCCAAGCTGTCATCCAAATCAGCAAAAGGCTCCAGCAGGCAACGGCGCGCGTTCATGCCCGCTTCCAACGCGTGCAAGTGGGCATCCTGAAAACCGGGCAGGACCATCATGCCCTCAAGGTCAATGAGGACCGCGCCGTCACCGGCTTGGGACAGAACCTGCGCCTCGGATCCCACCGCAACAATCTGGCCTCCTGCATCGATGGCCAGGGACTGCGCCCAAGGCATCTGCGGATTGAGGGTGAAGATGCGCGCGTTGGTCAACACGCTGGTCTGGGCCCAACCGGAGCCAACCGAAGCCCCCGCAACCGCCAGCAGGACGATGGCCAGGCGCCCCACCAACGCCAGCGCAGGCCTTAGGGCAGTTGTCACTAGGGTCAGGATAGTTGTCACTAGGGTCAGGGCTAACATCGCTGCAGTACCCGCAGCAGATAGCCTTGCTCGAACCGTCCGTCCGGCACCGCAGCAAAGGCCTCGGCCAAGTGGTGCGCACGCTGCTTGGCGCGCCCAGAGCGCGCCTGCCCCAGATCGCCACCAACTGCCAGCATTTCGTCAACAAAGGTGGCCAGATCGTCGTAGGGCTCAATTTGTTGATAGTGCAACGTCGCCACCTGACGCCAAAGCCCGGTCGCCAGAGCATCATCGAGCGCGACCTGGGCCTCCGCCCGCACCTTGGCCTCGTCATCAATCCAGCGCTCAAGATTGTACATGTTGCCCTCGGCCAGCGGCTCGGTCACGCAGGCCAAACCGCCCCGGCGCAGCACCCTTGCAGCCTCGCTTATGGCCTGGGCGGGTCGAGGTATGTGGTGCAGCGACAAGAAAAAGGTCAGAGCGTCGAAGCTGCCCGGCGCATAGGGCAGTGCGGCTCCATCGCCAGGCCTCAGGCGCGCGCAAGCCCAGGCTTCAGCGGGGGGCTCTGGCAGGCGGGGGTCGAGGCCAAGCGGCGCCACCGCGCCCAGCGCCTCCAGCGCGACCAAGGCAGCCCCCGTCCCGCAGCCGACATCCAGCAGTCGGCGTCCGCCCAGGCTAAGCCCGACGGCCTTCAGCGCTCGCGCCAGGTGTGTCACCTGCCCGGATTCGCAGTTGTGGTCGGTCATCGCGGCCTCCTTGGTCCCTCTCGTGCGAGGGCAGCACGGCCAAGGCCAAGCGTCAAGATATGACGCACAAAGCAGACAATGTGTAAAATTTATTTGACATCACGTATGATATTTCATACTTACAGTCACACAAAGGCGACACACCATCCAACAAGGACCCCGTTTCATGTCTCAATCCGAACTTCGATCTCTCATCGCCCTCATCACCTGGCTACCGCTCTACACGGGCTTTGCCATCTATCTAAAGAGCCAAATCGCTTGGGCAGGCCTGGAGACCAGCGAGGCGTTGCGCAGCTTTGCCCAAGCCGCGTTGGTGGTTGTTGTCCTCGCGATCCTGCTGGCCATCGTGTTGGAGATCGGCGGCTCGATCCTCTACGCCATCATCACCGGCGAGAGCCAGCCTGTGCTCAGCGACGAGCGCGACCGCCTGCTGGAGCTGAAAAGTATGCAGGCGGCTTTCATCGCCTTTGGTCTGGCCTTCATCGCCGTGCTGGCGGGGCTGGCCTTTGGCTGGTTGCAACCGCTGGCCGCGCTGATGACACTGTTCTTTGCCCTGGCAGCGAGCCAGGTCTTGGCGGTCGCCATCAAGCTAGCTCTCTACCGTCTGGGGGCCTAATCATGGCTGCCAAGACGCCCGTCGCCAACCAAATCCGGCGGCTGCGCTTTGAATCCGGGGAGATGTCGCAAAAGGCCCTGGCTGAAGCCGTTGGCGTGACGCGTCAGACCATCGTGGCAATTGAAAACGCCAAGTACGCACCCTCGCTGGAGCTGGCCTTTTTGATCGCCCGCAGGTTTGACAAGCCGCTGGAGGAGGTGTTCTGGTATCAGGACACGGACGCGCCCAAAGGCTCGTAACCCTGGCTCCAAACTCCTGACAAAAGGTCCGCTTCATGACGTCTCAGCCCGCCCCGGCCCGCCTGCAAACCCTCGGCTTGATCGGCGGTATGAGCTGGGAGTCCAGCCTGGTCTATTACCAAAAGCTGAATCAAGGCGTGCGCCAGCGCCTCGGCGGGCTGGCCTCCGCGCCCGTGCTGCTACATTCCCTTGAGTTCGCGCAGATCGCACAGCTTCAGCACGACGGGGACTGGCCGGCTTTGGAGCGCATTCTGGTGGCCTCGGCCCAGGGCTTGCAAGCCGCCGGAGCCCAGGCGTTGATGATCGCCACCAACACCATGCACAAGCTCTATGAGCCCGTTGCGGCGGCGGTGGATCTGCCGGTGCTGCACATCGCCGAGGCCACAGGCCGCGCCCTGGTGGCTGCTGGTTGCAAGCGGCCTTTGCTGCTGGCCACTGCCTTCACCATGGAGCAAGATTTCTACAAAGGCTATCTGCAGCGCCGCTTTGATCTGGATGTGCGGGTGCCTGCGCCCGGGGACCGCGCCGAGGTGCACCGCATCATCTATGACGAGCTGTGCCAAGGCCGTGCGCTGGCAAGCTCTAAGGCGCGCTATCAGGCGATCGTTGCCAAGGACGCAGCCGCCGACGCGATCATTTTCGGCTGCACCGAGGTCGATTTGCTGGTCGCGCCCGCCGACTTCGACCGGCCTTGCTTTGACAGCACCGCCCTGCACGTCGAGGCCGGTTTGAACGCCATTGTGGGACCGACTGCCCACGCGTTGCCCTAGATCGCAGCCCGGGCACTCGGGACCCGGCACCATGCAGGGGCATGCAGGGCCCCCATGCAAGCCGTTTAGTTTGCCCACGTGCATGCGCCAACTGCTTTGGTCAACTGCTTTGGTCAACTGCTTTGACCCATTGCTCTCGCCCGCGAAAGGTGGCAAGCCTGAAGCCTTGGACCTTTGCGATGTGCGGGCCCTGCCCTCACGCCCAGAACCACCCAGATCCCCGACAAAGGCCCGACCATGACCGCCCGTCTTAGCCAACCCCTGCAAGGCATCCTTTGGATGGTAATCACCGGGCTCATGTTCGTTGGGGTAAATGTGTTGGTCAAGTTTATGGGGCCGCGCTTGCCAGCCGCCGAGGCCGCATTTCTGCGCTACGCGATTGGCACCGTTATGCTCTTGCCGGCCATGCGCAGCGCGCTGCGCCACAAAATTTCGCTGAAAGTCAAAGGCCTGTTTGCCATTCGCGGGGCGGTGCATACCATTGCGGTCATTCTCTGGTTCTATGCCATGGTTCATATTCCCCTGGCTGACATGACCGCGCTAAACCTCATGCCGCCGATCTACGTCACATTGGGCGCGGCGCTGTTTTTGGGCGAGGCCTTTGCCCTGCGCCGCCTGGCCGCCATCCTCTGTGCTTTGGCCGGCGCGCTGATCATCCTACGCCCCGGCTTTCGCGAGATTTCGCTTGGCCACATCGCCATGCTGTTTTCGTCGGTTTGTATGGGCATGTCCTACCTGACCGCCAAGCGCCTGACCGATCTTGCGCCGGTCGGGGTGGTGGTGGTCATGTTGTCTTTGACCGTAACCTTGGGACTTGCCCCCTTTGCGCTGGCCGCCTGGGTGACGCCGACCTGGCATGAGGTGGGACTGCTGTTGGGCGTCGCGGCTTTGGCGACCGGCGGACACTACAGCATGACCCTGGCCTTCCGCAGCGCGCCGGTGTCCATCACCCAGCCGGTGACTTTCTTGCAATTGGTCTGGGCCACCATTGTTGGCATCACCGTGTTTGGCGAGCCGCTGGACCCCGTGGTGTTCCTGGGCGGAAGCATCATCGTGCTGGCTGTCAGCTATATTTCCTGGCGCGAGTCTCGCAGCGGTAAGCCTGCACCGGCGCCTGCGCCCTAAGTCCCTAAAATCCTGAATTCCTAGTCTTACGGCCCTGGCGCGCGGTCTTGGGCGACGGGCTTCAGCGAAGCGCTGGCGCCGAACAAAACCGCAGGCCTAGAGCGTCGGGTGCCGGCATTGCACCAGCACCGTCGCTCTAGTTCTTTGTTTTTACAGCAAATCTATACTGAAAAGTGATGCGGTTTTCTCGCGGTTTGCTCAAGGCCGGGCGCTGGCCCTTTAACAACCGATGTAAGAGCCCGCACGTTGATCGTCCGCACTCAAGATGCCGCCCCACTGATAGCCGACCTTGTTGTTGTTGTAGCCGATCCGGAACCACTCATAACCGTTCATCCAAACGCCGCTGCGCTCCATGATCTCGATCCGCTTGCCTTCGCGTAAGGAGGCAACTTTGCGGCTGTTCATATTCGGGCGTGCGCGCACGACACCACCGCAAGAGGTGGCATTCAAATAGCCTTGTGGCCCTATGTCGGTCGGTTGCAGCGGGTAACCATCATCTTGGCCATCAGCACCGAAGTAATCGCTGTCATCTTCCTGATCCACGGGCTCGCCAAAGACGCCACTGAACTCCAGGTAATCGCCCGGAATCCAACCGGTTTCGCCGTCATAGAAGACCTCCAGCCAGATCGTGCTTACCGTGTCGAGATACGAGCCGGTGGCGATGACTTGATCACCGCGCGGGACTTTGGTCAGGCGGCGGGCTTTGCGCGAGGGCCGTTCTCTCAAGCTGGCCCAGTTGTTAACATTGATGATGGTGTACATGTCCAAGCCACAAAAGGCGCAGGCCTGCGCTGGTCCTGAATAGCTCAGCGGCAGACCCAAACTCAGGGCTATGAGCAGGGGCATGAAAATGGTTCGTAGTGCAGCCATGATAAATCCTTGTCAATTGAGGCTCCCAAAGGACCGGCGCAGCTTGAGCACGGGTTGGCGCGTTCGGCGCTTCCCGTCACCTCATGGTCACTGAACCAAGTTTATCTTATTGATTTAGCCGCAAAGATACCTTCAGAATCTCAAGCAATTGATCGGGTTTGGCGTTCGCACGACGTGCAATCCTGAGCAACCAGTGGAACGGCCAAGCAAGAAACTGCGGGCGCAGGACACAAGAGCGGGAAAAATGCGCCGCCAACACCAGGCCATCGCCAACCAAATCACCCGAAATCAGGTAATAACGTCGGGCTCGACGCGCCCCAGCAGTGCTTCAATGCGCGCCAAGCTGCGCACCGCATCGCGCAACGGGGCCAGAGCTGCCTGCAAATCGCGCTGGTGATCGCCTTCAGGCGGCTCATAGCGCTCCAGATAGAGCCGCAAGGTTGCGCCTTGCGTGCCGGTGCCCGACAGACGCAGCACTGCGCGCGCGCCCTCAAAATACAGCCGCAAGCCTTGGCCACTGCTGGTCGAACCGTCAATGGGATCGTGGTAGGCAAACTCGTCGGCAGCGGTCAGCGTAAGCCCGCCAACGCTGCGGCCCGGCAGGCTGGCGAGCTGGTCGCGCAGCCCGGCCATCACCGCCTGTGCCTTTTCGGTTGGCAGCGCCTCGTAGTCGTGGCGCGAATAGTAATCCCGGCCATAGCGCGCCCAGTGCTCGGCCAAAAGCTGAGCCACCGGCTTTTTCTGCTCTGCCAGGATGTTGAGCCACAGCAGCACCGCCCACAGGCCATCTTTTTCCCGTACATGGTCAGAGCTGGTCCCCGCGCTCTCCTCGCCACAGATGGTCACGCGGCCTGCGTCCAGCAGATTGCCGAAAAACTTCCAACCGGTCGGTGTCTCGAAGGCCTCAATACCCAGTGCCTCGGCCACACGATCGGCCGCCGCGCTGGTGGGCATGGAACGCGCCACGCCCGCCAGGCCCTTGGCATAGGCCGGGGCTGCGGTGGCATTGGCGGCCAAGACCGCCAAACTGTCAGACGGAGACACAAACACGCCCTTGCCGGTGATCATGTTGCGGTCGCCATCGCCGTCCGAGGCCGCACCGAAATCAGGGCCATCGGAGGCCATCATGGTCGCCATCAGCTCGGAAGCCCAGATCGGGTTGGGGTCAGGGTGACCGCCACCGAAATCCTCCAGCGGCACGGCGTTGCGCACACTGCCCGGCGCGGCGCCCAAATCATCCTCGAAAATGGCCTTGGCATAGGGGCCGGTCACCGCGTGCATGGCGTCGAATACCATGCGATAGCCGCCCGCGAACAAGGCGCGAATGGCGTCAAAGTCGAACAAGCCGCGCATTAGGGCGTGATAATCGGCAACCGAATCAATCACTTGCACCCGCATTCCATCCAAGCTGGCCTCGTGCTGACGCGATAGGTCGATGTCGGGGCCGTCGCTGATCTTATAGCTGGTGATGGTCTGACTGATGGCGTACATGGCCTCGGTCAGAGCCTCGGGCGCGGGGCCGCCGTTGGCCGCATTGAACTTGAGGCCAAAGTCTTCCTCGATACCGCCCGGGTTGTGGCTGGCCGACAGAATAAAGCCACCGTCGGTCTGGTTGAGGCGAATGAGGTGCGAGGTTGCGGGCGTTGACAGCAAGCCGTTTTGCCCCACCAGCACACAAGCTGCGCCGTTGGCCGCCGCCATCTTCAAAATGGTCTGAATGGCCGCTGCATTGAAAAAGCGCCCGTCGCCGCCCAGCACATAGGTCTTGCCCTCAGCGCCACCGGTGGCCTCAAAGATCGACTGCACGAAGGCCTCGAGAAAGCCGGGTTGCATGAACACGCGGGTCTTTTTGCGCAAGCCTGAGGTGCCTGGTTTCTGCCCCTCAAAGGGCTGGATCGACTTGGTGTGTATCGCCATGAGAGGCCTCCTTGGCAAAGGTTAAGCGCGATGCGCGTCGGGCGCGGGTTCAAGCTGCAGCAGGGTGACGCTGGCGGCGGGCAGCTTCAGGCTGGACCCGCTGACTGGTGTTTTGTGCGCCGCCTCAGCGCCGGGCTTGGAGGTGTCGAGCAAACGGTGCCATTGCCAGCCAGCCGGCGGCTTGGGCAAGGCAAAGCGCAGTGGCTCGGGGCGCCGATGGAAGAGGCACAGCAGGCTGTCCGCCCCCAGCGCGTTGTCGCTCGGCTGGCGCAGCAGCAGCCCCAAACTGGACAGGCTGTCGTTCTGCCAGTCGGGCGCGCCGCCGTCGGCAGCCAGCCAGGCCACGTTCTCCAGAGCCTGCTGGCCCACGTCTTGGCCGTGCAAGAAGGACGCCTGATCCAGCACCGGCAGGGCCTCACGCAGCGCCAGCAAGGCCTGCACGAAGGCCAGCAAGTCGCCGTCTGCGGCCTGCCAATCCAGCCAGGTCGTGGGGTTGTCCTGGCAATAGGCGTTGTTGTTGCCACCCTGCGAGTGGCCCAGCTCGTCGCCTGCGAGCAGCATGGGCCAGCCCTGCGCCAGCACCAAACTGGTCAGCAAGTTGCGCTGGCGCTGCGCGCGAGCGGCCTGGATCGCGGGATCGTCGCTGGGGCCCTCAACGCCAAAGTTGTCGCTGTGGTTCATGGGGTGGCCGTCGCGGTTGCCCTCACCGTTGGCCAGGTTGTGGCGCTGGGCATAGCGGGTGGCATCGGCCAGCGTGAAGCCATCGTGGGCGGTGACAAAGTTGACGCTGGACCAGGGCCGCCGACCGCTGTGGTCAAAGCGGTTGGCCGAGCCCAGCAGGCCCGTGGCCAAGTCTTGGCCTGCATGCTGATCGCCGCGCCAAAAGCGCAGCATGGCGTCGCGGTATTGGTCGTTCCATTCGGCAAAGTCGGGCGGAAAGCTGCCCAGTTGGTAGCCGCCCGGCCCCACGTCCCATGGCTCTGCGATCAATATCACCTGGCTTAGAACGGGATCTTGGCGAATGGCGCTCAACACGGGACTGTCGGCTCGGAAGCCCTGCCCCTCGCGGCCCATGCAGACCGCCAGATCAAAGCGGAAGCCGTCCACGCCCATGACCTGCACCCAAAAGCGCAAGCTGTCGAGCACCAGCCGCAAAACCTGCGGATGGTTGAGGTCCAGCGTGTTGCCGCATCCGGTATCGTTGATGTAGGCGCGGGGCTGATCGGGTTGCAAGCGGTAATAGGAAGCATTGTCGAGGCCGCGAAAACTCAGCGTCGGTCCCAATTCGTCGCTCTCGGCCGAGTGGTTATAGACCACATCCAAGATGACCCGCAGCCCTTGCCGGTGAAGCCGCCGCACGGCTTGCTGAAAGCCTGCCGGGCCAGCAGGCCCCTCATAGCGCGGCTCAAGAGCGAAAAAGCCCAGAGTATTATAGCCCCAGTAGTTGGTCAGGCCGCGGCGCAGCAAGGCGCGCTCGTCGGCAAAGGCCTGGACCGGCAACAGCTCGATCGCGCCCAGGCTCAGCGCTTTGTAGTGCGCCAGCATGGCCGGGTGGGCCAGCGCCTCGTAGGTGCCGCGTTGGTCGTCAGGGATGGCGGGGTGGCAGTGGGTCAGGCCCTTGACGTGCGCTTCATAGATCGGGCGGCGGCGCTCGCTTGGGGCCAACGGGGGCAAGCGGTGATCGGCCAGCGGGTAGTCGGCTGGGTCCCAGACCAGCGCCTTGGGTATGTAGGCTGCACTGTCGAGGCTGCAAAAGCTGGTGTCATCGCCGCCGCCTGCACTGTCGTAACCTGTCAGCGCCGCATGGTCGCCAACCTGGCCCAGCCAGCGCCGTGCATAAGGGTCCAGCAGCAGCTTGTTCGGGTTAAAGCGGTGGCCGTGTTCGGGCGCATAGGGCCCCTCGACACGATAACCGTAGGCTTGGCCGGGCGTGAGGCCTGGCAGGTAGCCGTGCCAGATATCGCCCGAGCGCTCTGGCAGGGCAAAGCGCGCGGTCTCCTGCCCGCCTTCTGCATCAAATAGGCAGAGCAAGACTCGCTCGGCGTGGGCAGAGAAGAGCGCGAAGTTGACGCCCTGGCCGTCGAACTGTGTACCCAGAGGATAGGGGCGGCCCGCCTCAAGGCGCTGTGCAGCAGCGCGACGCGAGCCGCCCGTCATTGCCTGGGGTGCAGTCTGAAGCATGCTAGTCCTGCTCACGGGTTTGGCGCGTCGCGGCCTTGGTTTTGGTGGCCTGGGCTTCGGTAGCCTGGGCTTTGGTGGCCTTGGACTTGGCAGATTGCGCTTTGGCCGGTTTGGCCTTCGCTGCCTGCGACATGGGCCCTTCCAACTTGGGAGCCTTGAGTTTGGAGGTCCTAGGCGGCGCTGGTGTCAGCGTCGCAGACTTGAGCGATGCTGGCGCTGCGGCGCGTTTGGCGCGCGTGCGCGGCGGGGCCTTGGGCGGCGTCGCATCATCGGATTTGGCATCGTCAGAATTGGCATCGTCGGATTTGGCACCCGCTGCTTTTGCCTTGTCTGCTTTGGTGTCATCAGCCGCCGCTTTCGGCAGTCTTGGAATAGCGCTTGTCTTGGCCACTGGTGCAGCCGCCTGCTCCGAAGTCTTCGGCTCGGGGTTGGCCAGATCGGGGGTGGTCGGCTCCCCATCTGCCGGCACGCCCAGAACTTGGCGATAGAGCGCGCGATATGCCAAGGCTGACTCCTGCCAGCCCACCGGATGGCTCATGGCCGCCTGCACCATGGCCCGCCAGCGCTCGGGCTGAGAATAAAGATCGCAGGCCCGAAACAGCCCTTCCAGCAGAGCGTCAAAGTGGTCCGCGTCGTGCAGCACGCCGGTCGCCCAACCGCGCGCCAAAGCCGCCTGATTGGCGTCGATCACCGTATCGGCCAACCCGCCGGTGCGCGCGACAACCGGCAGCGTGCCATAGCGCAGGCCATAGAGCTGGGTCAGGCCGCAGGGCTCAAAGCGCGAGGGAATAAGGATGGCGTCGGCCCCACCCTGCATGAGGTGCGACAGGCCCTCGTCATAGCCGATCACGCAGCCCACCGCCTCTGGGTAGGAGCGCGCGGCGGCCTTAAAGCCCGCCTCCAGGTCGCTGTCGCCTGTGCCCAATATGACCAGCTTGGCACCGCGTCCCACCAAGGCCGGGATGGCGTTCAGCAGCAGGTCCAGGCCCTTTTGCCGGGTCAGGCGGCTGATTACGCAAAACAGCGGCTGGTCGGGCGCTGGCACGATGCCAAAGCGCTTGGACAAGGCTTCCTTATTGACCACCTTGCCCGCCAGATCATCCGCGCTATAGGGCGCGGCCAAATGGAGGTCGTCTGCCGGGTTCCAGGCCTCCAGATCGATGCCGTTCAAAATGCCGTGGAACGCCGCCTGGCGCGCGTGCAACACCCCCTCCAGCCCCATGCCGAACTCGGGGCGCATCAGCTCCTTGGCATAGGTGGGGCTGACGGTGGTCACAGCATGGCTGTAAACCAGGCCCGCTTTCAAAAATCCCAAACGGCCATAGAACTCCAGGCCGTCGGGCTTGAACAACGCCCCCGACAGCCCCAGTTCGGGCATTAAGCCAGGATCAAACAGCCCCTGAAAAGCGATGTTGTGAATGGTGGTGATGCAGGGCGGCACCGCGCCCGGCATTTGCTCCAGGTAGGCCGCCACCAAGCTGGCCTGCCAATCGTGCGCATGTACCAGATCAGGCCGCCAACTGTCTACGCCCTGAATCGCCACCTGCGCGCCGACCCAAGCCAGGGCGGCAAAGCGCTGAGCATTGTCGTCGTAGTCTCGCCCGCCGAGGTCCTGATAGGGCCCGCCGTCACGATGGTAGAGATGCGGTGCATCCAACAGCAACAGCTCCAGCCCCTGCGCCTCGCAGGCCAGCAAGCGCGCAGGCCCGCCGAACAGCGCGTCGTGCTGCCAGACCTGACGCCCTCCGGCGGCCACGCTATCCAGCGCGCGATAGGCAGGCAGCAGGATGCGGCTGCGCAAGCCCAACGCTGACAGTGCCTTGGGCACCGCGCCGATGACATCGGCCAGGCCGCCGGTCTTAATGAAGGGGGCACACTCGGAAGCCAGGTAAAGGAGCTGCATGGGGCCTAAAGTTCCAAACGGTCAATCATGGGTTTGGTGATCAGGCAGACCCCATTTTCCGACCGGCGGAAGCGGCTGGCGTCCAGCTCTGGGTCTTCGCCCACGACCAGGCCCTCGGGGATCACCACATCCTTGTCGATCACAACATTGGTCAGGCGCGCGTTGCGCTTAATCACCACGTGCGGCATGGCGATTACGCCCTCAAGCTGGGAAAAGGAGTGGGTGTGTACGCCGGTGAACAAGAGGCAACGGTGAAGCTGCGAGCCGGAAATGATACAGCCGCCCGAGACCATGGACGACAGAGCATGCCCGCGCCGTCCCTCTTCGTTGTGTATGAACTTGGCTGGCGGCGTCAGCTCTGAATAGGTCCAAATCGGCCAATCGCTGTCGTAGAGGTCTAATTCGGGCGTGAAATCGGTCAGGTCGATGTTGGCCTGCCAAAAGGCATCAATCGTGCCCACATCGCGCCAATAGGGCTCCGGCTCCATGCCCGAGCGCACGCAAGAGCGGCTGAAGGGGTGCGCGACCGCTGCGCCCTTGGCCACCAATTGGGGGATGATGTCCTTGCCAAAATCGTTGCTGGAAAGGGGATTGGCGGCGTCGGCCAGCAGCAGCTCGTACAACAGCTCGGCCTCAAAGACGTAAATGCCCATGCTGGCCAGTGCCAGGTCGGGATGGCCGGGCATGGCTGGCGGATCGGCGGGCTTTTCGACAAAGTCCAAGATCTTGTCGTTGTCATCGACCTTCATCACGCCAAAGCCTGTGGCCTCCATGCGCGGCACCTCGATACAGCCGACGGTCACATCCGCGCCCGACTGCACGTGCTGGTGGATCATGACCGAATAGTCTTGCTTATAGATATGGTCGCCCGCCAGAACCAGAATGTACTTGGGTCCATAGGCGCGCAGAATATCAATGTTTTGGGTCACCGCGTCGGCCGTGCCCTTGTACCAGTTCTCCTCATTGAGCTGCTGAGAGGCTGGCAGAATGTCCAAAAATTCGTTGCGCTCGGCGCGGAAGAAGGACCAGCCGCGTTGCAAGTGACGGATGAGCGAGTGCGCTTTGTACTGGGTGGCCACCCCGATCCGGCGAATGCCCGAGTTGACCGCGTTCGAGAGCGCAAAGTCGATGATGCGGCTCTTGCCGCCGAAATAGACCGCGGGCTTGGCACGCCGATCGGTCAGCTCCTTCAAGCGACTGCCCCGGCCACCGGCCAAGACAAAAGCCATCGTTTGTTGCGACAAACGTTGATAGTTGCGTTCCATAGTCCCTCCTTTTGTGGCCGCTTTGGGCGGTCTGCCCGTGGCGGTTCCAGATATGATTTGGCTTCTTTGTGAGCCTTAGTGCGCCTTAGGCGTCCTGTTGCGCGTTACGCACCTGGTACGCGGTACGCACCTTGTGAGCGAGCGGGCCTAGCCGCCCTGAAATTCGAAAATCAGCGTTGAAAGCGGCGGCAAGGTCAAGGTCAGCGAATAGGGCCGCCCCGAGGCCGCCACAGCTTGCGCATGCACACCGCCCATATTGCCGCGTCCGCCGCCGCCGTAGTGGTGAGAATCGGTGTTGATGCGCTCGGCCCAATAGCCCTGGCAGGGAACGCCGATGCGCCGATCACGCCGCTCGACGGGGGTGAAGTTGCTCACCACCAGCACCGGGCGTTGGCGCGCCACGTCATAACGCAACCAGGCGAAAACCGACTCTTCGTGCGCGCCTTCTTCAACCCACTCAAAGCCCTGCGGCTTGCAGTCGAGCTGGTGCAGCGCCGGAACATCGCGATAGACCTGGTTCAAATCGCGCACCAAGCTTTGCACGCCTTGGTGCCAAGCGTGGGCCAGCAAGTGCCAATCGAGGCTGTGATTGTGGTTCCACTCGCCGCCTTGGGCGAACTCACTGCCCATGAACAGCAGCTTCTTGCCCGGATGGCCCCACATGAAGCCGAAGTAAGCGCGCAGATTGGCGAACTTTTCTTCCCCGCCGCCCGGCATGCGCTCCAACAAAGAGCCCTTGCCGTGCACCACCTCATCGTGGCTCAGCGGCAAAATGAAGTTTTCCGAAAAAGCGTAGTGCAGCCCGAAGGTCATCTTGTGATGATGATACTTGCGATAGATGGGGTCTTTGCTGATGTAGGACAGGGTATCGTTCATCCAGCCCATATTCCACTTATAGCCAAAGCCCAGCCCGCCCGTGTCGGTCGGTGCCGATACGCCGCCAAACGCCGTGGATTCCTCTGCCACGGTCATAATGCCAGGCGCTTCGGCGTAAACGACCTCGTTCATGCGTCGCAGGAAGTCGATGGCCTCCAGGTTTTCGCGCCCGCCAAACACGTTGGGCACCCACTCGCCGGGCTGGCGCGAATAATCGCGGTAGAGCATCGAGGCCACCGCATCGACCCGCAGGCCGTCAACATGGTGCTCTTGCAGCCAATAGAGCGCATTGGCGATCAAGTAGTTCGACACCTCGCGCCGACCATAGTTATAGATCAGCGTGTTCCAGTCGGGGTGGAAGCCCTCGCGGCGGTCGGCGTGCTCATACAGCGGCGTGCCGTCGAATTGCGCCAAGCCGTGGGCGTCTTCAGGAAAGTGGCCCGGAACCCAGTCGATGATCAAGCCCAGCTCGCTGGCGTGACAGGCCTCGACAAGAGCCCGGAAGGCCTCCAGGTCGCCAAAGCGCACGGTCGGCGCGTACATGCCCACCGGCTGGTAGCCCCAAGAGCCATCAAAGGGAAACTCGCTGATGGGCATGAGTTCGATGTGGGTAAAGCCCATATCTTCAGCGTAGGCCACCAGGTCGCGCGCGTGCTCGGCATAGGACAGAGCGCGGTCGCCATCTTCGGGCACTTTTTTCCAAGAGCCCAGGTGCACCTCATAGATCGAGATCGGCTTGTCGATGTGATTGCGTGCCGCGCGCTTGTCCATCCAGCCTTGATCGCCCCAAGTGTGCTGATCCAAGCGGCGTACCACCGAGCCCGTCGCCGGAGGATGCTCCGCCCCAAAGCCAAAGGGGTCAGCCTTTTGCGGCAGCAACTGCCCATCCTTGCCGATGATCTCGTACTTATAGATCTCGCCTTCACCCAGGCCTGGAATGAAAATCTCCCAAACGCCGGTGTGGCCGCGCCCGCGCATGGGATTGCGTCGCCCGTCCCAAGCGTTGAAGTTGCCCACCACTGATACGCGCTGCGCATTGGGTGCCCAAACGGCAAAGTGGACGCCTTCTGAGCCCTCGTGGGTCATGGGGTGGGCGCCCAGCACCTGCCACAAGCGGCGGTGTGCGCCCTCACTGATCAGGTGCTCGTCAAGTTCGCCCAGCACCGGGCCAAAGCGGTAGGGATCGTCAAACACCCAAGACCCGTGACCAGCCTCAGCGCGCAAGCGGTAGGTGCGGCGCGCGGCCAGGGCTGCTGGGACCGGGCCTTCGAACAGCCCTGCAAAGCCGGGCCGCTCGGGCAGCTCGAGCGCAAAATCAGCGTCTTCAGGGTCCAGAACCACGATGCGCTCGGCTTGCGGCAACAGCACGCGCAGCAGGCTGCCCCCCTGGCCATCATCGTGCAGGCCCAAGAGCGCAAAGGGATCAGGTTGAGCCCCTTCGACCAAGCGGTGAAGCGCTGCGTCTGGCGTCTCGGACATCGGGTCTTTCCTTCTTTTGCCTCGCGGGGCTCTGGCTTCAGCTTTGCAGCTCTAGGCGGCTTTGTCTTGCCGCTGGGCCAGGGGTTGCAGCCCCCAGACATCCTTGGCATAGCCGCCTATGGTCCGGTCTGAGGAGAACCAGCCCATGTGGGCCACGTTTAAAATTGCCTTGGCCGCCCACCCCTGAGGATCGCAATAAGCAGCATCAACCTGGCGCTGCGTCTCATAGTATGCATCAAAATCGCAGCTTACGAGGAAATAATCGTGCTCGTAGAGGCGATGGACGATGCCCGCGTGGCGGTGGCGATCCTCTGGCGAGAAGGCACCACCTGCGATTTGATCCAAGACCTGCACCAGGCGTGGGCTAGCCTGAATGGCATTGCGCGAGAATTCGGGCTGCAAGCGGCGCTGCACCACCTCCTCAGCGGTCAGGCCGAACAGGAAGAAATTCTCAGGCCCCACATGCTCGCGAATCTCGACGTTGGCGCCGTCCAACGTGCCGATGGTTAGCGCGCCATTGAGGGCAAACTTCATGTTGCCCGTGCCCGAGGCCTCCTTGCCCGCTGTCGAGATTTGCTCGGACAGGTCGGCGGCTGGGATGACTTGCTCGGCCATGGTGACGTTGTAGTTCGGTGGGAAGGCCACCTGCAGGCGGTCGCGGGTGGCCGGGTCTGCGTTCAAGGTCTTGGCCACATCGTTGATCAGGTGAATGATCTCTTTGGCGACGTGATAGCCGGGCGCGGCCTTGCCGCCGAAGACCTTCACCCGCGCTGGCGCTTGCAGGCTGGGGTCGGCTTTCAGCGCGTTCCAAAAGGCGATGGTCTCAAGGATATTCAAAAGCTGGCGCTTGTATTCATGGATGCGCTTAACCTGCACATCAAACAGGGCGTCTGGATTGAGCGCGATGCCGTCGCGGCTCTTGATCCAATCGACCAAGCGCGCCTTGTTCTGTGCCTTGGCTGCGCGCACCTCGTGTTGGAATCCCGCGTCCTGGGCCAGCGGCACCAGCCCTTCAAGGCGCTCAAGCTGCCCGGGCCAGTCGCCGCCCAGTGCGCCATCGATAGCCGCGCGCAGCGGCGGATTGCAGGCATAGAGCCAGCGGCGCGGTGTCACGCCGTTGGTCTGGTTGATGATGCGATCTGGATAAACCTCGTGCAGCGCAGAGAAGACCGTCTTCTTGACCAGCTCTGAGTGCAACGCGGAAACGCCGTTGACCTTGTGAGCCATGATAAAGGCCAGCTCGCCCATCTTTACCGAGCCGTGCTCGATGATGCATTCAAAGCTGCCTGTGGTTTGGAAATGCAGGTTCTGGATGCCTTGAATGATCTCCAAGTGGCGCGGCAGAATGCGGCCAAACAGATCGACCGGCCAGCGCTCCAGCGCTTCGGGCAGCAAGGTGTGATTGGTATAGCCCAGGGTCTTGCGCGCCAACTCGACCGCGTGTTCAAAGGGCAAGCCGTGCTCATCTTCCAGCAAGCGGATCAGCTCCGGGCCCGCGATGGCCGGGTGAGTATCGTTGAGCTGCATGGCAGCGTAGCGGTCCAGCTCCTCAATACGGTGGCCCTCACGCAGCAAGCGGCGGATCACGTCTTGGATCGAGGCAGCGGTAAAGAAATACTCCTGACGCAAGCGCAGTTCTTTGCCCGCGTCGGTGCTGTCGTCGGGATAGAGCACCCGGGAGATGGCGCGCGCCAGAGCCTCGGAGTGACTGGCACCCAGATAGTCGCCACGGTTGAAGGTGTGCAGGTCAAACAAGGTCTCGGGCTTGGCCGACCAGAGCCGCAGAGTGTTGGCCCAGCGCCCGCGCCAGCCGACAATTGGCGTGTCATAGGCAACCGCAATCACCCGTTCGCTTGGCTGCCAGACCCGGCCTTGGTCGCTGTCACTGACATGCCCGCCGAAGCCGATCGCATAGGAGGCATAGGGGCGCTCGAACTCCCAAGCGTGGCGCTGGCTCAGCCAGTCTTCGGCGCTCTCGACCTGCCGCCCATGCTCAAAGCGCTGCTTGAACAGGCCGTGCTCATAGCGAATGCCATAGCCCATAGCGGGCATGTCCAAGGTCGCCAGAGACTCCATGAAACAGGCCGCCAGGCGACCCAATCCGCCGTTGCCCAAGGCTGCGTCGGGCTCGTTGGCTACCAGCGTGTCGTAGTCCTGGCCCAGCTCGGCGATTGCCGCGCGGGCTTCGGCTTCGATCTCCATATTGATGGCCACGTCCTCGATCAGCCGCCCGATCAAGAACTCCATCGACAGGTAATAGACCCGCTTGACCTTGGCCTGGCGCTGCGTCTCCAGGCTGGCAGACCAGACATCCACCACGTCGTCGCGCAGTGCCAGCGACAAAGCCATACGCCAATCGAACAGGCTTGCATCTTTGGGCGAGGTGCCCAGCGAATAGGCGAGCTTGTTCAAGATACGCGCGCTCAGCGGTTCACGAGTGGCGCTCGCAGCTTGGCGCTGAGTGCTGGGCAAGGAGGATGAAGACATAAAGACGGGTCTTTACTGACAGAAGTTAGGGCCAAGGATGGATTCTTGTTTCAAGCCTAGCATTTGCGCTATGCATGGCAAGATCGGCAGCTTCTTAAGGTGAGCCCTATCTTGCCGGGCGCATCCTAAAGAAATTCGTCGCAAGGTACAGCGCAAAATCTTCGAAATTGTTCGATAAGTGACATTTAATGTTAGAAATTGCGTAGAGCGTGCGCGCACCGTCGAGGCACCTGCCAGTCAACACCAAACCCAAGCCCCTGTTATGCGCCAGCCCATTTTGTTCCCCCTGCTGAAATCCTACAGCTTTTCGCTGTTCCGTGCCGATCTGCTCGCGGGCTTGTCGGTGGCCTTGGTCGCCCTGCCGCTGAGCCTAGCCATCGCCATTGCCTCGGGGGCCAGCCCTCAGTCGGGCCTGATCACCGCGATCGTTGCTGGTTTCTTCATCTCGCTGCTGGGTGGCAGTCCGGTGCAGATCGGCGGCCCGACCGGCGCATTTATCGTGGTGGTGTTCGGCGTAATCGCCGAGCACGGCTATGACGGGCTGGTCATGGCGACCTTTATGGCGGGCCTGATCCTGCTGTTGGCGGGCTACTTTCGTGCTGGTCGCCTGATTGCCTTCATTCCTGATGCCGTGGTGCAGGGCTTTACCATCGGAATAGCGGTGATCATCGCCACCTCTCAGCTCGCAAATCTTCTGGGTCTGCATCCGACCAACCTGCCCGCTGACTTTCTGGAAAAGCTGCCGGTCTTGTGGCAGGCGCGCGGCCAACTCAGCCTGTTTGCGCTGGGTGCGGGCCTGTTGACCATGGTGTTGATTATTGGCTTACGACGGGCGGCACCCAAGTGGCCGGGCTTGATCGTGGCGATTGGGCTGGTCTCTGGCTTGGTGCTGCTGCTGGGCTGGCCGGTGGATACGCTGGCGGGCCGCTATGGCGCCCTGCCCTCTGCGCCACTGCCCTGGCCGCGCCTGCCCGATTTTAGCTGGGCGCGCATCAGCGAGCTGTTTCCTTCGGCCTTGGTCATCGCCTTCTTGGCGGGGGTCGAGTCCTTGCTGTCGGCCATGGTGGCCGACCGCATGACTGACGGCAACCACCGACCCAACGCTGAGCTGACCGCTCAGGGCGTTGCGAACCTGGCCTCGGCGCTGTTCATGGGCCTGCCTGCCACCGGAGCCATCGCCCGCACTGCCACCAACATTCGCGCCGGTGGCCGGACGCCGATTTCGGGCATCGTCCATGCCGTCGCGATCCTGATCATCATGCTGGTGGCCGCGCCTTGGGCGGGCTACATGGCCATGCCAGCGCTGGCCGGGCTGCTGATGCTGACCGCCTGGAACATGAGCGAGCCGCACAAATGGAAGGATCATGCCAAGGCACGCATCGAGGACAAGGGCTTGCTGCTTTTGACCTTGGTCTTGACGGTATTGGTTGATCTGACGGTGGCTATTGGCGTCGGTGTCGCGCTGGGCCTGGCCCTAAGGTTGCGCCGCCGCTCTGCCAAGAGCGACTGGCACACGCCCAAGCGCTAGGGCTAGCCCTGCTCGGCCTTGCGCTCCAGGACCTGCATCTCGGCGCGCTTGGCGTCGCGCGGCCAACGGCCAAAGGCCAGCTCTATAGCGTAGCAACAGCCCTCGACCCCGGTCGGGCCGTCGCTGCAAAGGACATGAGAACTTGCAAAATTGAGTGCGAAATCAAACAAATGCGCACCAAGACACAAGCGCAGGGCCAAGCGACCCACGGTCGGCAACAGGTCAGATTGCCGGGCTCAGCAGCGCGCTGAAAGTCCTGGCGCAGGGCTGCGAAGGGGCTTAAACAAGCCCCTGAAGGCAAGCAGCATGTGAAACGAGAGCCCCACCATGGCCAGCAGATCGGACCAGACTATCCTCGTGACCGGCGGCGCTGGCTATATCGGTGCGCACACCGCCCAGCAACTGCGCACACGCGGCTATGACGTGGTGGTGGTGGATCGGCTGAGCAACGGGGCCTGCCCGGCGGCCTTGGTCGAGCCTTTGGTGCGCGCCGATTTGCAGGACGCAACCGCGCTTGACGCTGTCTTCCAGGCTCACGACATCGCAGCGGTGATCCACTTTGCGGCCTCAATTGAGGTGGGGGAGTCGCTGCGCCAGCCCTTGGCCTACTTTGCCAACAATGTTGGCGGCAGCCTGGCTTTGCTCCAGGCCATGCAGCGCCATAGTGTTCGCGCGCTGGTCTTTTCGTCAACCGCTGCGGTCTATGGCAATCAGGAGCTGGAAATCATTCCCGAGACCGCCGCCCTTGCGCCCTGCAACCCCTACGGGGCCTCCAAGGCAATGGCCGAGCAGATCCTAGCCGAGCAAGCCAAGGTAGGCGCAGTGAACGCCATCGCCTTGCGCTATTTCAATGCCAGCGGCGCGGCCCCAGAACTGGGCTTAGGCGAGCGACACCAGACTGAAACCCACCTGATCCCGTTGGTGATCCAAGCCGCACTAGGCCAACGCGAGCAAGTCTCGATTTTTGGCAGCGACTATCCCACACCGGACGGCACCTGCCTGCGCGATTACATCCACGTCATGGACTTGGCAGAGGCGCACATCCTGGCGCTTGAGGCCCTGCTGAGCGGGCAGCATCCGGGCTTTGCGGCCTATAACTTGGGCACCGGCCAGGGCTACAGCGTGCGTCAGATCATCGAGGCTGTGCGGCAGGTCGCGGGCCAAGACTTTCAGGTGCTTGAAGCCGAGCGCCGCGCGGGCGATCCAGCCCGCCTGATCGCGGACCCAAGCGCCGCCCAAGCCGCCTTAGGCTGGCAGGCCCAGCACTCGGGGCTGGAGCGCATAGTCAGCGATGCCTATCGTTTTTTTCAGCAGATGTTTGAACCCTGGCCGCGCTGACTCATACAGCGGTGCGGCGCTGACTCTGCTCCATAGCCAAGGTCAATGCCAAGCTCACCCACAGCAGGTTCTCAGTGAAATTGACAAACACGCCCTCAGAACTGAGTGGCGAGACCATGATGGGCGCAAAGGCCCAGAGCGGCAAAAAGGCCAAGACTAAGCGTTGAGGATCATGGCGCGCGCGCAGCATGGCCAAAGCGCGTTGAACCAGAAAGGCCACCGCCAAAACCAGCGCCACCACCAAGCCCGGCAGCCCCCCCGCCACCGCGATATTCAGCCAAGTTTGATGCGGATGGGTTGAGCAGCCCTTGAGGTTATCGTTTTCAATCTTCAGCACCTTGGGGCAGTAGAAACGAAAGCCACGCATGCCGTGTCCGGTCCAAGGATCATTGGCCACTGCCTGAGCCGCACGCAAATGAATGTTGGCGTAGGCGCCAATCGCCTCGCCCGAAATCTCGCCCTTGGCATAGACCTGCAGCATAGCGCTTACCTCGCTCAAGCTCTTGTCCACCAAACGCGCCCGCACGCTCGGCAGGCTGAGCGCCGCCACGCAGCCCAAAATCAGAGCAAGGCCCGCGGCCCCCAGCGCCAGATCAACACGGCGCTGCGCCGTGCGAGAGCGACTGACGGGGCGCGCCAAAGCCACCAACAACAAGATGGCGGCCAGGCCAGCGACCAGCCAGGCCGCGAACAGCCGCTCGCCAGAGACCAAGACCGCAGCGGCAATGGCCAGGCTCGCCGCGCTACCCGCGCCCCAGCGCAACCATGCGGGCTGGGCTCGCAACGCCTGCCAGGGGCCAAAACCCGCCAGGCTCAGCGCCACCAGAACAGGCGCAAGCTGGGTGAGGAAAAAGCCGACGATGGGCTCGTTGAGCGGCCCAGTTAAACGAAAGCCGGCGTACAAGGGATAGCCAAACAGATCAAATCCCAGTGCCAGTTGCAGCAAGCCATCCAGCGCAACAAAGACCGTCGCCGCCAGGAAGCTCCAGGCCACAGGCCCCCAAATGCGCGCTGGTGCCACCAGGCTTTGCGGGGCCAACCAGACCAGGCAAGCCGCCAGCAACAGCGGGTGACGCAACCACAAGCCCGCCAGGCCAAGCGCATCGCTGGGCTTGATGCCGCTAACGGCCCCCACCAGAAACAGCGCCCACACCAGCAGGAAGCCAGCGGCCCAGACTCGCGCGCCGGGCAACTTGGCCTGCCCACGCAGCAGGGCCACCAGGTAGAAAAGCCCCGCCAGGGTCGCCGGTAGGTCAATGATAAAATCAGCGATCCAGAACCAGGGTGCGGCGGCCAGCGACCAAGCCGCCCAAACGGCGAGCGGCTGGCTCTTGGCCCGCGCCAGCACAGCGGTCCAGCGCGATGAAGCTTCAAGGGTCATGGCGCGGCTCTCCTAGCTTTGCTGGCTGTCAGGACGGTCTGGGCTGTCTAGATGGACTGGGCGGTCAAGACCGTCCGGGTTGTCAGGGTATGGCGAACCCAAAATCAAGGCTTCATAGCGCGGCACCAGCGCCTCAAAGCTGTAGTCGCGCAGCGCCACCGCGCGCGCTCTTTGCCCCATGGCGAAGCGTTGGTCGGGCGGCAGGTCGATAAGCTGACGTATAGCGCCCGCCAGGGACTGCGGCTGCTCGGCAGGCACCGTCAGACCAAGGCCGTGCTGGGACACTGGATCGGCCGCACCCGAATAGGCGTGCAGGATCGGCCTGCCTGCCATCATGTATTCGGCCAGCTTATTCGCCGATATGCCAAAGCGATACAGCGGCTGGTCGGTCCAACACAAAATGCTGGCTTGGCTGGCCTGCAAAATCAGCGGCACCACAGCTTGCGGCACAGCGTCGAAAAAATGCAGGCTGTCGAGCCCGCGCGCCTGGGCCTCGGCGATCAGCTCGGCCTTGCGCGCGCCTTGTCCCACCAGGGCAAAGGCCAAATCTTGATCTTGGCCCCGGTCTTTCAGTTGAGCTGCTGCCTCCAGCACGGTCGATAGCGCGTTGGCCTGACCGTGGGTGCCTGTATAGGCGATGACAAATTTGGCTTCGGCCAGCGCACGGATTGCGACCAAGCAGGGATGAGCGCACTCGTCAGGACTGGGCAGCGGTGGCTCAGCGCGCACGCCATTGGGCAACCAAGCAAAGCGCTCAGGCGACAGACCCTGGCTCAGCATGTGATCGCGCGCGCCTGGCAAAGTGGTGATGGTCTGCGCCGCCTTGGCATAGCCGCGCCGCTCAATCGCCTGCAAGAGCCGCACAAAAGGATGGCGGGGTGACACGCCGTTCAGCTCAACCAGCGACAAGGGCCAGATATCGCGCACCTCAAACACCAAGCGCGCACGCATCAGGCGGGCCAACAGCTCGGCAGGCAGGTAGGAAATGAGCGACAGGGAGGAGATCAAAATAGCCTGCGGGCGCGGACCCAAGCGCCAAGCGTTGGCCAACAGCGCCAGAGCAAAGACGAGCCAGGCGAAGACCCGCCGCTTGTCTTGCGCGTGGGCATAGCCCGGCACAGCCAGGCGCACGAAGCGGTAGCCGTCGATGTCCTCGATAAAGGGCGCAGCACGGCTGGCCTCGCGATCGCGCAAGATGTGGTGTTGGCGCGCAGCGATCACCGTCACCGCATGGCCCCGCGCTGCCAGCAGGCGGGCAAAGTTATGGTGCCGCCCGCCGATCCCGGTCTGAGGCGTCGAGCCGTACTGATTGATGATCCATATGCGGCGCGCAGGCATGGTCTTTCCTTGCGCGGGCTCCTGTGTGACCCGCTTATGGCCGCAGGTTTAAGCCAGCCTCAGACCCAAAGCCAGGAGAAATGCGCCGCCCCGCACAGCCTATGCGGCCGCTGAGCCGCTTGGTGTACGTTTTTGCTTGGCAGCTTGCGCGTCGCGGCGATAATGCGCGGGTTTTCTTGCCCCTCACCGCAATCCATCCGGCCCCCTATGAGCGATCCCTTCTTTTTCGGCTACGGCTCCCTGGTCAATCGTCAGACCCACGACTACCCGCGTTGCGCCCCAGCCAAGGTCAAAGGCTGGCGGCGCGCTTGGCGCGGGGCTGGCGAGCGCCGCTGGTGCTATCTGACCGCTGTGCCCTGCCAAACCACCGAGCTCTGGGGCTTGATGGCCGCCGTACCGGGAGCCGATTGGCAGGCTCTGGACCTGCGCGAGGCCGCCTATGACCGCCATCTGGTGGCGCACCCAGAGGCGCAAGAGCAGCTCTCGATCTATGCCATCGCGCCGCAAGCTCAAAGCAAGCCTGACCACCATAGCCCCGTGCTGCTCAGTTATCTGGATGTGGTGGTGCAAGGATACCTGCGCGAGTTTGGTCAGGACGGAGCCGCGCATTTCTTTGACACAACCGACGGCTGGGACACCCCCATCTTGGACGACCGTGCCGCGCCACTCTATCCGCGCCATCAACGCCTGGCCGATGAAGAGCGCGCTTTGGTTGACGGCGCACTTGCACGCCTAGGCGTGCGGCTGATCAAAGAACCCACATCTTAGGCCCCGTGCGACAGTAGACCCGAAAAAATCAATTCAATTCGTGTGGTATTCGTCGTAGGGAAGACGGCAAAATCCCCAAGTGGCGCAAGGGAATTCTCCAAAACTTGCCGCCTCCCAGAACGCTTGAGCACATCACAAAGAGGTAACCTTCGTGGCAATCGAAGAATTTCTGAGCAAAGTCAAAGACAAGAGCGCCAAGATCGGCATTTTTGGCCTGGGCTACGTCGGCATCCCCCTGGCCCACACCATCCACGAAGCAGGCTTTAAGGTCCTGGGCGTTGATGTGGACAGCCAACGCGTCGCCGACCTGAACGCGGGTCACTCGCCCATCAAACACATTCCATCTGACGTTATCCAAGCCATGGTTGCCGACGGCTTTGAGGCGACCCAGGACTTCGCCCGCACCACCGAGTGCGACGCCCTGTTGATCTGTGTGCCAACGCCGCTGAACAAGTACCGCGAACCTGACCTGGGCGCGGTTGAAGCCACCATGCGGGCCATGAGCCCCTATTTCCGCCAAGGCCAACTGCTGGCGCTGGAAAGCACCACCTGGCCCGGCACCACGGACGAAGTGTTGAAGCCCTATGTCGAGGCGCGCGGCCTGAAAGTCGGCGAGACCTTCTTCCTTTGCTATTCGCCCGAGCGCGAAGACCCCGGCAATGCCGACTTCAAGACCCAGACCATTCCCAAGGTGATCGGCGGCGATACGGCTGCCTGCCGAGCGGCCGGCGAAGCGGTCTATGGCAGTTTCATTGATCAAATCGTGGCGGTGTCCTCAACGCGCTCGGCAGAGATGGTCAAGCTGGTGGAAAACATTCACCGCTCGGTCAACATCGGCCTGGTCAACGAGCTGAAGAAAGTGGCCCACGCCATGAACCTCGACATTTTCGAGGTGATCGACGCTGCGGCCACCAAGCCCTTTGGCTTTACCGCTTACTACCCCGGCCCTGGCATTGGCGGCCACTGCATTCCCATCGACCCCTTCTATCTGACCTGGAAGGCGCGCGAATTTGGCCTGCACACCCGCTTTATCGAGCTGGCGGGCGAGATCAACGCTTCAATGCCACAGTATGTGGTGGACCGTACCGTCGCGGCGCTGAACCAACGCGGCAAGTCCCTGTCGGGCTCCAAGGTGCTGTGCTTGGGCATCGCCTATAAGCGCGACGTGGACGACATGCGCGAAAGCCCCTCGGTCTTCGTGATGGAAATCTTGCGCGATTGGGGCGCCGATGTCGCTTACCACGATACCAACGTGCCGCACTTCCCCAAGATGCGCGAGCACCACTTCGAATTGAGCTCGGTGGATCTAACACCCGAGGGCTTGGCCAGCTATGATGCCGTGCTGCTGCTGACCGATCACAACGATGTTGACTATGATATGGTGCGCGCCCACGCGCCGCTGGTGATCGACAGCCGTGGGCGCTTCCGGGCCGCTGCGCAGGCCAGCCCGTCAAGCGACGCCGACAATGTGGTGGTCGCCTAGGCGCAAGCCTTGTCCTCTTCGTTCAGGCGTGCCATCGACCGACGCGCCCCTTTACTATTTGGAATGCAGACATGACCAAAATCGCACACGTCGGCTGCGGCTACTGGGGCAAGAACCTGGTGCGCGACTTCGCCCAACTGGGCGCGCTGGCCGCCATCGTCGAGCCTAACGAGGCTCAAGCCGCCAAGCTGTCCGCCGCGCACGATGTGCCGGTGCGCAGCCTGAACGAGGTGCTGGCCGATCCGCAGATCGACGCCCTGTCCTTTGCCACCCCTGCCGTGACCCACGCCAGCTTGGCCATCCAAGCCATGCGCGCGGGCAAGCACGTCTTCATGGAAAAGCCCTTGGCGCTGTCCGTCGAGGAGGGCCAGGAAGTGGTTGAGGTCGCTCAAGAGACCGGTAAGCTGGTGATGGTTGGCCACCTGCTGCAATACCACGCCATTTTCGCTGAACTGCGCGCGCGGGTGCACGCGGGCGAGCTGGGAGCGATCCAGCACATCTATTCCAACCGCATGAGCCTGGGCAAGTTCCGCCTGGAAGAGAATGTTTGGTGGTCCTTTGCCCCGCACGATATCTCGATGGTCTTGGCTCTGGTCGGCGAGGAGCCGGTCAGCGTCACCGCCCAAGGCAACGCGCAAGTCACCCCCGGCATTGCTGATTGGTGTACGGCCCAGTGCCGTTTTCCCTCTGGCGCGCGCGCCCACTTCAACATCTCCTGGTATCACCCTTTCAAGGAACAGCGCTTGGTGGTGATCGGTGACAAGGGCATGGCGGTGTTTGAAGATTCTAACCCCGAGTGGGACAAGAAGCTCGCCATCTATCGCCATGGTCTGCAGCGCGCCGAGGGCCTGGCCCCTGTGCCCAGCAAGGCCGATCCCGACTATGTGGTGGTCGAACAAGTCAATCCGCTGAAAGCCGAGTGCCAGCACTTTATCGACTGCATCGCCGCAGGCCAGCAGCCGCGCAGCAACGCGCAAGAGGGCCTGGCGGTGTTGCGGGTCTTGCAGTTGGGCGAAGAAGCGCTGCAAGCAAGCCTAAAGGGAGACGCCTAGATGCCCGTCAATCCATCCGCCCAGGTCCACCCGGACGCCTTTGTGCACGAAAGCGCTTACGTCGATGGCAACACCAGCATCGGCGCGGGCACCAAGCTGTGGCACTTCGTACACGTGCTGTCCAACACCCACATCGGCGCGGACTGCTCGCTGGGGCAAAACGTCATGGCCGGACCCGATGTCACCATGGGCAAGGGCTGCAAGGTTCAAAACAATGTGGCGCTGTATAAGGGCGTAACGCTGGAAGATCATGTCTTCTGCGGCCCATCTTGCGTGTTCACCAATGTGCTGACGCCGCGCGCCCACGTACAGCGCAAGGACGAGTTTGCAGCGACGCTGGTCAAGCAGGGTGCCACCATCGGTGCCAATGCCACCATCGTTTGCGGCAATACGCTGGGCGCCTACTGCATGGTGGCCGCCGGAGCCGTTGTCACCAAAGACGTGCCCGACCACGCGCTGATGGCGGGCGTTCCTGCGCGCCGCATCGGCTGGGTGTCGCGCAGCGGCGAGCGCTTGGGCGATGATTTGACCTGCCCTCGAACGGGCGAGCGCTATCAAGAAAACGCTGACAAAACCCGCTTGAGCCTGATTGACGGCTAAGCGCCACCCGTCAATCACGACCCGTTAAGCACTCCCGAATTTGGGCGGCCCCTGAGTCGCCTTCCTACGCTAAGGATTAGAGCCATGAGCATCGCCTTTATCGACCTCGCCGCCCAACAAGCGCGCATCAAGGACAAGATCGACGCCCGCATTCAAGCCGTTTTGAGCCACGGCAAGTACATCATGGGCCCCGAAGTCAAAGAGTTAGAACAGCAACTGGCCGATTTCTGTGGTGCCAAGTACTGTATTTCTTGCGCCAACGGCACCGACGCCTTGCAACTGGCGGTCATGGCCCTGGGCGCGGGCAAAGGCGATGCGGTCTTCTGCCCCTCCTTCACCTTCGCCGCCACGGCTGAGGCGGTCTATGTCATGGGTGCAGAGCCGGTGTTCGTCGATATCGATCTGGACACCTACAACATGGACCCGGCCAGCTTGGAGCGCGCAATTGCGCACGCCAAGGACAAGGGCCTAACGCCCAAGGGCATTATCCCGGTTGACCTGTTCGGCCTGCCTGCGGACTACGACGCCATCCAAGCCATCGCCAAGCGCGAAGGCCTGTGGGTCATTGGCGACAGTGCTCAGGGCTTTGGCGGTGTCTACAAGGGCAAGACCACCGGCTCGATCGCGGATATCACCACCACCTCCTTTTTCCCGGCCAAGCCGCTGGGGTGCTATGGCGACGGCGGAGCCATATTCACCGACAACGAGGAGCTGGCCAAGCTGATGGACAGCCTGCGCGTTCACGGCAAGGGCAGCCACAAGTACGATAACGAGCGCATCGGCGTAAACTCGCGCTTGGACACGCTGCAAGCCGCGATCTTGCTGGAGAAGCTGGCCATCTACGCTGATGAGATCGCCGCGCGCCAGGTGGTGGCTCAGCGCTACACCAACGCCCTGTCGAACAGCTTCATCACCCCGCATGTGCCCGAAGGCCTGTCCTCGGTCTGGGCGCAGTACACCCTGCGCGTTCAAGACGGCCAGGACCGCGCTGCCATCCAGGCCAAAGCCAAAGAAGCCGGTGTGCCGACCGTTGTCTACTACCCGCGTCCGTTGCACCAGCAGACCGCCTATAAGGATGCGCTGATTGATCCTGAGGGCCTGCCCGCCTCTGAAGCGGCGGCCCAGAGCGTCTTTAGCTTGCCCTTCCATCCTTACCTGGACGAGGCCACCAGCGATCAGGTCATCGCAGCGTTGAAGGCGGCTTTGTAGACGTTGGCAGGCCCTGCCAAGGGCCGCAGGCAAACAATCCAGACAAGAGTCAAGGACCGGGAGCCCGCGCGGCCCCGGTTTTTTTGTGCTTCCGGGTGGGGACTGGGAACTGGGGGCTGGGTCTCGGCCGCGGCTGACACAGCCCTCTGCCGACACAAAAAGCCTGGGCAAAAAAAAGACCGTCGCGGGTAGCGACGGCCTGAAGTACCGTTTCATAGAGTAAGCGATCGGGGTGCTTCCGGTTGGTCACCAACCCAAAAGCTATACGTAAGAGACACGCTTTATACCTTCAGGTCAAGCATAAATACGTTCAAACCGCAAAAAAAGGGATAAATTCCCATTTACTTTAGTGAGACGTCATCCTTACCTTTGCGAAACCTATTGGTTTCGTGTTTCCGCCCGAGTCTTCCCATTTTGCAACCGTTGCGTGCAATGTTCGCCTTTCTGGAGGACACGTTCGGCACTCAATAGCCCGAGAATCTCTGTCAAAACCCCCGTGAGCGATCTAGATCAAAAAGTAAATGGGAATTTGTAACATTTTGTGCTAATGGTAATCCTTCGTTGATCGCAGATTGCAAACGCCGTCTGCCTACCCCCTTTAGTCTTCGCAAAGAGTGACTCCGTGTTCCTCGGTGACCCGCCATCACATGCCTTACAAACCGCGCTGCTTCGCCTGTTGGTGCCGCTGTTGCGTGGCATGGTGCGCATGGGCCTGACGCTGCCGTTGTTCTTGCCGATTCTCAAAGCTGCCTACGTCGAAGCCGCCTCTCAGATCTTGACCAGAGGTGGGCGCAAACTCACCTTGAGCCAGCTCTACCTCCTTACAGGCGTGCATCGCCGCGATTTACGGATACTGATGGCTGAGGACGCCTTGCCGCCTGCGGACAAGGTGCCGCTGGTCGCAGCGGTTCTTTCTGAGTGGCGCAACAATCCGACCCTGTTGGATGATCGCGGTGGCCCGCGCAGCTTACCCCGCGAAAGCGAAGACCCAGACGTCGTTAGCTTCTACAGCTTGGTGGCCACGCTCAGCCGCGATGTTCACCCCAGCGCCGTACTCAGCGAGTTTGAAGCCCGCGGGTTGATTCTGCGCCTTCCGGACCCCGCCGCTCCCAACAGCCAGGAACGGCTTTATCTTCAGGACGTGGACCCGGTCGCCCAACAAGACCAACTCTCGGGCCTGCAAGCCCTGTCGCACATCGTCGGTGGCCACATGGAGACCGCGATTGCTAACACCTTTGACGAACGAGAGCGCCACTTTGAGCGCGCGATTGTCTATGACCGCATGTCCAAAGCATCGGTGGTAGAGCTGAAACGCCTGGCCGAACAGGAATCAGAAGATTTGCTGAACCGCCTGAACCGCCGCGCCAACGAGCTGGCGTTGCAAGATCGCGATCAAGACGACAAATCCGGCTACCTGCTGTATGGGGCCTTCGTCCATAGCGAAGCGACGCAAGATGCCACAGCACTTGCCAAGCCCACAAAAGGCCGCAAAAAATAGTGACAGGTTACACCTGTTTCCACTTGATCATCCTGTTTGCATAGCAAGAGAGGACGCCTCTTTGACCAGGCTCGCCCCGCTTTCCTTCTTCCCTCACCTGCGTGCTGGCCTCACGACGCTCTGCGCCCTGCTGCTGGCCGCTGCGATTGCGCCCGGCGCTCTGAGCCAATCTGGCGGCATCATCGGGACGGGCGCACCGGGTGCTGTGCCGAACTTGGGGGTTGTTGGTACGGTGACCGAGTTTGGCTCGGTGATTGTCAACGAGCTGCGAATCCAAGTCCGACCAGACCAGTTGAAGGATGCTCGCAGCGGTCAAAGCCTGCAACGCGGACAGCGGGTCTTGATCAAAGTTCACAAAACCGACCAAGGCCTGCAAGCGGTCGAATTGCGCGCGCTACCCAAGCTGACGGGCCAGGTTGGAAGCGACGGCCAGCACCTAACCTTGCTCCGGAAGCGTCTGGTAGGCGCGCTGGAGGGCCCGACAAAGGCAAGGGTCGAGGCCAAGATGGCGGCTTTGCAGCCCGGCCAATGGGTCGCGGTGGATGCCATCCAGATCGGCGATTCGGATCTGTTGCTCGGCGCGCTGGAGGTTATCGCCCCACCACCTGTTGTCGCCGTCTCCGGAATCTTGTCGCTTGAAGCCGGGACCTCACGCTTTTTGGTCGGCGGCCAGCCCATCGTGCTGAGCCGCAAAGCCACCCGTGGCATGCCGTTCATGCGCACTGACGTTTTGGGTCGGCAGGTGCGGGTCGAAGGCAAGATGCGCCCGGACGGAACCTTGGTGGTGATCAGCTTCGACATCGACCCCATCGGCGAGGCCTTGAAGCAAGACCGCCCGCTGGAGGTCGAGCTAGAAGGCTCCTACCAGCGCGACGGCGGTGCCCTGGTCGTGTCCAGCGATATTGCCCGCCTGCGGGTGCCGGCCCAAGATCACCCCAGGGTCATCGCCGACCAAGGACCGGCCTTGATAAAGGCACGCTTGCTGCCGACGGGACTGTTGCAGATTGTAGAAGTTCGGCCCTGGCAACCCGCCCGCCCGCCAGCTCCACCGCCGCAACCCCGGCCTCAGCCGCAAGGTTATTGGTATTTCGACGGACTTTCTTGGTATTTCATGCCGATCGTTAATTGGCCTCAAGCGCATGTCCCTGGGATCAGCGCGCAAGGCCGCTAACGCCTGAGCAATTCTGGCTGGAAACCCGCCTAGCGTCGGCAGGGCAGGCAGGCCTAATCCCAAAGCCGAGTCGCCCCATGGTGTGCAAAGCTTTGCTTCGACTTGCATTGCCACGACAAATTGAACGGCAGACCGGTCACAGCGGCGCGGCGTGCGCATGATCCTGTGACCGACGCGGTGCTTCCTGCCCATCGTCGCAAGCAGCGCTCTTGGGCCTTAAAACAGGCCAACGCTGGCCTTGCAACGCGGGCGACGGCCTTAAACGAGGAAGCGGTGCGCGGAGGACAACCACCCACAACAAAAATACCGCCTGCAATGTGACATCACAGGCGGCAAGAGTTTGGAGATTTGTGTTGGCTACGCGGGCAAGCCACGCTTGTGCAGTCGTGGAGCTTTCTCCTACAGGCCTTGGGCATAAGGCTTGCTGGGTCAACGAAGGCAGCGCGGCCAACACTCTGCGCCACCGCCACGGTCTGCAAATCTGATTGCGAGACGCTGATATCGCCGCTTGGTTTTGACGCGGGCTATCACGCCTGTGCGCAGGGCGCTCGGTCAGCTAGGCGCGACGCTCACGCACCGGATTTAGAACTTTACGCGCAACCCACCGCGCAGATCGTGCTGGTAAGATTCGTCGCCAAAGGTGAAATCGTAGTCAGTGAAGAAGGTCAGGGCCCCCCGCGCTTCAACGTTGACCCCGCCGCCGACGGTAAAGGTGGCTTGCGGCAGCTTGGCACTCTTGGAGAAGGCCGTGTTGCCGGGGTCCAGCGTAAAGGCGGCCGGTACAGAAATGTCCGAGCCCAGCATCATGTAACGGGCCAAACCGCGCAGCTCTGGAATGAAGATGGTGTCGCCAGACTCAAAGGCCTTGCGCACCTCGGCACCAGCGAAACCGCTGAGCTGGTCGTGGGTCCAATTGTCAATGTTCAGGCCCAGCGCTGAATAAGCTCCGCCCGCGCTCTCTTGCATGTCAGCATAAGACGCCAGGTGGTACTCAATGCCTGCCTGAGGCTGGAACTCATAGCCATTCTCGGCTTGATATTCTTGGGTCACACGTGCCATGGCGGTCGCCGAATGCGACTGGATAGAGCCGGTGTAGGTCTGGTTCAAGGGATTGCCGACGATCCGGTTGATCGTGCGATTGCCCTCGCCCCAGCCAAAGGTGTAGCCCAAGGCCGCATCCAGGTTGAAATAGGTAACGTGCTGGCTGACGTATGCACCTGCATGAGCAAAGTGTGCGTTGTAGTTGCCAAAGTTATCCTCGTTGCCGGTGCCAAAGCCGTAGCCTGCCGCAATGCCCAAGGTCGAATTGCCAATCCGCTGATCCATGCCAAACATGGCGCGGTACAACTGGTAGTCAACGTCCATATGCTCGCGGTCATCGAACTTGCCCAGATCAGCGTCCAGGCTGCCCCAGATGTTCATACCGTCGGCCAGTTGGCGACAGTTTTCTTGACCCGCGCCCTCCAGGGTACCGCAGTGTTCGCGATCATCAATCCGTTCAATCAGATAGCGACCGGCGCTGACGCCAGCGTTGGCGTTGGCCTGGTAGACAGACACATAGAACTCTGGCGTTAGCAGCGCCAATTCATGCTCGGGCACCAAGCCAGCAGCCAGCGCCGCAGCGACGTTGGCTCCATTGGGCTCAGTAATAAGCTGATTGCGAACCTTGTCCGAACCCAGAATTTTGCGCGATACCAGCGTTTCTTCTTCCGTGTCGGGCGAGACCACCACAGGCACCAGCTTTTCGCCGACCGTCAGCAAGATGTTCTGCGTGTCGTCGTCGTAGATCAGGTTATAAGAATCGCCCAGCGGCGTGGTCAGATCAAATCGGCCAGTCGTGGTGCCAGACACATCGGCCAAGATCATAACAAAGGTCTGATCTTCCAACGGCGCGCTGAGGGTGTTGATTTGCAACTTGGCGTCGGGATTGATCAACAGGTCTCGATTGACGATCAACTGATCGCCCTTGCCGACGGCTGCGTCAATATCAAGATGCAGGATGGAATTGGCGGTCGCGGTGTAGTCGCCGTCGATGGTCAGCGTGCCAATGGTGCCATGGGTGGCTGGCGAGACGCTGCCGCGGTTGACCACATTGCCGTGAATAAGGCCGGTGCCGTTCAGGCGGCCCAAGGTCGTGTCGCTTGAGTTGATCACCAGGTCGTTGGTGGTGGTCAAAACGCCGTCAACCACCAGGGATCCGTGGTCAACGCTGACCAAGTTTATGCCGTTTGAGGTGCCGTCCAAGGTCAGTTGCCCACCTGAGACGGTCAGGCTGTCAAAGGACAAGTTGGCTGAGGTGTACCAAGTGCCCGAACGCTGCTCTAGATCTTCAAATTCGATCATGTGCAGCAGATCGCTGGCGTTCAAGACGTAGATGCTACCATTGCTGGCTCCGCCAAGCGCCAGGATGTCGTTGCCGCCCAGACCGCCGTTGATCAGTGCCTCGTCGCCGACGTTCGCCGGGTTACCGTTCAGCAAGAATGTATCAGAGTCCGCGCCGTCACCCAGGTGAATTTGGCCCTGCAAGTTTCCTGTGCTGGTATTTTGAAACACATCGTTGCCGCCTTGAGTGCTGATCTCATAGCGGTTATCGCCCGAGGTGTCCTCGATCGTAGCCTCGTTGACAATGATGTCGGGGTTGTCTGACAAGACATAGCCGACACTGTAACCGTTGCCCTCGATTTCAAAGTGATAGGTTTGTCCTGCACCGAAGGTCGAATTGATGCCGTTGCCCGAGGCTCCAATGCGACCGCTGATGTAAGAATCCGTACCATTGACTGAGGTAGTGACGACATTGTCGTTCGCTAGCGCGGGTAAACTTAACCCCAAGGTTACGAAGAGGCTGGAAAGCATTGTGGTATTCAGCAATGGCTTCCGCATGGTAAATCTCCAAAGTATATTCTTTTCCCGAAGCATAAAAATGCTGCTCCGGGGCCGCTTAAAACTGCGGCCTTTGATCAAATAGACGGGGTCAACCGAGTGGTAAAAAATCAAAAGTGTACTCGATTTAGCCCTTCATTTGTATAGCACTAGCCGAAAGAATACTCAACCTAGAATAGAAGGCCATCTTGTGTCATTTGGTGGCTATTGTGGCGCAACGATGGCACAATTCGCTGAAGTAACGGCTCGTTCGACGCTTTGTCCGCATTGCTGACACGGCGATGCCTGCGGCTGGATCGGCGGACAAATTTTCAGCTGCGTGACAAAGCGTTTGCGCTCGGCAGTTGGCGCGTCCATGTATAGGGCATGAACACAACGCCCCCTCCTCAGGCGACCGCCAGCAGCGTTCAACAGCGCGCAGCGGATCACCAAGCGGCCCCTAGGACAGGGGCGCGCCGTTCCCCCTATGCCGCCAAGCGAGGGCGCGGCCAAGGCGTGTTCGCGGCCTTGGACCTGGGCACCAACAACTGCCGACTTTTGGTTGCACGCAGGGTGCCGGGCGGGCACCGCTTGGGCGAAGTGCCGTCGGTTCGACCGGCCAAAGGCAGCCGCCCACGTCCGCCTTTTCGCATTGTTGAATCCTATTCGCGCATCGTGCGCTTAGGCGAAGGTTTGGCGCTGAGCGGTGAGCTGGGTGAGGCGGCGATCCAGCGAACTTTGGCCTCCTTGAAGGCGTGCTCCAGTATCATCGCCAATCATCGCACCGACCGGCTGCGTTGCATTGCTACCGAGGCCTGCCGCGCGGCCAGCAATTGCGATGACTTCTTAGAGCGAGTGCGGCGTGAAACAGGGCTCAAGCTCGAGCTGATCTCGGGCCAAGAGGAGGCGCAGTTGGGCTTTATGGGCTGTGCGCCGCTGATGAATCCGCGCAGGCCCTATGCCTTGGTCTTCGATATTGGCGGGGGTTCGACCGAAGTGTCGTGGCTGCAAGTCAAAGGTGGGCATCGCCCGCAGTCCATTGATTCGCTGTCTTTGCCTTTTGGCGTGGTGACATTGGCCGAGCGCTATGCGGCGCAGACAGAGGCCAACCTCGGTGAAGCACACTTAACTCAGGTAAACTTATCTCAGGCCGACAAATCGCTGACCCCAGAAGCCTATGCCGCGATCCGCCGCGACATGGCTGAGGCCTTGGCCGAATTCGAGCAACGCAATCGGGTCGCCTTTCATCAAAGACAAGCTAAGGTGCAGCTGATCGGCACCTCCGGTACTGTCACCACCCTGTCGGCGTTGGTGCAGGGCTTGCAGCGCTATGATCGCTCGCGAGTGGATGGCTCCTACCTGACCTTGGGCGCGATTGATCGCATCTGCCAACAGCTCCTGAACATGAGCCACGAGGAGCGCGCCTCCATGCAGAGCATTGGCAGCCATCGCGCTGACTTGGTTCTGCCGGGTTGCGCAATCTTGCAGGGCATCTTGGATTGCTTCCCTTTGCAGCGCTTGCGGGTCGCTGATCGTGGCTTGCGCGAAGGTATGCTGTATGAGCTTATGGCGCAGCCAAGGCCCGGTGCGCCCATGCGCGGCAAAGCCAAACGCCAAGGTGAAAGCAAACGCCAAGGTGAAAGCAAACGCCAAGGTGAAAGCAAACGCCAAGGTGACAACAAACGCCAGGCAGGCTCCAAGCACCAGGGCGAAGGTGGCGGCCAAAAAACCCAAGGCACTAAGGCCCAGGGACTCAAGTCTCAGGGAACGAAATCTCAGGGCAACAAAACCGAAGGTCGCTGGCGCCAAGGTCGCGGGCGATCTGGCCCAGCGCGCGGCGCGCCGGTTCGCAGCGAACCTGGTCGATCTGGAGAATAAGCCAGAGCCCAGGCCAGCGGTTCGCTCGCCTGAAAATTTGCGTGGCTTGCCGCCGCGCCTTAGACTAACGCGCTCTTGCGCCTTTGATTGCATCTGCCAGCATTGCCATGACCAAAAAAACCACGCCTCCCACTGCCCGCCCACCCCGGCGCCCCAAAAAGCGCCCCGACCCCAAGGCTATTGGCCTGGCTGCCAAGGCTCCGGCGTCCGGGCAGGGCGACCCCATGCAGACCATCGGTGCTCAGCGCCAGCTCACGACCCAGCTCAAGACGGCCCGCAAGCGCACGAATTCGTCGGCGCGCTGGCTCAACCGCCAGCTCAACGATCCCTTTGTTGCCGAGGCAAAACGGCAGGGCTACCGCTCACGGGCGGCCTTTAAGCTGGTCGGCTTGGATGATCGCTTCGGATTTCTCAAACCCGGAGCGCGGGTGTTGGATTTGGGCTGCGCACCAGGGGGCTGGCTGCAAGTTGCCGCCCAGCGCACCGGCGCAGATCAAACCGACGCTAAGGCCGAACGTGGCCGCGTGTTGGGCATCGACCTGCAAGAAGTCGAGCCCGTACCAGGCGCTTTGATCTGGCAGGGCGACATGCGCGATGAGGCCACCCAGGCGTGGGTGGTCGAGCAGGCGGGTGGCAAACTGGATGCGGTGATCTCAGACATGGCTGCGTCATCGACCGGTCATGGACCGACCGATCACTTGCGGGTCATGATGTTGATCGACATCGCCTTTGACGTGGCTGAGCAGCTTCTGGCTCCCGGCGGCACCTTTGTTGCCAAGGTCTTGCAAGGCGGGGCGCAAAAGCAGACCTTGGACCGGCTCAAGCAAGCCTTTACCAAGGTGCAGACGGTCAAGCCCGAGGCCTCGCGCTCGGACTCGCGCGAGCAATTCATCGTTGCCCAAGGGTTTCGCGGAACCTAGAGCGGCGGGGCCTGGTATCGCAGCAGGTCCGTCGATCTAAGTTCTCGCTTTTAAAGCAAATCCATGCTCGGAAGTATCGCGACTTTCTCGCGGATTGCGCTGGGGGCCTCATGGCGGCGATCCGCCCTGGCCGGAACCGCAACCGCTCCTGCTCTAAATGCCTGCTCTAAATACCTGCTCTAAATAAATGTGCGGGCGTGGGCACGCTCGGGCGGGTCCAGGTGCGGCAGCGCATTGAAGGTGTTTAGCCGGCGGCCCCCAAACTCCAGCGTATAGCGGTGCAGGGACGCGTTGTTGATTTGCAGCAGCACGTGGGCAAAGCTGTGCGTGTCCAGACCCAAGATGTGCCGTATGGCCACGCCGATCACCCCGCCCGAGGTCACAAGCATGGTGCCGTCGGTTTCCTCGGCATCGCTGAGTGCGCTCAAGACCCGGTCTGAGAACTGCGCGTAAGTTTCAGTCGAACACGAAATGCTGCCCTGCTCCCAGGCTTCCATGACCAAGGGGAAATGCTCGATGAAGGATTCCCGGCCGTTGGGCAGGTCGATATCGTGGGTCTCCTTCGCTGATCGGGCCAGCTCAAAATAGTTCATCTCTCGCAGGCGCGGATCTTCGTCTACGCTCAGGCCCAGCAGGCCAGCAAGTTCGCGCGCCGTGTCGCGCTGACGATTGAGGGTGCCCGCCACGATGCGTTGCATGCCGTGATCGGTGGTAGCCATGTATTCGCCCAGCCAGCGGGCTTGTTGGCGGCCCAGATCGCTCAGGCGGTCGTACTCTTCTTCGCTGCCAGCACCGGCGTTGGCTTGGCCATGGCGCACGAGGACCACTTTGCTCATGGGGCTTGTCCTTTCTAAAACGCTGCTTTCCAGCGTCGCTTATGTTTGATATCGCAACTTGATGTTCCTGGCGCTCATGTTGCGCGTCACAGCCGGGAAATCAACCAACAACCGCTCTAACTGCGCGCCGCTGGTCTAATGACGCGGCAATCTGCATGCAGCGCGATGCAGCGCAAAGCATGGCCCTGGATAGGACAAAGGCTTAGCATGGCAGTGCGATACTTGAAGGAAAGCTGCCATGATATCTGTATTTCACCACCGCTTGTTGGGCTTTGTTCTGGCCGCCTTCCTGCTGGCTCTTGCCCCGCTGAGTGCCGCACAGGCGCAAGATCCTGAAGCTGCCATTGAGGCCATGCAAGACTACTTGATGTTCGCGGACTATGAGGCTGGCATAATTCTGCCCCAGCAAATCGACGAGGCGGTATTCAACGCGGTCTTATTCGTCGATACCCGCGATCGCGAGCAATACGAGGCGGCGACCATTCCTGGCGCGGTGCATATCGAGTGGCGCGAGGTGCTCGATCGCATCGACGAGATTCCCCAGGGGCAAAAAACCGTGCTGTTCTGCAACACCGGCAGCTTGTCGGCACAGGCGGCTTTTGCGCTGCGGGTGGCCGGGCGCGACAATGTCGTGGTGCTGCAAACTGGCTTTAGCGGCTGGCAGCAGACCGCAGCCTATCAGCCGGAATCGCGGTGAAACCAATCGGTTAGCTATGTGCGGTCTTAAGATTTGCTGGGGCTTGGGCTAAAACCCGGCCGACGTGCCTTTTCTCGTCCCGGCTCATGGCCTATATAAGCGCCAGGCACGCGTCCAAGCCACACTGGGCTGTTGGCGTGTGCTGACAACCGCGCGCTCAACTCAGCGCCTCGCCGACATAAGACCCAAGCCGTCCCTGCCACCGCCGTCATGTTCGCCGACGATGGCACAAAATGCGGCAAATCAATCGAGACACACCCATGTTCCGTTCCCTCATTCCGGCTTTCCTCATCGCTGCCGTCACTGCTGGCTGGCTCATTTGGGGCGCTTGGGCTGGCGTCAAGCCCGAGGTCACCAAGCCTGCAGCGACCTTGGACGCTCCGGCCACGCTGCAAGCCGTCAGCACCGCCGAGATCGGCCTGCGCGATTTCAGCTCCGAGCTGCGTTTCACCGCCGAGACCCAGGTAGATCGCAAGCTGGAAGTCAAAGCCGAGATTGGAGGGCAAATCGCCTCGTTGCGGGTCACCCGCGGCCAGAGCGTCGTCAAGGATCAGGTCATCGCTGTGCTGGCCGCCGACGAGCGCCCCGCCCAGCGTGCGGAAGCGAAAGCGGCTCTGAGCCAGGCCGAAGCGGACCTGAAGGCCAAGCAGTCCTTGTTGACCCAAGGCTTCGGCTCCCAGATCGAAGTCGATGGCGCAACCGCTGCGGTCGAGCGCGCCAAGGCAGGCCTGCTGCGCGCCGAATTGGCGATGAAGAAGCTTGAAATCAAGGCAGGTTTTGCCGGAGTGATTGAAGACACCTATGTCGAGCCGGGGGCCTTCGTCAACCCTGGCACGCCCGTCGCCCTGTTGTTAGACAAAGAGCCAATTGAGGTGGTCGGCCTTGCTGGCGAGCGCCAAATTGGCGCGATAGACTTGGGCATGGTCGGACAAGTCGAACTGGCCACCGGCGCAAAGTTTGAAGCGAAAGTCAGCTACATCTCTACGGTCGCTGAGGGCGATACCCGCACCTTCCGGGTCGAGCTGACCGCTCTGCTCGACCAGGCCGAGACCCGCGCGCTGAACCTGCCCGAAGGCGTCTCTGCCGATGTTCACATCCCAACCCCAGCGCGCAAGGCCCACTTCGTGCCGACCAACGCCCTGACCTTGGGTGCAGGCGACCAGATCGGCGTCAAGACCGTCAACGACCAGCAAGAAGTGGTCTTCCTGCCCGCGCGCATTATCCATGCCACCGCTGCTGGGCTGTGGCTAGACGACCTGCCTGAGACCCTAACGCTGATTGTGCAAGGCCAAGAGTTGGTCACCAGCGGTGACAAGGTGCTTCCCAAGACCATCACTGCCGCTGAGGTCGCGCGTTTGGGCCTCTAGCCCGCGCGCCTGCCTTTTGCCGACGCGTCGCTGTTGGCACCCCAAAGCGCCCAGACCTAAACGACGCGCTTAGCGCCCGCCCAAAGATCAGCAGAAAAAGTCCTTTGCTATGAACGCACTTATCGACGCCGCCCTTCGCTATTCACGCACCGTGCTGTCCTTGCTGGTTGTGATCTTGGCGGTGGGGGTCATGTCTTGGCTCTCGATCCCCAAGGAAGCCGAACCAGATGTGAGCGTGCCGACCCTCTACGTCAGCGTTGGCTTGGAGGGGATTTCGCCCGAAGACTCAGAGCGCCTTTTGCTGCGCCCGCTTGAAACCGAGCTGCAAGGCCTTGATGGCGTGGAGAAAATGGTCTCAACCGGCTATCTGGGCGGCGGCAATATCGTGCTGGAGTTTGGTGCCAGCTTTGATGTGGACCGCGCCTTGGACGATGCCCGCAACGCCGTGGACAAAGCCAAGCCCAACCTGCCCAGCGAAGCGGACGATCCCACGGTCTCTGAAGTCAACGTGTCAGAGTTGCCAATCATCACCTTGGCCGTGTTCGGCGACCTGCCTGAACAAGCGCTGTTGCAGCTCATGACGCGCTTGCAAGATCGCATCGAAGCCCTGCCGCAAGTGCTGGAGGCCGACCTGCAAGGCAGCCGCGAAGAGGTGGTCGAGATCTTGATCGACCCCAACGTGCTGCAATCTTATGGCCTCAACATTCAAGAGGTACTGGGCCTGGTTGCTGGCTCCAACCGCCTGATCGCTGCGGGCACGCTCAGCTCTGGTTCGGGCAGCTTTGATTTGAAGGTGCCGGGGCTGTTCGAAGATATCGAAGATATCTTTGATTTGCCGATCAAGTCCGACGGCCAGTCGGTGGTGCTGTTCAGCGATATTGCCGACGTGCGCCCCACTTTCAAAGACCCCAGCAGTTTCGCGCGGGTCAACGGTAAGCGCACCATGTCCTTGGCGGTCAAAAAACGCACAGGTGAGAACATTATCGAGACCATCGAGGCCACCCGAGCCATCGTCACCGACGAGCGCCAGACCTGGCCCGCCGGGCTGGAGGTCAAGTTCCTGCAAGACAAGTCCGTGACCATCAAGACTATGCTGGGCGATCTGACCAACAACGTCCTGGCAGCGGTGCTGCTGGTCTTGGTTATCGCGGTTGGCGCGCTGGGTTTGCGCTCAGGCTTGCTGGTCGGTTTTGCGATACCGGGCTCATTTCTGATCGGCTTTATGGTGCTGGCCATGTTGGGCTTTACCATCAACATCGTGGTGCTGTTTTCGCTCATCCTGGCCTCTGGCATGTTGGTGGATGGCGCGATTGTCGTCATCGAGTACGCCGACCGACGGCTGGCCGAAGGGGCCTCGCGCTTAACCGCCTACACCGAGGCTTCAAAGCGCATGGCCTGGCCGATCATCGCCTCGACTGCGACCACCTTGGCGGCCTTCGCGCCCCTGGCCTTCTGGCCGGGCATCATCGGCGAGTTCATGGGCTACCTGCCCAAAACGCTGCTGATCACCCTGTCGGCCAGTTTGCTCATGGCATTGATCTTCGTGCCGGTTCTGGGCGCAGCGCTGGAGACCGTCGTTAAAGTGCTGGCGGTTGTTTTGGGGCTGGGCGTGATGATCGTCGGCGGGCTTCAATCAGGGGCTATCGTGGCCGCGATCAGCAATCTGACTGGCCTGCCGCTGGACAGCTATGGCTGGGCGCTGCCAGCAACCATTGCACTCGTGACGCTCGTCGCGGTCGCCTCGGGCTTCCTGTTCGCTCGCTCTGCAACCGCGCTGTTCGACACCAAGGCTATCAAGCCTCGCAAGGAACCCGCACGCGCCTCAGAAATCGCCGGGCCAGTGCGGATTTATGCGCGCATGCTTAACACGCTGCTTAAGTCGCCGATCACAACCATCGTTGCGATCTTCGCCATCATGGCGGTCATCGTCGTTACCTATGCCAATTCGGGAAAGTCGGTCGAATTTTTCCCCAACGTCGAGCCAGAAAACATGACCATCACCGTGCGCGCGCGCGGCAACATGTCGATCTATGAGCGCGATGCCATGATGCGCCAGGTCGAAGCAAGAATTCTGGACATGCAGCGCCAACACGGCGAGTTCAACGCTATCTATGCCGTTTCACAAACGCGGTCCAGCAGCGGCTCGCAGCAGGCTGAGGACACCATCGGTTCGGTGCAGCTTGAGCTTGTCGATTACTTCAATCGCCGCAAGGCTGATGCCATCAAGGCTGAAATCCGTGAGCTGGTCGCCGATCTGCCCGGCATGCAGGTTGAGCTGGCCGCCGCAGAAGCTGGCCCGCCCCAAGGCAAAGCCGTGCAGATCGAAGTGACGGCGGCCGACAAGGACGACATCGCGCCCGCCGCCCGCCACATCTTGCAAGGCATGAAGGAGCTGGGCGGATACCGGGACATCGAGGACGGCTTGCCCCTGCCGGGTATCGACTGGGAGCTGACTGTTGATCGCGAGCAAGCGGCGCTCTATGGCGTTGATATCGCTATTCTGGGCTACTACGTGCGGCTGATCACCAACGGCGTGACCATCTCCACCTATCGCCCGACGACTTCTGACGACGAGGTTGATATCACCCTGCGCCTGCCGCCTCAGTACCGCAACCTGGCGCAATTGGATCAACTGCGCGTGGATACGCCCAAGGGCCAGGTGCCGCTCAGCTTGTTCTTGAAGCGCGAGCCCAAGCCCAAGGTGAGCCAGCTCCAGCGTTTGGACGGCGAGCGTGCTCAGACCATCAAGGCCGATATTGTCGATATCGTTGATGGCAAGGCCGTCACCAAGAGCACCAAGGTCGAGCAAATTCGCGCCTGGATCGAAGAAAATCCCCTGCCCGGCAGCGCCCGTGCCAAATTCGTTGGCGAAGATCAGGAGATGGCCGAAACTGGTCTATTTTTGGCTCAAGCCTTTGGCGTCGCCCTCTTCATGATGGCCGTGATTTTGATCACCCAGTTCAACAGCTTCTACAATGCAATTCTGATCCTCAGCGCCATTTTCATGTCGTCGGTCGGCGTGTTGCTGGGCCTCTATCTGACCGGGCGCAATTTCAGCGTGGTCATGACCGGCGTCGGCCTGATCTCGCTGGCGGGGATTGTGGTCAACAACAACATTGTCTTGATCGACACCTTCGAACAGCTCAAACGCAAGGGGCTGACGATCCACGAAACGCTGGTGCTGACCGCGTCCCAGCGTTTGCGCCCCATCCTGCTGACCACGGTCACAACGGTCTTGGGCCTGATGCCCATGGTCACAGGGGTCAACATCGACTTCGTGTCCAGCTTGGTGACGGTCGGTGCGCCCTCGGGCCAATGGTGGCAGTCGCTGGCGACCACCATCGCCTTTGGCTTGACCTTTGCCAGCTTCTTGACGCTGTTCTTCACGCCGTGTGCGCTGAAACTTCAGTACGACCTGCGGCGCATCACCCGCTTACCCGCCGACGATGAGCAGGCGGCGCAAGCAGCGGGATTTGGCGACGACGCCCGCCTGCCCGCGCAGTAGGGGACATACCAGCGCTGCGGCTGGGGGATCAGATGCGACGCCTGGCCCGGTTTCTGCTCCGGCGTGCCCGCTTGATGCCACGCGACACCAGCAACTTGAGCAAGGACAGCGCCACGCTGACGACCAGCGCCATGGCCTGCCAGGCGAGCGCGCCAACCACCTTGGCCAGCCGCACGCCGCTGCGCGTGGTCTTGACCGCCAGGCGATAGCCGCCGCGTCCCAGCACCGACAAGGCCTCCGGTGTTTCCTTCCCCAAGGCCGCCGTAAAGCGCTTGAGCCGCGCAATATCCTGACCCGAGCCCACGAACTGCAAGGTATAGAGCGCTGACCGTGGGCCAACCCTTTGCAGGCTGACGCCCAAATCGGCCAGCTCACCCACCAAACGATCAAAGGCCTTAGGGTCCAATGAGCGGTTCAAGATCCGCATGGCCCGGCTTTGCAAACTGGCCCTGCGCACGAACAGGCCCTGCCCCAGCTCCTTGCCCAGAGCCTCCAGCGCCACGTCCAGCTTGATGCTGCGGTTCAGGCCTTGTTGCAGGGACCGCTTGAGCCCAGGTGACAGAACGCGGGCGCGCTTGGCCACCTTCAAGGTGGCGACACTGACCTTAGCCGGAGCTGCGCTGCCCGCCGACACCAAAGTGGCGCCGGTCAAGGCCAGGCCGGCGATCCCCAGCCCCAAGTCGAAGCGGTCAATGGCCTGGCCGCTGGCAAAGGCACCGGCAACACGCAGCAGCGATTTCACATCCCCGACCGAGGTGACTTCGGACAGGCCCGCGCATGAAGCCTCGGTCAGGCTCTGGCCCAGCTCAAGCGCAAAAATTCCCTGCCAACAGGCGCCCAGCACGGCCAAGGGCTGCCGGGCTGCGCTGCGCGCCGCGCGAATCTCGTTTTGCAGGTCCGCGTCGGGCTCCAAGGCCAGACGCTCGGCAAGTTTGAGGTTCAGGCCAATTTCAGTCCAAGCGATGGGGTTTTGGTCCAAGGCTGCACGCAGGCGGCGATCCAGCTCGGGCTGATCAATGCGGCGCGCGACCTGGGCCCAAACCTCGCTGCGCAGCTCCTCGGCGCCGCGCTCGACCAACGCCTCCACGAAGGGATTTTGCCACGCCTGATAGGCTGTCCAGGCCAGCGTCGCCACGGCAGAAGCGACCAGGCCGATTTGCAGCCACAGCAGCGCGCGGTCGATCAAACCTGGCTTGCGCGCGCCCGCCGGTGCGTGCTCAGGAGCCATCGCCGCGCGCGGACAAAGCCTGCCGCACATAGCCCCAGACCGACCAAAGGGTCAGGCCAGCAGCGATCCAGACCAGCACGAACAAGCAGGGTTGGTACAAGGGCGATTGCGCCCAGGCCAAAAGCAAGCTTTGCAGGCCCGCGTCTGCGTCCCCGCTGCCCGCCGCCTGGCGCAAGGCGAGAAAGCCCGGCACCATGCCATACAGCGCTGCAAACTGGATCGTGGTCTTAACTTTGGCGGTCATCGAGGCCGGAACCGCCTTGCCCGCGTCTGCCGCGCGCGAGCGCAGCACGATCATATAGACCTCGCGCGCGGTGATGATGGCGACCGGCAGCAGATACCAGGCGCTCAATATGGGACTCACGGCAGCCCAAACGGCAAAATACAGATAGAGGCCCAGCACCAACACCTTGTCCGCCAAAGGGTCCAGCCAGGTGCCGGTACGACTGACTAGGCTCAGGCGGCGCGCTAAATAGCCGTCCAGCCAATCGCTAGCGATCAAAACCGTCAGCAGCAGCAGACCCACGGCCGCATGACCACCAGCAAGCAGCAGGCCAACCGGCACAGCACCCAGCAGGCGCGCAAAGCTTATGGCATTGGGAAGCGCCGCCACCAGCGGCGATAAGGCGGGCGTTTTGGGGTCAGTCATGCTGCGGGGCCTTCTCGTTCGAGGGCGTATCGGGGGGATCATTGCCTTTGAAGGGTTCCATGGTCACACAAGTCTCTGAAGTCACCCCTTCGCGCGCCAAGACCTTGCCAACGGTCATAACCAAGATCTTCAGATCGAGCCAAAAGCTGCGGTTATCGACGTACCAAGTGTCCAGCGCAAAGCGTTGCGGCCAATCCAAAGCGTTGCGGCCATTGACCTGAGCCCAGCCGGTAATGCCTGGGCGCACCGCATGGCGGCGGGCTTGCTCGGGGCTGTAGAGCGGCAGGTAGTCCATCAAGAGAGGACGCGGGCCGACCAGGCTCATGTCGCCGCGTAGGACGTTCCACAGCTCTGGCAGCTCGTCCAAGCTGGTCGCGCGCAGCTTGGCCCCAAAGGGGGTCAGGCGCTCGGCGTCGCTCTGGCGCACAGGCGTTGCATCCAGCATGGAGCGGAACTTGATCAAGCGAAAGGGCCGCCCGCCTAGTCCCGGACGAACTTGCGTAAAGAAGACCGGCCAGCCCAGCTTGCGCCAAATCATCAGTGCCAGCACCAACAGGACGGGCGCAAAGACCAGCAGCGCGAGCGCGGAGACCAAGATATCGAACAGGCGTTTTACAATCATGGCCAAGGCATAGCGCAAAAGCGGGCAAATCGGAACGGGCGAATTGTGGGTCTGCGAACCCGCCAGTGAACAGCGACGGCCGCTGATTGCGTCGGCGGCGCTCGACATGCGCGGCGTGCCGGGCGAAGGACGGTGCCACAGCCCTTGGCCGCGCCAGGCGGTTCATCAGTGGGGGTGAATTCAGAGGGGTGAATAGTGCCCTAGGCCGCCTGCAAGACCCTGCAGCCCCGTGCGCCCGAGCGCACAGGTCGCACAGCAGCGCAGATCGAGCCAGACGGCAGCCACAAGCGCAAACCGGTGCGGCCGCCCTCTGCACAGACCAAAAGATCTAGGGCCGGCGGCTAGCCGCTGGTCTTGGATCGGCGGATATAGTTGCGCATGGCTGTTATGAGACCGTCATAGCCCTTGGCACGATAAACGCGAGTAAAGCGTGCCTTGGTGTCACGGCGCAGGCTCAGGCCTTCGATGCTGACATCATAGAGGCGATAGTTGCTAGACCCCACCAAGGTCCAATCGACAGAGTACTTCTTGCCGCGATGGGTGATGGTTGACGCGACGATGGTCAGAGATCCGCGCTTTTTTGTGCGCGGCAGAACATCAATGCGCTGGCCCGAATAATTTTCGAAGAACCCAAGGATATACTCAACAAGGTAGTCCTTGAACAAAGAGCGGTAGCGACTCTTTTGCGAGGAGGTCAAATCATTGTACTCCCGCCCCAATGAAGAGCGGGCCATAGCCGAAACCGACAAGTACTGATTGACGAATGACCGCGCACTGCTGCGACGCGACGAGCGCGACCCGCGGCCAATGCCATTTGTTGCGATCTTTGCGGCAGCACGGACTTGCTCGACCGCCGTGGACGCTTGCGCTGAACTGCTTGTCCCCCCAAGGACCGCCAGGCTGGCGCTGGCCATTAAAAGCAAACGGCGTGAGATTGACATGCAAAACCCCCGAAACCTATGGTTGTTATCTCGAGCTCAGCATCTTTAGTTCGCGACCCATGTCAAGGCTGGCTGCCTTAGGATCCGAACTTTGCGTTATAAATGTGATCAGCGCCACCCCAAATAGTCCTAGGCCTTGCAGGTAAGGAATTGTTTTTGTTGAAATCCCGCCAATGGCCACGGCTGGCGTATTGCTGCAACTTAAGATTGACGAAATGCCGTCTGGACCAATAGCCTCGCCCGAGTCGGCTTTTGTCGTGGTAGCAAAAGCAGGCCCAATTCCTAAGTAATCGACCCGTTTGGGATCGTGTTGTCTTAGTTCTTCCAAAGACCCGACGCTCAGACCCAATACAGCGGCCTCGCCCAACTGATCTCGCGCCTCTTTTGGACTGATATCATCTTGACCAATATGTGCGCCTTGCGCGCCGGATTTAGCGACCAATTCGACCCGATCATTTAAAAGAACGGGCACCCCGAAAGGCTCAGCAACGGCGACTAGCGCCCGCGCGTTGGCCAGGAATTGAGCATCATCGCTGGTTTTGTCGCGGTATTGCAGGCAGCTCACGCCGCCTTCCAGCGCCAGGCGAGCCACCTGCAGCCAGCGCCCGGGCGGGCAGTTTTCGGGTCCAATCACCAAATAGAGAGGTAGAATATCGCGCAGTGCATCGCGGTGTCTCAGTGCTGTCGTCGTCATAACCCTTGGCCCTGTTCCTCCAGCCAGGCGCCGTCCAGAGCGTCCAAAAACAGGCTGATAAAACTGCCAAGCCCCGCAGCGCGGGCACCTGCTTGCTTGGCGGCGTCTTTGAAAGACTGTGCGGCTAACAGCCCTGAAGCCGCGGCGCTGTCTGAACTCACCGCCATTGCCGCTGCACAAACCGCGCCCAAGGTACAGCCCATGGTCACAACCCGGGGCGCGAGCGGATGCCCAGCTTGGCTCCACTGGGTGCCCTGCGGCCCAACGCAAGCGTCCTTTGGACCCGTGATGACCAGCGCCTGTGGGCCCTGGGGTTCGGCGACCAGGCCTTCCGCTGCAGCCAAGGCCGAGGCCACATCGTCAAGCGAATCCACGCCTTTGAGCTGGGCGGTCTGCCCGGCCAGCGCGCGAATTTCCGCCGGATTGCCCTTAACAATGGTCGGGGCCATGCGTGCCAGCTCGCAGGCAAGGTCTGTGCGCCAGACCCCTCCGCCCGCACCTACCGGGTCCAAGACCCAGGGCCGCCCGGCTGCCCGCGCGGCTGCGATGGCCCGGCGGAACAGCGTGGCGCGCGCCTCATCGCTGCTGCCCAGGTTGATCAACAGCGCATCGCTGCGCGCGACCGCAGCGGGCAGGTCGTCGCTATGGCCCGGCATGACCGGCACCGCGCCCAGAGCCGATAGGCCTTGGGCGGTCAGCGGCGCGGCCACCGGCGAGGTCAAACAGACCACCAGCGGGCGCGCCTGACCCAACTGGGCGCGCAGACCTGCCAAAGCGTGCATAACCAAACCTAGGCGATCTGGCCGTAGGCCTGAAGGCTGAGTGACGACCAATCTTGCTGGGCAACCAGTGCCGCCTCATAGGACTGCAAAACCGGCTCGACTTCTGGGTGCTTGACCCGCCAATCCGCCAAGACATCGCGCCACGCGGTTTTGGCTGCGCGCATAATGTCTTGAGGCATGGGTTGAATATCGACGCCCGCCGCTCGCAGCGCCTTAAGCGACTGACCGTTGAACCAAGAGGCCTCAGCCAAGCCGTGGTAGTTTTCAACCTCAAAGGCCGTGGTCACGATGGCTTGGTCTGCGGGCGACAAGCTGTCGAACAATGCCTTGTTGATCAAGCCTTCTGCCGAGCCGTTGGGCTTGTTGAAGCCCGGCCAATAGTAGTTGTTGGCCGCTTTGGCAAAGCCCAGCGCGCGATCGCTGAAGGGCCCCAGGAACTCGACGCCATCAATGGCACCCGACTTGAGCGCACCAAAGATCTCGCCTGGCGGCAACAAGGTTGGCACCGCGCCCAACGCCTCATAGATCTGGCCGCCCAGACCGGCCACGCGCAGGCGCAGACCCCTCAGGTCTTCCAGCGAGCCCAGCGGTGCCTTAAACCAACCGCCCATGGTGAAATCAGAATTGCCCGCCAAGAAGGGCTTCACACCGGCAGGCGCATAGAGCGCATCCCACAGCCCCTGGCCCTCGCCGCGCGCGATCCAGGCCTGATGCCCAGCCACGTCCAAGCCAAAGGGCAGCGTGGTGAAGGCCACTGCGGCAGCAAACTTGCCCGCCGAGAAGAACGACGCCGTGTGGCCAAGCTGGGCCGCGTTTGAGCCCACCGCATCCATAACGCCAAACGGGCTGGTCAGCTCTCCGGCGCCATAAACCTGCACCTCTAGGCGACCATCGCTCATGGCGGTGATGCGCTGGGCGATGCGATCCGCCGTTGTGCCAGGGCCGGGCGAGCCTTTAACCCAAGAGGTCACCATGGACAGCTTGTGGCGCTGCTGCGCGGCCAAGGCCGGAGCCGCAAGCCCACTGGCGGCCACGCCCGCTGCTCCCAAGCTCCCAAGTCCCAGGGCCGTGCTTAGCAGTCCGCGGCGCGAAGGTTTCATCGTTTCAGTCATGGTTGCCGTACCTCATGGTGGGCAGAGGCTTAGGGCCTTGGCCATGCTCTGCCTTGTTCGATCCTGCGCGCCAGAAAAGCAAATGGTCATCGCTGCTGCAAGGCCAGAGCGCGGTGCGCGACCTCGTGCCGGGGTTGGCCGGATCAGAAAGCCGCCTCAGCCAGCCCAGCAGGCTTGCGCAGGCGGGCAGGGCTTACAGCGCGAAATCAGCGCTGTAATCAAGCGGTGGGCGGGCCGCTAGAGCTGTTCGTCCACGATCGCCCGACCATCAGCTTGACGCTGGAAGAACAGGGCCAAACGCCGTTCAAGCTGTTCGCTCAGTGCTTCGATGCCGCGCTCATGTGCTGAATTCAGCGCGAAATCGTCCAAATATTCGTAATCAGCCACATTATAGCTGACGTTTTCCGTCAGATTGCCGGAATCCAGAACCACAGCATCCAGCGCGTTGGCCAGCTTGTAGCTCAAGGTCATGACGCGTTGAGCGCGCGTGGTATCGCCCGCAGCACGCACGCCTAAACTGCGCGTGGTCAGACTGAGATTCACTATTAAGTGGTAGCGTGGATCGCTGGGTTCGCCGTAGGGATTGAGGCGGCGGGTCAGGGCATTGCGCAACAACTGCCCTTCGCGATTGGCGATGGGCAGAATGAATATCTGCGAAAACCGCTGATCTTGTACGACTTGCCGTTGGCCCACGGGCTGAAACCCGCAACCTGAAGCCATCAGAGCAATGAGCGCCAACAGCGCCCAGCGCGCCAAGGAATTAGACAACCACATTCACAATGCGTCCCGGAACCACGATCACTTTCTTGGGTCCGGTATCGCCGACAAATTTGGCAACAGCAGGATCAGCCAGAGCGCGAGCTTCGACTTCTGCCTTAGGTAGATCCTTGGGCACCTCGATCTGCGCCCGCACCTTGCCGTTGACCTGCACGGGCATGGTGATTGTGTCGTCGGTCAGCATAGCCGCCTCAACCGTCGGCCAGGCTTGCTCGCAAGCCAGGCCATGGTGGCCCAGGCGCGACCACAACTCCTCACCCAGGTGCGGCATGAAGGGGGCCAGGCCCAAGCAGAGGTAGTCCAGCGCCTCTTGCAAAGCCGCCGCCGAAATCTTGCCGTCGCTGAGATAGCGCGACAGCTCGTTGACCGCATCATAGAGGCGCGCCACGGACTTGTTGAAAGCAAAGCCCTCAATGTCGGCAGCAATCCCGTCAATCAGGCGGTGCATGACCTTACGCAACGCCAGGTCCGCCGATTGATTTGGGCCTTGATCGCCCGCCGCCGCGCGCTCCAGGGCGTCGCCGAAGACCCGCCAGACCCGCTGGGTAAAGCGATAGGCACCATCCACGCCCGCCTCGGTCCACTCAAAGTCGCGCTCTGGCGGGCTGTCAGACATAACGAAGAAACGTGCCGTATCAGCGCCATAAGAGCGAATGATGGTCTCAGGGTCTACCACGTTGCGCTTGGACTTGGACATCTTGATCACGCCGCCGACGCTGACCGCGCCCCCGTCCAGCGTGCTCCAAGAGCCGTCGTCATTGCGCTTGATCTCATCGGGGCTCAGCCACTTGCCATCGGCGTTTTGGTAGGTCTCGTGCGTGACCATGCCCTGGGTGAAGAGGCCCGCGAAAGGCTCCTCCGCTGTGACATAGCCCAGCTTCTTCAGCGCCCGCATAAAGAAACGCGAATAGAGCAGGTGCAAGACCGCGTGCTCGACGCCGCCGATGTACTGATCGACGGTCATCCAATAGTTGGCTTCCTCGTTCAGCGGCGCGTTGGTATCGTCGGGGCAACAATAGCGCAGGAAATACCAGGACGAATCGACAAAGGTATCCATGGTGTCGGTATCGCGCTGAGCATCGCCGCCGCAACTTGGGCAAGAGGTGTGCTTCCAAGTCGGGTGGTGATCCAAGGGATTGCCGGGCTTATCGAAGGTCACATCGTCGGGCAATTGCACCGGCAATTGATCTTTGGGCACTGGCACGGCACCGCAGCTCGGGCAATGCACCACCGGAATAGGGCAGCCCCAATAGCGCTGGCGCGAGGCGCCCCAATCGCGCAGGCGATAGTTGGTTTGCGCCTTGCCCAGGCCTTTTTCGACCAAGGTTTCAATGGCTTTGGCCTTTGCAGCCTCGATCTCCAGCCCGTCCAAAAAGCCCGAGTTGATGATGTAGCCGGGACCAGTATAGGCCTCGTCACCGACATCGCCGGTCTCGCCATCAGGGCCCGCCACTACGCGGGTCACGGTCAGGCCGTACTTGCGGGCAAAATCCAAGTCGCGTTGGTCATGCGCCGGGCAGCCAAAGATCGCACCGCTGCCGTAGTCCATCAGCACGAAGTTGGCGACATAGATCGGCAGCTCGCGGCCATCCAAGGGGTGCACAGCCTTCAGGCCGGTATCAATGCCGCGCTTTTCGGCCTTCTCGATCACCGCTTCTGAGGTGCCCATGCGCTGGCACTCTTTGACGAATTCGGCCAAAGCCGGATTGCTTGCGGCCAGCTCGGCGGTCAAAGGGTGCTCAGGCGACAGGGCACAGAAGGAGGCGCCGAACAGCGTATCCGGGCGGGTGGTGTAGATATCCAGCCCCTCATCACGGCCCTTGATGCCAAAGCGCACATGCGCGCCTTGTGATTTGCCGATCCAGTTGGTCTGCATCAGGCGCACCTTTGAGGGCCAGCGATCCAGCGTCTCGATGCCCTGCAACAGCTCCTCGGCCATGTCGGTTATCTTAAAGAACCACTGCGACATGAGCCGCTTTTCCACCAGCGCGCCAGAGCGCCAGCCGCGACCGTCTTCGACCTGCTCGTTCGCCAGCACGGTCATCTCAACCGGGTCCCAGTTGACGTAGGATTCTTTGCGGTAGACCAGGCCGGCGGCGATCATTTCCTGAAACAAGCGCTGCTGGTGCTTGTAGTAGCCCGGATGGCAGGAGGCAATTTCGCGCTGCCAATCGAATGACAAGCCCAAGCGCTTGAGCTGCGCGCGCATGGCGTCAATGTTGGCGTAGGTCCAGTTGGCGGGGTGATAACCGCGCTCGAAGGCGGCGTTTTCAGCCGGCAAGCCGAAAGCGTCCCAGCCCATAGGGTGCAGAACGTTAAAGCCGTTGGCCCGCTTATAGCGCGCCACCACGTCGCCCATCACATAGTTGCGCACGTGGCCCATATGGATCGCGCCCGAGGGATAGGGCAGCATCTCCAGCACATAGTACTTTGGCTTGTCGTCGCGGCGTTCGGCGCGGAAGGACTGGGCATCATCCCAGCGCTGCTGCCAAGTGATTTCGGTTTCGTGGGCGGAATAGCGTTCGGACATGGTTCTGCGTCGGTTCGGGTTCTGCGTCGGTTCGGCTTCTAGCGGCGGTATGGCTGAAGAGCGGCGGTATGGCTGAAGAGCGGCGGCCAAATCGGATGATCTGTCGAGGTTATGAGAGTGAAAAACTCCTGCAACCGGCTCGGTTGAGCCGCCCTTGCAGGAGTTCAGCACTATCATAGGCCAAGCAGGGCCAATTGCCAGCGCCAATTTGCGCATCGGCGGGCCTGCTATGGCTCATATGGGCCTTGAGCTGCGCCTTAGGGGCGGGGCGCGTACTTGTTCAAAATCCGCTGCAGCGTGCGGCGGTGCATGCGCAAGCGGCGCGCGGTTTCAGAGACATTGCGACCGCACTGCTCATAAACGCGTTGGATATGCTCCCAGCGCACGCGATCTGCCGACATGGGATTTTCCGGCGGCGGCGGCAGCAAGCCGTCATGACGCACCAAGGCAGCCTCAACCGCATCCGCATCGGCGGGCTTGGGTAGGTAGTCCACCGCGCCCAACTTCACCGCAGAGACCGCAGTTGCAATGTTGCCGTATCCGGTCAGCATGACGATGCGCGTATGGGCTTCGCTTTCCTTCAGCAAGGTCACAAAATCCAAGCCCGAACCGTCGCCCAAGCGCAGATCCACCACAGCATAATCGGGTAAAAAGGCACGCAGGGCCTCCTTCGCGTCAGACACCGACAAAGCGGTTGAGACCTCAAAGCCCTTGCGCTCCATGGCACGGGCCAGGCGCGTTGCAAACCGCTCATCATCGTCTACGATCAGCAGGGTGCCGCGGCTCGCTTCGTCGTCACCCAGTCCAGTGAAGTCGTCATTCATTCCATCAGTCCTTTTCGTTCAGGTCTCTTTCTTAAGGCCTTTTCGCTTCAAGCTTACTTCAACAGACGCACCACCGTCTTGTCGATTCGAAAATATTACCGTCGCCCCGCAATGATTCAGCAAGGTGGTCGCGATAAAAACGCCGATACCCATCGAGGATCCCCCGCGTTTACGCTCGTGTTCCCCCTTAAGATAGGGATCACCCAGGCGATACAAGAGCTCTGGTTCAAAACCTGGCCCGTCATCTTCGACTTGCACGTGAATATGGCTCTCGTCCCAGCTCAGCGTCACCCATACCTGCTCCTCGGCATGCTGCAAAGCGTTTTGGATCAAATTGCCCAAGCCATGCACCAGCTCTGGCTGGCGCGCGAAGACCGGTTGATCCTGTTCGCTTTGCCCGTCTGGCGGCGCGATGCGCACAGCAATCGGGCAATCATAGTTCAGCGCGTGGCGTTCGATCGCCAAGTCAATCAGCGAGGCCATGGGCAGCAAATTGTAGGACTCGCCATCGTCCAGCTTCTTCGAGCGCGAAATTTCGGTCAGAATTTCCCGGCAGCGCGCCGTCTCTTCGACCAGCAAGCCTGCATCTTCCTTGACCGCTGAGCCCTCTTCGGCGTCCTTCCACATCTCCTTGGCGACAACGGCGATGGTTGCCAGCGGCGTGCCCAGTTCGTGGGCTGCATTGGCAGCCAGCCCGCCGATGGCCGACAAGCGCTGCTCACGCTCCAGCGCCAGGTGAACCGACGACAGGGCCGAGGCCATGGTGCGCGACTGCTCCGCAATGTTAGAGAGGTAGAAAGCGGTAAAGGCGATGGCCAAGCTCAGCGCCAGCCCCAAGCCGCCGCGATAGTAGAACGGCAAATCCAGGGCCTGATCGAGATAGGGCAGCGGCAGAGAAACAAATGTCACCAGACCCGTCAGCACAATGGCCGACACCGAAATCAAGCTGGTCTCACGCAGCGAAAGCGTCGCAGCGGAAACCGTTACCGGAGCCAACAGCAGTATCGCGAAGGGGTTGGTGATGCCGCCGGTGAGCAACAACAAGATTGTGAGCTGGCACAGGTCGAACAGCAGCACGCTCATGGCCGCCCGTCCGCCGATCCAGGCCGACGAGCGCCCCTGACGCAAGCGCCGCCGTGACATGATCCAAAGATTGACCAGCGCAGAGATCAACACCACGCTCATCGCCAAGCCCGCAGGCATGACAAACCCTAAGGCAATGGCTATCGCGATGGTGATGGCCTGGCCCGCAATGGCGATCCAGCGGATGGCCACCAGGGTAAACAGGTTCAGGCGCGGCGATTGCCCGGCATAGGGCGATGACAAGGGCGTAGACACCACCCGACGCACAGAGCTGCGCGCACGCGCGCGCGATTTGGACCTGGTTTTGGACTCGGCCTTTGCCTTTGGTCCTTGCCCAGCCGCCTGTTGACCTTGCTTGTCTGGGGCGCTGCTCTGCTCGGGTGCGTCTTGGCTCATGCTGCTCCTAGGGTCGCGTCGGAAGGGTCTCTTAGGCCTCGTCTTAGGCCTCGTCTTAGGTCCCGTCTTAAGCCTCGTCGCGATTGCTCACGGCGGCCTCTTCAAATGTAGCCATACCGCTGTGGGTCGCAAGCGCCGCCTTGACCAAGGCCACCGCCAAAGTCGCACCGCTGGCCTCACCCAAGCGCATATCAAGTTGCAACAAAGCGCGCTTGCCCAGAGCTTCGCACAACCGCGCGTGGGCTTGCTCGGCGGACTGGTGGCCCACCAGGCAGTGATCCAAAGCCCCTGGATGCGCCTTTTCCAGCACGGCTGCCGCAGCGGTGCAAATGAAGCCGTCCAGCAGCACCGGAACCTTGGCCATGCGTGCGGCCAAGATCGCGCCGCAGATCGCCGCCAGCTCGCGGCCACCAACGCGGCGCAAGATCTCCAGCGGGTCGCTCATCTGGGGTCGGTGTAGCTCGACCGAGCGCTGAACCACGTCGGTCTTGCGTTGCAGATCCGCGCCCGCAACGCCGGTGCCAGCCCCGGTCCAATCCGCTGCCGTGCCACCGAACAAGGCCAAAGCCAAGGCCGCAGCCGAGGTGGTGTTGCCGATGCCCATCTCACCCAGGCACAGCAAGTCAATTTCCTCATCCACCGCCATCATGCCATAGGCAATGGCGTGAGCGCAGTCCTCTTCACTCATCGCAGGCTCAAGGCTAAAGTCCTTGGTCGGCTCTTCAAGCTGCATTTCGAACACGCGCAAATCCGCATCCACCAGCGCGCAGAGCTGATTCACAGCCGCGCCCTGGTTTACGAAATTGGCCACCATCTGAGCCGTCACCGCTTGCGGGAAGGCCGACACGCCTTGATCGCAAACCCCGTGGTTGGCGGCAAACACCGCCACGCGAGGATGATCGGCGCGCGGGGTCGCACTGCCTTGCCATTTGGCCATCCAGCTTGTGATTTCCTCCAAGCGCCCCAACGAACCAGCGGGCTTGGTCAACTGCGCCTCACGCTGCGCCACCAAGGTCGCCGCGCCCAGATCAGGACCGGGCAGATGATCGAAGATCTTGCGGATGTCTTCAAAGCGGCTTGGGATTTCGGTTGCCATTGGGCTATAGATCCTTTGTTTCAGGCCTCGGCGGCCTGCGGTGAGTTTTGGGGCCAAATCCAGCGCCCCGCAAGGAAAGAGGAGCTCTAGGTGCGCGTTTTTGTGGAGACTGTCAAAGACTTGCTCCGAGCCTCCAACCAAGGCGTGCGGCGGGCAGCAACCGCGGCCTTTTCCCCAAAAGCGCTCGCCAAGTCCTTTAAGAGCCTTTGGGCCGATGCGCCAAAGGATCTTGCGGGCGACAGCTTGCGCAGCCTCCATTTTCTAACCCGTCTGCCCCTGCCGACTTTGGCCTATAAGCCCTTTTCTGATCTGGTTGCGGCCATCCCACTGGCCAGCGCCGCTTTGGCCCTGGCTTTCTGGGCCTTGGCTCATGGGCTGTGGTGGATCTGGGGCGGCGCACCATGGCTGGCGGCAGGGCTGTTGCTGGCGGTGCAAACGCTGGTGACAGGCGCGCTGCACGACGACGCGCTGGCCGATACCGCCGATGGCCTGGGCGGCGGCCACAGCAAGGACCACAAGCTGGCCATCATGCGCGATTCGCATGTCGGCAGTTACGGCCTGGTCGCCACTGTCCTCTCCTTTGGACTGCGCTGGAGCGCTTGGGCGCTGATCGGTCCGGCCTTGGGGCTCATGCTGAGCCTCTGGCTGCTATCACGCTGGGCCTGCTTGCCGTCGATGGCATGGCAAACTGCCGCCCGCCCCGGCGCGAGTGAAGCCAGCAATCAAGGCGGGCAAGCCGCCGCTGCCGGGCGAGCCTCGCGCCCCTGGGTCGGGGTGACGGGGCTTGGGGTGGCGGTCATCGCCAGCTTGCTCACCACGCCGCTGATTTTGCTCGCCCTGCTGCCCGCAGCCACCCTAGCCTGGATGGCCCAGCGCCAGCTTGGCGGCGTGACCGGCGATATCTATGGCGCGCAAATGATGCTGACCGAGATTGGCGTGCTGCTGATCTGGGCCGCCTGGCTGAGCTGACCGTCGATGGCTCGCCTGTTCCTGATCCGCCACGCCCCATCTGCTATCGCGCCCGGCCAAATCGCCGGACGCAGCGACGTGGCCGCCCGCTTGCCAAACGATGAGTCCCTCGCCCGTCTGGCCGCCCGCCTGCCGGATGACGCACAAATCTGGGCCTCGCCTGCGCGCCGCTGTCAACAGACCGCAGCCGCCTTGGGCCTGACGCCCAGCCGCCTTGTGCCCCAGCTTTGGGAGCAAAATTTCGGCGACTGGGAGGGCCGAAGCTGGCAAGTCCTGGGCCCGCAAGCGGACTATTGGCGTGATCCGTTGGCGGGTCAGCCGCCCGGCGGCGAGTCCTTTGCGCAGCTTTGGCAGCGGGTGCGGCTGGCCGATCTTGGCGCCCAGGTGGCCGAACGCGACCTGGTGCTGGTGATTCACGCCGGGCCGATCCGCGCCCTCGTCGCTCAAGCCCTGGGCCTAACGCCTGCCAAAGCGCTGAGCCTTGGGGTCGATGCCTTGAGCCTTAGCGTGCTGGCCTTCCACCCCAGCGCCAGCCCGCAAACGGCCTGGAGCCTCGAACGGCTCAATGAACGCCACGCCTAACCTGCTGCGCACCTGCGACCTTGGCGAGCTTGCATCGGTAAAATCCTGCTTTACTGCTTTCACAGCGCCCCGGCCCTGTCGCAGCAAAGAGCTCGCGAATCGCGAGCATCCTGCTAGCATGCCGGACAGTCGCGCCGTGCATCGCCGCTCTGCTTGCAGACCGGGCGACCAGCGCAGCAAGAATTGAGCAAACTGGGAGGTCTCATGTCGGAAGACATCAAGGTCAGCGTGCCCGAAATTTGGCAGCAAAATGCCTGGGTCAACGCTGATAAGTACAAAGCCATGTATCAGCAGTCCATCGAGGACAACGAGGCCTTCTGGGCCGAGCACGGCAAGCGCATCGACTGGTTCACGCCCTACACCAAGGTCAAGAACGTCTGCTATGACATGCCGAACGTGTCCATCAAGTGGTACGAAGACGGCGTGACCAACGTGGCTTACAACTGTATCGACCGGCACTTAGAGACCCGTGGTGATCAGACAGCGATTATCTTTGAGGGCGACGATCCCAGCGTGGACGACAAGATCACCTATAAGCAGCTTCACGAGGAAGTCTGCCGGTTTGCCAACGGCCTGAAAGCGCAGGGCGTCAAGAAGGGCGACCGCGTCACCCTTTACATGCCCATGATCCCGCAAGCCGCCTATGCCATGCTGGCCTGTGCGCGCATCGGTGCAGTGCACTCCATCGTCTTCGGCGGCTTCTCGCCCGAAGCCCTGGCTGGCCGCATCACCGATTGCGAGAGCGACTACATCATCACCGCCGACGAGGGCAAGCGCGGCGGACGCACCGTGCCTCTGAAAGCCAACGCCGACCGCGCCATCGCGCTGTCGGGCGATCAGATCAAGCGCTGTATCGTGGTCCAGCACACGGGCGCTGAAGCCAACATGGTCGACGGCCGCGATGTCTACTATCACGAGCTGACCGCTGCTCAGTCCACCGACTGCCCGCCCGAGCCCATGAACGCTGAAGATCCGCTGTTCATCCTCTACACCTCCGGGTCAACCGGCAAGCCCAAGGGCGTGCTGCACACCACCGGCGGCTATCTGGTCTACGCATCCATGACCCACCAGTACGTGTTCGATTACCACGAAGGCGATATCTACTGGTGTACGGCGGATGTGGGCTGGGTGACCGGTCACTCCTACATCGTCTATGGCCCGCTGTGTAACGGCGCGACGACGCTGATGTTCGAAGGCGTGCCGACCTACCCGGACTCAGGCCGCTTCTGGGATGTCTGCGAAAAGCACAAGGTCAACACCTTCTATACCGCGCCGACCGCCATCCGCGCCCTGATGCGCGACGGCGAGGAGCCCGTCAACAAGCGCGATCTGTCCAGCCTGCGCCTGTTGGGCTCGGTGGGCGAGCCCATCAACCCCGAAGCCTGGAACTGGTATCACCGTGTGGTCGGCAAAGAAAAGTGCCCCATCGTCGATACCTGGTGGCAGACCGAGACCGGCGGCATCTTGATTACCCCGCTGCCCGGCGCGACCGACCTGAAGCCTGGCTCTGCCTGCCAGCCCTTCTTTGGCATTCAGCCGGTCTTGGTGGACAGCAACAACCTGGTGGTCAACTGGGATGGCGCTGAGATCGAGGGTGCTTTGTGTATCGCCGATTCTTGGCCCGGCCAGATGCGCAGTGTCTATGGCGACCACGAGCGCTTCATGAAGACCTACTTCTATGACTACCCAGGCCGCTATTTCTCAGGCGACGGCGCGCGCCAGGACGCCGATGGCTACTGGTGGATCACCGGCCGCATGGACGACGTGATCAACGTGTCGGGCCACCGCATGGGCACCGCCGAGGTCGAGAGCGCTTTGGTCGCCCACCACCAGGTGTCAGAGGCGGCTGTAGTCGGCTATCCGCACGACATTAAGGGCCAGGGCATCTATGCCTATGTGACCCTGATGGCCGGCGAGGAGCCCAGCGAGGAGCTGCGCGCCGAACTGGTCAAGTGGGTGCGTAAGGAGATCGGCCCGATTGCCTCTCCGGATCTGATCCAGTGGGCGCCCAACCTGCCCAAGACCCGCTCGGGCAAGATCATGCGCCGCATTTTGCGTAAGATCGCGGCTAACGACTACGGCGAGCTGGGCGATACCTCGACCCTGGCGGAACCGGCTGTCGTCAACGAGCTGATCGACAACCGCATGAACCGCAGCTAGGGCCAACGGAAAAGCCGAAACGAACAAGGGGCTCTGTCTTGGCGACGGAGCCCCTTTTTTTTGATGACGATCAGCCGGGTTGACCGCGCGTCCCGCCAGGAGGGCGGCCAGCGCGTTTGGAGCGACAGCGACGCGCGCCCACCCTTCCGGGCCTGGCGGCCGCGGCCCAGGATCCCGCGCCTTATCGCTTTTCAAACGAAGGCGGCATCATGGGCCTGACTGCTTGGATTCCTTTGCCGCCAGTGCAAACTGCGCAAAACGAATGCCACCATCGTGTTTCAACCGCTAAGCAAAGCTGCACTGGTCGCCCTCTTGGCGGAGCACTCAGGGGCGTAGTTCAGTTGCGCCCACAGGCCAGCCGCCTGCCTACTTATTCCGCGCGTCTTTCTCGTCGAACAGTGACAAGAGCTCACCCATCATGGTCGAGCCCAACTGCTCGGGCTGGGTGATGGTCACCGCGCGCTTGTAATAGCGGGTCACGTCGTGGCCGATACCAATCGCCACCAGCTCGACCTTGCTGCGGTTCTCGATCATGTCGATCTGCTCGCGCAAATGGCGCTCCAGATAGGCAGCATGGTTGTTCGACAGCGTGGTCTCGTCGACCGGCGCGCCGTCCGAGATCACCATCAAAATCTTGCGGTGCTCGGGGCGGACCGAGATGCGGTCGTAGGCCCAAGCCAGCGCCTCGCCATCGATGTTCTCTTTCAAGATGCCTTCGCGCAGCATGAGACCCAGGTTCTTGCGCGCGCGCCGCCAGGGCGCATCGGCGGCCTTATAGATGATGTGACGCAGGTCGTTCAGGCGGCCAGGATTGCGCGGCTTGCCCGCCTCGATCCACGCATCGCGTGACGAGCCACCCTTCCACATGCGGGTGGTGAAGCCCAAAATCTCGACCTTGACCGCGCAGCGCTCCAGCGTGCGGGCCAGGATGTCGGCACAGGCGGCAGCGGTTGAAATCGGCCGCCCTCGCATCGAACCCGAGTTGTCGATCAACAAAGTCACCACGGTATCGCGGAATTCGGTCTCGCTCTCCTGCTTGAACGACAGGGGCGAGGTCACATCGACGATCACGCGATCCAGGCGCGCGGTGTCCAGCATGCCTTCTTCCAGGTTGAAGTGCCAAGCGCGCTGTTGCTGCGCCATAAGGCGGCGCTGCAAACGGTTGGCGATCTTTGAGATCAGGCCGCGCAGGTGCTCCATTTCCTTATCCAGCAGCTCGCGCAGGCGGGTCAGCTCGTCAGCGTCGCACAGCTCATCGGCGGTGACAATTTCGTCAAACTTGGTGGTAAAGACCTGATATTCTTTGTCTTTGCCCAAGTTGTGGTCCGGCGGTGTATAGGGCGGGGGCGTGTCCGACGCATCGCTGTCCTCATCGTCGCCACCACCGGTCACGTCTTCGGCGTATTGCTCTTGGCTCTGCTGGCTCTCGTCAGTCTCGCCCGATTGGTCCTCACCGGCTTCCAGCTCAACGCTGGCACTATCGTCTTGGCTCTCGGCCTCGCCCTGCGACTGCTGGTCGGACTGGTCGGCGTCGTCGGCGTCCTGTTGCTCGTCTTGCGCATCGTCGGGATCAAAGTCGCTCAGATCCTCCACATCAAAACTCAAATCGCTCAGGATGTCTTTGATCACCTGCTGGTAGTCGGACTGCTGATAAACGCTGTCTTTCAGGGCATCAAAGCGCTGGGTCAGATGCTCGGGCAACTGATCACGCCACACCTCCAGCGCTGGCGCGGCGCTGTCGGGCAACCCGCGACCGGTCATGGCTTCATAGGCCATGAGTCGCAGCACCTCAGACATGCTCACATCGTCTTGGCTTTGCGCCACCACCAGGTTTTTGCGGCGGCACTCGTCGGCCAGTGCGGCTTGCAGGTTGTCACCCACGCCCTCATAGCGCAGCGCCCCTGCAGCCTCAAAGCGGGCTTGCTCCAGCGCGTCGAAGATGGCGCGCGCGTCCGGGTCGCCTGGCGCTCGCTCGCGATGCAGAGCAGGGTTGTGGTAGCGCAGCTTGACCGCTTCCTTGTCGGCCTGGCCGCGCATCAGAGCCACCGCTTCGGGCTCCAGCTCCAACCCCGGCGAGGGCAAATAGACCTCGCGACCGATCTTGCCCCGGGCTTGCGCTGCGAAAACGGCGTCCAACTCCTGCACACCGGCCACGGCCCGCAGGGCTGCACCGGTTGCGCGCCTTAGCTCTTCTAATTGGGGAGATTTGCTCTTGCTTGACATGCCTAAAAGGCCCTTTGCCCGGCACGGCTATCAGGGAGTTACCGCCCTCTGCCCGCCGGGGATGTGGGAGTGTGGCCGAGCCCAAGGGCTCGGACTGCGCAGCGCTTAAGCCGCGATGGCCGAAACGCCAGCCAGCTCGCGGCCCATGGCGCGCTGATAGTATTCAGCGAAGGTGCTGCGCTCCAGCTCGTCGGACTTGTTGAGGAAGGTCACTCTAAAGGCCAGGTCCACGTTGCCAAAGATCTCAGCGTTCTGAGCCCAGGTCAGCACGGTACGCGGCGACATCACAGTTGAGACGTCGCCTGCCATGAAGCCTTTACGGGTCAAATCGGCCATAGCCACCATGCTTGAAAGCTGCGCGCGGCCTTGCTCGGTGTTCATCGAGCCGACCTTGCTAGCGACGATATCCACTTCGCGGTCGTGCTCCAGGTAGTTGAGCTGGGTGACGATCGACCAACGGTCCATCTGGCCCTGGTTGATCTGCTGGGTGCCGTGGTACAGGCCCGAGGTATCGCCCAGACCAACGGTGTTGGCGGTGGCAAACAGGCGGAAATCGGGGTGCGGAGTGATGACTTTATTCTGGTCCAGCAGGGTCAGCTTGCCGGAGACTTCCAGAATACGCTGAATGACGAACATCACGTCCGGGCGGCCTGCATCGTACTCGTCAAACACCAGCGCTACGGGGTTTTGCAGCGCCCAAGGCAGCATGCCTTCGCGGAATTCAGTCACCTGCTTGCCGTCGCGCAGCACGATGGCGTCCTTGCCGATCAGGTCGATACGGCTGATGTGGCTGTCCAGGTTGATGCGCACACAGGGCCAGTTCAGGCGGGCGGCGACTTGCTCGATGTGGGTTGATTTGCCGGTGCCGTGATAGCCTTGAATCATCACGCGGCGATTGTGCTGGAAACCCACCAGAATGGCCGCCGTAGTCTCGGGGTCAAAGCGATAGTCAGGATCAACGTCTGGCACGTAATCGTTGGGCTCAGAGAAACCCTTGATCATGCCCATATCGACACCGAACAGCTCCATGCTGTCGAACTCTGTGTTGGGATGCTGGAGGGCGAAACGCGAGTCAGCGAATGCTTGAGACATGGAAGACCTTTAGTTCAGTTGCAGGCCACACGGATCGCGCCGTGCCGAGCTGCCAGCGGGTGAAAGAGAGCGGCAAAGCTGGTCGCGAACACCAAGGCTCGCAAGCGCTCTGCTTTGACAAGCACAAGTGCCAGCGCTGCCCTTGATATAAGAAGCGCGCGGCCCAAGAGAAACCGGGTCTCTTTCTAGACCTCTTGTCCAAATCGACGCAAGCCCAAAGGCGGCTGAATTTAGCGCGCAGCGTCGCGGCTCGCTTTCTCCGAGTCGTCAAGATAGAAATGCAATTGCTAGCTATTACCCTCCAATTTCGGCAGGCATTACAATTTGTGATAGCAATGTGAGGTAGCGCGATGCTGACATATCACCATACCTTTGATAATCTGCACTACCGTTGGTGGTGATACGCTCCCGCTACGCAAAGTCATGAAGGCAACAAACACTCATGTTTGGATATACATACTCAACCAAATTGTTCGCTAGATGGTGGAACAGCCTGGCCAAGCACAACGGCAAAGACAAACTTCGGACCCGAAAAGAAGTCGAAGAGTTTGTTAATCGTGCCTACAACGAGGCTGGCGGGCCAACCGAGGACCTTCGGGCCATGTACAAGAGATACCAAGCAGCAAAAGCAAAAGGCCATTTGACCACTACAGATGGTTGACATAGAGATCTGCAAACTTTGGGACATCTGTGGCAATTCCCGCCCACCGCATTTTGAATGTGGGATTAGAGACGTGGACCGCTTCATAAAAAAAGATGCTCGCAAACACCACAAACGAGGGCAAACAATAACTTTTTGTGGCAGGGAAAAGCCAACAGGAACCCTACTAGGCTATTACTGTTTAAGCATGGATGCGCACCCAACATCAGAGCTGCCTTCGAAAATCAAGAATGGCTCCCACGTTCAGTCGGAGAAAGCATTCCCTGCGGTCTATATGCCATATCTCGGCGTAAACAGGGGGTGGCAAGGGAAGGGAATAGGCGAACACTTGCTTATGGATGCCGTTGATCGTGCCGGACTCATTGCAGAAAATGTCGGGTACTTCGGAATGACCTTGAGGGCTATTTCACCAGAAACACGCAAATTTTACTGCAAGCTTGGATTTGTACCCTTCACAGATGCAGATACGTTTCCAGTCCTCATGATTCTTCCGCGAAGATCAATCGTTGAAACTCGAGAGATGGCTGCCGACTCTGTGGAGTAGCCCTAGCGCCTTTAGGCCGCTTCGGCCTCGCCGATGCCGTTGCGCACCTGGCTGTAGGCGTCGTTGACTTGCTTGAGCTGGGTCTCAGCGTGTGGATTATCGGGGTTCAAATCTGGGTGCAACTTCTTGGCCAAGAAGCGATAGCGCTTCTTCACTTCGTCAGCGGTGACGGGCGCATCCAACCCCAGCACGGCCAAAGCCTCGCGCTGTTCGCGGGTCAGGCTGAAGCCCACGCCAGAGGTAAAGGGGCCACGCTCTTCGTCTTGCTGGTGGCCAAAGCGCTGGTTCCAAAAGCCAAAATCGTCCTTAAAGCGCGGCTCGCCCGACGCGTAGGGGTTCTTGCGCTTGTTGTCGGCGCTGCCAAAGCGGTAGGTCTCGCGCCCCCACAGGATATCGGCGCGGCGCTGCTCTTCCATTTGCGCCGGGCCCATGCCTTCAAAATAATTCCAGTTGGAGTTATAGGCTTTGACGTGCTCCAGGCAAAACCGCCAGTACTGCCCCGGCAACGTCCCGCGCCCTCCCGGCCCACGCTTGGGGGCCTTGTAGTCGCCCTGCTCGCGGCAGCCCGCATGGTCACAGGCCGACCCATTGGCCCGCTTGCGTTGCTGTTCGCGTTGAAACGGCGCATTGATGGCGTCAGACGAAGCTTTGCGCATAAGTCCCTGGGTTGCGTTCGAATTGGCGCGGCCTGGAGGTAGTGCAGGCACGCGAACAACCATGGTAGCGCATCTGGCAGCGCGAATCCAGCGCTCAGCAACATGACTTCGCCTTTGTGACGCAACCAAGCGAGCACCATGGCAGCCAGGCTTGACTCAGGCCCATGGCCGGAGGATTGTTCGCCCATCACGCGCCCCCGCACTTGCCTGGCGCCGTCCCGTTAGAGGCTCCCCATGTCCAATCCCAAGACCGTAACTCAGACGATCAAAGACAAGCTTGAGGCTGCTCTGACCCCAGAGCTGCTGGAGTTGGGCAACGAGTCCGATCAGCACGCCAACCACTTCAAGGGCGAACTGACGGGCGAGACCCATTTTGCCCTCTTGGCGGTCAGCGCTGCCTTTACCGGCAAGACGCGCATCCAGCGCCACCAGATGGTCAATGATATCTTGAAAGAGGAATTGGCTGGCCCCGTTCATGCGCTGCGCATGCGCCTGTTGGCTCCCGGCGAGGACTAGAGGGCAATGGCAAGCCGACTGCCGCCACACTGGCGCCTTGAGCAGCCCGCAGAGGGACGCGATTTGGCGCTGCGCCTGCAAGCCATCGAATTTGCCTGCTCACACCAATTTACCACCAGCGCCTATCGCTTTGTTGCCTACCGCCAGATCCCAGGACCGCCCAGCTATCGCCAAGCCCTGAGCGCCGGTCGGGTGTGGATTGGCCTGGATGCAACAGCCCTCACGTTGGGGCCGGTCGGGTTCGCTTTGGCCAGCCCCAGCGGGCATGATCTGCATATCGACGAGCTGAATGTCCTGCCCTCTTGGCAGGGGCGCGGCCTGGCTTCGGCCTTGATCGAGCGCTTGGCTGAGCACGCGCGGGCGCAAGGCCTGCATCGTTTGACGCTGACCACCTTTGTCGATGTGGCTTGGAACGCGCCCTTTTACACCCGGCGCGGCTTTGCGCCCATTGCGCCCGATGAGGGCGGCCCGGTGCTGCGCGCCGAATGGCAAAAGCTGATTGAAAAGAAGCTGGACCCCAGCACCCGCATCGCCATGGCCCTTCAGCTCTAGCACCGATGGGTCCTGGTAACGGCGGGTCTTGGTAGCGGCAGGCAACAAACCCGCACCGGCTACCGCAGCGTCGCGGTGAGGATTTTCAGCCCAGCCAGACCAAAGGCGAGAGCAAAGACCCCTTCGAACCAACGCCGCATTCGAACGTAAAGGCGCCCCATGCGTTGCGTGGAGAAGGCTAGCGCATACCCGTGAAACACCAGCGCGCTTTGCAGCCCAACCGCCACTACCACCAAGGCAAGGCCCTGAGCGCTGACGCCTTGCGGAACCCCCAGCGAATAGAGCGCGCCAAAAAACAATATGGCCTTAGGATTTGTCAGGTGCAGCATCAGGCCTTTGGCATAAAGCGCGCGCCCATCACCTGCCAGCGCCTTGGCGGCTGGTGGCTTGCTGGAGCTGGCCGAACGCGCCGCTTTAAAGGCCAAAAACAGCAGGTAGCCCGCGCCAACATAGCGAACCACCTCAATCATCCAGGCGTGGGCCAGCATCAAGGTGCCCAGGCCCAGTGCGGCCGTGATCGACCAAATCAGCGACCCGGTGGTGATGCCAGCGGCCAGCGCCAGGCCAGCCTTGCGGCCTGAAGCCATGGCGGTTCCCGCCAGTGCCATCGTCGCCGGACCCGGGCTGGCCACCGCGATCAGAGCCGCGACAAGAATGGCGGAAAGATTGATGTCGAACATGAAGCGCTTTCCTCCCAAAACGGCATCGCTCGCTCAGAACGCTGCGTCGCGGTCACGGTTTGGCTGCCTGATAATCCCTTGCAACACAAGTCGAATCACAAGGTCGCACGGTAAGGAGCGATGTGGCTTGGCCACAAGACCCAGACTGGGGCGCTGGTGCTGCATCCGGCCTGCACGCGCCCCACCGGCCCACAAAAAAGCCAGCCCACAAAAAAGCCAGCCAATAAAAAAGGGAGCCCGCAGGCTCCCTTTGATCTGCTAGGCGAGGCCGATCAGCCCCGCCCACATTTTTGCAATCGGTCTTACTTCTTCAAGCCAGACAGGGCTTCACCCAAGATGTCGCCCAAAGACGCACCAGAGTCCGCAGAGCCGAATTCAGCCATAGCTGACTTTTCTTCGTCCACTTCGCGGGCCTTGATAGACAGGTTCACCTTGCGGGTGCGCTTGTCGATCATGGTGATCTTGGCATCTACCTTTTCACCCGCAGCGAAACGATCCGGGCGCTGCTCGTCACGGTCACGTGCCAGCTCAGCGCGGCGGATGTAGCCGGTCAGGCCGTCAGCCAGCTCAACTTCCATGCCGCCGTCCTGGACCTCTTTAACGGTCACAGTCACGATCTGGTTCTTAGAGAAGCCATCGATGGCGCTCTCGAAGGGATCGTCAGCCAGTTGCTTGATGCCCAGAGCGATACGCTCCTTGTCGATGTCAACTTCCAAGACCTTAGCTTGGACGATCTGGCCTTTCTGATAGTCCTGCACGGCTTCTTCGCCAGAGCGGTCCCAATCCAGGTCGGACAAGTGCACCATGCCGTCGATCTGGCCGTCCAGGCCAACGAACAGGCCAAACTCGGTGATGTTGCGGATTTCGCCTTCGATGGCAGAACCAACGGGGTGAGCGGCTTGGAAGGCATCCCAAGGATTTTCCATGCACTGCTTGAGGCCCAGCGAAATGCGGCGCTTGTCTTGATCGACATCCAGAACCATGACTTCGACTTCCTGAGACGTAGACACGATTTTGCCCGGATGAACGTTCTTCTTGACCCAAGACATCTCTGACACGTGGACCAAGCCCTCGATGCCATCTTCCAGCTCGACGAATGCGCCGTAGTCGGTGATGTTGGTCACGCGGCCAGCCAGCTTAGCACCTTTGGGGTACTTCGCGACGGCGCCTTCCCAAGGATCAGAGCCCAACTGCTTCATGCCTAGTGAGATACGCTGAGTTTCGGCGTTGAACTTGATAACCTGGACTTTCACCTGGTCGCCAATGTTCAGAACCTCTGACGGGTTGTTGACGCGCTTCCAAGAGATGTCGGTTACGTGCAACAGGCCATCGACGCCACCCAGGTCCACAAAGGCACCGTAGTTGGTGATGTTCTTGACCACACCGTCCAAGATATCGCCTTCCTTGAGGCTGGACACCAGCTCTGCGCGCTGCTCGGCGCGGGTCTCTTCCAAAACGGCACGACGAGAGACAACGATGTTGCCGCGTGCGCGATCCATTTTCAGGATTTGGAAGGGCTGAGTTTCGCCCATCAAAGGGGTGATGTCGCGCACGGGGCGGATATCAACCTGTGACCCGGGCAAGAAGGCGACTGCACCGCCCAAATCAACGGTGAAGCCACCCTTGACCTTGCCAAAAATAACGCCATTCACGCGATCGCCGTTCTCAGACTTAACTTCCAGCTCGATCCATGCTTCTTCGCGGCGCGCCTTGTCGCGCGACAGCATGATTTCGCCGTTACGGTCTTCGTAGCGCTCGACGTAAACGTCAACCTGATCGCCGGTTTTGATTTCCAGCTCTTGACCAGGAGAGGTGAACTCCTTCAGTGCAACGCGGCCTTCGGACTTTAGACCCACGTCGATCAGGACGAGGTCATTTTCGATGCCAAGGACGGTGCCTTTGATTACTTTGCCTTCCAGGGTCTCTGAGAAGGATTCGTTCAGGAGGTCTTCAAATGATTCCATTGTGGCAGATGCCATGTGTTACGGGTCTTCTAGGTTAGAGGGACGGGCCACCATGCTGGCGAGCCAAGGGACGCCCCAAGGGTTAAGGTTACGGGTCTTAGGATTGCGCCCTGCCCGGACCGCGAACGATCAAGCAGAGCCTGCCAAGTCTTCAAGCGCCAAACGTCTGGGAAGCCAAGTCAAAAGCGCGCTCAAAGGCCTGTTCGGCGCTCATTTCGCTCGTATCGAGCAAAATTGCGTCCTCTGCAGGCCTAAGGGGCGCTGTTGTCCGGGAACGGTCCCGCGCATCGCGGGCCTTTAGATCTGACAATACCTGCGCGTATGTAGCCGAGTCGCCTTTATTCTGCAACTCTAGAAAGCGTCGCTGGGCGCGCGTTTCCTCGCTGGCGGTAACAAAAAGCTTGAGCGCTGCGTCAGGCAAGATCACCGTACCGATATCGCGACCATCCAAGACCACACCCGTGCATCCGGACGGTGGAGCCTCGGCAAAGCGCCGCTGAAAGGCCACCAAGGCCGCGCGCACGTCGGGCATGGCTGCAACCTGGGAAGCGGCCTGACCCACGGCCTCTTGGCGCAAATCTGAGCGCTGAAAATCGGATGCCTGCAAGCGCGCCGCCAAGTCCGCCAAAGCAAGGCCATCGCGCAAATCAAGGCCCTGCTCCAACGCGATGGCCCCCAGCCCCCGGTACAAAGAGCCGGTGTCTAGGTAGGCAAAGCCCAGTGCCTTGGCCAAACGACGCCCCAAGGTTCCCTTGCCCGAGGCCACGGGTCCATCGACCGCCACTGCTGGCAGACGGGTGCCAGGTGGGCTCGAGGCTGCCTGTGGGGCGCGAACAAGACCAAGGTCAACAGGCGGGCGATCCGGCATGACGCATCTTTCAACGGGTTCGGTCGGTGACAAGGGGGCAAGCAAAGCACTTGCGTTGGTCAGGCTTTGGGCTAGACGCCCAAGGCCAACGGGTCAAGGCTTCTGGGCTCAAGGCTTCTGGGCTCAAGGCTTCTGGGCTCAAGGCTTCTGGGCTCAAGGGGGCGGGGATCAGACCCACACGGCTTTGCGCCCAGAGTCACTCCCCCACTTGCACTGGGTAAATCTGCCTGCCTCAAGGCCGCAAACCGAGGGATTTACCCCCTGGCGAAGGTCGCAAGTCCGCGCAGGCAAGAAACGGGCGTTGACAGACCTTGGCCCGCATGGCAGTTGCAAACGCCATTTCGTCTTGGCATTTTGACGCTTCGCCTCTGCGCCGCCCTTCGGGACTTGCAGCGCGGACCTCAAGCATGCCGGCCAGAGCCATACTCTGGTCTCTAACCTTTAAGCCTGATGCAAGGATAACCAAAAATGGTCCAATCCGACTGGGGTCTAAAACGCCTGTGCCACTCTTGCGGCATTAAGTTTTATGACTTTCACAAGACGCCGATTGTTTGCCCCGATTGCGGCGAAGAATTTGACCCCGAAGCCCTATTGGTGGGCCGCCGCCGCGTCGTTGCCAAGGAAGCGCCAGAAGACGAGGCCGTTGAAATCAAGCCGGTTGCCGCCGTTGATGATGCCGAAGTCGACGACAGCGATGATATCGAGCTGGAGGACGATGTTGATCTGGGCGACACCTCAGACGACACGATCTTGGACGATGATGAGGACGACATGGACAGCAACGATCTGGGTGTCGAAACCTTCAGCGACAAAGACGACGAGAACGACTCCTAGTCTTATTGATCGCCGCGCGTGGGCCAAGAGGTGCTAGAGGCCTATGGTTGCCTGATCAAACCTGGGACCGTCTGCGACGGTCCTCTGGTCCGACCCGCAAGGCTTGTGCGCTGACACCGAAAATATTTGGACGCTGGCGCAAAAAGCATCTTGCAAAGCCCGCTCTGCGGCGCTAGCAATCCCCTACTCAGCGCGTGGGGCTATAGCTCAGCTGGGAGAGCGCTTCAATGGCATTGAAGAGGTCAGCGGTTCGATCCCGCTTAGCTCCACCAACTTTCCCTGACAATACAAGATCGTGGTGCCGGTAAGCGGCAGCGCCAGCCAAAGCAACTTGGCGGCACCCACAAACAAACGGCCCGCAAGCGGGCCGTTGTTGTATCCAGGCTCGGTTTTCCTGATCTGCCGAACATTGTTCGAGTGAAACGCGCTTTAGAGCGTCGGGCGATTAGTCTGCAACGCATCCTGCGGCCTTGAAGAAGTTCCAGCACTCCTGGGGCGTGAACAGGTCGCAGATCTGGCCGACGGCCTTCCAAAGGTCGTCATATGTTCTAGCCTT
>JAUIBT010000011.1 GCA_030428255.1 Alphaproteobacteria bacterium | reverse complement strand
GAGGGACTCGGAGAGGGCATCGTACAAGCGGCAAAGAGGGCCAAAATGCAGGCTCAAATGCCACAGAGCCCTTACGGCCATCTTGATGGGCGTCGCAAAACATTCGCAACCAAACCAACACATTTATCGGCTTGTGACAGGCCGCCACCAGTACAGCATGCCAACGTCTATGAGTAGCACTGTCCACTGATGACTTCCATAACTGCTTGTTAATCCGCCTGGGGCTTGGAACCAACACAAAAACATGGCAGTCTAACTCGTGTCTCGTACCGACAAGCAGACCTCAGCATGAAATTTCTCACAGCATTGATCAGCGTCATTCTCTGGATGGGGAGCAACGTTAGCTATGCACAAAGCATAGATCAGACGGAGCTGTTTTCTGAGCTGAACGCAATCCGAACAGACCGATCTTGCAACGCCCCAGAGGCCAAGAAGCTCTTCTATTTCAGAAAAGGGCCCAAGTCGCGAACAAGCTACCAGGTTGAGAAGGATGTCTTGTCAGGTATCCAAGAAGTGTTTCCTGACCAATCGTTCTTTGATGTCTCTGGCTTGGGTTTGATAGCCAAATTAGATCAAGGTAGCTCTGATCAGTACGTGGACATGATCAACGCATCCCTCCAGGCTGTAAACGAACCTGGCCTCTATATCCATGCCGATTTCAGCAATCTTGAAGATTCTGAGATGCTGGAGATACAAGCCTGGACGATCGAGCATGTTGGCGGGAGTATGGAACAGGCCTGTCTAAAACGATCTATTTTGTTTGCTGATCAAGAACCCGATCTCAATTCAGTAACTGACAACAGCGGTATCATCATACAAGGTGGTGTGAACAATTCTGGATCAGGAAACGTAGACATTAGCAATACGAATTTTGAGTTTGACAAGGATGCATCAGAAATTCGCACATTGGAACAGGCCAATTTGCTATTGACGGTCGCTCCTGACATCAAACAAGCCGCCAAATTGATACCAGTTAAAATAGCATATCAATTGACTCGCGAGCAATTGACTGAAATAGCCCAACACGGGGTATCTGCATCTACTTCGAAAGAATCCGAAAGCGGTGAAATTACCTTTAAAGACGGGCAATATAGTTACGCTTACAGTGACGGATTTTTGAGCACCGAACGGTGGTCGCTTGATGTGCAGCATCTCAAATCATTTAGACCAACTAGCGTTACAAATGAGGACGCAAGCGAGAAAACATTTATAGATTTGAATACTATCGGTGTAACATTGGGATTGGACGATTTTCACGCAATTTCAGATAAGTCGATCAAAGATAATGAATCCTGGGATGAAGGAGGTATTGACTGTTGGCCTGCGACCTCACAAGGGGATTACAGCGATCTTTTTTCACTTTATTGCCAAGTTGAAAATCTTCGAATCGGCACGATCTATAAATTTACGGGACGCACTATGGAGGAAACGACGAACTACGATTTTCAGACCGCTCTTGACCTCATGATGCGATCCAAATTTATTCCAACATCGGTGTCTATGTCTTATCTTTACAGCCCATGCGAGGGTGGTCTTTGGAGTGTAAAGGACGCGGCTTCTCACTGGGGGCGGTGTACAGTAAACCCAAAAGAAAGCTTATATCCCATTTCTTTTAATCAAGGAGTTCAAGATAGTGAGCTTGGCGCTGATTTTGTAAAGCATTTTGAAACAATGTCTCTCTATCGTATTTTCCGTTTTCTCGATACGAAATACCTTCTGTCTAACTCAACTCAAGATTCTGATTCGAGCTACCACATAGTCAATCGAACCGATGAGAATTTCCGGAAATTATATATTGCAGGGACTCAAGTTTTTCACGCTGATAAACACCTATCGGTGGATGATTTAATAAAGCTCAAAATGGGCCCAGGCGATCGAGGATGGGATATCGAATATGGCCACCCCCAAAACATTGAGTTTGTAGATAAGAACAATGGTCGAGGGGTGATATATTTTTCGGTGGGCCAGAACATTAGAAATGGTTGCAAATGGTTTCACTACGATTTGAATTTTGAACTAGAGATATCTTACGATGTTCGTCATATTTTCGTGTTGTCAGAAAAGGCTAAGCGGATAAGTTCTAAGGATTTAAGTTCTTGCAAGTGAAATCGGTACTGTGGTGCAATACTGCATGTTCGGAGTAAATTATTATGTTTAGAGTTATGACTGTCACGTTGCTGTTAGCGTTAAGCGTTGTAGGCGCTAAAGCTAGTAGCTGGCAAAACACGCTGGTCGTGCTCATTGGTAGCTCTGACTATGACAATGCCCCGTCACTAGATTTTGTGAATAACGATCTTGATGCAATGGCTTCATATGCACGTGACGGGCTGGGCGTTCCTCAGGAGCAGGTCCATGTGCTAAGAGAAGCGACCTTGACCGACTACCTTCAGGTTTTCAGTGAAGGGGGCTTGATTGATAGAGAAGCAAGGCGTCTTCAGTCCAATGTGCTCGTCTATGTTTCAAGCCATGGCCTACCGAATTCCTCTGGCGACAGCAGTCTTCTTCCCAAAGACGGCATTCCAAGCATTTCAGCAACTTTGTTCAAGCAGTCCGATATCATTCAGGCTCTTGAACGTGCCTCATCCCAGGTGCCAAGTGATCGAACATTCCTTGTATTGTTTGATGCATGTTTCTCAGGCAATTCACGGGTTGGTCAGGTATCTGATGCTAAAGCACCACCACTGAAACCGCTAAGAGGTCTGGCGACCTTCAATGTCCTCTCTGCGGCCACTGGCGACAGTGTGGCTTTTGCTGATCGTACAGCTCAACTCTCGGGGCTTACTTCAGCGTTTCTAAGAGCTGTGTCAGGCCAAGCAGATGAAGCCGCCTTTGGCGGTGATGATGACGGGCAGGTTAGCAGTGATGAGGTCCAGGCGTTCATTGGTCGCACAATTGGTGCTATCACGCACAGTGACCAAAAGACCGAAGCAAATTTTGTTGAAGAACTGATCTTTCCGCCGTTTCTGGTTGGTCGACTGTCCGATGAAGTTGAGAAGCAACGGCTGGAGGCACTTTGGAGAGCTTCAGGCTTGGACTCACCAAAAGTTCCGACCATTGCCCAAACCGTAAAGGCAACGTCAGAAGACGATTTGTTGTCTCTTTACCGCCAGTACGATGAAGCCGATATCAGCATTCAAGCGTTTGAATCACGATGTGGAAAGTCGGCTTTGTGTGCCCCCTATGAAGATCAGCTAGCAATTGCCAAGCACGAACTAGATAGCTCGTATTTCCGATTAGAAGATCAAAAAGCTTGGATCGAGGAAACGCTGCAGGATCGCACAGAACGTTGTCAGGCTTATCTTGCAAGCTGTGAGCGGCTTAGAGGCCTTGATTCAACCTATTCATGTATCCACGAACGGAGGGCTAAACGCGAATGCCGCTTCCTGGAAGCAGATAATGGACTGGTTGGCGACGACAGCAATGCCATGACGCAGGTACAAGAGACGCAATCAGGTGACGTAACCTCAGGTTCTACCGATATAGGAAAAGAGGTTGTCGTTGCATCAGTTGCAGACTCTACCCCCTCTGACCCACCAACAGATCAAAGAAAACCTGACTGTGATTACCCATTCAATGAGCAATGCCTGAGCAAACGGGAATTTATTAAGGAGATTCAGAGTAGGCTAATTGGCTTAGGCTGCACAATCGGATCAGTCGATGGTATTCCTGGCAGAAAAACCCTTGGCGCTATCGTTCAAATGCAGAAGACTATGAACGTTGCGTCATCTGCTCCCCAAACCGCCGATGAATGGAACCAAATACTTCAACTGGTTCGAAAAGCACGCCCAAATTCATGTTCCTGCCCGACCAACCAACAATACTCCCGGGCATATGGCTGTATTTGTGCAACTGGCTACCATAAAGCGAACGGACAATGTCAACCAAAGCCAAATGCTGGCAACCAGCAACGTGACTTCAGCCAAAATATAATCGGAAAACGAATTAAAATAAAGTTGATCGCCTTAGGCAGCAAACCCAAGGTTTGCGCCAAAACCCAAATCATACCAATCAAAGTAAAGAAATCTGGCAGCATCCACTTTCCAAACGATGTTGTTCGCTACTCTCTCAACCAAAGCAAATCTGAAATTAATTTTAACTCAATTGGCGCATCAGGAACTATAAACTTAAAGACAGGCCAAGGCTTCGGGTCAGGTCGTTGCGGAAAATATAAAGTCATATTATTGAATTGATAAATCTTAGTAGAATACAGCATGTTTATATCTACCAACTTTATACCGTCAGCTAACCTCTTCTGTCTAAATAGTCGGCCCAGTCCTGCATTAGGATTCTTCGCTTATCAATCATATCACCTCGTGCATATGCTGCTTCGGCTTTATTTTTAATAAGGTGACCCAACGCTTTTTCGATAACCTCTCGCTCATGATCGGTTGTTTCTCCTGCCCAATCTCTAAATGTCGAGCGAAAACCATGGGGCGTTATATCTGTACGCCCCATCTTCCTCAACAATGCTCTCATGGGATCCGACATCTGGCGTTCAGGGCGATTTATCGAGTGAAACTGTAAACCAACCCTTTTGGGATCAAGGAGGCTGAGTGCTTGTTTAGACAAAGCGACGGTAAATGGGAGCTTCGTTTTGTTTCTAGAGCCAGGTATATGCCATAGACCATTCGCAAAATCGATTTCCTCCGTTCTGCAGCCTAGAGCCATTGTTTTTCTAACTGCCGTCAGAATTGTGAATTCAAACACACGGGCTCCCGCACCCTCTCTTGCTCGAATGTCTTTCATAAAATCTGGCCCATCTTTATATGGTAGGCAACTAAGATGTCGCTTGACACTTGAGGGTTTTGGCAAAATATATTCTAGATGCCCTTTGTACCGAGCTGGATTGGCGTAAAGTGTCCCGCTAGGGTTTTCCGTAATGTTTGCAAAATCTAAAATTTGTTCGATTCTACCACGGACTTTTGTTGCGGTATCGTATTTTGACACCCAGATCGGTTGAAGTATGTCTACCAGATTTTGCGTAGTTACCTCTCCTGCCGACAATTCACGAATGACGGGGAACACGTAGTTCTGGATCGTACTGATCCATTGGTATTTGTGCTTGGCGTTAGTCAGGCTTGAGCATTTAAGCTGCCAGAAGGTCTCGAACGCCTCCTCAAACGTCATGCGTGTTGTCTGCGTTTCGGCTACGGGCGGGAGGCCACGTTGAATTCGGCTCTTCATTTCCCGAGCTGCTTCGGATGCTTGAGCCTTGGTCGTTGAGGGATACGGCCCAAGCCCTATTTCCCTGCTTTTTTTGTTTTTGCTGTACCGAAACACCCACGACTTTGCACCCGAATCTTTCACCAACAAAGAAAGATTAGGCACATCCGTTGTATGTCTGCCTGGTCTAGCAGTGTCAATCTGCTTGACCGTCGTGACCTTGTTCTTTGCTGATTTCATCTGTTACCATAATTGTTACCATTTTTGTTGCGAGCTTAGATTGGCTGGTATTGGATGTCAATGAACCAGCCTGAAATTAAGATACTGATTTAGTTCGAGGAATTTTGTTATCTTGAACATCTCGATACAGTATTGGACATCAGTTTGTCGGAAACCCTGTCCACCACTTTCCTTTTTATCGTAAGCAGTTGCGCTTTGCCTGCGCGCCCGTCGCACCATCAGGCGAAGGATGTTCAGGCGGCGTCCGCACTTGCCCCCAAAATCGTAGGCGCGGGATCAGCACGACAAGCACAGACACCAGCTCGCCCGGCCCAGCTTGTCCCAGCCGACCGGTTTTGATGGACATATCCAAAGCGTCTTCAGCTTGAAATCATGCTAGGTTTCACGGGCCTTGGGGCCGCGAGCCACCAGTTTGATCGATGATGCGGTTGGCAACCCAGTTGGCCGCCTGCCTCCGTGAGCCAGGCCAGCGTCACCCCGCAGCTTGCTGGGCGTAGTCTTGTGCATCGAACCAACCACGGGACGCGACAACCTTCAGCTCGTCATTCAGCTCCCATTCTTCCCATCCGCGTATGTGAAGTGGATTGCCTGAAGAGGCGTCATGGCCGGTAAAGGTCCAGACAAAGATCGCGTGATTGCCAGAGACCCGTACATCGTCACAAGTCAAGGTCAGATCAGGGACATCCGCATAAAACCCCTCTGCCATCTCAATCACCCGCGCGCGGCCCTTCCATGGGTCGCCATTGTTGATGATAATAACACCGTCGTTGGCATAGTGAGAGGCCACGGCCACCGCAGATTTAGAATTCCAGGCCGCGGTATAGGCATGCGCCATTTCCTGAACGCGCTGCTGATCTAACATGTTCTTGTTTCCTCTAAATGAACCAACCTACCCTCAATGGGCGGTCGCATGCAGACAAGTATTGCTTGTTTTGGGTAAACACACAACGATTGGACCTCGTGTGATCTGATTCGGGGGGCTAACGGGCGTGATCGGCAAACCACGTGCCTTGCGATTTCTGATCGATCAAGATTGCGTGCCTGGGCTTGGCCCAGGCGCTTGCAACACGGGCGCTTGCAACACGTGCGTTTGCAACACGTGCGTTTGCAACACAGGCGTTGGAACACAGGCGAGGTCAGCCTTAGCTGCGCACCCAGCGTCCATCGGGGCCCAGGTGGATGCCGCATTCCTGCTTGTCCGGCACATGCGCCCAGCGCCCGGCGCGCGCATCTTCGCCCTCAGCCACCGCGCGGGTGCAAGGCTCGCAACCAATGCTCAGAAAGCCGAACTGCTCCAACGGATGGGCAGGCAGCGCATGGCGCGCGCGATAGGCATCAACCTCAGCCTTGCTCCACAGCGCCAAGGGGTTGAGCTTGATCTTATCGCCGTCGCGCTCGAACACAGGGATGGCGGCGCGGCTGCTGGCCTGGAAGCGCTTACGCCCTGATATCCAAGCTCCAAACCCCTCCAAAGCATCCGCCAGCGGAAAGGTCTTGCGCAGATTACAGCACATGTCCGGGTCCCGCTTGGCCAGGCTCAGGTCGGGGTCTTCGCCAGCGATGAAGCTGGCCTCAGGGCACACCCGAAGCACGTTCAAGCCCAAGTGCTGTTCCAGGGTATCGACGTAGTCCAAAGTCGCTGGGAAGTGGCGACCTGTGTCCAAGAAGATCACCGGGATGTCCGGCTTAATCTGGCTGACCAGGTGTAACAGCACGGCTGATTCCGCGCCAAATGAGGAGACAAGCGCGATATTGGCGAGTGCGGGATCGTTCAGCGCCGCCACGAGGTCGAGCCCGCGCCCTTCAGGGAGGTAGGAACCCTGTAGGCGGGTAAGCTCAGGATCGTGGCCACCGGCGGGCCAGTTGGCGTCCAGGCGCTCGGCGGTTTTGGCGCTTGGGTTGAGGGATAGGTCAGCTGGTAGGTTGCTCATTGCGGGCTCCATTTCTTTCAGCGCGGCGACCACCGTCTCCAGCACTTATCAGGAGTAGGTTTCGATTGCCGACACAACAGAGCCTCAAGTAGAGAAAATATTCCTCAAATTAGCAATACACCGAACAAAATAAGAAATCTGTTGGCATGTAACCGCTATCAATCAGACAAGCGGCGGTTCGATTGACCCAGCACAAAACACAGGACAAGAGCCCAGCGCTGGCCGTAAACCCTGTCTTTGGCAACCTGGCTCCGGGCACAAAAAAACGCGGCCCCCTGTGAGGCCGCGTTTTCAGTGCTGCCTTGGATGTTCGCCGAAGCCAAGCGCCTGGAACGGATCGCGAGCCTCCAAGCCTTGCGGTTAGGAGTTGGCTTGGCCGCTCTGGGTACCGTAGATCGGGCGCTCGCTGCTGGCTTGCTGGCTGCCTGCCGCGCTAGCGGCCTGGCTACGTGAGCCAAAAGCCCCGCCCAGTTGGCTCGAGCTTGGGTTTTCAGCACGGCGAACACTGCCCTCCAGATAAGCGCCGGTTTCGATCGCCAAGTCCTTGTGAACGATATCGCCGGTGACACGCGCGGTCTTCAGCAGCACGACCGTGTTGGCCGACAGCTCGCCTTCAACGGTGCCCGCAACGCGGATGGTCTCCGCCTTGACGGTACCCGAAATTCGCGCCTGCTCGCCGATGGTCAGTTGCTTAGTGTCGATGTCGCCTTCAACCTGCCCATCAATCTGAACGGCACCTTGGCAAATCAAATTGCCGACCACCTTCAGGTCAGCCGAAATAACAGACACCGACGCGCCGGCCTGCGGGTGGCTTTGGACCTGGGGTCGCTGTGCGCCCGCCTGTCCGGTTGCGAATCCGGTTGCTGCGCCGTTAGCTTGAGTGTGCGATGCTTGTTGAGTGTTCATGGGCTCGTCTTTTGATCCTTTAGAGAACATGCTTGGCTGCCTTTATAAAAGTCAGTGGGTTACGCCGATCGTCGCCGATCGTTATTTCGTAGTGCAGATGCGTTCCTGTTGAACGCCCCGTGTTGCCCATCAGGGCAATTTTCTGTCCAGGTTGCACGACCTGTCCCACCTTCACCAGCACCTTTTGCAGGTGCGCATAGCGGGAGGTGACGCCATAGCCGTGATCAATCTCAACAAAATTTCCAAAGGTGCCGCGCGGGCCAGCATAGATGACCTTGCCTTGGCCTGTTACCAAAATGGGCGTGCCTTTGCTGTCGGCAAAGTCGATGCCATAGTGCATTTTGCCCTTCTTCTTGGTCACCGGATGGACGCGACGACCAAAGCCACTCGTCAAGCGCGCGTCGACCACCGGTGAGCGGAAAGGCAGGCGATCAAAAACGCTATCGAGCGCTTTGGCACGGCTTGTCAGTGTTGTCATGACTGGGCCTGCATTGGCCAGCACGACCCTAGCCCTATCCAGACTGGAGGCCGTTTGAAAGTCGGGCAAATCGCTCGGCACAGTCATGGCCCCGCCTAGGCTGGCGTAGCCCAGTTCGGGCGTTTGACGCGGTAAGAAATCACGCGCCCGCAAACCGGCACGATGAAAGGCCTTCTCCTTGGCCTGAATGGCGTTTGCCAGAGGTGCCCGCTCGCTGGCAAAGGCGCGCGCGATTTGGCTCTGCATTTGCGTCACCAAGGTCTGAGCTTCGGCCAATTGACGGTCGGCCGCTTTTTGCCGGGTCTGCGCTTCAATCAGAGCCTCTTCCTTGGTGTCCAAAGCCAGTTCGAGTTGGCGCACCAGGCCAGTCAGGCTGGCCATTTCGGTACGGATAGAATCTTGATCGGCGTTGATTAGGCTTTCGGTCGCTTCCAACTGCTTGCTGAGCCCTTTAACCTGGCTTTGCGAGGCCGCAAGTTGACGCGCGCTCTCGTCAAAGTTGGATTGCAGGCTGGCGACCTGGCGACTGAGGCCGTCGCGCTCGTTTTGCAACGCCAGGCGCTGCTTTTGCTCGCGGGCCAAGCGCGTTTCCAAGGCCTCGATCTTGCCGCTCAGGTCGCGGAATTGCTCGTCGGCCAGACCAACCCTGCGTCCCAAGTTGCTAACTGTCTCCAGCGCCCTGGTCTGCCCCTCGGCCGCAAAACCCAGCGACTGCGTGGTGCTTTGGCGCGTCGCTGCGATGGATTCCAACAGCGCGATTTGCTCCTGGCCGTTGGCATCGCCTCCGCTGCCGCCCGCCATCAACCGCAATTGGCGTTCCACCGAAGCAAGCTGCCCTTGGCTCTCCTTGACGCGGTCCAGCATCCAGGCATTGGCGAGCCGCTGCTCGTGGATCGCACGGCGGTAATACGAGCCCATGGCCGCGTTGTACAGGCCCCAAAGCGACATGCTGGCCACCACCAGCAAGATCGCGCCCAAAAAGCACACAACGATGAACTGAAACACGGTCGAGACGTTGAAAACCTGGACCTCGCCAGGCGTGCGCAGCACCACCTGCTTTTCTTCAAAGCGTTTGCCAAAGCGTTGCACGATCCAATGCGGTTCGGGCTTGGCCAAATTGGCGGCGTTGAAATGCAGGTCGTAATAGTGTGGCATGCGCGAGAAAACCGCTCGAGCACAGGGCCGAGCAACTCAAATGAAACGTGAAGTTTTGCAACCGGTGGTAATCCATTTAGGGCGGCTCGCGCCAGCGAATTCCGAGAGCGTAGCACAAATGCCACAAACCGGCTGCCAATTTGCCTTTCCAGCGCCCTGTCGCCGCCCCAGGTCTGCCTTATTTCTCGGACGCGATCGGTTTCGCGTCCGCAGTCTCGCCGGATTGTTGCACCAGGCTCTCATGCCCTTACTTTATCAATTGTAAACAAAACCCTCACCAACTTGGGACTCGAAAGCCGCGGATCTGACGCGAGCGTGACAAGCACGTGATTCAGTCTTTCGCCTATAGTGGCGAGCGATCTTGGCGCGGTCCCTTGACCAGCCTTCAGCCCTGGCCAAGCCAGACATTCATCGCCGCAGCACGACACGACCAGACACGACACGACCAGACACGACAGGATAAGAAAGGGCTCACGCAATGCGCGCATACTTCCCCAACGACCTCAGGCTTGCCCAAAAGCTCATGGCCCTCTTGGCCTTGTTCTGGCTGTTTGCTAGTCTGCCTGCAGCCGCCTGGGGCCAAGACCTGGAGCGCTTTGCCCACCCCAGCGGCGCGCAGCCCCAGACCCTTGACCACAGCGCTTGGGACGGCTTCTTACAGCGCTACCTCGACACGGGTGCCGACGGCATTGCCCGCCTCGACTACGATCAGGCGCGCAGCGAGCTGGGTGTCCTTGACAGCTACCTCAGCCAACTCGAAGCGGCCCGCCCATCGCTCATGACCCGCGAGCAGGCCATGGCCTATTGGATCAACTTTTATAACGCGCTGACCGTCAAGCTGGTGCTGGAGGCCTACCCCATCAGCTCGATCCGCCAAATCGACGGCATATTGGGCTTTGGTGGTCCTTGGAAAAAGCCGCGCGTCTTTGTGGAAGGCCAGCACCTGAGCCTGGACCATATGGAGCACGGTATTTTGCGCCCAGGTTTCCGCGACCCCCGGATTCACTATGCGGTTAATTGCGCCTCCTATTCCTGCCCCAACCTGGCCGATCGCGCCTTTACGGTGGCGAACCTAGACAGCCTGCTGGACCAAGGCGCACAGGCCTACATTAACCACCCACGCGCGGTCAGTTTTAAGTCAGGACGCTTGCAAGTCTCTTCGATTTATCATTGGTTTCAAGAAGACTTCGGCGGCAGCGATGCGGCGGTCATATCCCACCTGCAACGCTATGCCGAGCCCGAGCTTAGCCTCTTGCTGATGCAAGCGAGCCGTATTGGCGGCCATCATTACGATTGGAGCCTGAATGACAGCAACCGCTAGGCTGCACGTCGCCAAACCTGGCCTGGCCTTCGTGCTGTGGGGCCTGGGGCTGGTCGTAGCGACCTTGGCCTTGCGCTGGCAGGTTGATCTGATCTTTGCCCAACCCGAGCCCAATGCACGTGCCGGGGCTTTGGCCTCTAGCCTGGCCGCAATGGGGCTGGTATTTGTCGCGGGCCTTTGGCTCTTGCGCCGCCGCCAAGCCGAGCTATCACGCGGCTGGCCACTGCTGGCGCTGCTGGTCTTGGGGCTGGCCATGCGGCTGGCCTGGTTCGATTCTGCGCCTTTGTTCGAGGACGACGCCTGGCGCTACCTGTGGGACGGCGCGCTGAGTGCTAACGGCCTCAACCCCTACGGCCTGCCGCCGCAACAGGTGAAGATCGCGCCCAGCTTTGCCTTGGGCCAAGATCCGGTGTTGGCCGCCCAACGTGCCCTGGTCGAGGCCGATCCGCGGGCGCTGGCTGTGTTGCATCGCGTCAATCATCCCTGGCTGGCCAGCCTCTACCCACCGTTGGCTCAAGCCTTGTTTGCACTCAGCCATTGGCTGGCGCCCTTTTCGTTGACCGGCTTTCAAGTCTTGATGCTGATTTGGGACGCGCTGACCTTGGCGCTGTTTGCCCTGCTGTTGCGCATTTGGGGCCAGTCGTTGTTTTGGCTGACGCTTTATTGGTGGAACCCTTTGGTCATTGAAGAGGCCATCAACTCCCTGCATATGGATTTGTTTTTGCTGCCCTTTTTGGCGCTCGCCCTGATCGCTGTGCGGCGCGGCTGGCGTTTGCTTGCGGGCCTTGGATTGGTGGCAGCGGCAGGCATCAAGATTTGGCCGCTGGTCTTGGCACCAGCGCTGCTGCCCTGGCCCCAGCAAGGCGGTTGGCCCGCCCGCGCGCGCTACGCCGGGCTAGTGCTGATCCTGCTGGCAGTCTGCCTAGCCCTGTTTTGGCCGATGGTGGTTGGTATTCAAGCCGGTTGGACGGCGCAATCAGGCCTGGTGGCCTACGCCCAGCGCTGGGAGATGAACGACAGTCTGTTCATGCTGGCCAAGGGAGCGCTGCACCAAGGGCTCGGGCTCCAGCTCGACCTTGCTGCCCGTCTAACCCGCTACGGCGTGGCGCTGCTGGTCATCGCTCTGGCGCTGTGGTTCTGGCTCAGGCCGGCTCGTGACCCAGCGCTAGCGATGATTTGGGTCTCGGCGGCCCTGTTCTTGACCTCGCCAACGCAGTTTCCTTGGTACTATCTTTGGCTCTTCCCGGCCCTCATGCTGCGCCCGGTTTGGCCGCTGATCGCCTTGACGGCCCTGTTGCCGCTCTACTATTGGCGCTTTCAGGCGCAAGCTCAGGATTGGGTGGCCTGGTTTGACAGCACCCTGGTTTGGTTGGAGTTCGCCCCGGTATTGGCGGGCCTAGCCTGGCTGGCCTGGCGGCGCTGGCGCAATGCTGCACCCAGATTCGGGTCTAAGGCTGCGCCTAAGATCGCACATTGACGCCCGGGCTCCAGACCCCATATCCCCCCCCAAGACTTCAGTTCGACTCGCCCAGCTCCGCCATGACCTATACCGCTTCCAGCGGCGACGCCTTGCGCGTTGCCATCGTCATTCCTGCCTTCAACGAGGCCGAGAGCCTGCCGGGGCTGCTGGCCGCGATCCCGGCTCAGGTGGACCGCGTGGTGGTGGGCGACAATGGCTCGAGCGATGCTACGGCCGAGCTGGCTCGCGCAGGTGGTGCAGTGGTGGTTCACGAGACAGAGCGTGGTTATGGCGCTGCCTGCCTGGCGGCCATTGCCTGGCTGGCTCACAATGAGCCGCCTGATATTCTAGTCTTCCTCGACGCCGACCTGGCCGACGATCCGGCAGGCCTGCCGCTTCTGCTTGCCCCGATTCTGGCGGGCGAAGCCGAGCTGACCTTGGCCAACCGCCTGCCCTTGGCCGAAGCGGGCGCCCTCAGTGGTCCGCAGCGCTTTGGCTCCTGGCTCGCGGGCGGCCTCATTCGCTTGATCTGGGGGCACGCCTTTGCCGATTTGGGGCCTTTTCGCGCGATCCGCTGGCAGACTTATCAACAGCTTGGCATGGCGGACCGCAACTACGGCTGGACGGTTGAAATGCAGATCAAGGCCGCCCAATCGAACCTGCGGTGGCGCGAAATTGCGCTGCCTTACGCCTGCCGGCGCAAGGGTCGCTCTAAAGTAAGCGGCAACTTGTGGGGTTCGTTCAGAGCGGGTACAAAGATCTTGTATCTCATTCTGGCCGCCTTTTTTCGGCAAGGCTGGAAATCGCGCGCCTAGCAAGCGAGCACAAGAGACCTCGCCATCCGTCCGGAGCAAGCCAGACCAGCCCGGATGCTCGGCATCGCAAGCGTGAAAGGCAGGGACTTTGCCAAGTCAATTCGCACACCAGGTCACCAAGCAGGCCCCGGGCTTCCGCTCGCTGACAGCCCTGACGTTGGGCGCCGTCCTGGCGAGCCTCAGCGCTCTTATGGTGCCTGGTCCCGCGGCCGCCCAGGACATGTCACAGGGCCTTGAGCCGGTCAATGTGCTGGGAACGCTGCTGACGCCGCCACCGCCCAAGCCGCTGCGGTTGCGCATCTGGAGCCTGGTGCAGATCCCCTTGCCCGCCGCCAAGCGTGCGCCTGCCTTGGTCTTGTTGTTGCCAGACGAGGACGAGACCGCAAGGCCCACGCCCCCCGCAAGCGCGGCTCCGCAGGCCCCGGCGACCGTCCAGCGCTCGCCAGACCCGTCGCCTGAAGCCCTAAGTTTTGAAGCCAGCGAAGCGGCCGTCCAGGCTGCCGGGAACGCAGCGCTGCCCCTGCCGCAGCCCAAGCCTTTGGCCGTCGCCGCCTTGGTCGGCTTGCAGCCCAAGTCACCAGCCCTGGCCACCCAAACAAGCCTGCAGGCCGCCGCAAGCGTTGATCCGGCCAGCGCGCCAATCCCTGCGGATAAAGACTTGGATCAAGTCGCCTTTGCCAGCCAAGACGGCGATGAAGCCCTGGTTGAGGTGGTCTATGTCACCAAGCAGCGCCCCTTGCCCAAAGACCCGGTGCAACGCGCCGCACGCCGCTTTGTTGATATGCTCGACCCCAGCGCCAACCAGATTCGCGTCAAGCAGACCCGGCGCATCGCCAAAGCACCAGAACCGCCTCAACCGGGCAGCCGACCCGCCAGCGGTACCAGCGGCGAACGCCCTTTGGTGACCAACCCCTTGCCCGCCTCTGACGACAAATGCTTGCGCGACTTGGCCCGCCTGAATGTGGTTTTCAAACCCATCGACCCCTTTCAAACCGACAAGGGTTGCGGCATGAGCGATGGCGTCGAGTTGCATAGCATCGGATCGGTCACGCTAAAGCCCGCAGCGAAACTCAATTGCGGCTATGCCAAGCGCTTGGTCAACTGGGTCGAAGGCGACCTGAGCCGAACCGTTGCGCGCAGCACCGGCGGTCAACTGACGGCCATTCGCCACTATTCGGCCTACCGTTGCAGCTTTCGCTCAAAAGGCCGCTTGTCTGAGCACGCTTTGGGCAACGCCTTGGATCTGGCAGGCATCGAGACCAGCAACGATTTGAGTATGAATGTGGAGCGCGATTGGGGCGATCACCTGGATTGGGCCTCAATGCAGCCCATGGAGATGGCACCCAAGTCTCAGCGCCCGAGCCTATCCCTTGATGCGAGCAACGACCCGGCCACCGCCGCCAAGCGCCAAATCTGGTACGCCATTACCAAGAGCGCCTGCCAAGCCTTCAAGCTGGTCTTGACGCCGCACTCGAACAAGGCACACGCCAACCACCTGCACATCGACATGGGCCGTTGGAAACAATGCGAGCTGTAAAGTGACCTTTGATCAAACTGCCGTTGAGCGCGACCTAGAGAGCCTGGCTCAGCTCTGCCCGCAAGTTGCACGCCATCTGCCCGATCTTGGCCTGCCCGAAGCGCGCCAGCGCCCGCACCGCTTGTCTACCTTGCTGCGCATCATCATCGCCCAACAGCTTTCGACCAAGGCCGCCGCCAGTATCTCCAAGCGCGTCTTTGATGCCGTGGGCGAGGAGCCCAGCCCCCAATCCTTGTTGGCGTTGAGCGAAGATGATCTGCGCGCTTTGGGCCTGTCGCGCCAAAAGGTGACCTATACCCACGGCCTGGCGCGCGCCGCCCTGGATGGCAGCCTGGCCATGGAGGAGTGGCCCAGGCTGGACGATGAAGCCGTGGTTGAACGCATCACAGCGCTGAAGGGCTTTGGCCGTTGGAGTGCTGAAATCTATCTCATGTTCGCTTTGGGCCGCCGCGATGTTTGGCCCGCTGACGACCTGGCGCTGCAAGTCGGCCTGCAACACCTGATGGGGCTGGACGAACGCCCCAAGAGCCGCAAGCTGTCCGCTCCGCTGATCGAACATTGGCGCCCCTACCGTTCGGCGGGCAGCCTGTTCTTGTGGCGCTTCTATGGCGCGGCCACCTTGTCCGGCGGCACTTAGAGCAAAGCCCAAGCAATCGCCCTCGATCGTGCCAAAGCTGTTCGGTCCGCATTTGCTTCAAAATCATATCGTTAGAGCGCGTTGAGTGACTGCATTTCAACGAAACCTGCTCTAAGCAATTTGTTCGGCGGCGAGCCGCACGAGGCGACTGGCAGACCAAACGTGACACATCACTGACAAAGTGCTGAGCGAAAATGGCGCGGTTCCTGACGTTGTGGCGGCAATATTCCACTGTTGCGCCCCCGCTTATTTTCATTTAACAACATTTTTTGTTCGAATGCGAACGCTTGCTCTCCGGTGAGAGCAGGGTTCCTTCCCTAAAACGCAGCTAGAATACCATCATGAATCAAGCCTCCTCAGCGCGTATCATTCCCGTCGATCCTTTCGACTACCTGGTGTTTGGCGGCACAGGTGACCTTGCTTTGCGCAAGCTCTACCCCTCCTTGCTTCAGCGCGACGCTGATGGGCAATTGCCTGCCAAGGCCCGGATTTTCGGCGCCGCACGCCACGACGGCGACCGCCAGGCCTTTGTCGATCAGGTCAAGGCCCACTGCCGCGAATACCTGGGCCCGCAATTCCCCGAAGCCGCTTGGGAACGCTTTGCCGAGCGCCTGGACTACCTGCGCATGGATGTCACCAAGACTGAGGACTTTGCGCGCCTCAGGGACATCTTGGATCATGAGCCCGACGCCATCCGGGTTTATTACCTGGCCATGGCCCCCAGCTTGTTCGGCCAGACTGCCGCCAATTTACATGCCCACGGGCTGCATGAAAATGGCGCGCGCATCGTGCTGGAAAAGCCCGTGGGGCGCGATCTGGAAACCTTCCAGCAGATCGATGACCAAGTGCGCGCGCACTTCGAAGAAAACCAAATCTACCGCATCGACCACTACCTGGGCAAAGAGACCGTTCAGAACCTGGCCGCCCTGCGCTTTTCCAACATCCTTTTCACCCACGTCTGGGACGCCGACTATATCGACCACGTGCAGATCACCGTCGCCGAGACCGTCGGCCTGGGTGAGCGCGCAGGCTACTATGACCGCTACGGTGCCATGCGCGATATGGTGCAAAACCACCTGTTGCAACTCTTGTGCTTGGTGGCCATGGAGCCGCCCTCGCAACTGGAACAAGACATGCTGCGCGATGAAAAGCTGAAGGTACTGCGCGCGCTGCGCCCCTGGGGCAATACCATCAGCAACGATGTTGTCTTTGGCCAGTACGAAAAAGGCAACATCGGCAGCCAAGAAGTGCCAGGCTACCTGGAGGAACTGGGCGCGGACAGCCGCACCGAGACCTTTGTCGCGCTGCGCACCTACGTCGATAACTGGCGCTGGAAGGGCGTGCCCTTCTACCTGCGCACCGGCAAACGCCTGGCCAGCCGCCATTCAGAGATCGTTATTCAGTTCAAAAACGTGGCGCACTCGGTGTTCGATGAGACCATTACCGCCACCCAGTTGCAGCCCAATCGCCTAGTGCTGCGCTTGCAACCCGACGAAGGCGTCTCGCTGGAGCTGATGACCAAAGACCCAGGCCCCGGCGGCATGCGTTTGCGGCAAGCCAAGCTGGATCTGTCGTTCCAAAAGGAGTTCGACCTGCACTTCCCCGACGCCTACGAGCGCTTGTTGCTGGACGTGGTGCGGGGCAACTCGACCTTGTTCATGCGCCGCGATGAGGTGGAAGCCGCCTGGCAGTGGATGGGTCCTTTGCTGACCCATTGGCAGGACAGCAGCGACAAGCCGCGCCCCTATGCGGCTGGAAGCTGGGGACCGCTGGACTCCAACTATATGATCTATAAAGATAATAACCGTTGGCACGAAGAGGCTCCGGCATGATCGAAGAGCATTTCTTTTCTGATCGCGCCGAGATGATCGCCAGCCTGGCAGACGAAATCGAAGATTTCATCTTTGCTGAGGTTGATCCGGACGCGCCCAACACCTCAGGCCGCCCGCTGATTTTGTTCTCGGGCGGCTCAACGCCCAAGCCCTTGTTCGAAGAGCTGAATGGCCGCGAGCCCTCGCCGATTGCCCTGGCCAACATCGGCTTGGTGGACGAGCGCTGCGTTGCGCCCGACCACCCCGATTCAAACCTAAGCCTGCTGAACGAACACCTGATGGCGGGCCTGGGTCAAGCCCTGCCCATGTATGATCCGGTTGATCCCGCAGCCGCCCTGGCAGCCTACACCCAGGCGCTGAGCCAAGGCCCCGGCTTGGCGGTCTTGGGCATGGGCGGCGATGCGCACACGGCTTCAATCTTCCCCAATCTTGAGACCACGGCGGCCTTGCTCGACCCGGCCAACCCCAAGGATTTCGCGCTCAACCAACCGGTCGATGCGCCCCACCAGCGCCTGACCTGGACCCTGGCGGGCCTAGCCAAGTTGGACCGCTGGTATCTGCACATCGAAGGCGTCGCTAAGCGCGCCGTCTACGAGGCCGCCAAGGGTGCCGACCCCATCGCCGCGCCCATTGCCGCCTTTATCAATCACCCCAGCAAAACGCTGTACGTTTATTGGTGTCCCTAATGTCTACTGACCGTCCCACTTCTGACCGTCCTTCTGTCCGTCCTGAAATCGCTGCCATCACGCAGACCATCATCGAGCGCTCGATGGCTAGTCGCCAAGACTACCTGTCGCGCATGGCCACTGCCATTTCTGAAGGCCCCAACCGCCAAGTTCTGTCCTGCGGAAACCTGGCCCACGGCTTTGCCGCCTGCGGCCTGGACGACAAAAAGCGCCTGGCTGGCAAGCAGGCCCCGAACCTGGGCATCATCACCGCCTACAACGACATGCTGTCGGCCCACCAGCCCTATGCGGGCTACCCCGACATCATCAAGGCCAAGGCCCAAGCCCTGGGCGCTGTCGCTCAAGTCGCGGGCGGCGTGCCTGCCATGTGCGATGGCGTGACCCAAGGCCAGCCTGGCATGGAGCTGTCGCTGTTTAGCCGCGATACCATCGCGCTGGGAGCCTCGGTCGGCCTATCGCACAACATGTTCGACGCCGCGCTCTATCTGGGAATTTGCGATAAGATCGTCCCAGGCCTGCTGATCGCTGCCCTGACCTTTGGCCACTTGCCAGCGGTATTTGTGCCCGCTGGCCCTATGCCCTCGGGCCTGCCCAACAAAGAAAAGGCCCGCGTGCGCGAAGAATACGCCCAAGGCAAGATCGGCAAGGCCGAGCTGCTGGAAGCCGAGAGCAAGTCCTACCACTCAGCAGGCACCTGTACCTTCTACGGCACGGCCAACTCCAACCAAGCGCTGGTCGAGGTCATGGGCCTGCACGTGCCGGGCTCGGCCTTCATTCATCCCAACGCGCCCTTGCGCCAGGCTTTGACCGAAGAAGCGACCCGTGTTGCTGTCGATATCTCTGGGCTGGGCGAGAACTTCCGCCCCATCAGCCAGGTGATCGACGAACGCTCCATCGTCAACGCGCTGGTCATGCTGTTGGCCACCGGCGGTTCGACCAACCACACCATCCATTGGATCGCGGTTGCGCGCGCGGCGGGCATTCTCATCACCTGGGACGACATGGACGCTCTGTCCAAACTGACCCCGCTGTTGACCCGCGTCTACCCCAACGGCCAGGCCGACGTAAACGCTATGGAAGAGGCGGGCGGCTTGCCCTTCTTGATCCGCGAGCTGGTGCAAGCAGGCTTGCTGCATGGCGATGCGCGCACCAACATGGGCCAGGGCCTGGAGCACCTGCAACAACGCGCCAGCTTGGATACTGACGGCAAGCTGGCCTATACGCCTGTGGCCACGGCCAGCGGCGATGAAGAGGTGGTGCGACCCGTCGCCAAGGCCTTCCAGCCCGAAGGCGGCCTGCGCTTGTTGGACGGCAATTTGGGCCGAGCGATCATCAAAATCTCGGCTGTCGAGCGCGAGCGTTGGATCATCGAGGCTCCTTGCGCCGTCTTCAGCGATCAAGACGAGGTGCTGGCGGCCTACCAAGCAGGCGAGCTTCACCGCGACGTAGTGGTGGTGCTGCGCTATCAAGGCCCCAAAGCCAATGGCATGCCCGAGCTGCACAAGCTGACGCCCGCGCTGTCGGTGCTGCAAAATCTGGGCTTCAAGGTGGCGCTGGTCACCGACGGGCGCATGTCGGGTGCTTCAGGTAAGGTGCCTGCCGCGATCCACGTCACCCCCGAAGCGCTGGATGGCGGCTTGATCGCGCGCTTAGCTGACGGCGACCTGGTACGCTTGGACGCCGAGACGGGCACGCTCAGCGTCTTGACCGACGCCGCGAGCCTGGCGCAACGCCCTCTTGAAAAACCCGCGCATTTGGCGCACTCAGGATTCGGCCTGGGCCGCGAGCTGTTCGCGCCCTTCCGCGCGGCAGTTGGCCCTGCCGATCAAGGAGCCTCGATCTTCTCATGAGCGCACATTCGGCACTCGTTCTGCTGGCTGACATTGGTGGCACCAACGCACGCTTTGCCTTGGCCGAGCTGCCGTCCGGGCCGCTGAAGCCCATCGCGGGCACGCAGGACGCACCGCCGCGCATCCAAGAGCTGCGCAAGCTGAAGGTGGCCGACTTTGCCACGCCAGGCGATGCCATCGCCGCCTATCTGCAAGCCACGGGTGCCAAGCCGCAAGCGGCCTGCATCGCGGTGGCCGGGCCGGTGACCGGTGATTACTTCCAGTTCACCAATTCGCCCTGGGCCTTTAGTGCGCAAGGCCTGGCGGCGCAATTCGGCCTGTCGCAAGTCAAGGTGATCAACGACTACGAGGCCCAAGCTTTGGGCCTGCCCTTCCTACCGCAGTCGGTGCTAACCCAGATCGGCGGCCAGCCGCCCGACCCCTTGGGCCCGCGCGTCATTCTGGGCCCAGGCACCGGCCTTGGCATCGGTGCGCTGATCCACGACAAGGGGCACTATGCAGCTGTGCAGGGCGAAGGTGGCCACATCTCCTTTGCACCGCAAGACGCCTTTGAGGCCGAGCTTTTGGCGCGCTATTGGCGCGAACACCACCGCATTTCTGCCGAACGCTTGTTGGCAGGCTTTGGGCTAGAGGCGCTGTATCGCCTCATGAACCCCGACCTGGAGCCACTGAAAGCCTCGGCCATTGCCGAGCAAGCCTTGAGCGAACCCGCCAGCCCCGCACGGCGGGTGGCTCTGCGCTATTTGCGCATGCTGGGGTCTTACATGGGGGATTTGTGCCTGATCTTTACGGCCTACGGCGGCATGTACCTGACCGGCGGAGTGGCTCAGGGCCTCAAACCGCTGCTGGCCGAGGGCAGCCTGCGCACCGGATTCGAGTTCAAGGCGCGCATGGCGCACATCCCGCAGCGCACTCCGATCTTTTTGATCGAAAGCGACGAGACGCCGTTTTACGGCACGCTCTATGCGCTGACCGACGCTCTGCAAGAGGCCGCCTGATCTCTCGGTAAAGCAACAGACCACAATCAAAACGCCACTCGAGATGGAACTAAGATGGTAAAACACTCACACTATTGATAATAGCTAAGGCAGGATTCCAATTTACATGGCGAATTTACAGAAAATTAATTTATCGCAGCATAAATGGTTACACAATCAAACGGCACGTGCAATGCTTTTACGCGATTTAAATCGATCCGATCCTGCATCGCTTTTGGGCGCCTTAACGACTTCACATTCAAACTTCCAATTATGCGAACATCTGGGTAGCAGCATATAACAGGTAGACCTAAATTATCTACAGCATATTCAATTTCATAAGACAACTCGCTACCTGTAAGCCTAGTTTTGCTAGAAAAAATTGCGAGAAGATTTTTTGAATTTGATAATCTCTTTCTGATACTGGCCCGAAGTGTTTCCCTTTTACTAGTATCTCTTACAACACTCGCTTTCTCATGGCTATTTACAAAATTAAAACTTGCAAATTTTTCTTGTTTGGACCCTCGCCAAGCCTGCAACATAGCATAATACTTATAGTCTGATTTTGATGGATCAACCTCTCCTAATCCATCGAACGCTATATATGTTCCGTTTCTATACACCATGGCGCCATACCTTTTTCTGTGAAATCAAGTCAATTTTATTCTTATTTTCTTTGTAGGAAAAAATAGAAATCTTCTTAGTTATCATTCCGCCGCCTTTTGACTCCTCAGAAATAGCAATCATAGCCAAATCTATTACGGATGATGGTTTTAGCTTCGAGCGTGCCAGTCCCAGTCCCATAAGCGGTAATGCCAAGTCCCCCCCAGAACACACAGATCTCGCCCGAATTAGAGATTTCTTGTAACACGTGAGGACATCAACAGCACTCGAAGACGTCTCGTTTGTTTTAGAATTTGTTGTCCCCAATGCAACAAAAATAAAATTATGCCACCCATTACTTAGTACAACAGTTGTACCAATCGGATATCTTATACCCGGCAATCCGCTAGCTCTATTTTCGATTTGGCCCGCATGAGAACCAAGTTTACTATCTATTTCCTTTCTCCATTCATTTTCATTAGCATTCCAGTATGTGTTTATAACATAACCATGTAATGAATTTTTTGAAATCACAGATTCATCGACACGGCTATCAAAAAAATCATTTACTGGGATTACATACCAAGCTTTTTCCTCAAACATATCACCGAACTTGACATATATTTCAGTACTTAAACTTGAATCCTGGTATTTAAGTTGAACTTCGTCTCTCAAATATCCAGAAGCACAATAGCCATCAATTGCTATAGATAAAAACGAGATTGCAATAGCAAATAATACTGTGTATGCAATCGGAACCTGAATGTTTACGCTCGTTGCGGAGATTATCGTAACCAAAACGGCAATGAACCCAATGCCGGAAAATACGGACCTCGCAACCTCCAGCCAATCTCGCCTGGTCGATCTATATATCGCCAGAATGAAAACTAAAATCCTTGCCAAAACCTCGGAAACTCCTCGCGATATCTATTGCTGTCCCACATAATATTTTAGAAATCATCCTTCAACACATAAATGCCGCTCCAACCAGACCAACAGTGCGACGCTGACGGCAAAGATGGCCGCTGGCAGCAAGGTCATGGCGATGGCCAGCGCGTCGATGGCTTCCGGGCTCTGTGCCACCGCGCCTTGCGTGCTCTCCTGCCAGCCAAAGCCGCCTAGGATGAAGGCCAAAAGCCCCGGCCCAACCGCGTTGGCCACCTTCTGCCCAAACAGCCAATAGGCGTTGAAGGCCCCGATGCCCTGGCGGTCGGCGTCTAGGCTGGGCTCGATCAAATCAGGCATGAGCGCCCAGGGCAACTGCAACAAACAGCCGTAAAAGATGCCGATGGCCGCCACATACCAGCAGGTCGCGTCGATGTTGTTGCTGGGCAGGGTGAAGTAAAAGCCCGCCATCAGCAGAGCAAAGCCGCCCATGCCGAGCTGATAAGCCCGCATCTTGCCCAGCCAGGCCGAAGCCAGCGTCCAAAAGGGCTGCGAGACCAGCGAGGCAATGGTCACCAGCGCAAACATGGTGGCAAAGGTGCCCAGCACGCCCACCAGGCCGAAAAAGCCCTGCGGGTTATCGTCCAGCACCAGGTAGGTGGAAAAGAAGTCAATCGACTGCGTGATGAGGCCAAAGCCCAGCAGTTGGATGGAAAACAGCCCCATGAGCAGCAGAAAATTGCGGTTCTTGAAAACCTTGGCGATTTGTTTGAAGGGCGATTGCACCGGCTGAGGCGGGGCTTTGTCATAGCGCGCTATGGCCACACAAGACATCAAGGCGGGCAGCACAATCAAGGGCACCATGGTCAGGTAGCCCCAGAATGCGCCGCTGCGCCCGCCGCCAAAGGCCTCGATCAGGCCGGGCAGCAGCCCGCCCGCCACCAGAATGCCGATGGAGAATATGGCCATGCGCCAGCCGGTCAGCGAGGAACGCTCCAGCGGATCGCGGGTCATCTCTGCGGTCAGCGCGCCGTGCGGAATGATGATCAGGGTATAGCCCAAGGTGGCCAGCACGAAGGTGGCAAAGACCCAGCGCGCCGCGCTGGCGCCCTGCATGGAGGCCGGGACCGCGAAGATCAGCACAATGGCCAGCGCCAAGACCAGTGCACCCAAGGCGATGTAGGGCACCCGCTTGCCCCAGCGCCCGCGCGTATTGTCTGACAGCCAGCCGACGATGGGATCGGTCACGATGTCCAGCAGCAGGCCGATGGTCAACACCAGCCCGGCCGTCTGAATGGGGATGCCCAGATACTTGGTCATGAAGGGCAGCAGCAGCACCGCCTTCAAGGTCACAAAGATGCCCACGCCAAGATCGGGCAGGCCGTAAGCAGCGCGATGCGCCAGAGGGAGGCTGAAGCGCGGCGCGCGCGTTGGCTGAGACATGGGGCGGCCCTTATGATGATTTGGTCCGCAAGGCTGGCACAGAGCGCGGCTGGGCTCAAGCCTGCAGCGGGTCGACCTGGATAATCAGAGCGCGAAAATCGTTGACGTTGGTCAGCGTCGGACCGGTGACCACCAAATCGCCCAGCGCTTGGAAGAAGCTGTAGGCGTCGTTGGTGTCCAGGTAGGCCCTGGCGTCCAGACCCAAGGCGCGGGCACGATCCAAGGTGCTGGCGTCTATGAGCGCGCCTGCGTTGTCTTCTATGCCGTCGATGCCATCGGTATCGCAAGCCAGCGCTGTGACACCCGCCAGGCCGTCCAAGGCCAAGGCCAAAGCCAGCAAGAATTCGGCATTGCGCCCGCCGCGTCCCTGGCCGCGCACGGTCACGCTGGTCTCGCCGCCCGACAGCAAGACACAAGGCGCGGGCAGCGGCTGACCGTGGCGCACCACCTGCTTGGCCAAGCTCGCCATGACCTGAGCCACCTCACGCGCCTCACCTTCCACGCAGTCCGATAAGATCAAGGGGACCAGACCGGCTTGGCGCGCGGCCTCGGCGGCGGCCTCAAGCGCCATCTGCGGGGTGGCGATCAAACGAAAGTCACCCAGTGCCAGGCCCGCGCCCGCCTGCGCGCCCATCACCGCCTCAAGATGGGCGGGCAGATCCATGCCAAAGCGCCGACACAAGGCCAAGGCCGCAGCACCGTCGCCCAAAGGCGGACAGGTGGGCCCCGACCCGATCACGCCCGGCGCATCACCCGGCACGTCCGAGATGGCGTAGGTCACCAGCCGCGCTGGCGCAATGAGCTGAGCCAGTCGCCCGCCTTTGACCGCTGACAGGCTTTGTCGCACGCTGTTCATGGCCTCGATATTGGCCCCGGCTTTGAGCAGCGCACGGCCAACGGCCTGCTTGTCAGCCAGGCTCACGCCCGCGCAGGGTGCCACCAGCAAAGCCGACGCCCCGCCTGAGAGCAAAAACACCACCAGGTCTTGCGGCCCGGCCTCTTGTGCGCGCTGCATAATTGCTCGAGTGGCTGCTAGACCTGCGTCGTCCGGCACCGGATGGGCGGCTTCGCGCTGCTCGATCTGGCTGCTTTGGCCCGCTGGCGGCTCGGCGCGGTGGTCGTAACGGGTGACCACCAAGCCTTCCAACGGCACCTTGGGGTAGCGCGCACGCCAGGCCGACTCGAAAGCCAGCGCCATGCTGCCCGCCGCCTTGCCCGCGCCCAGCACGATCACCCGTCCGCCCGTTGGCGGTGGCTCGGGCAGCGGCTCAAAGCGCCCGGCTGGCAGAGCAACGGTCAGCGCGGCGTCAAACAGCTCCAGCGCTAGCGCTTGCGCGGGTTGCAGGTTGGCTGGCATGGCTCCGGGCATGCGTTAGGCGTCGGCCACAACGCGCTGACGCTGAGCGCCCAGGCCATCAATGCCGATCTCCAGAACATCGCCGTCCTTCAGGAAGACCTGCGGCTTCAGCCCCATGCCAACCCCCGGTGGTGTGCCGGTGGAGATGAGATCGCCCGGCTCTAGCGTCATGATCTGGCTCAGGTAGGAAATCAGCTCTGCAACGCCAAAGATCATGGTCTTGGTCGATCCGTTTTGCATGGTCTGGCCGTTGACCTTGGTCCACAGGCGCAGGTCTTGGGGGTCGGCCACTTCGTCAGGAGTCACCAACCAAGGCCCGATGGGGCCGAAGGTGTCGCTAGACTTGCCCTTGGTCCACTGGCCTTGGCGTTCCAATTGAAACCCACGCTCTGAGACATCGTTGGTCACCACATAGCCTGCGACGTGGTCCATGGCTTCGGCCTGACTGACGTATTTGGCAGGCTTGCCGATCACCACACCCAGCTCGACCTCCCAGTCGGTCTTGACCGAGCCGCGCGGCAGACGCAGATCGTCATGAGGACCGCAGACTGCTGAATTAGCCTTCATAAAGACGATGGGCTCGGTGGGGATGGCCATGCCCGCTTCTTCGGCATGGTCGGCATAGTTCAGGCCAATGCAGATGAACTTACCCGGGCGACCAATCGGCGAGTGCAAGCGCGCCTGGCCTTCGACCAAGGGCAGTGCTTCGGGGTCGAGCTGCGGCAGGGCCCTAAAGTCCAAGGCCGGCACCATCATTGAGGCATCGCGCAGCCGCCCTTGTGCATCCAAAACGCCGACCCCGGCAGCGGACTCGGCTTCAAAACTGACGAATTTCATGGTTTCAGGTCCTCCATTGATCGGCTGATATTGGCAACAGTTCCGCTATGCTAACCGGGCCCATTGCGCCTGTCGCTAGCTATTTCGGCCTTTTTCCCCGCTGCGGAGCAGCACAGTATCCCCGCTGCGGAGCAGCACAGTATCCAGGCGGCGGAGCAGCACAGTATCCAGCGGCGGAGCCGCAGGTCACACATGGGACCAGCCAAGGCGTTATTACAGCCGAATTGCCCGGATTCGGCCCAACAAACCGCCGTTCGCGCTGCCCCCACCTAGCGGGCGGCAAAATCACCAGCAATTTGCTGCAAAAAAAGGCTTGTGAGCAGACCTTGCCTGTCATAGTAAGGGCGTCTGTCGCGTACAGGCTGCTGTAGGCGTCGCGCTAGGGGCGTAGCTCAGTTGGTAGAGCATCGGTCTCCAAAACCGAGTGTCGGGAGTTCGAGTCTCTCCGCCCCTGCCATCGCGACGATCTGCCCTCAGGTCTTGCTACGCCTTGCGGGCCCTCCCATATCGTGGTCCATCAAGTCGCAAGATGAGCGCGGTCTTTTCCGACATAAGAAGAATTTTTGGGTGACTGAAGCGCCGGTCACCTCGACAACAAGGATGGTTCGTCCCATGAAAGCAGTGCGTTTCCTGCGCGAAGTTCGCCAAGAAGTCAGCAAAGTCACCTGGCCGAAGCGTGGCGAGGTCTTGGCCACGACCGCCATGGTCTTCATTATGGGCACCTTTTTCGCCCTGCTGTTCTTTTTAGCAGACCAGCTCTTCTTCACCCTCATCAACTTGCTGCTGGGACGCTAACCCATGGCCATTCCCTTCCGTTGGTACGTCGTCCACGTCTTCTCGGGCTTCGAAAAGAAGGTCTGCGAAAGCATTGCTGAACAAGCTGAGAAAAAGGGCATCGCCGACCAGTTCGACCAATTGCTGGTGCCCTCTGAGACCGTCAAGGAAGTGCGTCGCGGCAAAACCTATGACTCCGAGCGCAAGTTCTTCCCCGGCTACATCATCGTGCGCATGAAGCTGAGCGATGAAGCGTGGAACCTGGTCAAGAACACCGCCCGCGTGACGGACTTCCTGGGCATGAAGGGCAAGCCCATCCCCATCTCTGAGCGCGAGGCTCAGACCATGTTGCAGCAGATGCAAGAAGGCACGTCTTCCTTGCCCAGCGATATCGTGTTTGAAGTGGGTGAGAACGTCGAGGTTAAAGAGGGTCCCTTTGCCACCTTCCAGGGCATCGTGGAAGCTGTGGACCCTGACAAGCAGGTGGTCACCGTGTCGGTGTCGATCTTTGGTCGCGCAACACCAGTTGAGCTGACCTATAACCAGGTCGAAAAACGCGGCTAACCCCGCAGCTAGGCCCACGGTAGAATCTGAACATCAAGGCGTCTTTCGAGGCGCCTTTTTTGTGCCCGCCCGCTCTTGGTCCACGCCCCCAACACTGCGCGATCAAGCGCCGCGATGGGCCAACAGCCAGTGGGTGGCCATGCCGCCCAACCACATGCAAAACAGCGCCAACCAGGCCGTGCCAACAAAGATCGAGCCGCCGGTGACGCCCGCGCCGATGGCACAGCCGCCGGCCAGCATACCGCCCATGCCCATCAAGGCCGCGCCCAGCAACGACAAGCGCATGGGACGCGCGCCCTCAAAGCCTTGCCACCTCAGTTCGCGGCCCATGGCGGCGGCCAAGAAGGCTCCCAAGAAGACCCCCGGCACCAAGCCGATATCGAACTCCAGGCGCGGATTGGCGGTCAAAAAGAACATCAGCATGTTGGCTGACGGGCCGGTAAAGGTCGCGCTTTCGACCTGCACCGGTTCAAAGGCCGTCTGGCTGAGCGCGTAGGTCAAGACCCAGCCCACGGCCACCGCAAAGCCCACGCCGGAGGCTGTAAACAAGATGCGCCGACTGACGCGGTTCCTGCGAGCCAACCACAAGGCCACGACCGCGAAGACCAGCCCCACGCCTAGGCCTGCGCCTTGTGGCAGATGCAGCGCCGCAAGCAGGCTGAAGTTCTGGCCGCCGGGCGTGACCCACAGCTCAGCGATCCAGGCGCGCAGCGGGGCCAGCCAGCCCCTGAGCGCCATTTGCGCCACCACCGCAAACACCAAACCCGCCACCAGCGCGCGCATGTTGCCAGTCGCCGCCAGCACCAACAAGCGCCCTGAGCAACCACGCGCCATGATCATGCCCGCGCCAAACAGGCTCCCGCCGACGATCGCCCCCGACACCGAGCCTGGCACAGCCATCATCCGCGCTTCAGGACTGTGCAAGAAGCCGGTCAGTTCAGCCAACTGGGTCCAGACCAAAGCGGTCGAGAAGGCCAGCAACCAAACCGCCATGCGGCTGCCCAGATTGCCTTGCGCAAACTCGGCCACCGAGGCCCGCAGGCAAAAGGCCGAGCGCTGGGCCGCAACGCCGAAGATCAAGCCGGTGGTCAAGCCAAACAGGGCTGCGGTTTGCGGCTCGCCAATCCATTCCAGCACGGTAATCAGGGTCATTGCGTCGCTCCAGTCTTCGATGCGCGATCATCGCGAAAACCGAGCTGTCCCACCTTGACTTAGGTCATATTCGAATGTGCGAATTAGGCGCAGGCCGACCCGCTGTGTACGCCGCAATTAACGACATGGGCGTGCGCGATCAGACTTGCGTCAAAGCGGCAGGCTGCGATACTGACCCCATGAAGAAAGCCGCCTCAACGATCAGCCTCGATGCTGCCGATATCCGCATTTTGGCGGCCCTACAGAGCCATGGCCCGCTCAGCAAGGCGCAGCTCGCCGAGCAAGTCGGGTTGTCGCCCACCCCTTGCTGGGCGCGGCTGACCCGGCTCAAACAGGCGGGCTTGATCTTGGGATACCGCAGTGAACTGGCTTTGCGCCGCATCGTCGATATCTGCAAGGTGGTGGTGACCATCTCCCTCAACAGCCACCGCAAGACCGACTTTGATCGCTTTGAAGCCTTCGTGCAGCAGCGCCACGAAATCACCACTTGTGTCGCCACCGGCGGCGGCATGGACTACGTCCTGACCGTGGTGAGCGCCAACTTGACCGCCTTCCAAGCTTTGATGGAGGACATGCTGTCTGCCGACCTACCAATTGATCGCTATATGACCTATATCGTAACGCGTGAGATCAAGGCACAGCAACCCAGTCTGAAACACCTGTTGGCCGAGCCCAAACCGGCCTAGGTGCTGGGCGGGCCAAGGCTCGTTACGGCTTGGTCTAATATGGTCAAATCTTTGGTCCAATTGGTCCAAGAGCCCCGCATCTTCAGACCGCTTTTTGCCGCTGTTTGGCGCTAATAGAGGGCCAGTCGGCGCGGTGATGCGCCCCTTCTTTCTTTTCCGTGAAAGGCTCGCGATATGGCGCAGGCAGATGACTTTGGCTTCGGCACTCAAATCCGCAAATCCCCTTATTTTAACGCCACAGTGCGTTGGGGCGCTCAGGGCTTTTCAGTCTATAACCACATGTACATCCCGCGCGACTTCGGCGATCCAGAGCAGAACTTCTGGAATCTGGTAAACGACGCCATCTTGTGTGACGTAGCGGTCGAGCGCCAAGTCGAAATCGTCGGTCCAGACGCTGCCAAGTTCGTGCAAATGCTGACCCCGCGCGATCTGTCAAAGCTGGCAGTCGGACAGTGCAAATACATCCTGATCACCAACGCTGAAGGCGGCATCCTGAACGATCCCATCTTGCTGCGTTTGGAAGAGAACCGCTTCTGGATCTCGCTGGCGGACAGCGACATCTTGCTGTGGGCTCAGGGCGTTGCGGTTCACTCAGGCATGGACGTGCGCATCTTCGAACCCGACGTGTCGCCGCTGCAATTGCAGGGCCCGAAGTCCGGTGAAATCATGCGCGCTCTGTTCGGCGACAGCATCATGGACCTGCGCTATTACTGGCTGCGCGAAGTCGAGTTGAACGGCATTCCGATGATTGTCTCGCGCACCGGCTGGTCGAGCGAGCTGGGCTATGAGCTCTACTTGCAAGACGGCTCGCGCGGCGATGAGCTGTGGGAAGCCATCATGGCTGCTGGCAAGCCCTTTGGCCTCAAGCCCGGTCACACCTCGTCAATCCGTCGCATCGAAGGCGGCATGCTGTCCTATCACGCCGACGCGGACATCAACACCAACCCCTATGAGCTTGGCTTCGACCGCCTGGTCAACTTGGACATGGACGCAGACTTCATCGGCAAGGCCGCTCTGCGCCGCATCAAGGAAGAAGGCGTTGCCCGCAAACAAGTTGGCTTGGTGCTGGACACTGCGCCTTTGACTGGCCCCAACACCACCTTCTGGCCGATCAGCAAAGACGGTCAGGTGGTCGGCAAAGTCACCTCTGCGGTCTATTCCCCGCGCCTTGAGCAAAACATCGCCTTGGCTCTGGTTGCGACAGAAAACGCCGAGCTTGGCACCAAGCTTGAGGTTGCCACTAAGGCTGGAACCGTCCAGGCTACCGTGGTCGAGCGCCCCTTCTATGATCCCAAGAAGACCATCGCTGCCAGCTAACCCCTTCAGCCAAGGAGGCTACCATGTCCGAACTCTCCATTCAGCTTCACTGGCAACGCATCGAGCCTGAGTTGCGCGCTGGTTCTTACTCGAACCAACACACCGTCCATTTCAATGACAGCTTTGAGCTGGAAGTTGACGCAGCGCCCGACTGGGGTGGCAAGCCCGAGAATACCAACCCAGAGCAAGCTTTGGCGGCAGCCCTGTCAAGCTGCCACATGATGACCTTCTTGGCGTTGGCCGCCAAGGCTGGCTGGCCGGTTGCCAGCTACCACGATCACGCGGTGGCTTTTCTGGGCAAGAACCCCAAGGGCCAGATGTCGGTCACACGCATCGACCTGAAACCTGTCGTTCGCTTCGACACGGGCTTTAGCGTCGACGACGCCAAGCTGGCTGAGATGCAGGACCGCGCGCATCGCTATTGCTTTATTGCTAATACTTTGGCGGACAGCGTTGAGGTTAATGTTGGCTAAGCAAAGCCTGCAGGTGGGTGTGCGGCAGGCAACCCCACAGATCCCGAGCAGGCGCTAGCGGCTGCGAAGGTGGACTTGCAAAAAACCCGAACGCCCGCAGCGTTTGAGCCCTGGCTTGGTCGCACGCGGGCGCTTGCTTGTTTAGATGGGCTTGAGCGCACGCCAGCCCAGCTTGCGGTTCTTGGCGCTTAACGTCAGACTTGTCAGGCAACCGCGCGAACTTTAAGCACTGATAGGACTAGGGCACTGGCAGGTCTAGGGCACTGGCAGGTCTAGGGCACTGGCAGGTCTAGGGCACTGGCAGGTCTAGGGCACTGGCAAATTCATGACACGCCCTGATCAGACAGCGGCTCTAACGACAAGACAAGAGACAGGAACGGTGAGGAACATGGCGAACAATCCCTACAATACGGACCTGGATCGCAACCCAGCGAACTACCAGCCGCTGACGCCGCTGACCTTCCTAGAGCGCGCGGCCAGTGTCTTCCCTCAGCACACCGCCATCGTTCATGGCGCGCTGCGCCGCTCTTACGCGGACTTCTACGCTCGCTCCCGCCAGTTGGCCTCGGCCTTGGCGACGGCAGGGATGGGACGTGGCCACACCGTGTCGGCCATGCTGGCCAACACCCCGGCCATGCTGGAGTGCCACTATGGCGTGCCCATGTGCGGCGCGGTCCTGCACTCCATCAACACGCGCTTAGATGCGGCCATTGTCGCTTTCCAGTTAGACCACGCAGGCTCGCGTCTGGTGATCGTGGACCGCGAGTTCATGCCGGTCATGCAAGAGGCGCTGAAGCTGGCCAGCGTCACCCCGATCTTGATCCAGTACGATGACGCCGAATTCGATGGCGCTCAAGAGGGGCGCGAGGACGACCTCGCCGCCCAAGACTACGAAGCCTTCTTGTCCGCCGGTGATCCCGACTTTGCCTGGCTGATGCCCGAAGACGAATGGGACGCAATTGCCATCAACTACACCTCGGGCACCACTGGCGACCCTAAGGGCGTGGTCTACCACCACCGCGGGGCCTACCTGCTGGCCCAGGGCAACGCGCTGACCACCTCCATGGCCAAGCACGCGGTCTACCTCTGGACCCTGCCCATGTTCCACTGCAACGGCTGGTGTTTCCCCTGGACCATGTCGGCCATCATCGGCACCCACGTCTGTTTGCGCCAGGTCCGCGCCGAGCCCATCTGGAACGCTCTGGCCGATGAGGGCGTGACCCACCTTTGCGGCGCCCCCATCGTCATGCAGTTGATGATCGACGCGCCGGCCGCTATCAAGCGTCCGCTCGACCAACCGGTGAATTTCTTCACCGCCGCTGCGCCGCCACCCGAATCCTTGCTGGCCAACATGCGCGCTGCTGGCTTTGAGGTCACCCACCTTTACGGCCTGACCGAAACCTATGGCCCCGCCGTGGTCAACGACTGGCACAGCGACTGGTCGGCCCTGTCTGCCGATGAGCAGGCCAAGCTGAAGGCGCGCCAGGGCGTGCGCTATCTGCCGCTGGAGCAGCTCGACGTGCTGGACCCTGAGACCATGCAGCCCGTGCCGCGCGACGGCCAGACGCTGGGCGAGGTCATGTTCCGTGGCAACGTGGTGATGAAGGGCTATTTCCGCAATCCCAAAGCCACGCGTGAGGCCTTTGAGGGCGGCTGGTTCCACTCGGGCGATCTGGGCGTGATGCACGCCGATGGCTACATCCAGCTCAAGGACCGCTCGAAAGACATCATTATTTCCGGCGGCGAGAACATCTCCTCAATCGAGGTGGAAGACGCCCTGTACCGTCACCCAGCCGTGGCGGTTGCGGCAGTGGTCGCCATGCCGCACGAGCGCTGGGGCGAGACACCCTGCGCCTTTATCGAGCTGGTCGCTGGCCAAAACGCGGACGCCGACGCCCTGCGCGCATGGTGCCGCGAGCGTCTGGCGCCCTTCAAGGTGCCTGGCCGCTTTGTCTTCACCGAAATCCCCCGCACCTCGACTGGCAAAATCCAGAAGTTCGTCTTACGCCAACAAGCCAAAGAGCTGGCCGGGTAACGGCCAAAGTCGTTCAGGGCAAACTTCGGAAACCCGCCCTCAGCATGCGGCCCAATTGCAGGCAAATGTTCGGGTATTGACGCTATGCCGAATCGGCGTTCACCGCATCCAAAGCCGAGCAACGGCGCGATGCAGAAAGCCGAGCAAGTCTGCGACCTGTCTGGCGAAGCCTGTTGCAATGCGCCTGACATGCGTGTGCCTCGTAGAGCAGTGCTCGACGGTGCGGCGCACCTTGCTTGTAAGCTTCAAAGTCGTATGGGATCGGAAGCCCGCGCGTCGGACTGCAGGGGATCACCGCTTCGGCGCCCCTGGGTCGCGAAGAACTCGCACAAGGCATTGGTATCACGGGCTTTGTCGGCCATCATCCGGCGCGGCGAAAGACCGTTGAGCAAAGACCGTTGAGCAAAGCCCAAGCGATGGGTGCATGGACACGCTGGCCAGGTGTGGAGATTATTTTCAGCGGTCGACCAAGCGTCTCGACAGCCATGTGCATCTTGGTCGCCACGCCTCCTCGCGAGCGCCCCAGAGCCCGATCCCGTTTTTTGACCGCCGCCGCCTAGCTCCCAATCGGTGAATCTGGAAACCCATGGGCCACACCCCACGCTGAACTTGAACCCAGAATGTCGATTGAACCGAGCGCTCCTGTCGAACCGGGGGCCTGTGGTGGTCTTGTACGAACGCCGCACCGCAGTGACCACCTGCCGAAATGCGAGCAAGTTGAAAAACACGTTCGAACATAACGCGGCAAGGCATGGTGCGACGCGGCTTTGGCTCAATTCATAAGCCTCATCACCCCAAAAACCAAGCGAAGCCGCTCTGCTGGCCAGAGCGGCTTTTCTCTTTGTCTCCTGCTCTAACGAGCCGTCTCAGCCGTCCAAGCGCTGACCAATCAACATCTGCGGTTCAGAGTTGGTGAAGTTGGGGATATCTGCCAACGCAGGCCCAGCGCCCGCCAAGGCCGCGTCCAAGGACGCTTGATCGGCGAACTCGATTGTCGCAATGGCGTGATAGCCCGCGGGAACGTCCGGGCCGCCCGCCAGACCCTTGGTCACAAGCGTGCTTTTGATATGCTGACCAAAGGCTTGGCCGACGATATCCATGTGTTTGCTCATGTAGTAGTCATAGTCAAACGTGGTGCCGTCAGACACCGGGTAGAGAACTTGTAGCGTAACAGACATGGGCTTACTCCTTTGCTTTGACACGCTAATCTAACACAAAGTGCCGCCTCCGGCCCTTCACCACTTGTAACAGCAGTCCTGCCCGCCCCCTGGGGCACGTAAAAAACCCCCAAAGCCGGGGCCTTGGGGGTGCTTTCCTGCGTCATCAAAGCGGTGTTCGTCAGTCGCGTATGGCTTGCAAATTGGCCTTGAACACCGCGCGCTCCTGTTCCGACAAGCTGTCCATCGACGCCTCGTCGTTCTGGCGCGCCAACTCAAGCAAACCGGCCACCCGCGCGCGGCCCTTGTCGGTGCCTTGAGCGCTGGTCTCGTCAAAGCGCACCAGACCATCGGCTTGCAGGCCCGCCAACACATCGTCCAGCGCGTAGGGCTGAATGTAAGTGCGCACAGCCAGCTCCTCCAATCCCAGCGCCTCTGGACCCGACAGAGACGATAAGACCCTCCACTCGCCCAGGCTCAGACCGGCGTCCAGTACTTGGTGATGAAAGCGGTCGGCCATGGCGTGGTAAGCGCGCGAGAGCTGATAGAAGGCTAGCGATTCCAGCGGATGTTCACTGCCCAAACGGCTCTCCTCAACCGCCTTGGACTGCAAGGTCTCAGCGCGAGCATAAGAGCCGCCGGAAAACACCAGGCCTTGGCCCTTTTCAAGCTCTAAATCCAGGACTTCACCGACCAAGATCCAGTGATCGCCGCCCTCATAGACCGCCCACTGACGGCAATCAAAACGCGCCAGAGCCTCGGGCAAAATGGGCACGCCGTGCTGAGTTTCCGCGACCGCGAGCCCGGCGAACTTATCGGTGCCAGGCTTGGCAAAGCGGCCCGACATATCGGTTTGGGTGGTCTTCAAGACGTGGATGCTGAAGTGCTGAGCGTCGTGGAAAGCCTGGGCGGAAAAGGCGGTCTTGGTCACGCTCCACAGCACCAGCGGCGGGTCAACCGACACCGAGTTAAAGCTTGAGGCCGTCATGCCAACCGGCTGGCCCGCGCCATCGCGAGCCGTGACGATGGTCACCCCTGTGGCAAAGCTGGACAGGGCATCGCGGAAGTCGCGGCCGCTAAAGCTGGTCCCGCCGCTCATGAGCTGTAGCCTTCTTTTAGGAAGTCAAACACGCGTTCAACGCCTGGCTTCTTGTCGTACAGGTCATAGTAGGCGGCAGCCATGAAGGCTTGCGGGCCGAAGAAGAAGCGCTCGTAGAGGCACTGGCGGCTGCCAAAGCCAGAGATCGCCACGTCGTGCGCCAAGCGAAACAGAGCAACACGATCGCGGCTCTCCAGATTGACAGTCTGGAAGTACTTTTCAACGTTGGCGGCCAGCGCATTGTTGAAATCCGCCTCGGTCGGGGTCGCCATCAATGACGAGGAGCCCAGCAACTGGATCAGCTCGATGATGCGCGGGTACATCTTGGGGAAGAGGTTGCGCGAGGTCTCCAGCGGCAGGCGCAGCGGCACGAAGTTGCCGTACTGGTCCTCGTGGGCCTGGGCTTCGGCTGAATAGAGCAGCGCGCGCACGGTCTCAGACATGGTCATGACCTCGGCGATCATGTTCTTGACGTAGAGATCGCGATCCTTGCCGGTGGCTTCAGCGATGGCACACATGAGCGAGACCAGGAACTCAGCTTTGGCGAGCTTGCCGCAAGCCACCTGGTGCATCATGTGGATGACCGCGTTTGAGGTGCCGAAGGCCTGGTTGCACAAGCTGGGCTCGCCATAGATGAAGATGCGCTCCCAAGGCACAAACACATCGTCGAAGATCACCACCGAGTCCATTTCCTCAAAGCGCGAGGCCAGCGGCGCATCAAAGTGCGACTTGCCCTCGTCATAAGAGTCACGGCACAGCAGGGTCAGGCCCGGCGTATTGATCGGAATAGCAAAAGCGAACGAGAAGGGAATGTTGTCGGGTGAGGACTTCAAGATCGTCGAGGGGAAGACCTCGATCTCATCGGCCAGCGGGCCCAAAGTCGCCAGCAAGCGCGCGCCACGTACCACGATGCCATCGGGCGATTCCTTGACCACGTGCAGGGCGACGGTCTCGTCGTATTTGCCCTCAGAGGCGATCTTGTGGCTGGTGATGGGGTTGACCAACGTGTGGGTCAAAACCCGGTCGTTCTTGCGAATATGGTTGTAATAGTTGGTCATGTTCGCGGCAAAATCGGTGTAGTCCGACTTGCCCTGGCTCAAGAAGGGCAAGGCATGGGCGAAGGCCATGACCGAGGCGTTCTTGTAGTCCGGTGTGCGGCCAAACATGCCGTTCGACCAGGTGGCCCACTCGTAATAGGCACGCCCGCGCTGCGCCACGTCTTCTTTCGACTTGGGCGGCAGGAAGGCCGTGGCAATGCGGTCGCCGTCGTCGTCCAGATAGGTCACGGTGTCTTTGTAAGCATCTTGGTGCTGGCGATCCAAAAAAGAGGCCATGGTCGCAGCACAGCGCATCAAGCCCGGCTGGGTGGTCACGTCCTTGACCTGTTGGCCCTCCATCCAGACTTGGCGATCATCGCGCAATCCGGCCAGATACTGCGCGCCGGTGCGAATGCCGGTGCCGGTATCGCTGGGGTAGCGCGCGAAGCTGCCCTTCTCGACGTCAAAAAGCTGAAGTGTTTGAGGTTTGAACATAGGTGTGTCCTCGCTTGTGCCTACTTTGTTGTCGCCAAAACTCTTGGGCCTTGGTCGGTTTGTATGGGTGTGTGTTCTTGTGAATGCCGCCTGGCCTCGCCGGGCCGCTGATTGGCCGAGCCAGCCTGAATCTTGCTCAAGATTTGGCTCAGCGCCTCCCACTCTTGCGGCGTGACCCGCTGCGTGATGGCCTCGTGAATCGCCGCCACCTGCGGGCGAATTTCCAGCTCCAGCGCTTGGCCCGCCTCGGTTGGGATCACGCAGACCACGCGGCGGTCTTCATCAGAACGCAGGCGCTGCACCAGACCCTTTTTCTCGAGCCTGTCCAAGATGCCGACCAGCGAAGGCGCGGGCAGCAAGGTCCGCTTGGACAGCTCGGCGGTTGGCAGGCTGTGATCTTCCCACAACACCCGCAAAATGCGCCATTGCTGCTCGGTCAGTTGGTAGCGCGCGAACAGTTCGCGGTAGGCCGGCATGACCGCATCCAAAGTGGCGTTCAGCATCATGGGCAAGGTTGCTGAAAAGCGGGTCATGCGCGCTGGGTCCTCCGGGTTCTGATCTGGCTAGGATCAAATTACTTCACATATTAATTATATAGATCTACATCACTTGTCAAGACCGATACGCAGCTTGGGTCCTCCACACACCTTGGACCAATGCCAAACCACCTGGTGCGTCGCCTAGGTCTCATCGCCTGGGTCTGCGCACCTAGGTCTCAACACTTGGGTCTGCGCCCCAGGGTTTTCGAACCTGGGTCGCTGCAGTGCCTCGCCAGGCCAGCCGAGCCCGCTAGACTTTTACGATCCCGCGTGCCCGCCAATCGTCGAAGATCGCCAAGGCGGCCTCGCAAAAGGCAGCATCGTTGATGTGAGCGTCGATCTCGGTCAGGGCGATGGGGTCGGTCATAACGCGGCGCAGAGCATCGTTCATGGCCGCCAGCGCATCGGGCATGTGGGTATCGCCGCCCGGCTTGTCCCACTCCTCATGGCCACCGCTGGGCAAGATAAAATGCACGGGGCCCTTGGCGGCGCGCAGGCACGCGGCCATGGCCTCGGCCACCTCCACCCGCTCGGCCGCGCCCAGCACGGTCGATTTGATCAAACGATTGTGCGCGTGGAAGGGATCATCGGCAAAGCGCGCCGGTATGTCCTGCCAGCCAGCAAAGTCCAGCAGATCCGCAGCGCCAGGCGCCACGATCTGCGGCGTGCCCGCCTGCCCCGCCGCGCGCAACCGCCCAGCGCCGGAACTGACCAGCGAGCCGAAAACGCCATTGGCGAACTCTTGCATGGAAAAATCCATCACACAGGCAAAGCGTCCCTGGGCCGCCAGATTCTCAAAGGCCATGCCGCCCATACCGGTTGAATGGAAGATCGCAACCTCAAAGCCGCGCGCCTCCAGCGCTGGCTTCAGCGTTTTCATATAGCGCAGGCACGAAGAGCCAAGGCTGGTCATGCCCACCAGCGGGCGGCTGGCGTCGGGTGCCTCCACGGCCCTTGCGGCACCCAAGACCGCACCGGCGGCTTGGCTCAAGGACGACTTACAGATCGAGTTCAAGCCATAGAGGCCGCCCGCCCACAGAATCATTTGGATGTCCGCTGCCAAACGTTCGGGCGGGATCAAGGGCGAAAAGGCAATGGTCGAGATGATGTACTTGGGCACCCCCAAAGGCAGCACCTGGGCGCAGTCCAGCGCCAGATCGGTGCCCATAGAGCCGCCCATGGCGATCATGCCGTCAATATGACCGTGGCGATAGAGGTCTTCGGTGATGACACACGCGCCTTTGGCCATAATCTGCATGGCGCTGTTTTCGTCGCCGCTGTCGATCACCGCCTGAATGCTGGAGCCCGCAGCTTCCGCCACCTTGTGTTTGGAGACGCGGGTTGGCTCGGGCGGATCACCCAGCACCGAGACATCCATAGAGATGACCTGCCCGCCCTGCGCCTTGATGCAGGCCTCCAGGTAGCCAAGCTCGTCAGACTTGGTGTCATAGGTTCCGATGACCAAAATGGTCTTGGCGGCAGCACTCATCAGGGCACCTCTAGAGCTGGCTTAGACGAAGGGCAGGTAAAAATCGCGGATCTCATCCACGCTCTTGCCTTTAAGGCGTTCGGCTTCATCGCGCTTGAGCACCACCTGGGCTTCGCACAGCGTCTGACCGAGCGCTGCGGACAAGGCCTTGTCCTTTTCTAGGGCGGTCATGGCAGCGGGCAAATCGCTGGGCACGTGACGGGTTGCGCGCACATTCTCAATGCCATCCAGGTCTTCAGCCTTGGGCATTTTATAGCCGCGGTCTACGCCCAATAAAGCCGCCTGCAACACGGCGGCTACCGCGATGTAAGGGTTGGCCGAACAGTCCGCAGTGCGGTGCTCCAGGCGCGCGGACTTAGGCGAGCTGGTCGAAGAGCGCACCGTGACCATGCGGTGATCTTCGGCCCAGTTGGCCCAATAGCCTGCCATCGAGCCTGGAGCCAAGCGCGCGTAGGAGTTGACCGTCGGGGCCAACAAGCCAGCCAGCCCCTCGTGGTGCTCCAGCAGGCCCGCGATACAGCCCTGAGCAATTTCTGACAGCTCGCCGTGGGGCGCGATGACATTGGCACCGCTCTCGTCAACAAAGCTAAAGTTGATGTGCATGCCAGAGCCGCCGCGCTCGGGGTGTGGTTTGGGCATAAAGGTCAAGATCAAGCCCTTTTTCAGCGCCACTTCGCGCGCCAGAGCCTTGAACAAGAAGGCATCGTCGCAGGCCTTGAGCGCGTCCGCAAAGCAGAGCGTCAGCTCAAACTGGCCGTTGTCGTATTCGCCGTTCATGCTTTCGATCGCCAGGTCACAGTCGTAGGCCGCCTGCCAAATGTCCTCGACCAAGCCCAGCGGATCGTTGGCCGGGCCGGTGCCGTAAACGAAAGCTCCGGGTGTTTCATAGGGACGCCACACGCCATCCTCGTCGCGCTGGAAGACGTAGGCCTCCAGCTCCAGGCCGACCATGGGCTTGAGGCCCTTGGCCTGCCATCCCGCAATGGCGCGCTTCAGAGCACTACGCGGGCAGAGCGGAAACGCGCCCTTGGCACTGTAGAGATCGCCCAGCGCCACTTCGACGTGTGGCTCCCAGGCCTTGCGGCGCTCGCTGTCGAGCTCAAGGTGGACATCAGGAATGCCCTCAAGAACGCCAGCGCCCGGCACATTCAGCAGATCGCGATCATAGGTGACGGCGAAGACCGCGCCAGCAAAGCCGACCTTGCCGCCGTCCGCGACGTGTGGTGGCACGAACTTGCCGCGCGGCAAGCCCAAGAGATCGCTAAACAGCGGACGAATGCGGGTGTGAGACATGAGGCTTCCTCCCCTTGAAGTCTGATGTGATGAGGCCGTGCTTCGCTTGCTGCCCAGCCCCGTCGAGAATTTAGGCAGAGCGCAAGTGCGCGCGCAGCGGCAGCTTCTTAACGCCGCAAATGAAGTTGGAGCGGGTCCAAGACGGTTCTTCGAGCAGCTCAAACCGCTCAACGCGATCAGCCAGAACCTTCAGCAAGACCCGCAGCTCCATGCGTGCCAGCCACATACCAAGGCAGACGTGGACGCCGCCCTGACCGAAGGCGACATGCCGCCCGGCTTGGCGATCCAGCTTGACATCAAAGGGATCGTCGAACACCTCTTCATCACGGTTGCCCGATACGAACCACAGCACCACCTTGTCGCCGGCTTTGATCTGCTTGCCACCCAGCTCCACATCGCAAGTTGCCGTGCGCCGGAAGTGCATGGTCGGCGAAGCGTAGCGGATGAACTCGTCCGCCGCACTGTCCCACAGATCACCCTCGCGCAGTTGCTGCAGCAAGCTGGGATCTTTGGCCAACAAATAGAGCGCCATGGCGATCGAATAGCGTGTGGTATCGTTGCCAGCCGCCACCAGCAAGCAGAAGAAGTTCTTAAAGCCGCGCTCGTCCATCACCTCGTGGTTTTGGTTCTGGTCGATAATCCGCTGTAACAGACCGTTTTCGTCGATCTTCTTCTCGCCGTTCAAAATGGCCTCTGCGTAGTCGTAGAGCTCAACGCCTGCTGGCGAGCGGAAAGGCATAAAGCGATAGGCGCTTGTATCCACCTTATCGACCAGGACTTGCGCAAAATCGGGGTCCGTGTTGCCGATTAAGGCATCGCCTTTGGACACCAGCCAATCCAGATCTTCGCGTGGAAAGCCCAGAATGCGCCCCAACATGAGCATGGGCAGTTGCTTGGCAATCTCGGCCACGCCATCAAAGCTGTCGAGCTTGATCGCCTCGTCAACGATATTGACCGCCAAATCGGTGATCATGGCCTCATACCCTGCCACCGCGCCCTTGGAAAAGGCCGGGTTCAGCAGCTTGCGGGTTGCGCGGTGTTCCGGCGGGTCGGTTTCCTGAAAGGTGCGACGCGCCAGGTATTCTTCGCGGGTCTGGTCTTCGATGCGAATGCCTTGGGCCGACGAGAAGGTCTGATTGTCGCCGTTGGCCGCCAGAATATCCGCATGGCGGGTCAGCGACCAAAACCCACGACCGCCGTCGTGTTCCGGCGTCCAGTGGACCGGGTCTTCGCGGCGCAAGCGCTCAAAGGTCTTGTGGGGCACGCCGCCAGCAAAACTATCGTGGTTGGAGATATCCAGATTTCCATCGTCAATCATGGTGGTCATGCGTCTTGTCCTTGCTGCAAGAAAAAGCGCGTGGCCCAGCGCGCGAAGACCAGCCCGTCAGGCTCGGTCGCCAGTGTGTCCTTGGCCGTTTGGTAGGCCTCTGCGCTCAGCTCGTCGCGCGTCAGCTCTACAATCGCCTCCATGAAGGGGCGGTTGAATTCGGGGTGCATCTGGGTGGTGAAGATGTGACTACCCTTTGAAAAGCTGGCAATGGCACAGCCAGCAGAGCTGCCGAGCAGCTCGCATCCTTCTGGCAGGCTTTTCACCTGCTCTTTATGCGAACAGTAGAAACTCAAGTCTTGTTGGGGCTGCATCCAGGGCTTGAAGTCCCGGAAGTGGGTCGGCTCGACACGCAGGTTCCAGCCGTTGTCAGAGTAGCCCACCTCGGCACCCAGCGCCTTGGCGATGGCTTGGTGGCCAAAGCAGGTTCCGACCAGGGGTTTCTTGGCCGCATCGCAGGCACGCACGAAGTCGAACAGCGCGGGCAGCCAGGCGTGATCATCGTTGACTGACAAAGGCGAGCCCGTAATCAGATAGGCGTCTTGCTCGTCCAGCTCTTGCGGCAGCTCACCGCCAATAGTCATGTAAATGCGATAGCGAAAGCGCTGCTCCAGTTGATCGAACAGATCGCGAAATCGGTGCGAGTCGTCGGGAAAGTGATCGCCAATGGCCTCTGACTTGTCGTTATTGACTTGAAGTATGCCCAGCCGGATGCGGTCCATGGACTTGCTCGCCTTGGAATAGTTGAAAATGTTGTAAGGGAAGGTCCCTGCCTCGCCGGCTTGGAACCGGACAAGGCAGGGGTCCAGGAGGCAGGCTTAGTTGCCGATCAGCGCTTTGATTTCGCCGTTCTTGGCGTCATCGGCCATGATGCGCGCGGCAGAGGCGTCAGCATCTTGCCAATATACGCGTGCGCCAGTTTCTTTGGCCAGGGTCTGGGCGGCTTCGCTCATCATGGCAGCCTTGGCGATTTCAGCCAGCTTGTCCTTGACGTTCTGCGGGGTGCCCTTCTTGACGAACAGGCCGTTCCACAGCTCCAGGTCGGGAATGCCCGCTTGCTCAGCCAGGGTGCCGACGTTGGGCAGCTTGCCGATGCGCTCTTCACCGACGTTGGCCAGAACGTTGATCTCGCCCAAGCAAGGCTCGATCAGAGCCAAGGTGGTGTTGATCACGTCCGCATCACCAGATGACAGAGTGTTACAGTCCAGCATGTCAAAAGCTGAATCGTCGGCAAACTCAAAGCCCATCTTAGCCGCGGCCGCGAAAGAAGCCGCAGTCGGGGTCAAGCCCGCACCGAAGTGGCCCAAGACCACGTCGTTGTCCTGGGCGTGAGCGGCCAGCTCAGCCATGTTGGAATAAGGCGCATCGCCTGCAGCCGCCAGCACGAATGGATAGGTCAAGAAGATGCCGATGGGCTCAAAGGAATCCTCTTCGATGCCAATGCCCAGCTTGGGGCCGACCAGCGGAACGCCGATCACGAAGGAACCGACAACAGAGCCGTCAGCCGGAGCTTCCAGCACCTCCAACGCACCCGGGAAGGGGCCGTCGCCGCCACCGGGACGGTTGACAACCGAAGCTGGCTGTCCGGTCTCTTTTTCCATCTCGGCCGCGATCATGCGGGTCAGGATGTCTTCGAAGTCACCCGGAGGCCAAGGCACGATGAACTGCACCGGACCGTTGGGGTAAGAGTGAGAGCCCGCCAGGGCTGCCGCACTCATGCTCAGAGCCACAGCAGCTCCAGCGACTGCAGTTACGAACTTTTTCATGTTTGTCTCCCTATAGTGAAAAAGTTAGGTGTTGGACCCAACCGCCGCAGCGATCAGGAATTCTTGTTCTTTTCGAAACGCGCCAAGATGATCGAACCGATGATCAACAAAACGATCACCACCGCAAGCGTGCCGGATACCGGACGGTCAACCAAGTCCCACCAACTCTTCACTCGGCTGGCACCTGCGGTCAGTTTTTCGATCATGATCGACCCCAGCACCATGCCCAGAACCAAGGGCACCAAGGGCCAGTCCAAGCGCCTCAGGATATAGCCGAAATAGCCGAAGCAAGCCGCTATGGCGCAGTCAAAGATGTTGTTGCGGATCGAAAACACGCCGACGAAGGCCAAAATCATGATGAAAGCGCCCAAGAAACGATTGGGAATATGCACGATCTTGGCGATGAAGTTGGACGAGACCATCAGAGCAGCCACCACCAGCACATTGATGATCAGCAAAGCAAAGAAGAGGCTGAACAGAAAGGCCGGGTGATTTTCAAAGATATCCGGGCCGGGCTTAACGCCCGCGTCGAAAAACACCACCATCATCATGGCTGTCAGCGCCTCGCCGGGCACGCCCAACGCCAACAGCGGGATCATGGCGGCTGAGGGCACAGCATTGTTTGAGGTCTCTGATGCGATCAGGCCGTCTGGCGCACCGTTGCCGAATTGCGCCGGGTTCTTCGACAGACCGCGTGCCGTAGCGTAAGAAAAGAATTGCGCGACAAACTCGCCGACCCCGGGGATGATACCCATGATCGTTCCATACATGGCCGACAAGGTGGCCACACCCGGAAAGCGGAACAATTCAAACAGGCCACGGAACAATCCACCTTGCTTAATCGAGGCTTTAGGCGCGGGCATATCTTTACCTGTCATAAGGTTAAGCGCTTGCGATACAGCAAAAATACCGACGATAACGACAATTAAGTTAAAACCAGACGCCAATTCCTCGAAACCGAAGGTATAGCGCGAGATGCCACGGGTCGATTGCCGCCCTACCATGGCGATCAAGAAGCCGACGCCAAACAAGAGCGCGGCCAGCACCATATTCTGCCGGTGCGCCAAGATCAGTAGCACCGCGCCCAAAGCAGCGGCCATGAAGATGTCGCGCTGGCCGAACAAAGCGCCCAAGTCCTTAAGGTAGGGACCAAAGGCTACCAAAGAAACCAAAGCAACCAAGATGGAGAAGGTCGCGCCAAAGAATGAAGCAGAATAGGCCAACGACAGGGCGCGCGGAGCCTCGCCGCGCTTGGTCATGGGGTAACCGTCATAGGTGGTCAGCGCGTTGACGGGCGTTCCAGGCGTGTTGATCAAGATCGCTGGAATGGCACCACCGTACATGGAGGAGCCATAGACGCCCAGCAGCAAAACCAGGCTGACCAGGTCGGGCAAGAATACCGTGGCGGGCAACAAAATCGCGATGGCGATGGCTGGACCGATCCCTGGCACCGCGCCGATGACCAAGCCGCCTAGCGAGCCGATCAGCAGCGCCACCAGCACCTGCGGGTCCATCAAATTGGCCAACCCTGCTAGCAAAACGTCCATCAGAAATAGACCTTCATAAAGGTTTCCAACGCGGGTGGCAGCAGCTCATAAAGCCAAATATTGACCGGAGTTTTGATCTGCAAAAAGGTGCGAAACACCAACACGATCACCATCGCGGTGCCCAGGCTGTAGGCCAGCATGCGGGGCTTGCGATAGCCAAGGCGCGTCGTCAAGAAGACCGCAAAAACCAGGGTTGAAAGCAGATATCCCAGCACCGGCACGCAATAAGAGTAGACGATGAAGTAGGCCAAAAACTCGAGCGCCTTAACCCACTGCAAGACCTCAAACAGCGTCTGATTGGGGCGATGACGGCGTTCAGGTTTTTGCGTCCAGCGGTAGGACTGCCAGACATTCAGCACCGCGCTGGGCACCAGAATTGCCAAAGCGATCAAGGGGCCAACCCATTGTTGTTTCAATATTTTTCCAACACGACGCTGAGGAAAATCGCGTTGGTCCCAACCGCCTTCTCCACCAAAGTGCCACAGCAAGAACAGGGCCACGCCCAGCATCACGAGTGACAGGATCAGGTCTCCACGGGTCCGCTTAAAGCCGAACAGATTTTCGATCTTATAGCGCTTTTCCTTCGGGATGAGCGAGGACAGGCCGCCCGCCGCGCCCAAGGCATTAAAGGCCTTGGGTTGAGACTGAGAGCGAAATGCTGCGCCTAAGTCTGACTTAAAAGTCATGTTTCCCCACTAAACCAGTCATGAAGCCTGCGTCTTCCCCAATCCTGCCTTTGATCAAAGCTGAATCCAAGCCGTTTTCAGCTTGCTGAACTTGTCCAAGGCATAGATCGACTTGTCGGACCCGTTGCCAGATTGTTTGTGTCCTGACAGCGGCACCGTGATATCCGGTCCGCCATAGGTGTTGACGTGAACCACACCCGCCTTAATCGCTTTTACCATACGGTGTGCGCGGCCAAGATTGCCGGTCCAAACCCCCGCAGCCAGGCCGTAGATGCTTTGGTTAGCCAGGGCGACCGCTTCGGCTTCGTCCTCAAAGCGCATCACGCCCAGCACAGGGCCAAAAACCTCCTCCTGCGCCAACTTCATGTCGCCGGTCACATCGGCGAAGACCGTGGGCTGCATGTAGTAGCCGCCGGTCTCTTCCAATATGCGCGCGCCGCCCGAAGCCAGTCGCGCGCCGCCGGCCAGCGCAGCCTCGACGTGTGCCAAGTTTTGAGACAGTTGCACCTCGCTGCTGACCGCGCCCGCCTGGGTCGCCAGGTCCAAAGGATCGCCCACGCGCATAGCCGCAGCTTGCTGGCACAGCTTCTCTACCACCTCGTCATAGATCGAGGCCTGCACCAACACGCGCGAGCCCGCCACACAAACTTGTCCTGAGTTGCGGAAAATGGCGGCCGCTGAAACAGCGATGGCCTGATCCAGATTGGGGGCATCGTCGAACAGAATGTTGGGCGACTTGCCGCCCAGCTCCAAATAGCAGGGCTTGAGGTTCGATGCCGCAGAGGCTTGAAGCAAGCGGCGTCCGGTTGCACCCGACCCAGTGAAGGTCAGGACATCCACCTCCATGCTCTCGGCCAGAGCCGCACCAACGACCGAACCTGGCCCAGTCACCACGTTCAGCACACCGTCGGGCAGACCCGCCTCATGGCACAGCGCAACCAGGCGCAACAATGAGAGGCTGGCCACCTCGGCAGGCTTGAGGACGACTGAGTTGCCGACAGCCAGCGCGGGCGCGATCTTCCAGGCCGCGATCATCAGCGGGAAATTCCAAGGCACGATGGCCCCGACCACGCCCACGGCCTCGCGATGGATCAGCGCCAAAACGGAGGCGTCGGTGGGCGCCACGTCGCCCATAATCTTGTCCACACACTCAGCGTAGAAGCGGAAGGTCGCCGCCGCTGAGCCCGGCTCGGCCTTGATCGCCATGCCGATTTCGGTGCCGTTGTCCCGCACCCCAAGCACGGCCAGCTCTAGAGCGTGCTGCTCGATCAGATCGGCGATGCGATGCAAAATCCGTTTGCGCGCGGCAGGGGCCATGTTGGACCAAGCCCCGCCCTCAAAAGCGGTGCGCGCTGATGCGACCGCCGCTTGCATGTCGGCGGCCGAGCCCGAAGGCACGCGGGTGATGGGCCGCCCATCAATCGGCGAGATGGCATCGAAGGTTGCCCCGTCGCGCGCCTGCACCGGCTTGCCCGCGATCCACATGTCTTGCGGTGCGATCGGCTGATTGCGAAGAGCGTCGATGGCGGACTGATCCATAGGGTGCCTCGGCAGTTGGTGGTTGGTTCACAAAATGAACCGCCGTTTCATTTATTGCTTGCATTACCCTTGCGCATTTGTCAACTAACTTATGCGTCTAACGCAGATCTAATTTAACTCGTTAAGTTATGCCACAAGCAAATCGCAAGACCACAACCGACAAAGCTCTGTCTTTGCTCGCTTTTTTCGATGACAAGCACGATTGGATCGGTTTGACCGATCTGGCGAACGCTGCGGGATTCGACAAAGCTAGCACGTTGAGGCACGCCTCAGCTTTGGTGCGCGCGGGCCTGTTGCAGCAGAATCCGAGCCACAAAAAGTACGCTCTTGGCCCCGAAGTCCTGCGCTTGGCGCGCTTGCGCGAGCAACATTTCCCCTTTCAGGCTCTGGTTACGCCGGTGCTGCACGACCTGACCCAGGCGACCGGCGAGACCAGCCACGCAAGCCTCTTGAGCCCGCGCGGCCTGGCCACCATTGCCAGCGTCGAAAGCCCCAACTCCACCCGCGTGCATATCGAAACCGGCTTTGTCGCCCCGCTCCACGCTTCGGCCTCTGGCTTGATCTACATGGCCTTCAGCCCCGATGATCAGGTGCGCGCTTGGCTTAGCGAGCCCCTGGAGCCTTGGACCAGCTACACCGAGACCGACCCAGAGCGGGTCGCCCAGCAAGTCGCCGAGGCCCGTAGCACCGGGATTGCCTCTTCAGATCGCGGGGTAGAAATTGAGGTATTTTCGCAAGCTGTACCGGTGTTCGACAAAGAACGTCGCCCCTACGCCACGCTGGCGGTGGTGACACCGGTCTCGCGCGCCACGCCTGAGAGCCGGCGAGCTGCCGCCCAAGCCCTGTTCAGCGCCAGCTTGCGCTTGACGCAGCAAGTGGGTGGTCTCACGCCGCCGGACTACCAGCGCCTGGCAGAAGCTGCCCTTCAGCAGCCCCGACAGGTTTCGAAGCAAACACCAAGCGGATCGCTCGCGCTTATGGCAGGCGTTGCAACTCCATGACCGCCGCCGTCACCCGTTTTCCAACTTTCCACCAGGGCCTATCTGCGTGCCCTTCCCTTTGAACAAGGTCTCTATCCATGCCGTTTGACAGCAATTTCTTAAAAGAAAACAATGCCAAGTATCAGTGGCACCCCATGGCGCATCCGGCCGAGATGCAAGCCCAGCCGCCCAAAATCATTTGCAGTGCCGAGGATGTCACGCTGACCGACGTGGATGGCCACAAGACCATTGATGCGGTCGGCGGTCTGTGGAACGTCAACCTGGGTTACTCCTGCGAGCCGGTCAAAAAGGCCATCGCCGACCAACTGGCCGAGCTGCCCTACTACTCTGCCTTTCGCGGCACCGCGACCGCGCCCGCCATCGAGCTGAGCCACGCGCTCAAGGAGTGGTTTGCGCCCGATGGCTTGACCCGAGCCTTCTTCACCTCGGGCGGCTCCGACAGCGTCGAATCGGCCCTGCGCTTGGCGCGCCAGTATCACAAGATTCGCGGCGAGCGCGATCGCACCAAGTTCATTTCGCTGAAGAAGGGCTATCACGGCACCCACTTCGGCGGCGCGTCTGTCAATGGCAATGCCAACTTCCGTCGCAATTACGAGCCGCTGTTGCCCGGCTGCTTTCAGATCGCCGCGCCCTACCCCTACCGCAATCCCTTTGGCGAGACCGACCCAGCACGGCTAGCCGACATGGTGGCCGCCAATCTGGAGGACGAGATCAATTTCCAAGGCGCCGACACCGTGGCCGCTTTCATCATGGAGCCGGTCTTGGGCGCAGGCGGTGTCATCCCGCCACATGAAAGCCTGATGCCCAAAGTTCGCGAGATCTGCGACCGCCACGGCATCTTGTTGATCGCTGACGAGGTCATCACCGCCTTTGGCCGCACCGGGGCATGGAGCGGATCGCGCCTGTGGGGCGTGCAGCCAGACATGATGTGTACCGCCAAGGCCATCACCAACGGGTATTACCCTTTCGGTGCGGTTATGATCCACGAAAAGGTGGCCGAGGTGTTCGAGAGCGACCGCAGCAGCTTCGGCGCCATTGGCCACGGCTATACCTATTCGGCGCACCCGGTGGGCGCGGCAGCGGCGCTAGCCTGCTTGCCAGAGATCGTCAAAAACGACGTGGCCAACACCTCGATTGCCCGTGGCGACGAGCTGCTGACCGGCCTACAAGCGCTGGCTGACAAGCACGAAGTTGTTGGCGATGTGCGCGGCAAGGGCCTGATGTGTGCAATCGAGCTGGTCGAGGACCGCGCCACCAAAAAGCCGATCGACAAGTCCCGCATCGCGCGGGTCTTTGAGACCATCTACGAAGCGGGCGTCATGGTGCGCATTTCGGGCCCGAACATGATCTTCAGCCCGCCGCTGATCATCACCAGCGCCCATGTTCAAGCCATGCTGGCCGCCACCGACGCGGGCCTGGCTGCGGCCTAACCCAGGCCTCAGACATGCGAAACGGCAAACAAAAGGGCAAAGGCTGCAACGCGGCCTCTGCCCTTTTTCATGTCCGATTGGAAGCTGGTACTACTCAATATCCAAGCAACGCAAGACCCAGACGTCATAGATAGGGTGGTCCATGGCCGATAGCGCGGGCGAGGAAGCAAACATCCAGCCATTGAAGACCTGGTAGGCGTCGCGTGACACGGGATGGTCAGAAATCTCCAGGAAACTGGCGCTCTCGGGCGGCTCGGTTGGCGGATTCTCATAGCAAACGCGCGGCGTGATCTGCACCGTTCCAAACTCCACGGTTTGCCCCACGGGGACATCGATTGTGGTCATGCGCGCGGTGATCTTCTCCATGGCGCGCAGACGGGCAAAGCGGCGCGGCAGCGGCGGATCGCGCTCTTGCAAGGCGCGCTGGAACAGCACCTGGTTGCGCTTGCGCTCGGCCTCTTCGCTGGTGGACAGCAGGGCAATTTTATCACCCAGCCCCAATTGCTTGAGGCGTTGCTCGCGGTCCGCGCCGCTCAGCAAGGCTTCCAAGCTCGGTTCGTCTTCCATCAAGGCCGGGTCCAACACCAAGGCCCCCTCGCCGAGTTCCAATAGCCCCAGCGGCTCGGTGAAAAGCAGGCCGGTTGGCTCGGGCTCCTCGATATCCAGCACGGCGGCGGTGGCCTCGCTTGGAGCAGCGGCGAGGCTTGCGTCCTCTGGCGCATCAGGCTGACGGCCCTGGCTATCCAGCTCATCGCCGAAGCTGGTTTCGATTGCGACCGAGTTCGATGTCGCGTCTGTTGACTCTGCGGGAAAGGCCAGTGTCCCCTTCAGGTGTGGCTTTGGCGGCTGGCTGAAAGGCTGCGGATTGGCGGCCTGAGGAGAGGTTAGCTGCAAGCTGGGCGCAGGCTGAAGGCGCGGCAAGCTGGGTTGGCTCGGCTGCGCTGGTGGGGCCGAGTTCGGGTCTGGGACAATATTGCCGAAAGCATCAATCCACTGCCCCAAAAATGGATCAAAGGTCTGCGACCAGGCAGGCAGGGCCGTTGCCGCGAGCACGCCAAGCGTTAGCCCCATCACGCGGGACAAGACCGCCCGGCCCATCGTTCCTGGTGTGGCAAACTTAGGAATCATAAGGGTTTTCCAGCGCATCAACCATAGCATGCAAGCAAGCGCGCACCTGCGCCTCATCTGCGCCCATCAGCACAGCGTCTTCCAGCGCATCTTGCGCCAACTCTAGCAACTCCGCTAAGTTTTGGTTCAGCACTTTGATCTTTTCGTGGCAGGACAGCACCTTTCCAGATGAATCCTGCCAGGTCGGCAACATCGCCGCCAAGCGCGCGTCTAACTGTGGATCGCCGCCGCTCAAAGCGAGCCGTCCTGACCCTCATCAGCCAGCGTAGGGTCGCGCTCTAGGCCGTCGGTCGCGCCATCGCTTGCGCCATCATCCAGCTCTGATCCAAAGCCGTCGTCCGCGCCGCTCGCCGCCGGAGCGCTGCCGCCTAGACCACCAAACACCGCGCCCGAAATCAAATCCATGATGTTGGTCGCGCCATAGGTCAGTTCAAACGCATCGCCTGCGCCCATCATTTCGACGTTATAGCCGGGCTCGATCAAGATATGGCTGCCACCCAACAACCCGTCAGAGGCAATGCGGATCGCCGAATCCGTGGGCAACTGTATATGGGCGGGCAATTCGATCTTCAGCGAGGCCTCGAAGGTCAGCGGGTCCAGCGCAAAACCAGATACCTTGCCGACTTTGACGCCAGAAATCTTGACCTCGGTGCCCTTGCTGACGCCACCGATGGTGTCAAAGCGCGCCTCTAGGACATAGGAGTCCTGCTGGCCTTGCCACAGGCCCTGATTGTTGACGGCATAAGCGCCAAAGGCAATGGCCGCAATCAGGACCAAAAAACCAACCGCAGTTTCAAAGGGCGAGTGACGCATGGGGGCTGCTTTCTTAGCTAGGCGCGATGAACCCGCGAGGGCGGAGACAGCCAGCCCTCAGCGGCCAAATGGTATCGTTTAGGATTGATCGGGAGACCAGGCCTCGTAGTCCGAGCCGCTGGCGGCGCGCTGCGAACCCATCGAAGGGTGGCCCGGCGGGCGATAGGCAAGCTCGGTGCCGGTCAAGTTGGGGATATGCTGGCGCTGCCAGGGCCAGCGGTGCGGCACAGCCTCTGTCGGCGGTGTCTGCACGGTGTGGTGCAACCACGCATGCCATTCAGCCGGAACCTTGGACGCCTCAGGGCGACCTTTAAAGATCACCCAACGCCGGGCACGAACCAAGGAGCCGGAGCCCGCAGGCTTCACCGTGCCGCGCGCTTGATAATACGCATTGCCGAAGTCATCGCGCCCGACCAAGCGACCGGTGAGCCAAGTTGAGATCAAAGTGCCGATATCAGCCATAGAGTTTCGTCTCTGCATGCCATTGCGTGAAAAACGGGATTGCGCCAGCCTGAGAGCAACAGCAAAGCATCGCTGATGCGCGGCAGGCCAAGACCCGCTTACTTTGGCTCTGCTTATGGCACCAGATGGCTGCCAGGTCTAGGGGCCAAATGCCCCCTGTGAGCGCGACGAAGCCGCTCGCTGGCACACCCTGACGCGAAACCCTCGCCATGCAATCCGCCAGTCTATCCTTCACGTGGACCTTGAGGCCCTGGAAACCAAGCGGTGCTGCGGCCGGTGGCGTAGTAAGCGACCAAGCCCAAAGCCTCGTGCAGCGCGATATCAAGGTTCACCAAAGCGCCAGCGGCATCTGGATAGCCCCAGACTTGCAGCAAATTGACCCGAAAATCGACCGGACAGGCCTGGACCTCAAAGCCCGCTGCGCGAAACACACCCACCGCACGCGGCATATGAAAGGCCGAGGTGACTACTGCCAGACGCCGCGCCGTGTCGGGCAACACCGCCTCGATCTCTAGGGCGTTTTGGAAGGTGTTGAGCGAGGCCGCCTCAAACGACACCCGGCCCCCGGGCACGCCTATCTGTGTAAGCCAATGGGAAATCCATTGACTCTCGTTGCGCGTACCCCGCAGGGCCAAGGTGCCGCCGCTGGCCACGATCAGCGGTGCGTTCGGCGCTCGCGCCAAAGCCGCCAAGGCCAACAGCCGCTCGCTGGCGTCCCCCACTGTGATTTGACCGACCTGATTGGAGAGGTTGGTTTTCACCGCCCCGCCCAACACCGCCACCACATCGGCGTCAAGTTGGTCAAAGCGGCAAGGTTCAAAGCGTTGCTCCAGCGCCCAAAGCGGCATGTGGCCAAGCGGCGAGGCCAACACCAAATAGGCGGTCAGCGCGGCGGTCATGAGGCTGCGACCAAGACCGCCGGCCAGGCTCTGGGCTTCAGCGTTCTGAACCGCAGCCACTTGGACCCGGCGACGGCGCCAGATCAGAACAAGCGCCAGCAGCGCAACGATCCACAGCAGATTCGATGGCCGCAACGCCAGCCAAGCCAATTTCGCCACAAACAAAAACAGCGTCATAAGTCCCCCGATTGAGCCTTTGCCTATAGGGGAGCATTATGACGCTGAAGTGAAAGCGGCGCGCAAATCTACAGGCTTTGCGTGCGCTGGCTCGGGCTGACCGACACGGCAAAGGCAAACCGCTGTTCAGCTCCGGATTTTAAGACGCGGCTTAGATCGCCAGGTATTTTTCCAGCAGTTCCTTGTTGCTCGACAGCTCAGAGGCCTCGCCGTCGAAGGCCACAACGCCGGTGTCCAAGATCACTGCACGATCGGCCAAACGCAGCGCCGCTTTGGCGTCTTGCTCAACGATAATAGTCGTAAAGCCCTGCTCCTTAATCTGGAACATGATGCTCTCGATCTCGTGGCGGATGGTCGGCGCCAGACCCTCATAGGGCTCGTCCAACAACAAGACCTTCACGTCACGAGCCAAAGCCCGCCCCAAGGCCAGCATCTGCTGCTCGCCACCGGACAGGGTGGTGCCCTCCTGATTGCGGCGTTCTTTTAGGCGCGGAAAGTGGTCATAGATCTGCTCCAGCGGCCAGCCCAGGGGTTCGGCGACTTGAGCCAGTTGCAGGTTCTCCTCGACCGTCAGCCCTTGAATGATGCGACGATCTTCGACCACAAGCTGGATGCCCCTGCGCGAGGCAACGTGCGCGGGCTCGTGGTCCAAACGTTCTCCGTCTAGCCAGATTTCGCCTGAGCGCACCTCGGGGTCGGCGGCCCGGGCGATCGAGCGCAGAGTCGAGGATTTGCCCGCGCCATTGCGGCCCAGCAGCGCCAGGATTTGACCCTTTTCCATGCCAAAGCTCACGTCCTGCACAATGTAGGACTCGCCGTAGTAGGACTTGATGTTCTTCAGCTCGAGATACTTAGTGCTCATCGGCTTCGTCTCCTAGGTAGGCTTCGCGCACTTTGGGCGAGTTGCGGATTTCCTCTGGGTTGCCTTCGTCGATCACGTGGCCTTGGGCCATACAAGAGATGCGCGAGGCCAGCGAAAAGACCACGTGCATATCGTGCTCAATGATGACTTTGGTCATGCCCTTGGCATGAATGGTCTTCAACACCTCGATGATCTCGTTGGTGTCAGCGCGCGACATGCCCGCGGTGGGTTCGTCCAGCAGCAACAGCTTGGGGTCCTGCGACAAACACATGGCCAGCTCAAGACGGCGCTTGTCACCGCGCGAGAGGTTGTCGGCCACAACGTTCATCTTTTCCTTCAAGCCCACGTCGTGCAACTCGCGCTCGGCCACTTCGCGTACGGCCTTGCGGTCGCGCAAACTGGTCCACCAGTTGGCCTTAAAGGCCCCATCTGCGTGCGCCAAAGCAGGGATCATCACATTCTCCAGCAACGTAAGCTCGCCAAAGATTTCGGGCGTTTGGAACACCCGGCTGACCCCCATCTGGTTGATGGCTTGAGGCGCTTGACCGATCAGGGACTGACCTTGGAAGCTGGCAGTGCCAGAATCCGGGATCAGGCGGCCGATCAAGGCGTTCAAGAAGGTTGATTTACCGGCTCCGTTGGGGCCGATAATGGCGTGAATGGTGCCCTCTTCGACCTGAAGATTGACGTCGTTCAACGCCTTCAATCCGCCAAAGGATTTGTTGACGCCGCTTACGGTTAGAATAGCTGACATGGCCACGCGTCCTTATTCTGCAGGGGTGCTGGTGTCAGCACCCTGTTTCTTAGTCTTGCCAAAGCCAAACAGTCCGACCAGGCGCTGCAGACCTTCCATGACCCCGCCGGGCAGGAAGATGACGATCAGCATGAAAATGACGCCCAAAGACAGGTGCCAGCCTTCGCCGACGAACTTGGAGGCAACCACCGCAAAGCTGTGCTCTATGCTGTCCGGCAAGAACGCCATAGCCTGCTCAACGACACTCTCGTTAAAGGTAGAGAGTTTTGCTTCCAGCCACTTGATGATGCCTGCGCCCAAGATCGGGCCAAACATGGTGCCAACGCCGCCCAGGATGGTCATCAGAACGATCTCGCCCGATGCGGTCCAGTACATGCGCTCGGCGCCCGCCAGCGGATCGACCGAGGCCAACAGGCCGCCCGCCAAACCCGCATACATGCCAGAGATGACAAACACGGTAATCAGGTAGGGGCGCGCCGCCAGGCCGGTGTACGACATGCGCGTCTGGTTGGATTTGATGCCGCGCAGCATGATACCGAATGACGAGCGCGTAATGCGCAGGGCGATATAGAAGCCAATGATGGCAACGATGGCACAGATCCAATAGCCGGTCATGCCCTGGTTCGACACACCAAAGCCCAGGAAGGAGGTCGAGGGCAGGCCGCTTTCAGGGTTGGTTCCCAAAGCACGATCCAAAACCCGGGCATCTCCCAAAGCCAACTGCAGGCCGGTTTCACCGTTGGTCAGTGGCGTCAAAACTGAATAGGCCAGCGAATACATCATCTGGGCAAAAGCCAGCGTCAGGATCGAGAAGTAGATTCCCGAGCGACGCAACGCCACGAAGCCCAAAATCAGCGCCACAAGGCCGCCCATGATGGTTGAAGCGATGATGGCCGGGATGACGTCCATGGTGAAGAGCTTAAAGCACCACACCGCCGTATAAGAGCCAATGCCCAGGAATGCGGCGTGCCCGAAGGACAAGTAGCCGGTCAGTCCGAACAACAAATTAAAGCCAACCGCGATCAAGCCGAAGACCGCAAAACGCTGCATAATGTCGGGATAGCCCGCGTCAATGAAGGGCCCCCAAATCGGCATGCTGAGCATGACTGCTGCGAAGATGAACAGCAAAAAGTAATCTCTTTTGCGCATGGTTTAGTCCTCCATCACGCCTTTGCGGCCCATCAGACCACGCGGGCGGGTCAACAGAACGACCACCGCTACGGCGTAGATGATAACCTGGTTGATACCGGGAATTAGATCAGAAATGACAGGTAAGGCGACGATGGCCTCAAGAATGCCCAGCATGAAGCCAGCCAGTACCGCACCGCCCAGCGAGCCCATGCCGCCGACCACCACGACCACGAAGGAAATGACCAAGAACTCCATACCCATTTCATAGTTAGGGGGCAGAGTTGGCGTATAGAGTGCGCCTGCGACACCAGCAATGGCGGCGGCCATGCCGAAGACCAACGTAAAGCGCGCCTGAATGTTGATGCCCAACAGTTGGACCATTTGGCGGTCCTGCATGCCAGCGCGCACCACCATGCCAAAGCGGGTGAATTGCAGCAGGGCGAAAACGCCGAACATGATCACCACACCCACAAGGAAATACAACAGTCGCCACGCGGGATAGGCCAGATCGCTGCCGAAGATCGCGCCGATGTTGACCTGACCGGTAAAGAAATCGGGCGTCGGCTGCGGCAAGGGGTTGGCACCATAGAAGGTGCGCGCAATCTCGCCCAACACAATCGCCAGGCCAAAGGTCACCAGAATCTGATCGGCGTGAGGCCGGTTATAGAAGTGGCGAATGAGCCCGCGCTCCAGCACCGTGCCGAGCAAGAACATCACCGGGATCGCCAGCAACAAGGATATGGGCACCGACCAGTCGATGATGGTCGCGCCCAAATCGCCGTACCAGGTCACCAAATAGGGCTGGTCGATGTAGGCCTCGAAGAAGGTGATGCTGGGATCTTTGACCTTTTGCGACAAGGTCAGCAGCGTATTTGTGGTCACCGCGCAAAAGGCGCCCAACATGAACAGGGCTCCGTGGGCAAAGTTGACCACGCCCAGGGTGCCGAAGATCAGGGTCAAACCCAAAGCGATCAGCGCATAGGCCGCCCCCTTATCGACACCATTTAGAAACTGTAAAATGATTGCGTCCATGACTGCTTACTTCGCTGTTTGGAGTGCGTTGAGACGTCGAGGTGCGCAAGCTCGGCTCTGCGCGTTCGAAGGACCGCCTCTTTGATGTGATGGCCCTCGCACCAGGGATGCAGCGGCGCTGCGCCCTGTTTGGAACCAGCCTGCCCAAATTCGGCGTACCAGGAACCGGCCAATCAGGAACCGGTGTGCCAAGTTTGCCCCTTTCGGCCCAGACCAGGCCGACGGGCGAAAGGCGACCCTGAAGGAACACAAGGCCCGACATCTGCCGGACCTTGCGCATTCAGGGGCTCGCAACTTTGGAAAAGAGGCGCAGCAGCACGCCGCTGCGCCGAGTGACCAGAGGTACGAGGAAGGCTTGTGGGTACAAGTCGGATCGGCGAACCGATTAGATCGGGCCCAGGTCGCCTGCGTACAGGTTTGAGTCGTATTCGACCTGAGCGCGCGGAGTCACTTCCACGATCTCGAGCAAGTCGAAGTTTGATGAGGGGTTGTCTTTACCCTTCACGACCAAGACATCCTTGAAGCACTGGTGATCGTCAGCGCGGTAGTGAACCGGACCGTTGCCCATGCCGTCGAAGTCCATGCCTTCCAAGGTCGGGATAACAGCCGCTGGATCGAAGGTACCAGCCAGCTCACACGCGTTAGCGTACAGCAGAGTCTGCACATAGCAGGTGTGGGCGGCCTGTGACGGCGGGAAGCCGTACTTGGTACCGAAGGACTTAACGAAGGCCTGAGAGCCCGCGTCGGTCAACTGCCAAGACCAGCCAGTCGAACCGTAGATGCCCTTAACGTTTTCGCCAGCACCCTGCGCCATCAGGCGAGAATACAGCGGTACAACGATTTCCAACTGCTTGCCGTTGACCATCTTATCACGCATGCCCAACTGAACCGCTTGAGTCAGCGAGTCGACCATGTTCTTGCCGTAGTGGTTCAGAACCAGCACGTCCGCGCCAGAGTTCAAAACGGGCGTCAAGAAAGACGAGAAGTCTGAGGTCTTCAGCGGGGTGCGAACTGCGTTGACAGTCTCCCAGCCGATGGCACCAGTCGAGTTCATGATCGACTCTTCTTGTGACCAACCCCAAGTGTAGTCAGCGGTCAGGTGGTAGGCGCGGCGCTCACCGCCCATGGCGTTTTTCAGCACGGGAGCCAGAGCGGCACCGGACATGTGCGCGTTAAAGAAGTGGCGGAAGCCATAGCGCTTGCGGTCTTTACCGGTGGTGTCGTTCGAGTGGGTCAAGCCACACATGAAGATCACTTTTTTCTCCTGGGCTAAGCCCTGGACAGCGATTGCCACACCAGACGATGAACCGCCTGAGAACATGATCACGCCTTCGTTCTCGATCATCTTACGAGCAGAAGCGCGCGCCGCGTCAGACTTGGTCTGCGTGTCGCCAGTGACGTAGTTGAGCTTCATGCCCAGAACGCCGTTGCCCTTCAGTGCTGGGCCTTCGCCGTTCACGGTCATGGTGTTCAGCATGCCGCCGTCACCTTCACCGTTGATGTGCTCGACTGCCAGCTCGTAAGCGCGCAGCTCATCCTTGCCCTCTTCCGAGTAAGGGCCGGTCTGGGGAACGTTGAAGCCGAAAACCAGCTTGCCAGACTTGGTGGGGTCGTTGGTGTAGCCGTGTGCGGCCGCATTCAAAACCAAAGGCGTGCTGAGCGCTGCGCCCGTAGCCGCTGCGCCCTGGAGCACCTGACGGCGTGAGAATTTAGACATGTGTCTTCCTCCCAAAGAAGATTGTTGATTGCTGAAACGAACGATGCCGATCCTTCGTCCATCGTGAACTCTTAGGAGAGTTGCCCAACTGGGGAGGCAGGATGGTCGAAACAAAGGAGACGATGTTTCAGTGACCGTAGATTGAGCGACACAGACTTTCTTCTCAATCAGATTTCACTTGCAATTATGTCTTTTGTAAAAATATGAGGAGAGTATAAGCTAACAAGTGTAAAGCCTGTAAAGGATGCTCATGGCCGACCGCACCTCGCCCCCAATCGCGTCTTCCGTTCCGCCGAAGGACGCGCCCACACAGTCCAACGCCGTCGCCGAAGTCGCGCCGCTGGCCGATCCGATTGGGCCGCGGCTGCGCGACCGACGCAAAGACCTCAAGCTGTCGCAAACCAAGCTGGCCAAGATGGTCGGCATCTCGATTTCTTATCTCAATCTGATCGAGCACTCCAAGCGGCCGATCGGTGGCAGCCTGCTCAACCGGCTGGCCGAGGCCTTGCAAATCGACACCGACGAGCTGACCGGGGCCAACAATGCCCGCTTGATCCACGACCTGAGTGAAGCCATCCTAGACCCGGCCTTGTTGGACATACAGCTTAGCCAAGATCGGGTGCACGAGTTCGTCAACCTACACCCCAAATGGGCGAAAGCTTTGGTCAACCTGCACCGCGCCTACACTGGGCGTTTGGCGCAGGTCGAGGATCTCTCCGCCCGCCTCAGTCAAGACCCTTGGGTGGCGGAGACCGGCCAGCAAATTGTCTCTCACATCACCACCGTGCGCTCCATCGCTGACATTTTGCAAGATGTGGACGACCTAGAGCCCGAAGAACGCAGTACCTTTACTCAGCGCCTTTCAACGACCTCTAAGCAATTGGGAGAAAACGCTAAAGTCTTCTTAGACCAAATCTTCCGGGATCAAGAACACGACTGGCAAAGCCTGACACCAGAAGAGCAGGTTGATGATTTCATCATCGACAATCGCAACCACTTTCCTTTGCTGGAGGAGGTGGCTGACGACATCCATGCACGGCTCTTGTCACAACGCGAGCATGTCTCCACGGGCCTCAGCCTGGCTTTAGAACAGCGTCACAAGATCCGCTTTGAAATTCAACACGGGGCCAGCGAAGACACGCATTTGTTGCGAAGCGGCTACCGCTACGATGCGGAAAACAAGCGGCTCATCGTGCGCGACCTGCTGCCCGAAGCCAGCCAGCGCTTTTTGATGGCGCGCGTGTTGGCCGAACACGAAGCCAGCGAGGCCATCACGCAAGTCCTGAAAACCGCCCCGCATCCCTTTGCTGGCGACGGCTTTGAACGCGGTTTCGTCGCCTTGGCGGCCTATGTGGCCAGCGCGGTGCTGTTCCCCTATGAGGCCTATTTGGACGCCGCCCAGCAAGATCGCTATGATCTGGACCTGCTGGCGCAACGCTTTGGTGGCTCGTTCGAGCAAATTTGCCATCGCCTCACCACCCTGCGCCGCCCGGGCTCAGAGGGCATCCCCTTCTCGTTCCTGCGTACTGACATGGCGGGCAATTCATCCAAGCGCTTTTCGGTGCAGGGGTTGCGCATGCCGCGTCAGGGGGCCGCCTGCCCGCTCTGGGCGCTCTACCAGGCCTTCCGCACGCCCGGCGAGCTGATGGTGCAACTGGCCAAATTCCCCAACAACAGCCGCTTCTTGTTCCTTGCGCGCACCGCCACTAAGCAGTCCAGCGCATACCGCGCGCCCCAGCAGACTTACTCGATTATGATTGGGTGCGATCTGGTCTATGCCGATCAAACAGTCTACGGCGATGGTTTGGACTTGACCGGGCGCGGGGTGACGACGCCGGTCGGCTCGACTTGCCGGCTCTGCCCACGCCAAGGCTGCCCCCAGCGCGCGCACGCCAGCTTGCTGTAACCTGCTAAGTATATGCGCCTATTCTGCTGATTCGCCCGCCATCAGTCGTGTGGCGGCAATCGCTCGACCCCAGCCTGCGAGGCCCGCGCTGCGCGCCTCGGGCTCCATAGCGGGATCAAAGCGGCGGTTCAGCCGCCAATTGCGAGTCAAGGCCGACAAATCGGGAATCAAGCCCGCGCCAAGGGCAGCCAGCGCCGCTGCGCCGAGCGCTGTCGTTTCGATATTTTGAGGCCGTTCGACCGGGCGATCCAAGATATCTGCCAGGAACTGCATCGCATAATCATTGGCCACCAGGCCGCCATCAACCCGCAGCACACCGCCCAAATCCGCCAAATCCGGCCAGTCCCCGACCATGGCCGCCATCAAGTCTGCGGTCTGATAGCCGATGGCTTGCAAGCCCGCTTTGGCAATCTCCTTCGGGCCGGTATTGCGGGTCATGCCCAGCAGGCTGCCCCGCGCCTCGGCCTGCCAATAGGGCGCGCCCAAACCGGTAAAGGCGGGCACCAAATAGACCTGTTGTGTGGGGTCTGCGGCCTCGGCAAGGTCCTGGGTCTGGCGCGCTTCGTCGATGATGCCCAGTTCATCGCGCAACCACTGCACCAGTGCGCCTGCCACGAAGATCGAGCCCTCAAGCGCATAGGTCGGCTTGCCGTCCAATTGATAGGCGATAGTGGTCAGCAAGCGGTTCTTCGAACTGATCGCCTGCGCGCCCGTGTTCAACAGCGCAAAACAGCCGGTGCCATAGGTGGATTTCAGCATTCCCGGCTCAAAACAGGCTTGGCCGACGGTGGCCGCCTGCTGATCGCCCGCCACGCCACGAATCGGCACGCTGGCCCCTAGGATGTCAGGTGCGGTGGCGCCAAAATCTGCGGCGCAATCCAACACCTGAGGCAGCATGTTTGCGGGGATATTCAAGGCCTTGAGCAGGGTTTCGTCCCAGCAGCCGTCGTGGATGTTGTACAGCATGGTGCGCGCAGCATTGGTGGCGTCGGTGACGTGCCGCTGACCGCCGGTAAGCTGCCAAATCAGCCAGGTATCGACGGTTCCAAAGGCCAGATCCCCGGCCTCTGCCTTGCCGCGCGCGCCCTCGACCTGATCCAGAATCCAGGCCAGCTTGGTCGCGGAAAAATAGGGGTCCAGCAACAGGCCAGTGCGCGCCTTAACCTCTGACTCCAGGCCTTGCGCCTTCAACGCTTGGCAGGTGCTGGCCGTGCGGCGGTCCTGCCAAACAATGGCTGGATAGATGGGCTGGCCCGTCGCCCGCTGCCAAACCAGGGTCGTCTCGCGCTGGTTGGTGATGCCGATGGCGGCAAGCTCGGCGGGCTTACACTCCGCGCGCTCCAGCGCTTGGCGCATGCAGTCGCGCACTGTGTGCCACAGGTCCATGGGGTCGTGCTCGACCCAGCCTTCTTGGGGAAAGTGCTGAGCAAATTCCTGCTGAGCGCTGGTCAAAGCGGTCAGTGCCGCATCGTAGACAATGGCGCGTGAGGAGGTGGTGCCTTGGTCGATGGCAAGCAAACGGCCAGTCATGCGAGTTCCCTTATCCTAAGGCCAGGCCGCAGTAATCGCTGTTGCTGGTACTAGATCGCTGAAAAACACATCGAATCTAAGCACTTCAGCACAAGAAGCGACGCGGCTTTGGCGTACTATGCTGCGGTTCGACTCGCAGTATGGCGCGCCGGTCCCGCTGGCGGCAAGCGCGAATTCGCCGGTCAGGGCTTGTAAGACGCGCGCCGCTAGTTGCGGTCGCGATCGTCCTTGCCATAGCCCGCTGGCAACTTGAACAAGTCGTCGCTCATGGCCATGCCGTAGTTCATGAATTCAAGCTGCAGCAAAGTGGTCACGCCCTGAGCGTCGACCGTCCGCCAGCCCAACAGCGCCTTGGACTGCGGATGGAACAACAGGGTCAAAAAGCCCTCGTCCTCCCGGCCTTGGCGTTGAACGGTGATCTCCAGCAGTTGATCACCCAGCACCACGTCCACCAGGTTCAAGCCCTTGGTAAACTCCACCCGGTCATCCAGCAGGAAATACAGCGGCGAGCGCGAAATGCGTTGGTGGGCCACATTCTCCAGCTCACGGTCAACGCTCATAACAAAGTAGCCGTCAGCCAAGATCAACGTCGGGCTGGGTGCATCGTAGTCAAAGCGCAGGCGGCCCGGTCGCCAGATCGCCACCTCACCGCTGGCTTGCCCGCCAAGCGAATCCTGTTGCGTAAAGCGACCTTGTGCGGTGATGACGCTATTCAGCACCCGTTCGGCTTCCACCACCGCCAACAGCTCGGCGTCGGTGATGTCCTGTGCCTGAGCTGAAGTCAGGCTGGCCAGCAAGGCCAGAAGGCCCGCCATCCAGCGCAGCAGATGAGCACGAAAGAAGAGGTTCAAGGTCATAGCAAGCATCCTGCAAGCGGTGAGTTGTTAGAAGGCTTAGAGGTCGCCCGAGTCCCCGCCAACCAATATCTGGCGGCGGCCCACATGATCAGAAGCAGAAATCAGGCCCTCTTCTTCCATGCGTTCGATCAAGCGCGCGGCACGGTTATAGCCGATCTGAAGTTGGCGTTGAACAAAGGAGGTCGAAGCCTTCTTGTGCTTCAAAACTATGGCCACAGCTTGATCATAGAGATCATCCCCAGAGTTGCCGAATCCGTGGCCGAAGCCCTGGCCGACGCCTGCGCCTTCGTCATCGACATAGCCCTCTTCACCTTCGCTGCTCTCGGCCTCTTCGGTAATCGAGCCAATGTAGGACGGCGAGCCCTGAGCCTTGAGGAAGGAGACCACTTTTTCCACTTCGTCGTCGCTGGCAAAGGGACCATGGACCCGCTTCAGGCGACCGCCTGAAGGTTGGTAGAGCATATCCCCCATGCCCAAGAGCTGCTCGGCACCCATCTCTCCCAAGATGGTCCGCGAGTCGATCTTCGAGGTGACGTGGAAGGAGATACGGGTCGGGAAGTTGGCCTTGATTGTTCCGGTAATGACATCCACCGATGGCCGCTGGGTCGCCATGACCAGGTGCAGGCCCGCCGCCCGCGCCATTTGCGCCAGGCGTTGAAGTGCGGACTCGATGTCCTTGCCCGCCACCAGCATAAGGTCCGCCAGCTCGTCGATGATGATGACGATATAGGGCAGCGGCGTTAGATCCATCTCCTGTTCTTCAAAGATGGCCTCGCCGGTCTCGGGGTTAAAGCCAGTTTGTACGCGACGCAAGATCACCTCGCCCTTGGCTCGGGCTTCGGCCAGGCGCTTGTTAAAGCCAGCAATATTGCGCACACCCACTTGGCTCATGGCCTTATAGCGATCTTCCATTTCGCGCACCGCCCAATTGAGCGCCACCACGGCCTTTTTGGGATCGACCACGGTCGGGCACAGCAGGTGCGGAATGCCGTCATAGACCGAAAGTTCCAACATCTTGGGGTCGATCATGATGAACTTGCACTGCTCAGGCGCCAGGCGATAGAGCAGCGACAAGATCATGGTGTTGACTGCTACAGACTTGCCTGAGCCGGTGGTGCCCGCGATCAATAGGTGGGGCATCTTGGCCAGGTCGACCGCCACCGGATCGCCGCCAATGTCCTTGCCAAGCGCCAGCGGCAGCTTGAAGCCAGGATCGCGATAGGCGTTGCTTTCCAGCATTTCGCGGAAATAGACCGTCTCGCGGCGAGGGTTGGGCAGCTCGATACCGATGACATTGCGCCCTGGTACGACCGCGATACGCGCCGACAGCGCCGACATAGAGCGCGCGATGTCGTCGGCCAGACCAACAACGCGGCTGGTCTTGGTTCCGGGCGCGGGCTCCAGCTCATAGAGCGTCACGACGGGGCCAGGCTTAACGCTGACAATCGTACCTTTGACGTTGAAATCCGACAGCACGCTTTCCAACATGCGGGCGTTTTCGTGGGCTTCCTCTGCGGTCAAGCGGTTGGCCAATTGACCGGGGTCGGCCGCAGACAGATAGTCCAGGTAGGGCGGCTCATAGCGATGCTGGTGCGCCTGCACGGCCAATTGCGCCGAGGACACGGGTGTGACCTTGCGCTCGCAGACCATGGGTTCGGGGTCCGGGCGATAGGCGCGTTCGGGCCCAGATACAGAAGACCCAGAAACAGAAGGCCCAGATACAGCAGACCCAGTTACAGGCGCTGGCGACGCGGCTGCCTGGGGTGTTTGTGCCTGGGGTGTTTGTGGCTGGGTTGTTTGGGGCTGGGCAAATTGCGCTTCTCTGGCGTCGTCGTCTAGGTCTTCGCCCCAGTCCAGATCGTCGTCCTGCTGCGCGCCGGTGCTTGCCGTGGCATGGTCCTCAGTGCTTCGCTGCTCGGGCTGGTCCCAAGGAATGTCGTCATCCCAAGGCGCGGCCCGAGATGACGGCACGACCTGAGCTGACAGCGCAGCCGGGCTTGTCTGCTCTATGTCGGCATAGCCTGCGTCATCGTAATCGGCTTCGTCATAGCCAGACCCGTCGTGACCAGACGCGTCGTGACCAGTCTCGTTGAAATCAGCCTCGTCGTAGCCTGACGCGTCGTGACCAGGCGTACCATCTTGGGCAAGGTGTTGCTCAGGGTTGGCAAATGCCTGCCACCCCTGCTCTTCTTGGGCGTCCTGCTCGGCCTCATAGCCTTGCCAATCTGCATCGTCCTGCAAGGCTTCATCGTCCTGCAGGGCTTCATCGTCCAACAAAGCCTCGCTGCGTGCGGCTAACTCAGCCTCATGAAGGCCCAGCATCGAATCGCGCTCCTGTGCGACCTGGGAATGTGCGACTGGGGAATGTGCGACTGGGGAATGTGCGACTGGGGAATGTGCGACTGGGGAATGTGCGACTTGGGAATGTGCAACTGGGGAATGTGCAACTGGGGAATGTGCGACTTGGGAATGCCCAACCTGGGAATGCGCAGCAACCGCGTTGCCGTGGGGCGACAGGAAGGCCGCCGTTGCTTCAGCCGCGGCAGGGGTCGCCGGGTGAGCGCGCAGGGGGCGCTCATGTGCAGCCAGTTGCGCTTGGCGTTGGCGGGCGATTTGGCGCGCGTTTTCTTCCATGGCCGCCAGGGCGCGGCGGCGCTCTTCTTCCTCGGCCATGCGGCGCAGAGCAGCGGGCTGGCTGTGATAGTCTTGATAGGAGGCCGCGTGCTGACCGATTGGCTGCGGGTGCGCGCTCTGCGGCTGGGCAGGCGCTGACTGGCGGCGCGCGCCGAGCTGAACCGGCTGCTGCCCCGGGCCCCAGCCAGGCGGACGCGTGTCGGGCAAGATGGCTGCGGTCATGGCTGCGGCTGCGCCCTGTTGCACGCCAGCCTGAGGGCCAACCGGCGCGGATTGAAAGTTTTGCGGTCTGGATTTCGGGACCGCGCCGTGCGGTGCCGCTGGCTGGGTCTGGGCCGCTGGCTGGGTTTGGCCTGCTTGCGTCTGGCCTGCTTGCGTCTGGCCTGCTTGCTTCTGCCCTGCTTGCGTCTGGCCTGCGTGCGTCTGGGCAACCTGGTGCTCACGCTCCTTCGACGCCAGGGCGCTCAGTGGCAGGCCCCAGGATGCTAGCTTCAAGGTCGGCAAGCCCAACAAGCGCAGGCGATGGCCGAGGCCAGAGGCCAGCCGCCACCACTCGCTGCCCGGAACGCCCATGGCTGAGCCCAGCAGCATGAGGCCGGGCAAAAACGCCAGCAAAGAAGATGCCCACAGCGGCAGCCACAGCCAGGTTTTCAGGTTGTATTGCAGCAGGTAGCCCAAAGCGCCGCCCCAGCGGTCCGGCCGTCCCCAATGGCTGGGCAGCCCCGTGATGTTGAGCGCGGCGGAGAACAGCGCCAGGCCCGCGACGGCATAAACCAAGCGGCTCATCAAGCGCGGCACCCGGCCATGCGAGAGCACCTGAAAGGCCATGACAATCGCCAGGCACGGCATGAAAAACGCGCTGTAACCGAACAACTGTACCAGAACATCGGCGGCAATAGCGCCGGGCTGGCCCAAGAGGTTCTGCGTCTGCAGCGCACCTGAGGAGTTCCAAGAATTGTCGGTCGGGCTGAAGCTGCCGAGCGCCAAGATCAAAACCAGGCCCATCAGGCCGTATGCCAAAGCGTGCCAGCGGACCCAGCCTACACGCCATTGCGAGGCAAATCCTTCAGGCAGCAGGCGGGTCTTACGCGGCATGGTATTTTGATGCCAAGTCTCGGCGCTGTTCCAATCGTCAACGTAGGAGGGATAGGACAGACTGCTTTGATAAGCATCCGCAGCATCGCTTGCATCCACAGCGGCCTCTGTCGCGTCGCTGTCATAGCGCCTCGGCTGGGCCTGGCCACTGGTTTGGGGCTTGGCAAAGGGCCGCATGGTATTGAAGGCTTGAGGGCCGGGGCCAGGGGCGTCGTGCTGTGCATAGGCCTTGGCCGCATCGCTCAAGTCTTCGCCCTCGTCATCATAGGGCCCTACCGGTCGTGACGCGGGGCTTGACTGGGGCGCATGAAGGTCTTGGGGCATGGCAAATTGCGTTGTCGGGATCGCCTGCCCACCGCCGCCTCTTTGGGCCGTGTTGGCTTCTGCGTACCTTTGGGCTGCGTGCGCCCGGTATCCAGAGGCTGCCTGTCCTGAGGCTGCTTGTCCTGGGGCCTGCTGCCCTGGGGCTGCTTGTCCTGGGGCCTGCTGTCCTGGGGCCTGCTGTCCTGGGGCCTGATGACCAGCTACTTGCGGTTCAGAGCCGCCTGGCTGAGCTTGGGGACGCGTTTGAAAAGCCGTGAAATACTGGGCCATAGCTGAGAGCAAATTCCATAAACTAATGATAAAGCAAAATAAATCCTGCTGTCTCCCGCATGGAAAAGTGCAAGTCCGCAGCTACTTCGCGCCCTGCGGGTTGGCCAAAATATGGCTCGAACCCCCAACAAGCAGCGACTAGCGCAACTGGTCTTTCAAGCAATCTGCCACGCGTTTCAGCAAGCTAGGCAGCAAATTGGGCTCAATTACGAGAGCCAGGCGCAAATATTGTGAACCTGGATTGTGGCCGCCCTCACCCCAAGCGACGGAATCGCCGGGAAGCGTGCGTATGCCTTCTTCAATCCACAGCTTGAGGCAGGCCTCCTCTGCCGAGCGCACGGGCAGCCACAAGAAAAAGCCGCCCTCCGGGATGTCACAGTCCAGCGCCTCGCGCGCGGCTTGAAAGGCTGCGTTATAACGTGCTCGGTTGGCCTCAACGTGCACATCATCGCGCAGCAGCGCCGCGGCTCCGGCTTGCAGGGGGGCAGAGATGGCCGCGCCTGTGAATTTCATAATGGCCGCCACATCGTCAATGGCGCGGGCGTCACCGGTGATGAAGCCACAGCGCAGGCCCGCCGCGCTGGAGCGCTTGGACAAGGAATGCAGCACAAGGACGTTGGAAAAATTGCCGTCAAGCTGGGCCAACACGCCTGGCGGCGGCGTACTGCGATAGATATCAGCATAGCAATCGTCAAAGATCGCCCAGCAATCCTGTTGGCGCGCCTGATCCACCAAGGTCTTTTGATAGCCCGCACTGGCTACACTGCCTTGCGGGTTCGAGGGCGAGCACAAAATGACCGCCGCAGCGCGCTGCCAAATCGCATCGGGTACCGCTTCATAGCGCGGCAGGAAGTTGCTGTCGGCCTCGGCGTTGACCACCACCACCTCTGCGCCTGCGGACATGGAGGCACCAACGTAGGTGTGGTAAAACGGATTGGGGGTCAAGATCACCGGCTTGGCCACGCCTTGGGCCAGCTTGCGCGCAACGGCGGCGCGAATGGCCATGGTCATGCCCTCGCGGCTGCCCGCAGAGGCCAAAAGATCGCGCTGAGGCTTGAGGTCGAGGCCTACCAAACCATAGCGGCGCTCTAACCAAGCAATTTGCGCCTCCAACAGTTCGTCGGAGCCCTGGTTGGGCGGATAGCGGTTGAACTCTTGGTCGTGCTCGGCAATGACCTGCGCCAAAAAGGCTGGCGGCTGGTTTTGCGGCTCGCCAATGGTCAGCGCCACTGGCGGCTTGCCCGGCTTGTGCTTATCCAGCAGCGCGCGGGTTTTGGTAAAAGGATGCATGCGGCGCGAGGCCTCAAGCAACGACATATCAGGCAAGGTGAAGAAAACAGGTTCCATCCTTTGCCCATAAAAGGGCTTGGCGGGGAAGACAAGCGGAGATCATCCTCCCCGCCAAGTTAAGTCTAGGGGAACGCACCGGTTGCGATGGCCCGAAGCGGCTTGCGGGGGCTCGCGCCCAAGCCCTGAGTAGGGCTTGCGCCGCCACCCAGAGCGGCCCGACCATCTATCCTTTTTTGATCTGCCCGCCCCCGGTGGTAGGCGCTGGCCCTGCGGTGGCGCAAAGCTTTCATGCGGGCAAGATGGGCTCCGATCTTAAGGGCGGGTCAAGATCGGAGCCCGATAGCAAGCCATCAAGGGGAGAGATCGCTTGCAAAGCTGAGGTTGGTCGTGTGGTCCAACCCTGTGTCAACACGGCCATCGCAAAGGCGGCGCGCATTTGCAGAGCAAGGAGCCACGAATGGAGACCCTGTTGTTATTTAACGGCGCGCATCCGTGGCTCCGGGCAAGGCATGGAGCGGCTTGCCTCCCTGCTATCAATTGCCCTGCCCTAGCTGTGTGCGAGGCTCCAAGAGCGGAACCTCGCAAGGGTACTGGTCTTAGAAGGAGTTCTTGCCGAACTCTGGGTAGGCTTGCAGACCGATTTCGGCTTCATCCAGTCCGCTGGTCTCTTCTTCTGGGCTAACGCGCAGACCGACTACCAGGTTGATGAGGCTCCAGGCCACCCAAGAGCAGATCGACACGAAGGCGCCAATGGCAAGGATACCAATGATCTGCACGTCCAAAGCCACTTTGGGGTTGAAGATGCCGACCGCCAGGGTGCCCCAAATGCCACAAACCAGGTGGACAGAGATCGCGCCAACAACATCATCGATGCGCAAACGCTCAAGGAAGACCACCGAGGCCACACACAAGGCCCCGCCGATGCCGCCAATGATCATCGCCAACAACGGCGTTGAGACGTCGGGTCCAGCGGTGATGGAGACCAGCCCTGCCAGAGCGCCGTTCAAAGACATGGTCAAATCGACCTTCCCGAACCAGAGTTGCGCGGTGATCATAGCCGCGACCACGCCTGCCGCTGCTGCCATGTTGGTGTTAACGAAGACGATCGACATGGCGGTTGCATCGGCTGCCGAGCCCAGTGCCAACTGCGAGCCACCGTTGAAGCCAAACCAACCGAGCCACAAGATGAAGGTGCCCAAGGTCGCCAAAGGCATGCTGTGACCCGGCAGAGCGTTGATCTTGCGACCGCTGAACTTGCCCAAGCGCGGGCCAACCATCAATGCGCCAACCAGGGCTGCCCAGCCACCAACCGAGTGAACGATGGTCGAACCGGCGAAGTCACTGAAACCCATGTCAGCAAGCCAACCGCCGCCCCAGGTCCAAGACCCCTGGATCGGGTAAATGAAGCCGGTCAAGACCACGACAAAGATCATGAAGCTCCACAGCTTGGTGCGCTCCGCGATGGTGCCAGACACCACCGAGGCGGCCGTTGCCACGAACACCATCTGGAAGAACCAGTCTGACGACACCGAATAACCGGTCTCCAAATCAGGCGCGGCGATATCGCCCGGGTTGTAGGGGGCTCCGCCGCTGGCGAATCCTAAAATCTGTGCCCCTGTGATCCAGGCATCGGCCGGATACATGAGTGCATAGCCGATGAGATAGAACAAAATGCCCGCCACAGAATAGAGCGCGATGTTCTTGAGCAAGATCGTGGCGACGTTCTTGGAGCGCACCAGGCCAGCCTCCAACATGGCAAAGCCCGCGGCCATAAACATGACCAGCGCCCCGCAGACGAGGAAAGAGAAGGTGTTGAAGATGTGCGCGACTTCGGGGCTCACTTGGGCAAAGGCCGGTTGGCCCAGCGCGAGCCAGCTTGCCGCAGCCAGGCCGAGCCCGCCCGTTGGGCGATGCCAGCCTTTGAAGCTGGCCTTAAGTCGCGCGTTAAATTTGGTCGAGGAGGCTGGAGACATGAGCACATTCCTGATTTGGTAATTATCGTTCGGGTCCAAGGTGGTGGAGGTCTGCTGAGACAGCCTCCCCTGCCTCTTACTGTTCAAGGATCGTGCCAAGTTTGGCATAAGCAGATTTAATGTTTTAATTTCAATGCACTATGGATTTGAATCGATGTTTCACGGGCCATCAGGACACGATTAGGCTAACTTCGTAGTGACTAAATTTTAATCTGCATTGTTCATAATTCGCGCAATTTTTCGAGACATTTCAATTTTTGATGATTTTTTAATCACTAAAACGCTGCGGCGGCCCCCACGTAGTCTGCCGCTGTGCCGCCTTGTCCCAGCCGCAAGCACCATCTATCTGTCTATAGTCACCCGCGCTGATCGCCCTGCACTGGAGCTTGCCATGACCGAGACCGCCGCCCAAACCACACCCCCGCAGACCGAACGCTGTGAAATCGCCATCATCGGCGGCAGCTTCGCGGGCATGACAACCGCGATTACCTTTGCGAAACTGGGCTTTGACGTGCGCTTGATCGAGCGCGCACCCTACCCCGTGACCTTGGACAACAGCTTTGACGGGCGCGGCCACGCCATCGCCAAGGCCGGGCAGCAGATTTTCCAATCGCTGGGTCTTTGGGAGGCCATGACGCCCTACGCCAGCGCGATTGACCACATCCGCATCACCGACGCTCAGCGCAACGGGCGCATCTCGCCGCTGCAAATGACCTTCAACGTCGCCGATCTGGGGATCACGGACGCGGGCAGCTATCGCGACGGGCCCATGGGCTACATCACCGAGAATCAGCCCATTCGCAATATCCTGTTCAAAGCCATGAGCGCCGCATTGGGCGACAAGCTGTGGACCGAGTGCGAAGTGGCCGAGTTCGACTTCTCGCAGCCTTTACCGCAACTTGGCATGAAAGATGGCCGCCGCCTGGTGGCCGATTTGGTACTGGCCTGCGATGGCCGCCCCTCGCCCACTCGCCAAGCCGCTGGCATTGGCCTCAAGGCCTGGCCCTATAACCAGTGGGCGCTGGTCACATGCCTGCATCACAGCGAGCCGCACAACAATTGGGCCTATGAGCACTTCATGCCCGACGGGCCCTTTGCTGCCCTGCCGCTGCCCGATCTGGCTGACGGCACCCACCGCTCCTCGCTGGTTTGGACCAAGTCTGAGGCCGCTGCTAAAGGCCTGTCACGCCTGAGCCAAGACGACTTAGCAGACTGCCTCAACGCCAGCTTTGGGCCCTGGTTGGGCCGCCTGACTCCCGTGGGCCAGCGCTGGGTCTATCCCTTGTCGGCGCAGCATGCTGATCGCTATGTCGTGCCAGGCTTGGCCTTGATCGGCGACGCGGCGCACGGCGTCCACCCCATCGCGGGCCAGGGTTTCAACCTGGCTCTTAAGGACATTGCCAGCCTGGCCGAGATCCTGGTCGAATCCCGTGAACGCGGCCTGGCTCTGGGCGACCTGCATCAACTTGAGCGCTATCAGGCATGGCGACGCCCCGACAACGCCGCCATGCTGGCCGCGACCGACGCACTCGACCGCCTGTTCTCGACCGCTTTGCCGCCGATCCGCATTGCCCGCGACTTGGGACTGGCGGCGGTGGATCGCATGCCACGCCTCAAGAAGCGCCTGATTGTCGAGGCTATGGGCTTTGGCCCGAATTTCGGCTCCAAGCTGCCGGTTATGGCCACCGGGGTGCTGCCGGGGTGACGCTAACGCGTCAATCCAATAATGGTTTTTTGATTTTTTAACCCTTTTCGGGTATGATCTCTCTTAATAACACTTAAGGGAGACCCATCATGCGCAACATCACTTTGGCTGTGTTCGCGGCCGTCTTGGCCAACCTTTCGATCCTGCTAACGCCGCAAGCGGCCTTGGCCGAGGATCAAATCCTGATCTCACGCAGCGATCTTCAGATGCTGCTGCAACAGCCCCAAGGGCTGACTTTGCCTGAAGGCAGCGGCGAATTTCGGTGGCAAGAGGGCGTTCCCGCGCTGTTTCCATTCGAAGGATCTAAGGTTCCTGAAATCTGTAAGCTCATATACTACCGCCAAGGCAGCCCTTGGGAGAAGATTTGCTCTTCGAAAATCATGATCAAAGGCGACAAGATTCGTAACATTAGAAATGATGCGCAGGTCTTTGATCTTGAGAGCTACCAGCACAAAGCTTGGTCAGATCGATGCCTAACCCTGGGATGTATAGAGCTGATTTCCCGCTGCCCACCTGGCTACCATTTTGACGAGATCGTCAATGCATGCCGATTTAAGAGTATTGCTGCGAACTGCCCAATCGATGACAAAGACTGCTGGAAACACATCTTCGCAGACGCAATAGAAATCGACCGCCCCGATGATCTGGGCAATTGCAAATGCATCAACCCTGACGACCTTGTTTTCATAGATTCCAACATACCGGAAGAATTCAAACAAGCTGCCCGGGAAGCGAATGCAACGCAATTGCTAAGGATTAGCATTCAAGACGGCAACCTAGTCGAAGCGGCCGCCACCCTCAGCGCGGGCCAAGCCCTGCTGCTCCAACCCTAGCGCTCTGGCGCTAACGATCAGACAGGCGAACCAAGGCAGCAGGCAGCTCGGCCATGGCGTGGATTATCAGGTCCGCGCCCGCCTGCAGCAAATCGCGCTCCAGGTGGTGGCCATAGCTGACCCCCACCGCCAGCGCCCCTGCGGCCTTGGCCATCAGCATGTCATAGCTGGTGTCGCCCACCACCACGCAGTCAGGCGCTTCGCACCCGGTCTCTGATAGGGCCGCGACCACCATATCTGGTGCAGGTTTCGAGGCGTTGGTGTCCGGCGTTTGCAGGGTGTGAAAGTGATGCTCGATCGCATGATAGTTCAGCATATGATCCAAACCACGCCGATTCTTGCCGGTACAAATCCCCATAAAAACAGCGTCATGGCTCAAGGCGCCCAAGGTCTCGCGCACGCCGTCAAACAGCGGTTCGTGAAAGTCGGCTTGCTGGCGCATGGTCACAAAGGCATGGCGGTAGGCATCCGCCAAGGCCAGGTGGTCTACAGCCTCGCCCTCGGGCAGCCAGCGCCGCGCACAGCCGATCAGGTCCAGGCCCACCGTCGCGCCCACCGCTGCATCGCCCGGATAGGTCAGCCCCAGGCTAGCAAAAGCTGCGCGCGCAGAGCGGTAAATATTGGCGCTGCTGTCAGCCAGCGTGCCGTCGAAATCAAACGCCAGCAGGCGAAAGCGATGTCCAGGTTCAGTCATAGCTCAACTTTGTCGGTTCGGGGCCGAACAGCAGGGTGAAATTCATCAGCGCCAGGGCGCGTCTTCGTCCAAGTCACGCGCCACATTCAGGCTGAAACCAAGCGTGCCAAAGGTCGTCGCCATATGTGGCGGCAGATCAGCAGTCAGGCGCAGCTCACCCAACTCAGGGTGCGGCACCAACAATTGGCGGGCGTGCAAGTGGAGCTTTCGCGACAAGTCCAGACCGTCCAAGAAGGCGTTTTGACCGCCGTACTTACCGTCGCCCAAGATGGGCGTGCCCATATGCTCGCAGTGGACGCGCAATTGGTGGGTGCGCCCGGTGCGCGGCGACAGTGCCAGCCAAGCTGCGCGGTGCCCGGCCTTATCCACCACCTGGTAGTGGGTCAGCGCGAACTGCCCTTGATCGTTGACCACCATGCGCTCACCGCCCGAGCCTGCGCCACCAGCCCGATTGGTGCCCGCCATCTTGGAGATCGGTGCCTTGATCTCGCCCGAAGCATAGGGCGGACGCCCCACGACAATCGCCCAATAGGTCTTTTCGATGCCGCCAGTCTTGAAGGCCTGGGTCAGCCGGTTGGCCGCGCCGACGCTCTTGGCCAGCAAGATCAGGCCCGAGGTGTCTTTGTCCAGGCGATGTACCAAGCGCAGCCGCCCGCTCTTGCGCCAGGCAGACACCAGGCCGTCCAGGTGGCGCGCGGTGCCCGAACCGCCCTGCACAGCCAGGCCCGGCGGCTTGTTCAGCGCGACGATGTCGTCGTCCTCATAGACCAAGGCTTGCTCCAGCAGCAGGCGGTCGGCCTCGCTGAGGCCCGTGCGTAGGCCGCTCTTGGCGGTTGCCGGGCTGGCCAGCGTGTCCAGCTCCAGGGGCGGGATGCGGATGATCTGTCCTGCGGACAGGCGTGTGTCAGCCTTGGCGCGCTTGGAGTCCACGCGGACTTGACCCGTGCGCAGCAGCTTGGACAACCGCCCGAAACTGAGCCCTGGGCGCTGTTCTTTGAACCAGCGATCCAGGCGTTGACCATCGAACTCGCGCGCGACGCGCTCTTGCACAACGGGCGTTTTGGCTTTGCTCGCGCTTGCGGCTTCGGGTTGGCTATCTGCTTGTCCTGCGGCCTGCTCGCCTGGCGCGTCTGGTGCGTTTGGCGCGTCTGATGCGTTTTGCGCAGCGCCCTCAGCCTGCTTGCTCAAAGGGGTGTCAGCCTGCCTTGTGGCTTGGTCATCAGTTGACGGATCGTTTGGGCTCACCTGGGCCTCCTTGGAGCAAAACCGAACTACGGCCACCATCGCGACCGGCCGCCTTGCTTTGGTATCGCCGATAAATTCCATCGCTCGGGCAGATCGGCGACCATACCTTGGCGATCATATGCGTCAGGGCGCGCGCAGATGCAAGATGGCACCCGCCACCCAAAGACCCAGCCCGCAGGCCAAGACCGCCAGCACCAGCGTGCCCAAGCCATAGGCCAAGGCAACCAGACTGGCCTGGTGTCCCGGCCCTTCGGCCAAACGCCAGACCTCCAACGAAAAGCTGGAGTAGGTGGTAAAGGCCCCTAAAAAGCCGACCATGATCAGAGCGCGAACGCCACCGGCCCAGGCGGCCTCGTTGGCCCCGCCGAGCATGGCTGCGGTGACGGGAACCGCCAAGGCGCCCATTGCGAAGCTGCCCAAGGTATTGGCGAGCAAGGTGGCCCAGGGCAGGCCGCTCCAGCCCCAGACTTGCCCCAGCTGGGCTAAGCCAAAGCGGGCCATAGCTCCCAGCGCGCCACCAAGCGCCACCAACAAATAACTCATCCACTGCATGGGTTTGGAGCTAGCAGACTTTGCGGCTCAGAGCAAACACGCCCAGCAGCCTTGCGCAGCGCGCAACCTGCCAGGATTTGCAAGATGAGCAACCCACATAGCCACCTTCGCAGCCGCCGCCTGCCGCTTGCGGCGTGCGGGAGCAAAAAAGGGCACCAAAGACCAACCGTCCTCAGTGCCCCTAAACAGGCTTCTCTCAAACGATGTGCCGCTTAGATGATCTGGATCTTGATGTTCCGACCATAGGTCTTGGCTAAGTTAAAAAACTGGCGCGCATTGTTGGGATGCAAGCGCACGCAGCCGTGCGAGGCGCGACGCCCCAGCGCCGAAATGTGGCCGGTGCCGTGAACCGCATAGCCACCGCGAAAGAAGACCGCGCTTGGCATGGGGGCGTTGTCGTATTTGCGAGAGAAGTAGGACGAATAGATCCGCTGCGGACGGAAGGTACCGCGCGGGGTCGAATAGCCAGAACGACCGGACGAGATCTTCCAGGTGTGGCGCAAGTTGCCGTTGATATAGACCTCCATCTCCTGGCGCGCCAGATAGATCTTGGCAACGACATCGCCCGAACGGCCTCCCAAGCTGGCGGAGACATTACGGATCGGGCCAACGCGGCCCGCATTGCCGCTTGGCACCCGACTGCTCTTGAAGACCGTTGCGGCAAGCTGCACGCTTTGCTCGGGCGCGGCCAGGGTCACGGCGGTATTTTCTGTGTCTACCGCTGAGGCAGGCACTGTAAAGAGCAGGCCAATCAGGCCCAGGACAGCAAAAAATGAGCGCATGTAAGAATCCCCAAACATCGTGCGAAATTAGCTAAACTCGCCTAGCACACTGCGGCAAATAATCAATCCGCTCCTGTTCACAATTGCATCATGCGCGATCAAATCGTCATTAAATTCCATGTAGTCGGTAGGTATTGAAATTTTACTAGCACGTAGTCTTAGACCTTTAGCGTAGCGACGCAAGAACTGCTCGGATTAGGTGTCCGCGATCTGCTGACAGCAACCCAGCATTGCTCCCCGGTGCGCTGAGCAAGCGACTAGCCTTGAGCCGGCCGCGGCCAAAAGGGCAAAATCGGTCCGGCAGGTACAATCCCTGAAGGGTTTAAATGGCGATGACTGAAATAGTAATGGCGCTTGATGTGCTCCATGTTCACGGTACTGGCCACGCCCGGATAGTCTAGCAAGCGCTCAATATAGGCCGAAAGCGCCGGATAGTCAGCGATGCGGCGCAAGTTGCACTTGAAGTGCCCGACATAGACGGCATCAAAGCGCAGCAAGGTCGGCAGCAAACGCCAGTCGGCCTCGGTGATTTTCCCCCCGACCAAAGTGTCCGCCCCAGTCAAACGCTGCTCCAGCCAATCGAGCGTCTCAAACAGCAGCGATACTTCTTCTTCGTAGACCGCCTGGGTGCCTGCAAACCCCACTTTATAGACCCCATTGTTGACGCGACGGTAGACGCGCTCGTTCACCGCGTCGATCTCGGCGCGCAAGGCCTCAGGGTAGAAATCCAGGGTGTTGCCAGTCAGGTGATCGAAGGCCGAGCCGAACATACGGATGATCTCAGACGACTCGTTGGAAACGATGCGGCGCTGATGCTTGTCCCACAGGACCGGAACCGTCACGCGACCCGAGTAGTCAGACTGACTGTGGGTGTAGACCTGATGCAGGGCCTGCGCTTGCAGGTTGGCATCTGGCACAACGCCCGGCGCAGGATCGAAGGTCCAGCCGTGCTCCAGCATGTCCGGGTTGACGACAGAGACCGAAATGTGATCCACCAAACCTTTGATTTCGCGATAAATCAGCGTGCGATGCGCCCAGGGACAAGCCAGCGAGACGTAGAGATGGTAGCGGCCTAGCTCTGCTGGAAACTCGGCCCCTTCAGCAGCTTCGACCCAAGAGCGAAAGCCCGCATCCTTACGCACAAAGCGCCCGCCGCTGGATTTGGTATCATAGCCCTTGTCGTGCCACACACCGTCGATAAGAAGACCCATGGGTTTGCCCTTCGCTTTGCTGTTCTTTCTGGATTGCTCACTGACTCACAGCTAAGGCGTGATCGCAGGCGTATAAAGGCCAAAATTTGCGCCTCTTCGTTTCCAATTTCGAAACAATAGCAATGCTTCCGTGCTTCGCCTTGCGATGCTATAAGCAGGCCTCGCCCTGCCTCTGCCAGTGAACCATGAGACCAACTTCCAGCATGTACACCTTGCGTCGCTACTTGTTCATCGCCCTGTTCTGGGTTTGGGGGGCGCTGTTGGCCCTGTTGATGATCGTCACCAGCCCGTTGGGTTTGCGCGTTCTGCGGCCGCTCAAGCGGCTGTGGTTGGCGGGCATTATGGCTTTGGCACAGGGCCTGCTGGGCATCCGTTATCGCGTGCTGGGGGTCGAGAATTTGCCTGACGGTCCTTGCCTATTCGCCATGAAGCATCAAAGCGCTTGGGACACCTTCGTGCCGGGCCTGATCCTGCCCAATCCCGGCTATGTCATGAAGCAAGAGCTGCTCAACGTGCCGCTGTTCGGCTGGGTGGTGCAGCGCTGGCCGGTCATTGCTTTGGACCGCCAGCAGGGCCGCGCGGCACTGCGCAAACTGATTGCCGACGGCAAGGCCATTATGGCGGACAAGGCCCCACAACTGGTAATCTTCCCCGAGGGCACCCGCCGCCCTGTCGGCGCGCCCACCAGCTACCACATCGGGGTGGCGGCGCTCTATGAAGCCCTAGGCGTTCCCTTGGTGCCGGTGGCACTGAACTCGGGCCAGCATTGGGGCAAGGGCTTTTCCAACTTTGCGCCCGGCTGCATCACCTTGTCGATCCTGCCCCCGATCCAGCCCGGCCTGTCGATGCGCGAGGCCCAAGGCCAGCTTGAGCGTAGCATCGAAGACGAAGTGGCGCGCTTGACGTCTGCCCCCAACAAAACGGCGGAGGCCACGCCATGAGCCGCTCAGAAAACACGCTGATGACCCGCCGTTGCCCCGCCTGCGGCAAGCAAACCAAGCGCTCTGAAGATCGCTGTGATCATTGCCGCGAGCCCTTGCCCAAGGCCATTCAGTGGTGGGTTTACCTAATCGGCGGCTTGATCGTCGTCATGATCGGCTACCTGGTGGTGGACTGGTCGCTTTGGGCGCGGCTTATTTCGGCTAAATTCGGCGGTTAAACCGACGCCCATCCCTTTCAATCGAGCTTGCCTGCCATGACCGAAACCGCTTCCCCTGCCCCCTCTACCGCCAAGCGTGGCCCCTTGGCGCGCTGGACTCGCCGCTGTGCCTTCAGCTTTGGCGGCCTCTGCGGAGCCTACGTGATCTATTGGCTGCTGGTCGCGGGCGCGGTCTGGGGCTTTGCCGCGAGCCTGATGAGTCAAGATGTCAGCGGCAACCGCTTAGAAGTCGAAGGGGCTGCCGTCTCAGGCTTTCCGCTGAATTTTGACATGCGCTTTGAAGGCCTGGAGTTGGCCGCCCAAGACCTGGGCCTGGCCTGGCAACCGCCTGAAGGTGACCTGAAGATCAGCGTTCCGGCCTATGCGCCCTGGTCCTTTGACCTGGATTTGAGCGGCGCGCACCGCCTGGCGCCTTTGAACCGGCCCGAGCTGGCCTCGACGGTGCAGGTGAGCGCGGGCTCCTTGCGCAGCAGCCTGTCGGCGGGGCCCATCCCCAACGCGATTGCCCTGGATTTGGGGCCTGTCAGTGGCAGCTTGTTGGATCGTCTGCCCATCGAAAGCCAAGCCCTGCGCTTCCACTTTCAGCGCCCAGGCGCGCGTTCGACCCTTGAGTTTCGCGCCGAGGCGCTGCGCTTGCCACCGGAAGCAACCAGCAAACTGGCCCTCGCCTTGAGCGCACTGCCCTTTATTCGCGGCGCCAGCGCCGAGCAACTCAGCCCGGCGCTCGGCAGCTTCTTGGACCTGGCCGAAATGCGCGGGTACGCCGAGCCTGCTTTGCCCGCCAATCCGACCCGCAGCAGCGTCGCGCGCTGGCAGGCCGAAGGTGGCGTGCTGCGGCTTGAACACCTGTCGGCCAAGCTGCAACGCCTGGGGCTCAAGGGCCAAGGTAGGCTCTATCTGAACCAGGACTTACAGCCGCGCGGGCGCATCGACCTGACCCTTGAGGGCCTGGACGACTTTCTGCAAACCTTGGCCGAGACCGGCATTCTCAGCGCCGCGCAAGCGCGCTTTGCCATCACGATGATGGGGCGCATGCAAGGCGGCGCCAGCGCGGACGGCGATGCCTCTAGCCTGGCCTTGCCCATCGAACTCAGTGATGCGGGCATGAGCATCGGGCCGGTGTTTCTGGGGCCTGTTCCACGGGTGGATTGGTAGGCGCCCTTGCTGCTCACTTTGGCCATATCGGGCTATCGCAGCCTGCGTGATTTGGTGGTGCCTCTGGATCGCTTGACGGTGGTCACGGGCCCGAACGGCAGCGGAAAATCTAATCTCTACAAAGCCCTAAGGCTGCTGGGCGAGGTTGCGCAGGGCCGCATTATCTCAGCGCTTGCGCAAGAAGGCGGCCTGGCTTCCACCCTTTGGGCTGGGCCGGAGACCATCAGCGCGGCGGTCAAACGCGGCGAGCATCCCCTCCAAGGCACCCAAAGGCACGCGCGCATCGCGCTTAAATTGGGCTTTGCTGGTGAGGACTACGGCTATGCGATTGACCTGGGCTTGCCGACGGAAGGGCGCAGCGCTTTTGCCCGCGACCCGTTGATTAAGACCGAAGCGGTGTGGATCGGCGAGCAGCTCAACCCGCGCACCACTCTGGCTGAGCGGCGTGGCCCAGCGGTAATCCTGCGCGATCCCGAAACGGGAGCCATGGACGAGGAGCAGGTGGTGCACACCCACCTGGCCGACTACGACAGCATGATGACCCATGCGGCCCACCCGCGCGCGGCCTTCGAGTTGTTGGCCCTGCGCGAGACCATGCGCGCTTGGCGGTTCTATGATTCCCTGCGCAGCGATCCTCAGGCGCCCGCACGTCACGCCCAGATCGGCACCCGCGCACCCGTTCTAGCCAGTGATGGCGCCAATTTGGCCGCCGCGCTCCAGACCATTATCGAGGTTGGCGACGCTGAAGCCTTGGCCGAGGCCATCGACGACGCCTTTCCGGGCACCCTCGTCAGCGTCACCAACCGCGACGGCTGGTTCGACTGCACCTTGCAGCAAGAAGGCCTGCTGCGCCCGCTCAGTGCTGGCGAGCTGTCGGATGGGACCCTGCGTTACCTCATGCTGGCGGCGGCGCTGCTTTCGCCACGCCCGCCCCGACTGCTGGTGCTCAACGAACCAGAAACCAGCCTCAATCCCAGCTTGTTGCCCGCCTTAGGGCGGCTGATCACCCGCGCCGCCGAGTGCGGTCAGGTGCTGGTGGTCAGTCACGCGCCAGAGCTGGTTGACGCGCTTACGAGCGAGCCCGATGTGCGCTGCCTGGCGTTGGAAAAGCGTTGGGGCGAGACCCAGGTTTTGGACTGCGATCGTCCGCGCTGGACCTGGCTGAAGCGCTAGCAGCCCTAGTCGGTCAGCGAGTGCTGGCCGCGATATCCGGGAATTTCGAGCACAGACCTGGGGGCAAAGCCCGAATTCGCGCCTCAAATGTCAGCTCGCAAACATGGCATGACGAAAACAGCGCCCTTTAGCGGCTGAGCACTGGTCAATCCGCACAAAATAGAGCAAATAAGGCAACAAATCGGCACACCAGACACAGCATATCTAGGGGACAACTCGCGGTCATGGATAAAGCACAACAACGCGCACAAATCATCGAAGGCAAGGGCATGATTGCCGCCTTGGACCAAAGCGGTGGCTCAACGCCCAAGGCGTTGGCGGAGTATGGCGTTCAGCCTGACGCTTACGCCAATGACGAACAGATGTTTGCCCTTATCCACGACATGCGCCAGCGCATCATGACCGCGCCCGCTTTCACAGGTGACAAAGTTCTGGGCGCGATACTGTTCGAGCGCACCATGGATGGCAGCGTCGAAGGCATGCCCGTGCCGCGTTACCTGGTGGAAAAGCGCGGGGTCGTGCCCTTCCTAAAGGTTGATAAGGGCTTGGAAGACATCCAGGACGGTACGCAAATCCTCAAACCCATGCCCGATCTGGACGCCTTGTGCGCGCGCGCAGTGGAGGCCGGGATTTTCGGTACCAAAATGCGTTCTGTGATCCACGAGAACAACGCCGCCGGTATCGCCGCGGTGGTCAACCAGCAGTGTAAAACGGCGCGCCAAATCTTGACCCACGGACTGGTGCCCATCGTCGAGCCCGAGGTCAACATTAAGGCCGCCGACAAGGCCGATTGTGAGGCCACCTTAAAAGCGGCCCTCCTAACGGGCCTAAGCCACTTGGACGAAGGCCAAGAGGTGATGTTGAAGCTCACTTTGCCGGAGAAGACCGACTTCTATCGCGAGCTGGTTGACCATCCGCGCGTGCTGCGGGTTGTGGCCCTGTCCGGCGGCTACAGCCGTGAGGAATCCAACAAGCGCCTGGCGGCCAACACGGGCATGATTGCCAGCTTCTCGCGCGCACTGACCGAGGGCCTCAAGCACCAGATGAGTGATGAAGACTTCAACGCCACCATCGCTAGTACAATCCGCGCCATCGTTGCCGCCTCATCGACCTAATACTGGCCTTTTATATTGGCTATATTGGCCTTTTGGGCGACGCGCCACCGCGATCACTTGCGCCGCGGTTCGGGCAATGAAGCACGAAGGATCTAAGCCTCCTCAGGTGTGCAGTGTTGCGGCTCCTGGTGTGCACAGCTTTGGCATCATGATCGCAGGTGGCGCATGGCCAAGGGGGCAAAATAGATCGGGATCTGCACCACCCCCAGCACCAGGCCATAGCTGTCTGGCAAGTAGGCGCGCACCAGCACATAGACCATGGCTGCGTTGCGCACCGCATGACCCAGCGCCACCAAGCCCGCCCCGCCCTTAAGCTGCAGCCCCAGCCAGCCCAGCGTCGTGCGCGAAATGAAAAAGGCTGCCAAAGCCAAGCCAACAACGAAGACCAAGGCTTGGGCAATGCGCATCAATTGTGCCCAATCTGCGCGCCGTAACCCGTCGGTCAAGCTCGCACTGACCTCGGCCTCCAGGCCAAAGGCGATCAGCGTCACCACCGCCAGACTGGCGAGCTGCCAGCCGCTGCGCCCGCGCTCGGCCAACCCCAGCCGTCGCGCCCCCCAAGCGGCCGCCATGGGCAGCACCAAAAACAAGGTCGTGGCCTTGGCAAAGCCCACCAGGTCGATGGCGACCCAGGAGGCAAAAAACATGCTGGCATTGATAAACAAGAACAGCGGCGTCGCCACCAAGCCCGAAATCAACAAGGTCAGCATGAGGCGCGGCCTACGATCCAACAGGATTGCAAAATTGGTCACTAGATAGACACTGCCCGCCGAGTTCAGCAGCAAGGCGATCAACAGCCAGTCGCGTGCCAGGCCCGCCAGCGCTAGGCCACCGACCAAAATCCAAGGCAAGACCCCCTGCCCCCAGAGGGTCAGCACCACTGGTTGCCACCAAACAAAGCGCGTTTCGCCCGATTGGCGGGGCAGCAGCAGCAGCGACAGAAAGGTCAAAATCGGCAACAGCACCGGCACCCAGTTCGCAATTATGCGATCAAAACTTGGCGTCCAAAGCGCCAAAAGCGCTGCACCAAAAGCGATCTCTGGGCCTCGGCGCAACACGGCAGAAATCATGGGAAGCGTCCAAACTAGCAAGGGTGGGTCGGCTCAGCAGATTTGCCCCGCCTGGCCCGGCGGGTCAACGAGGATTTCGCTGGCTACCGCGCCGCGGGATCAAGGGGCTGAGCGGCCTGCGGCGTCGCGGCAGCAGTTAAAATGTTACGAAAATTATTGACTTTCATACTTTACGTAACATAACGTCAGGGAAACTACGGACCTACAGCGCGCCTCGGTGTTTGCTGAGGCAAAACAGGAAACAGACCCATGAGCCACGCGCCCACCCGAACTTGGAGCGAAGAGCAACGCGACCTGGCAAAACGCGTCGCGACCGCCATGCTCAGCAACGACCTCTATTCTCAGTCGCTGGGCATGCGCATTGTCGAGGCCGAGCCCGAGCGCTGCCTCATGGCGTTGACCGTGGGCGAGCAGCATCTCAACGGGCACAAGATCTGCCATGGCGGCGCGATTTTCAGCCTGGCTGACACCGCCTTTGCTCATGCCTGCAATTCGCACAACCTGACCACGGTCAGCCAAGCTGGCAGCATGACCTATCTGGCACCGGGGCAGCTGGGGCAGACCCTGCTGGCTGAGGCGATCAAGGTCGGCGGCGCGGGCCGCAGCCAGGTCTATGATATCAAGGTTTGGGTCGAGGAAACCGGCGAGCCGGTGGCGCTGTTCCGGGGCCAGTCGCGTCAAATCAAAGGCCACATCATCAATGAAGACGGGCAATAGCGCCGCCGTGCTGATGCATGGCGACACAAAGTGCCAAAGGGAGAATGGGACATGGAACTTCTGTCAAAGCTGCTTAAGACCAAGGACGCCAAGTCGTATAGCCAGGCCAGCGGGTTGGTGCGCAACGCGCTGTCGCCCGATGTCGGCTTGATCAATCCAATCGAGCTGGCACCACGCGCTGAGATCGAAGCGCTACAGCTTGAGCGCCTGCATTGGAGCCTGTCGCACGCCTATGCCAATTCGTCGTTTTACAGGGCCAGCTTTGATGCAGCCGGCGTCAAACCCGACGACTTGGAGAGCTTGGCAGACCTGGCCAAATTCCCCTTCACGCTGAAATCCGATCTGCGCGCCAACTACCCCTTTGGCATGTTTGCCGTCCCGCGTGAGCAGGTGGCCCGCATTCACGCCTCCAGCGGCACCACCGGCAAACCCACCGTTGTTGGTTATACCAAGCGCGATATCGACACCTGGGCAGAGGTCGTGGCACGCTCTATGGTGGCAGCAGGCGTGCGCCCGGGCGATATGGTGCATATTGCTTATGGCTATGGCTTGTTTACAGGCGGCTTGGGTGCGCACTATGGCGCGGAAAAGCTGGGCTGTACCGTTATTCCCATGTCCGGCGGCCAAACCGCGCGCCAGGTGCAGTTGATCCAAGACTTCAAGCCACGCGTGATCATGGTCACGCCGTCCTATATGCTGTCGATCGCCGAAGAGTTCCGTCGTCAGGGCATTGATCCGCGATCCTGCTCGCTTGAAATCGGCATTTTCGGCGCCGAGCCTTGGACCGAAGCCATCCGCCAAGAGATCGAGACCACCTTTGACATGCACGCGGTGGACATTTTCGGCTTATCAGAGATCATCGGCCCGGGCGTCTCCAACGAGTGCGTGGAGACCAAAGACGGCTTGCACATCTGGGAAGACCACTTCTTGCCCGAAATCATCAATCCCGAGACCGGCGAAGTGCTGCCGGACGGCGAAGAAGGCGAGCTAGTCTTTACCTCGCTGACCAAAGAGGCGCTGCCGATCATCCGCTATCGCACCCGCGATTTGACCCGCTTGCTGCCGGGCACTGCGCGCTCGATGCGCCGCATGGCCAAGATCACAGGCCGCAGCGATGACATGATCATCTTGCGCGGCGTCAACGTCTTCCCGACCCAGATCGAAGAGCAGGTCTTGAAGGTGCCAACCTTGGCCCCGCACTACCAACTGCGCTTGTTCAAGTCCGGACCCATGGATGCCATGGAAGTGCTGGTCGAATGCCTGCCAGACGCGCAGAACTCCGAGGCCCGCGCGGCCGCCGCCAAACAGTTGTCGTCGAACATTAAGACCATGGTCGGCATCAGTGTCAGCGTTGAGGTCCGCGATCCCGGCGGCGTCGCGCGTAGCGAGGGCAAGGCCAAGCGCGTGCTTGACGAGCGCTGAGAACAGCAGCGAGCGCTTAAATCGGGGGCGTTAAGCTGACGCCCTCAGACGCCCCGGCGATCAGCAAGGCCGCTGCCACCAGACCCAACACCAGCAAGGCCGCCACCACGACCTTCCACCAAGCCACAGGGCGCTGACCGCGCACCTCGCCCGTGCGCCCGTTGATCACAACGTGATAGTCTTTGCCGCCAAAGCGGTAGTCAGACATCCAGATCGGCAACAGCACCAGCGTGAAGCGCTCGTCCCAATGGTGGGTGTTGAGGGTATGAATGCGCTGCTTGTCACCGCCGATGTCATGGCGAATGTCGCCGCGAATGACGCCCTCCATGGCCCGCAAGGCTGCCTGCCAGCCCTGCGGCAGATCCAAGCCATAGAGCCGCGCTTCATAGCCTGCCAAATAGTCGGGAGCAAAGGGCTCCAGCGCGTCGGTATCCCAGGACGAAAAGCGGCGATCCTCCAGCTCTTTGAGTCCGCCGTCGGCCTGCACCAGCAAATCGCGAAACCGTCGTGCAACCTGGCCTGAGGCGGGCCGCCAGCGCGTGACCTGTTGGCTGCGCGAAACCCACTGGCTCTTGCCGCCTTTCATGACCTGAACCCGGCGACTAACGGTGTGGGTGGTGCCGCGCTCGCCGCGATAGTCGGTCTTAGTCATCGCATCAAAGCACCAATAGGGCACATAGACCCCGCGCAAGCGCTGCTTGGCGCGCGCAGACCGCGCCAAGGATGAGGGCGCGAACCAAAGGCTGCGCAGCCAGCGGCGCAACCGCTCGCGGGCCTGGCCTTCCTCGACGCCAAACGGCAGCAGGCCTTGGGGCGCAAAGCGTCGGAGCTTGGTGTCTTGGTCGATCAGGACGGTTTCGCAGAAATCGCACGAGCGGGCGAAGACCTGCGGGGCCATGATTGCCTCTGCGCCACACGAGGGGCAGGAGATGTGCCGCTCGGGCGGCAAGTCGGTCTCTGATGCACCGCCAAGCGCCGGGCTCAGCTCAAAGCGCGCTAAGGCCGCTGCGGGCACTGCAATATCGTTCTGGCTGCCGCAATAGGGGCAATCCAGCGTAGTTGCGCCCGGCTCGTAATTCAGGGTCGCGCCGCAGGTCTGGCAGGGCTTGTGGAGCAGGTCGTCGGCCATCGCTTTCTTGCCGCGCTGCCCTTAGCTCGCGCCCGGACCAGGCAGAGAGCCTGGCATGGGTGGCGGCATGTGGTCCAGAATGCCAGCCAATTCCTCGACCGCTTCCATGGGTTCCCAGCCTTCCATGCCCGCTGTCCAGGCCAGTGTTTGGCCTGTCACGCGTCCAGCTTGCACCAGGTCAACCATGGCTTCGGCGTCAAAGGGGCCTTGGATTTCGCCATCAATGCCCAGGTGGTATTCTAGTCCTTCGGGCAGGCTCGCAGACGGTGCCGCGGCGTCCATCGGCGGGGGGCTGGCGCGTAGGACGGGTGCCGGCTCAGGCTCTGGTTGTGGGGCTGGCTCGGGCTGGGGTTCGGGCTGGGTGGCGGGTTGGGCCTGGGGAGCGGGTTGGGCCCGGGCGGCCTGCATACCCGCCGCCAAGCTGGCCCCCATGGCCGCGCCCATCCCGGCACCCATACCTGCACCCATAGCATTATCCGCCGAGGCAGCCGCGCCCAAGGCCTCGGCCTGCTGGAAGCGGAAATAGCGCGACAGGTCGCCCACCATTCCTACCGACGAGCGCTGATCCAAGGCCTCTTCGACGCGCGGCGGGAAGGAGATATTCTCAACCCAAAAATCCACCAGCTTAACGCCGTAGTCAGCAAATTCTTCTTCCAGTTGCTCGGCCACCAGCTCGCCAAGCTGCTGGTAGTTGGCCGCCAACTCCAACGCCGGGATTTTGGCCCGCGCTAAGCTAGAGCTGAACTTGGAGACGATGATGTTGCGCAAACGGTCTGAAATTTCGTCCATGGTAAAATGGCCATCGGTGCCAACCACCTGAACCAGCAGGGTTTGCGGCTCACCGATTCGCATCTCGTATGTGCCAAAGGCGCGCAGTCGCAAGGGGCCGAACTCTGGATCGTTGAGCATGATGGGGTTGCGCGTGCCCCACTTCAGATCGCCAAAGCGGCGCATGTTGAAGAAATAGACCTCGGCCTTGAAGGGCGAGGAGAAGCCGTGATCCCAATGGTTGAGGTCGGTTAAAATGGGCAGGTTGGCCGTCACCAGCTCGTACATACCGGGGCCAAAGACATCAGCGGTCTGCCCCTGGCTGACGAACACCGCCATCTGTCCTTCGCGCACGGTCAGCTTGGCTCCGTTTTTGATCGCGTTGTCATGACGATCGAAGCGATAGACTAAGGTATCGTTGCTCTCGTCCAGCCACTCAATGATGTCGATGAATTGGCTTGTGAAGATATCAAACAGTCCCATGGGGCCCTTCCTTCGTCGAAATTGGAGCGCATACGTGCGTGCGAGCTGACCGCGAAGGCATCGCGCGCGCCAGCGCCTTTGCCCTCAGGTGGCGAGTTTAGCCGGTCGCAGGCGGCTTGTCGTCCTCGCTTGCAGCTTCATCCTCAGCCGGTGCAGGGGCTGCGATAATCACGGTCTCATCACCTGCCGCCTTGTGCGGGTTGCTTGCCTTGGTCGCAGGCTCGGCAGGGGGGCGTGCAGCGCGCGATTGCGAGGCCTTGAGCATGGTCTTCAGCTCGGCCTCACAGGCAGCCAGCGTGTCCTCAGCCTCCCGGCGCATGGCCCGGCCTTGTTCGTTGATCTGCAAGCTGTCTTCGATGGTGGCGATCAGTTGGTCGTTGGCCTGCTTAACCGCATCGATGTCGAAGATACCGCGCTCGATCTGCTCGCGGGTCTCGCGGTTGGCATCGCGCAACTGGTCAGCGTTGGCGGTCAGCAGCTCGTTGGTCAAGTCGCTGGCCTCTTTGAGCGTCTTGGCCGCCGCCGCCGAGCGCATGATGGTCACCGCGCGCGCCATCTGTTGACGCCAGAGCGGTACTGTGTTGGCCAGGGTGGAGTTGATCTTGTTGACCAACGCCTTGTCGTTTTCCTGAACCAAACGGATCGAGGGCAGCGATTGCATGGTGACCTGGCGGGTCAGGCGCAAATCGTGGAGGCGACGCTCCAAATCATCGCGCGCGCTGCGCAGATCGCGCAAACGCTGGGCTTCCAGCACATCGCCCGAGCCCTCGGCCTTCTGGGCGAAGTCGGGAATGACGCGGGTGTCAAGCTCGCCCAGCTTGCGCTCACCGGCCTGAATGTAGAGCTCCAGCGTGTGGAAATAGTCCAGATTGGCGTCATAGAGCCGGTCCAGGCTGGCAACATCGGTCAACAGGCCGGTTTTGTGGCGCTCCAGATTGTCCGACAAGCTGTCGATCTGCGCGCGCACCTCGGCGTATTGATTGAGGAAGGTTTCCACCTTCGAGCGCAGCCCGAATAGGCGCGCCAGCCAGGAGGGCCGCTTTGACGGATCAATGCCGTCCAACTTCAGATCGCGCAAACGCGAGACCATGTCGTTCAGCGCTTGGCCCGCCTGGCCGGTCTCCTTATTGCGCACGCCTTCCAGCATGAGGTCGGAAATCTCGGTCAACTGCGATTGGGCTTGGGTGCCGAAATAGATGATCGAGTTGCTGTCATCCATGACGATCTCAGCCATGAACTTTTCGATCAAGTCTTGTTCGCTGCTCGCTTCGACGTTGTTGGTTATGTCCAGCAGTACTTCAGGCGGCAGCTCAGCAACGCCGCGATCAACAGCCGCAGGCAAAGCGACAGAAGTTTGTGTCGGCGCGCTTGAAGTGTCTGTCATGAAAGCTTCCTTTGGGGGCTCTTTGCTCTCTGTCCCCACGATTTGGGTCCTGCGAGATCTTCAATATAAACTGCCATATCCGCAGTCGAAATGCGATTTTCTCAATTTATATCAGACTAATCCTTCGCGATCCAACTGAGTCTGCAAGACCTCAATCTGCACTTCCAAATCCATGAGGTCGTGGGCTTGCAGGCGCTCAATTTGTTCGTGGCAAGCCGCTTCAATGGTCTCGAGAACCCGCAAATAAGCGCCGCTGATATCGGCCAGGCGTTGGTATTGCGCGGTGTCTTTGGCCTGGTCAGCATAGGCTTGAAACTTGTCGCTGACCTGGCTGACTTGATCCAGATAGGTCACAAAGAAGCGCCGGGCATGGTTGATATCTGAAGGGTCTTGACGCACCAGCTCGACAACCCGCTGCGCCAGCTCTGCCACCCGCGCGATCTTATGTGCTATGGCCGCCACTTGTTGATCGAGCGGCGGTTGGGTGGTGTGAGCGGCAAAAATCAGGATCTGGCGATCCAGCGCATCGGCGGTGGCCTCCAGCGCCGTGATCTTTGCCTCGGCCGCTTCGATGTGCTTCCAGGCCCGTTGGTTGGTCGCCCTCAGGTCTTGCTCGTCGCCTCCCTGTTGGTCGCGTTCGGGCAGCTTGTCGCGCATGGGATCCAGGCCATAGGCGAGCATCGCCGACAGACCAGCCAGACCGCCGAAAAACGCCGCCGTCGCTACCGACATTGGCGAGGCCCATGCCAGACTGCCCGCCACCGCCAGCGCAATCAGCACAAAGCCCTGCGCCTTGCGGGGGCGCGGCGCGCGGGCCATGGCGGCCGCATCGTAGTCGGCCTGCTCTGCCAGGCCCTGGCGCACCAGCGAAGCCGCCGCACCCAAGGCGATCATAGCCAGCACCAAGATCAGCGCCTGATCCAAGCGAAAGGTGAAGAATTTGAACAGCGTCGCCGGTGCCAGCAGAAGCGGCAGAAAGGCCAGCAACAGGCCAGACCCGCGCCGCACCTTCACCGCGCGCTTGTTGCTGCGATTTTGCGCCCGCTGATCGGGTGGCGGAACCCGCCTTGCGGCTTTAAAGCGCTGCTTTTGCGTCATGTCATTTCGATCTTTGTATCTTTAGCGAATTGGTCCAAAGGCATACCCTTACCCACAGGCGCCAGAGCCTAGAGCAGACAGTACCAACCCGTTGCCAGGACGCAAAAGAGCAAGATGGCTTGGGCCAAACGGCGCTGGGCTGGGTGCATTGCGAAGCTTCCTTTCATGGATTCACATATAGCGTGCATTGCCAGGCGCAACGCCTAGCCAAAGGGATAAAACTCATAGCCAAAGGACTATATTAGTAACCTTGTGTTTTTTTTCTTTTCAAAATTAGAGCTTTAGCAACTGGTCGGTTTTCCCTTATAGTAAACGAACAAACAATAAAGATAGCGAATCCCAACCGAACGGTTGCGTTGCAAAATCGTAATCTCATACCAGATTTTTCTAATCTGCGAATATGAGGCGATTGTCATTGCCAAGGCATTGGAAGTGAGCAACTCTGGGTTGAATTCCTTATCACAGATAGCCGTTTTTGTGAGATTTTAAGCGAGCCAACACGCCTTAAATGCGGACAATTTAGTATGATCTTGGCCAATTCGTATACTGGGCCTAACCACTCGACCACTTCTCTATTAGGTATGGTGTGCCTGCTGGGCACAGCAATGGTCGGTGTCTGGATGAGCTCTGCACAGCCGTCTGTGGCCCAGACCTATGCGGCTCAGCCTGAAACAGTCCAGGCCGCTCAGCCCTCCAATACCGTGCTGTCAAAGTCGGTTGCACCGACCCCAACCCCCGTCGCAACCGGCCCCCAGCCCTCGCCGTTTCAAATCAGTGTGGACGGCGCGGTTCAGTCCGGCAGTCAAGGTGGCTCGGCGGGCGGCACCGATATCAAAATCCAGTTCGACGGCCTAAACGTCGAGAAATCCGCCAACATCGTCCTGCTGGGCAGCGACAGCGCGGAGCCCGTGGTCGATGCCAATCGCACAATCGCCAACACGCATTCCTTTGCCGCCTATTGGAACTACTCCTATTGGGTCAAGCGCGCAGAAGTGCGCATTTTCGACGTCAAATCCTCGGTCAAGGGTCGTCCGGTCCAGGTCTTGCCGGTAGCCGAAGGCAAGGTCACACCGCTGCGTTTGCTGGCAAGCTCGCTCAAGGGCCGTCAGTTGCAGTACGTCTTGCGTCTCTACGATGAGAACGGCGTTTGGGACGAAACCGCACCCAAGCTGCTGACCATTGACGACAGCGGCGCGCTGGCCGAAGGCGACAGCTTCGACGATTTGGGCGAAGCTTGGGACCAGAACACGCTTGCGGTTTCTGCTATTAATGTCAGCGGTGGCGCGGTCACTGTCTTTGGCACCGGTGCTCCAGCCGGCCACCTTGCCTACGTTCTGGGCGAGCGCGTGCCCGTCGATTCGCGCGGCGACTTTGTTGCCCGTGAGATCCTGCCCGCCGGTACGCACCAAGTATCCGTAGCGGTTGTAGACTTGTATCGCCGCGGCCTGAACTTTAGCCGCGAGCTGATCATCCCTGAAGACGAGGTTTTCTATGTCGCCTTGGGTGATTTGACCATCGGTTCGACCAACACCACCGGCCCCGCCGCCTTTGTCGGCAACACTTCGGGCTATGGTGACATCACCGTTGATGGCCGCGTCGCCTTCTTCGTGCGTGGCAAGATTCGCGGCGACGTGCTGCTGACCGCAATGGCGGACACCGGCCACGGCACACTGGAAGAAATCATCCAGAACATCGACAAGAAAGATCCCGCCAACCTGCTGGATCGCGTCGATCCCGACAAATACTACCCCGTCTATGGCGATGATTCGACCATCGAGAACCTGGCACCGACCCAGGGCCGCTTTTATGTGCGGATCGAAAAAGACGAGTCCTACGCCATGTGGGGCAACTATCAGACCAACATCACCGGCAACCAGTTCATCACGATTAACCGTGGTCTCTATGGTGCCAGTGCCCAATACCTGTCGAACGCCAAAACCAACAACGGCGACAGCCGCATTCAGGTTCAGGCCTTTGCAGCCCAGCCCGGCACCCTGCCCCAGCGCGACGAGTTCCGAGGCACCGGCGGCTCGCTGTATTTCTTGTCCAACCAAGATATCACCGTGGGCTCTGAGAAGGTGCGCATCGAAGCGCGCGATCCCAACACCGGCGTGGTGCTGAACAGCCGCGATCTGGTGCCCGAAGAAGATTATGACGTGGACTACATCCAGGGTCGGATCATCCTGTCCTACCCGCTGCAATCCAGCTTTGATGACAACTTCATCACGACGCTGGGCCCCAATGGCGGCAGCAACCCCGCCTTCTTGGTGGTCAACTATGAGTTCACACCGACCACCACCCAGATCGGCAACAACTATCTGGCAGGCGGTCGCTTGGCAGGTTGGATCGGCGACAACGTGGCCTTGGGCGTGACTGGCCAGTACGACAATACCACCGGCGAAAACAAGAGCGTCGTCGGCGCGGACATCAAGGTCCAAGCCACCCCCGGCACCTATATCAAGGCAGAGGTCGCCCAAAGCGCGGGCACTGCTGTCACCACCACCGCCTCAAGCGATGGCGGCTTTACCGCCTGTAATGCCACGAATTCCAACACCGCTGGCGGCACCACCTGTGCCAACACCGCCATCGTCGTAGCCAACCCCGAGGCCCGCGCCTATGGCGTCGAGGCTGCGGTAGACCTGGCCGATTTGGGCGTCACCAGCGTACAGGGCCGATTGGGCGCCTACTTCCAGCAGCGCGACCAGGGCTTTGCCGGCGAAGGCAACTACACCGCCAACAACGAGCGTCGTTATGGCGTATCGGCTGACATTCCCATCGGTGAGACCGGCGGCGCTGTGACCGCCAAAGCCACCCGTGTTGACAACTTGGATACCAACACCAGCAGCACCACCGCGCAAGTCGATGTCCGCCAGACCTTCGGCGCGCTGGAGGCTGGCCTTGGCATCGGCTACCTCAACACCACCGCGCAGGGCTCAAAGACCGATGTCGGTGCCGAGCTGGCCTACAACATTTCAGAAGGCACCAAAGCGCGGGTCTTTGGTCAAACCACCATCGCGGCCGATGATCCAACGCTGAAGGACACCATCCTGGGCGTGGGCGGCAGCGCCAAAATTAACGAGAAGCTCACCGCCGATGGTGAGGTCTCCTACGCGCTCGACGCCCAGCAAGTGGCTGCGCGCCTGGGCATCGACTATGCTCACAGCGACCGCACAAACTATTATGCGGGTTACGAGACCGGCTTTCGGACCAACAGCGGCACCGGCAGCTCAAGCGGTGCCAAGGTGTTTGACCCCACCACTGGCAAGGTCACGGTTGGCGGCAAGACGCGCTTTACCGACAGCCTGTCGGTCTTTGGTGAAGAGCACCTGATCCACGAAGGCTGGGGCGTGACCGGCCTGACCCACTCTTACGGCGTCAACTACACCCCCAACGACAACTGGAGCCTGTCCAGCGCCATCGAGGTGGGTAACGTTAAGGACGTTGTGACCGGCAATGATCTGCGCCGCATCGCGGCCAGCGGCTCGGTTGGCTTCTCGATCGAAAACAGCAAGATCGGCGCGGCGCTGGAGTATCGCTCTGACACCAACGCCATGGGCGAAGAGGCCCGCACCTGGCTGGCTAAGGCCAACGCCAGCTATAAGGTAGACCCAAGCTGGCGCTTGTCGGCCAAGATTGCGGCCTTCATCTCGGATAAGAACGGCCAATTGCAGAACGGCAACTTTATCGACGGCGATATCGGCGCGGCCTACCGCCCCATCGACAACGACCGCCTGAACGCCCTGTTCAAGTATCGCTTCTATGCCGACCTGCCGTCTGACACCGTGGCCAACGCGGCCAATGGTGCCTACAAGCAGCGCTCGCACATCTTGTCTGCGGACGTGGCCTATGATGTCATGCCTCAGTTGACCATCGGCGCGAAGTACGGCTTGAAGCTGGGACAGCGGACTTTGAATGCCGCCAGCAACGACTTCTACTCCTCAACCGCGCACCTGGGCATTATCCGTGCCGACTTCCACATCGTGAAGAATTGGGACGCTCTGTTGGAGGGCCGCATCCTGCACCACCAAGAAAACCAGCAGACCAAGTACGGCGCTTTGGTCGGCGTTTACCGCCACGTCGGCGATAACTTCAAGATCGGTGGCGGCTATAACTTCTCGAGCGTCAGCGATAATCTGACCAACACCGATGCCAATGCCTCGGGCTGGTTCATCAACGCAATCGCGAAATTCTAACCTGGGTCTGCGCATCCTGGACGCTACAATCGGGGCTCGCTTGCGGGCCCTGATTTGCGTTTGAAGGGCCAGGGTGCCGGCGCGCCTTGCGGTCCCCTCGCCCAAGCGCGGGCGCGCGTTGCGGGTCACGTGCGAGACCGCGATCAGCGCGCAGAAACTGGCCAGTGCTGTTCAAGATCCTTCAGCCCTGCTTCTATCAGCTCGGCCAAAACGGGCAATTCAATGCGCTCAAGGCGGCGGATATAGAGGCAGGACTTGCCTTTGCGATGCGGACCCAAGCGCTCAAGGATCGCCAAAAAATCGGCATAGCCGGGCATGATATAGATCGACAGCTCGGCTTTACGCACGGCAAAGCCTGTTGCCAGGCAGGTTCCCGAGCGCCCGCTTTCATAGCGATAGTCATAGCGCCCGTAGCCCAGAATGTTGCCGCGCCAGAGGCGTGGGGCAAAGCCGGTCACGTCGCGAAACAGGACGTCCAAGGCTCGCGCTTCGCTTGCGCGGTCTGGCGCCAGTTCGGCAAAGTAGGCCTCCAGCGCTGCTTGGATGACTGCTGGGTCATCGTCGAGCGCCCCGGCGGTTTGTCGGTCCGAAGGACGCTGTGTCTGGCCTGTGCCTGCTGGTTTCCTCACCTGCGCCTCCTTCACCAAAGCCGCGTCGCTCCATACTGCGCAAAGCATTGATTCGACGTGTGTTGCAGCTCCCCAACAGGCAGCTCAACGGCCACTGTGGCGCGGCGTTCATCGAATACCAAAGCCGCGTCGCTCCATGCCGCGCAAAGCAACGATTCGACTTGGAGCGCCGCCTATTCCAAGATCCCGCGCGCGCGCAGGGCATCTTCGGTGCGGGCCTGGAAGTCCTGCCCACAAAAGGCGTCGCCCTCAGGCCCCGCCAGCCAAACCAATTCACGCCCCACCCACGCAGTCGGCTTGTGCGCCTCGGGTGCCAGTTGCGAGACCGGGTTCATGCCGCTGGCCTTGATCGCCACCTGCATGTTGGTGGCCACCGTGCCCGGCGACAAACCCATGATGCGAATGCCACGGTCGGCGTATTCTGCGTGCAGGGCGCGGGTCATGGACAGCACCGCCGCCTTGGAGGCGCAATAGTGGCTCCAGCCCTCCAGCACATTGGTGGCCGCGCCAGACGAGATGTTGATAATCGTGCCGCGCCCTTGCACCAGCATGCTGGGCAGGGCCGCATGGATGCAGTGCGCGACGCCCTTGACGTTGACATCGATCACCTTGCCCCAATCGCCCGGGTCCAGATCGCCGAAGTGCCCGATGGGCTCGATCAAGCCAGCATTGTTGACCACCACATCCAGCCCGCCCAATTCTTGCAGCGTCTCGGCCATGGCCTGGCGCACTTGCTCGTAGTCTGCCACATCGCAGCTCAGCGCAAGGGCGCGGTGCCCGGCTGCCGTCAAATCAGCCGCCAGCGCCGTGACCTGATCGCCGGAGCGAGCCAGCAAAGCAACCTTGGCCCCTGCCTGCGCAAAGGCATTGGCGGCCGCAGCGCCAATTCCGCGCGAGGCACCGGTGATAAGGACGACCTGTCCGGTCAAGTCAGGAAGGGCCATAGGTTAGGGCTCCGAATAGCAAAGGTGGAACAGACGCCAGCGCGGGCGGGTTTACGACGCCGCGCTATCGTCGGTGTCGGGAGCCAGGCCAGCCTCACGTTCAGTGGCACGCAGGAAGGCTGGACGCTGGCTCACCCGCTCAACGTAGGCTTTGATGGCGGGGCTATCAATGGCACCAAACATCACGCCAAAGCGCAAGGCAGAACCAACCAAAACATCAGCAGCGCTAAACCGCTGGCCCAACAGCCAAGGGCCGGGCGTCACGCCCTGTTCAGCCACCTCGACCATCAGATCATAGGAGCCCCAGGCCACCGAGGCGCGCGGCGGCTCCCAGTTGAAGAATTTTTGCGCCAAAGCGGGCTCGACGATGCCCGGAACGAAGAACATCCAGCGCAGGAACTCAGCGCGCTGGGCGTCGCCTGGCAGCGGTGCTAGCCCCGCGTCCGGGAATTTTTCCACCAGATAGAGCGCGATGGCCCCCATTTCGCTGACCGGCGTCTGACCGTCCATCAGCATGGGAACCTTGCCCATGGGGTTGCGCGCCAGATACTCGGCGCTGCGGTGATAGCCGCTGGCCAGATCAAAGCTGTGCACCTCATAGGGCTGCTGCAACTCTTCCAGCAGCCAAAGAGCGGTGAAGGCGCGCGTGCGCGGCGCGTGATAGAGCGTTAGGGTCATAGTCCTGAGCAACCTCGACAAAGCCAGCGATGCTTCAGGCTAGCCCCTGCTCCGCGCCGCGGCAAGCTATGCGGCTTGCAGCACCTCAAGAATGGCCTCTGCTGAGGAGAATTCCAGATCCTTGGTCTGCTCCTCCAGACCGATGTGGCGCACCACGCCATCGTTGAGGATCAGTGCAAAGCGGCTGGCGCGCCAACCCATGCCTTGGGTGCGGCGATCCACCTCTAGGCCAAGCGCGCGCACAAAGGAGGCGTCCCAATCCGACACAAAGGTCAGGGCCTCCGCGTTCATGCTCTTGGACCAAGCGCGCATCACGTGCGGATCGTTGACCGATAGGCAGATGATCTCGTCCGCGCCTGCCGCCTTCAGTTTGTCGGCCAAAACAATAAAGCCCGGCAGGTGGCGCTCGCTACAGGTGGGGGTGAAGGCCCCCGGCACGCCGACCAGCACCACGCAACGCCCTGCCAGGCGCGCATGCAGGTCAAAGGGCGACGGCCCGGATTCGGGGTCAAAATGCATCAAAGTGGCAGCGGGCAAGCGGTCGGAAACAGCGATCATAGAGGCTCCAAGCAGCGAAGAGGCCCTGGGGTCCCCACGGCTCGCGCCAAGGACTAGCTGGCTTGAGCGATGGCGCGTTGGACGGCCTCAAAGGTCAACAACTCTGGAAGCACTATCCCGTTTGGCGCAGCGGGTCCATAGACCACGTTAAAGGGGATGCCAAATCGCTGGAAGCTGGCCAGATAAGACGCGATTGCGTCGCTGTGGTTGGTCCAATCGGCCTGCTGCATCTCGACACGGTTTTGCGCGAACAGGTCCTGGGCGGCATCGGTCTCCAGCACCCGCAGCTTGTTGATCTTACAGGTGACGCACCACTGAGCCGTGACATCGACAAACACCGTGGTGCCGCGGGCTACCGAGGCTTGAACCGCCGCCAGATCAAAGCGCTGATACCCCGCGCTGGTCACGTCTGCCACGGCCTGGATCGGACGGTCAAACACCAAGGGCAGCGCCAAGATCAGCGCCAGCACCGCGCTGGGGGCGAGGCTGGGCAGGCGCGCCATGTTCGGCAGGCGACGCAGCGCAAACAGTCCGCTGGCCAGCACGATTAGGCCGGTCGCGCTCAGCGTTGCCCAAGGGCCAAGCTGCTGCAACAAGACGCTGAGCAACCAAATCGCAGTGCCCAACAGGGCTAAGCCCATGATGACCTTCAGCCAAACCATCCAGGCCCCCGGCTTGGGCAAGACCCGTGCCACCGCCGGAAAGGCTGCGATCAACAGGTAAGGCAGCGCCATGCCAATGCCCAACGTGGCGAAGATCAAGACGATCTCGCCCGCGCCGCGCGTCAAGGCAAAGCCTAGGGCCGTGCCCAAGAAGGGCGCGGAGCAAGGGGTCGCCAGCAAGGTGGCAAAGGCTCCGGTCGAGAAATGCCCCAGCAAGCTGTCGCCTGCGCCGACCCCGGCCAAGCCACCCAGCCTGGCAGGCAAGTGCAGCTCGAACAACCCAAACAGGTTCAGCGCGAACAGCATGAGCAGCGCGATCATAAACAACAAAAAGACCGGCTGCTGAAACTGCATGCCCCAGCCCACCGCAGCGCCCGCCCACTTGAGCGCCACCGCACCCAGAGCCAGCACCAAAAAGGAGGAAACGATGCCCGCAGCCGTGGCCAAGAAGCCGCGCCGCGCGCGGTTCAGCGGCATGGACTGGGCCTTGACCACCGACAAGACCTTGAGCGACAGCACAGGCAACACGCAGGGCATGAAATTGAGGATCAAGCCGCCCAGCAAGGCAGTGGCCAACATGGACGCCAACAGCGCAAGGCCCGTGACGCTGGCGCTCGCCGATTGGGGCGCGAGCGGCTTGCGGTTGAAGTCAGCGAGATCAAAGCGCTTGCTGCTCTCGTCTTGGCTCAGAAGGCTCAAGGTCTGGCTTGGCGCCTCGAAAGCGCGCGTGCCGTCGGCGATGGTCACGGCCAGATCGCTCAGCGTAAAGGGTTCAGCGGTGACAAACTGCGGTGAGGCCGGCATGCGCAAGGTGGCTGTGCGCGCATCAGCGCTCAGCACCACCTCTGGGCGCTCAAATCGCCAGCCTTGGGGGGCTTCAACAAAGGCGTCGATATCAGCGCTCAAGGGGCTGCGGCTGGCGACCTGCAACCACAGCTGGGGCTCCTCACCTTCGCCGAAACGGGCGTCAAAGCGCAAGGCATCCAGCGCCATTTCGTGCCGCTGGCCTTGGTCGGGAACCTGCAACACGGCCTGGTGGATCAAGGGAGCTTCAAAGCTGGGATCGGCGGGACCGGCGGGCAGATCGAGGCCGACCCTTGCCTGCCCAGGCACACAAATCTCCTCGCAGATCAGAAAGCTGACATGGGTGTGCAGGCGCTGAGCTTCACCTGGGCGCGCAACGGCAGCGGTCACAGGAAACAGAACCTGCTCTTTATAGCCGAAGGTATCAATGCCGTAGGTCTGGAAGCGATGGGGAACCGGCCACTGCATGTTGAGCTCGGTAAGGTCAGAGTCGGGTTCTGGTTTGAGCCTGGGCGGCAAACCAGCGTCTCCGGGCGAGCGCCAATAGATCTTCCAGCCTGGCTGCAACTCCGCCTCAAGGCCCAGCAAAAGCCGGTCTTGGTCGCCAACGGCCTTGGTCTCGGCCACCCAGCGCCAGCGCGAGGCTTCTGCCTGGACCCAGTCGCCAAAGGCGCTCTGTGCGCCACCCGATTGCGCTGCGCCCGATTGAGCCATTGGCAGGCTACCGCTCTGCCCCGATGTCTGCCCGTTCACTGAGGGTAGGATCGTCGCTGGCAGGATTTGGGATTGCGCAAGACTGACAGAGCCGAACCCTATCAGACTCGCGAGAAGGCCAAAAACAAGGGCGGCGCGAGTGCCACCGCTGGGAAACCAGCTTAGATGGCGCTGAAAATGAAACAAGGGCATGGAACTAAATAACTGCGGTAGTAAGGGGCGCACCCAACCATCTGGGCTTCTAAGACCTACGCAGTCCGAGCGGCAGTTGCAAATCTCTTTGCATCACCCCTTGTCACGGCTCTGTGGGGCCTTTAGATTCCTTCCATGCCAGAACGCCTTTATGACCAAGCCAAGCGCGCTAAGAACCAAACCCAGTCACCGGCCTCCTTGGCCGGCAAGCTGCTGGTGGCCACGCCTCAACTCGACGACACCCGCTTTGAGCGGGCGGCGATTTTGCTCTGCGCGCACAGCGATGATGGTGCCCTAGGCATTGTGGTCAATGCGCCGCTGAGCGGGCTCAATCTTGTCGGCATGCTCGAGCAGCTCGAGATCGACGACCACGGTCTGGACGACGAACTTGAAATCTTCAATGGCGGCCCGGTGGCCGAAAGCCGGGGCTTTGTTGTGCATTCCGACGAACAGAGCAGCGATGATGACATTGTTGTTCCGGGCGGATTTGCCCTGTCGTCCTCGCTGGAAACACTGCGTCGCATTGCCGAGGGCAAGGGCCCGCGCCACCACCTGGTGGCCTTGGGGTATGCGGGCTGGAGCGCTGGCCAACTTGAGGACGAACTTGCGCAGGCGTCCTGGAACCTCGTCGAGGCCGATTTCTCGTTGGTCTTCCACCTGGATCGCCGCAGCGTTTGGGAGGCGGCCATGGCCAAGCTGGGGGTCAAAGATCCTGGCACGCTGTCGCACTTCGTAGGCCGCGCCTAGAGCTCAGGTTCCTGGCAATGCGTTAGGTTCGCCGCTCTACCCTTCTGCTTGGTCGCGCAAATCAATGCAGCAAGTGTTGCCTGGTTCTGGGGGCTTGCCATAGAGCAAAACCCAAGCAATCGCACTCGATGGCGCCAAGACCCGCAAGCTGCATTGGCGGCAAAATCACATAGTGAAGCCAAAGCTGTGTCGCTCCATGCCGTGCAAAGCCTTAATTCGACGTGTATTGCAACGACTTATCCGACAGCAGAGCGGTCACGGCGACGCGGTGCTCGTAGGAGCGCGGTGCGTGATTGCAAGACAACGAAACCCGCTCTAGTCGGGTTGTGCGAGCGACCGCCAGTCCTCCAGCGCTGCACGGGCTTGCGGCACCGTCACCACACGCGCCCGCCTTGCCAAAATCTCAACCAATCCCAAACAGGCTTCGGCTTGACGCGGCAGGCGTTGGACCAAATAGGCCCGCGCCTCGGGGCGCATATCCAGCTCAAATTGCGCAGCCAGGGCCACCAATAACTGCTCCAAGAATGCCTCATCGCCCTCACTGATTTCCACCGCCAGAACGGCACGCAGCCGCGAGGCCAAATCCGGCAACCGCACCGACCAGCGCGCTGGAGCCTGACGCGCCAGGATCAGCAAGCTATAGCCCGCAGCGCGCAAATTGTTCATCAGGTGGAACAGCGGCTCCTCCTGCGCAGGCGGCAGGCCCTCAAGCGCTTCAAGATCCAAAACCGTATTGCACAAGCGGCCTTGAGCGATGCTGTCCCCTTGGCCAAGCTGGAGCAATTGCGCATCCGCACGCCGCGCCCAAATCTCCGCCAGCGCCGATTTGCCACTGGCCGCCGGCCCCCAAAGCGCGGCCCAAGGCAGCGGCCATTCTTGCGGCCAGCCTTCAATCAGGGCCAAAGCCTTGGCGTTGTGCACGCCGCTGGCCAAATCATCCAAATCCAGCTCAGGCGCCAGGGGCAAAGGCAGGCTGAGTTGTCTGCCGAGGTCTTGGCTTGCTGCCCGCTCCGGCGGCTTTGCTACTTCGCTATCATCGGCCATTGAACTGAAGGTAAATCACGCCCTGATCGCGGAAAATATTGATCCCGGCTTGCGGCAGTTGCTGGACGAGCTGAGGAACGTCCCCTTCGAAATCAAGGTTGGCGATCGCGCCCGTGTCGCGAAACTCCACCAAGGACAAAGCGCGGACGGCCGAAGCCTGAAGCGCCCTTTGCTGCATGAAAGAAAAGCCGTTCATATCGCGCACCAAGGCAAATACCGGGATGCGCTGGAGTTGAGCGTCGGGCGCCTGCTCCTGGCGCTCTGCTAAGGCCGACTGGCGGTGTTGATCCTTCCAGGTTTCAAGCGCCAACGTTGAGACCTGCTTGGCACAGCGTCGATAGAACACCCGCGCGGCCTCTTGGTCTTGACGCTCACAGGTCACGACTTGGCTGGGCAAAGGCGGCAAGGCACCGTCCTGACGCAGCACGACTTCCAAGCGCGCAATGTCGGCACCGGTGCCGGTCAGCTCACGCGCGTTGGCATACAGCAGCGAGTCGGCTTGGTAGGCTTCGCGCAACGCGGTCAAAGTCGCGGGCGTGGGGGCCAAGGCATTGGCCGTGTCCAGCAGCTCGCGGTCCTGCAAGTCACCGCCGATGATACTCGTCGGCAACACCGTGCGGGCCAAGGGTGAGGGGTCCCAAGCCTGCCGCCATAGCGAATCTGGTTGCCATAACAACGGCTCACCGTTGGGATCTTCGGTCACCAAAACCAACAGAAGCGGGGTTTCAGCCTTGGTTGACACCTCAACGCCCTGATCAGCCAGAAAAACGTGCAACTTGTTTGGGTCAAAACGCAGGCTCATCAAGCCAAGATAAGAAGTGTTGGCTTGCTGCTCACCGGTGACGTCGAGCCCGGCGACCATGGCCTCAAAGTCCTGCTCACTCGGTGTCGCGACGGACGCCCACTGTTCCTTTGGAACCAGCCGCTCGACCACCTGGCGCAAAGCAGAGATGTGACCAAATCGCATGGCCTTCTCGCGTGCCTCCAGGCCGCTGCGCCCCAGAGCGCGAACCAGCAAGCCCTGCACCTCATAGAGCGGGTCGCTGGCCTCGTCTTCGACCTGTGCCCATGCGGGTGTCATCACTGGGCTCACCAGCAGGCCGACCATCAGGATGCCAATCAGCAGCCCGAGACGCTCAACCCGCAACAGCGCCGCAGCCATCTTGCGAAGGATCAACAATGCTCGTAGACCTTTTTTCGAATTATGTGTCAGCGCATTTTCGCGAACGCCTGCGCTGTTTGAAGGAAGGAAGTTGCGAGCATATGTCAAGTGAGGCCTACCGCCAAGCCGGTGTCGATATTGACGCGGGCAATGCCTTGGTTGAAGCCATCAAGCCCGCCGCCAAGGCCAGTGCCCGACCCGGGGTCATGGCTGGTCTGGGAGGCTTTGGCGCTCTGTTTGACCTCAAGCAGACGGGCTACCAAGACCCCTTGCTGGTGGCCGCAACCGACGGCGTTGGCACCAAGTTGCGCGTGGCAATCGAGGCAGAGGTGTTCGACACTCTGGGCCAAGATCTGGTGGCTATGTGCGTCAATGATTTGGTGGTACAAGGCGCCGAGCCTTTGTTTTTCCTGGATTATTTTGCCAGCGCAAAGCTTGACGTCGCAGCGGCCACGACCCTGATTGAGGGCATCGCGCGGGCCTGTCAGGCTTCGGGCTGCGCCCTGATCGGGGGTGAGACCGCCGAGATGCCTGGCCTCTATCAACCGGGCGATTTCGACCTGGCGGGCTTTGCCGTAGGGGCCGTGGAGCGGGACGCGGTGCTGCCGAAAATGGAGGCGCTGAAAGCCGGGGATAAAATCATCGCTTTGCCATCTTCTGGCCTGCATTCCAATGGCTTCTCGCTGGTGCGCAAGCTGGTCGAAGAGGCGGGCTATGACATGCGCGTTGCTTGCCCTGATGCCCTGCAAGACGCGTCCCGAAGTTTCGCCAGCCTGGGCCAGGCTCTGCTGACCCCGACCCAGCTTTACGTCAAATCCTGTCTGGCGGCCTGCAAGACCGGTCAGGTCAAGGCCCTGTCGCACATCACCGGTGGCGGCCTGATTGAAAATATACCGCGCGTACTGCCCGACGGATTGGGCGTGCGCCTGGACGCGCAGGCCTGGCACATCCCATCGGTCTTCACCTGGTTGGCCAGCTTGGCTCCTGCGATGAGCGAGCGGGACTGGCTGACCACCTTTAACTGCGGCGTCGGCATGGTTTTGATGGTCGAGGCCGCGTCCGTGGACGCGGTGCAAGCGGCTCTAGCGGACGCAGACCAGCCGTCCAGCGTCATTGGCGAAGTCACGCCGCAGCCAAGCGTTGTCGTCGAGGGCTTTTTGCAGCGCCTGACCGCATGAAGCGCCCCATCGCCATTTTGATCTCAGGACGCGGCAGCAACATGCAGTCCTTGGTTCGGGCCTGCCAAGCAGCAGATTTTCCGGCGCGCGTCGCTTTGGTGCTGTCGAATAACCCCGATGCTGCGGGTCTAAGCTGGGCTCGCGATCAGGGCTTAGAGGCCGTCGCGCTGGAGCGCCTGACTGGCGAGACACGCGCGGACTATGACGCCCGCCTGGAGCAAGAATTGCAACAACGCAGCATCGAATTGGTCTGCCTGGCTGGCTATATGCGCCTGCTGTCGCCCGACTTTACGCGTCGTTGGGACGGCAAATTGCTGAACATCCACCCATCTTTACTGCCGTCGTTTCCGGGCCTGGATGCCCAGGCCCAAGCCCTGCGAGCGGGCGTGCGAGTGACCGGTTGCACGGTGCATTTCGTTGACCAAGGCCTGGATACCGGACCAATCATCGACCAAGGCGCCCTGCACATCGAGGCCGGGGAAAGCTTGGAGTCCATGAGCGCGCGCTTGCTTGAGTTGGAACACCAGCTCTATCCCAAGTGTTTGAAACAGGTTGCCGCACAACAGGTGCAGTTGATTGACGGCAAGCTGATCTGGCGGTAAGCAGAAAACCAACCGCCCGCATAGGCACAGACTGGCCGCAGCACGCGGACCGCACAACGACCAGCAAGGAAACCCCCGATGAGCGACCACGGTCTCGAATACGAATTGTCACCCGCCGGACACAAGCACACCTTCTTGGGCTTTTGGCGCATCGCAACAGTCAGCGCATTGCTGTTGGTCGGCTTGGCTCTGTTCTTGTTCTTCGCCACCGTTGCAGGTCAGATGCTGACCGGCTTGGTGCTGTTGGTGATCTCCATCATCGCCGCAATCGCAGCCGCCCTGCGCCTCTAGGCCGGCAGTCCGGCGCGGTCAAGCGGACGGCAGCCAGCGCGGTGTCGGAACGCCCCACACGCGCCCGCATATCAGACAGAGCGCACGCAGGCGTGTCGGTAATGCACACCAAACGCTCACGCGAGCACAGACCCCTGACGATCTGCTTACTTGCGGGTCATCCGGGGTTTTTCTTTGTGCGGGCGCAAAGCCGAAGCGCTTGGTTCGGGTGCCAAGCCTTCAGGACGCAGCGGAACACCAGCCAGCAAGCCGCGAATGCGGCGCAGAGCGTCTTGATGCTCGACCTTGCGCGGACGGCGCGCTTTGGCCTTACGCGCCTGCACAATCATGACCCCTGCGACCAGTTTGGCCCAGCGCCCGCCAAGCTGATCCCAGCGCCGCGCATGACGCCGCACCAACCGACTATTGCGCGGCGGAAAATACAGCCCGCCATGCAGCGTAAGGGTCTCAAAACCCGCCCCCTTTAGCTGCGCGTTGATCTGGCCCGGCGTGAAGGGCTGGCCGTAGCCAAAGGGCGAGCGCTCAGAGCGGCTCCAAAGCCCGGCGCGGTTGGGCACGATCATCAGCACCTCGCCCTGATCATGCAGCACGCGATACAGCTCTGAAGTGAGGGCCGGAATGTCGTTGGAAAACTCCATCTGGTGCAACAGCAAGATGCGATCCAGGCTGGAGTCCCGAAACGGCAACGCTGCGCCCTTGACCATCAGCGTGCGGTTGCAGCGGTGCGCGCGCGATTCGGGTGTTTCGTGGAGCGGCTCGGCGGGCCAGGACACATTGCCCATGCGCTGCGGCATGGCGACAAAGCACTGCTCGGGCGCTGGGTCCAGGCGGTCCAGCACCGGGAACGGGTAGCCAATGGCCAGAAGGTGCTGTTGGGCCAGCGATCCCCACAGGGTCTGCACATAGCCAGCCAAGCTGCCGCCCACCAAGGTCCCCCAGGGCGTGGCATAAAAAGCTTCCAAGCTGCGGGCATCTAACCACATGAGCGTTAGCACCCCTTTCATCGTGACGGGTTTCAGGCTAGCCTGCCCCAGAGTTAAGCATTTTCAACGAGGCTGCAAGCTATGGCTGACTGGATGATCAACCTGATCCCTTTCGCAAGTGACAACTACGCCTATCTGATCGAGAGCGATGACGCCCTGGCCGTGGTAGATCCTGGCGAAGCCGCCCCGGTTCAAGCCGCCATCGAGGCGCTTGGCAAGCCCCTGCGTCAGATCCTTCTGACCCACCACCACGGCGACCATGTTGGCGGTGTAGCAGCGCTGAAAGCCCAGCACGACGCCCGGGTGATTGGCCCCAAAGCCAGCGCCAGCCGGCTGCCTCTGGATCAAGCCGTCAGTCACGGCGACCGCTTCGACTGCCTCGGTGCTGAGCTGGAGGTGATCGAGACCCCCGGTCACACCCTGGACCACGTATCCTTCTATTCCGCTGGTCACAGCGGCCTGTTCTGCGCTGACTGCCTGTTCGTGCTGGGTTGCGGACGGGTCTTCGAGGGCGACGCGGCCATGATGTGGGCCAGCCTGTCCAAGCTGCGCGCCCTGCCCAATGATACCCTGGTCTTCTGCGGCCACGAATACACCATGGCCAATGCCCGCTTTGCCCTGGCGCAGACCCCGGACGACACGGCCTTGCAACAGCACATCGACGGCCTGAAGGCGCGCCGCGATCAAGGCCAGCCCACTGTGCCCTCGCTGCTGGAGGACGAGAAACGCTTCAACCCCTTCTTGCGCTGTGACGACCCGGCTTTTCAGGCAGCGCTTGGCCTCAGCGGTATGGAGGCCGCGGCGGTCTTCGCCGAGGTGCGCGCCCGCAAGGATTCGTTCTAGCCCGCCTGGCTCCGATTGCTGCCAAAAGCTTTTCCCTATTTCATCGAAAGACTCCGACTGCCATGATGAAACTGCTTCACTCCCCTGCCTCTCCTTTTGTCCGCAAGGCCGTGATCGCCGCCCACGAACTGGGGCTGACGGATCAAATCGAGCTGATACACGGCGACTACAACGACCCTGGTAACATGCTGTTCAAGGTCTCGCCGGTCGGTAAACTGCCCGCGCTAGTAGCCGACGATGGGCGAATTTTCACCAGCTCGCAGACCATCTGCCGCTATCTGGACACCCAGAGCAACACCCGCGCGTTGTTCCCGGCCAACGACCACGCCAAGTTCCGCGTGATCGAAAACGAGGCGCTGGCCGACGCCTTGATGGACGCTGCCGTGGATCGCATGCGCAATCGCCGCAAAGCCGATCAGGAACCCTCTGCAGCTGAAGAAGCCAAGTTCAAGCGCCGAGTCACCGCGATTTTGGATGCCATGGAAGCCAACCCCGGCTGGTTGTCGGACAAGTTTTATATCGATGACATCGCTTGGATTTGCGCGTTGGACTACCTGGATTTTCGCTTCGCAGATGAACCCTGGCGCGACGGCCGGCCGTCGTTGAGCGCTTGGTATGACATGCACGCGGATCGCCCATCTGTGGTGGATAGCAAACCAGCCAACGCCTGAGTCGCGTACCTAAGCACGGGCCAGGTCCATGCGAACAACCACCGCCTGCCGCGGGGGTAAAATCACTATAAAAACAAGGAGAGCCCATGCCAAATTTCATCCTCGCCTATCATGAAGAGCGCCAGTTCGACACCCCCGAACAGGGCGCCGAGCAGCAACAGGCCTGGGGGGCTTGGCTGCAAGGGTTGGGCGATGCTGTCGTCAGCCCAGGCCAGCCGCTTGGCCCCTCGAAGATCGTGCGCCAAGGCGGCGAGGTCGAGGACCTCAGCGGTCCGCAAGCCCTGATGGGCTACACCATCGTGCAAGCGGAGACTATTGAAGAGGCCATCGAGATGGCCAAGGCCTGCCCCTTCTTAGCGATCGGCAGCATCGAGGTCGCCCAGTGCTTCAGCATGCCTGGGGGCTAAGACCAAAGCCACGTCTCTCCACGACCAGCCAGGCTTTGGTTCGACTTTTATTGCAGCGATTTATCGTCCAGAAGAGCGATCACGGCAGCGCGGCAATCGTATAAGACCGGCCCTTACGGCAGGCCCCGCCAGCGCGCTAAACGCCGCGCAGAGCCCAGGCCTCGCCGCTGCGATCATCCAACCGCTGTTTGAGCCACAGCCGCGTTTTGGCGCGCGCCTCCACGCGCAGTGCCGCGCCGCGCGCAGGCAGCCGCAGCCAGTCCCAACGACCAAGGCGGGACCCTGGGTTGCCGCTGGCCCCTGGGTCGCCGCTGGCCCCTGGGTCGCCGCTGGCCCCTGGGTCGCCGCTGGCCCCTGGGTCGCCGCTGGCCCCTGGGTCGCCGCTGGGCTCAAGCTGCCCGTCTAGCACCAAAAGCTCACCACCCCAGGGCCAATCCAGCACCAAGCTTTGGCCTTGCGCCAACTCCTGTACTACGACGCGTTCGCGCGCGTCCTCGTACAGCGCTTGGCCCGCAGCTGTGGCGGCGGCAACCTCATCGGCGGTCAGGCGCGTTGCAACCTGTTCTTCCGGGTTCATCTGCCACAGCTTTACGAAGATCGTGCAGCCGCCTTTGCTGCCCGGCGTGTGGCTGGAGCCCACAGGATTGCGTACATAAGAGCCCGCCGGAAAATCACCATAGGCATCAGAAAACACGCCCTCCAGGACCAAGAACTCCTCGCCGCCGCCATGGCTGTGCTGACTGAAGGTAGCGCCCGGCGCAAAGCGGACGATCGAGGTGGCGCGCGCCACTTCCGCGCCGATGCGATCCAGCATGAAGCGCGCGACGCCGCCTGCGGGCGAGCCGACAAAGCCGCCCTCGTCAAAGGCCACGACCGCGCGGGTCGCAAAGTCTGCGCGTAGTTCCATGATCTTAGTCTCCTTCAACGCCTGCAAAGGTCAAAATCGACTGCCCCAAAGCTGCGACGGCGGCCTCGTCTACGTCTTTGTGCATGACCAGGCGCAGGCGCGGCGCTCCACCGGCCAGCAAGCCCGCGTTGGCCAAGTGGCGCAACAAAGCCTCGCCCTGCCCCTTGGGCGGCGTGACAAACACCATGTTGGTCGCTTGGTGGCAGAGCCAAGCCCCATCGCCGGAGCGCGGCAAACGCGCCAGACTTTGCGCCAAGCGTTCGGCCTTGCGTTGGTCCTCAATCAGCCGCTCGACGTTGTGCGCCAGCGCGTAGAGCCCGGCGGCAGCCACCAGCCCCACCTGGCGCATGCCGCCGCCCAGCAGCTTGCGATGGCGTCGCCCGCGGGCAATCAGTGCGCTGTCACCGGCCAAAACCGAGCCCAGCGGCGTTCCCAAGCCTTTGGATAGGCAGAGCGACACACTGTCCGCCACCGAAGCCAAATCACCCACCCGACAGCCAAGGCTGGCCGCAGCGTTGAACAGACGCGCGCCGTCCAAATGCACACTGAGCCCATGCTTGCGCGCCACCAAGGCACAATCCTGCAACTGCGCGAGCGCGATGGCAGAGCCCGCCACGGTATTTTCCAACGCCAACAAGCGCGAGATGGCCTGGTGCGGATCGTCGGGTTGCACGGCAGCGGCGATGGCCTCGGGGTCCAGCGCGCCGTTGGCCTCTGTATCCAGCGGCTCGAAACCGATCCCGCCCAGCACCGAGGCCCCCTTGGCCTCGTCGGCAAACAGGTGATAGGAGCGGCCGACGATGATTTCCTCGCCGCGCCCGCAATGCGACAGGGCCGCGACCAGGTTCGACTGTGTGCCGGTGGGCAAGAACAGCGCCGCCTGCTTGCCGAGCAACCGGGCGACTTCAGCCTCAAGCTTGGTCACGGTCGGATCGTCGCCGAACACATCGTCGCCCAGCGGGGCCTCGGCCATGGCCGCCAGCATACCCGCGCAAGGACGGGTCACGGTGTCCGAGCGGAAATCGCCGATAATGCGCGCCTGCGCGGCTTGCATGCTGTCGTAGTGGCTCATACTTGGCCCTTTTGCTCGGGTTTAAGTGCGGGACCGAAATGCTGATCCATAAAGGCCAGGAACCAGGCGTCGATGGCCGCATCGTGGGTCGCCATCAGCGCGTCTTGTTCGGCCTTGGTCTGCGCGCCCGGCTGGCCATAGTGCTGCGGGCCAAGCTCGACCTGCCAGCGGCGAAATCCGGGCTTGGTTACCTCAGCATGAAACTGGAAGCCATACGCCGAGCCATAGGAAAAGGCCTGGTTGGGGTAGCGGTAAGAGCTGGCCAAGTGGCGCGCTCCGCTGGGAATGGCGAAGGTGTGGAAGTGGGCTTGCGGCACCACCAGATCGCCCGCGAACAGGTCCTGCCCGGCTGGGGTCGGGGACAGCGGGTAATAGCCAAACTCGCGCCCCTCACCTGGAGCGGCATCGCTGGGCGGCCCGGCATAGGCCCCCAAGACCGCCGCCAATTGCTGAGCGCCCTGGCAGATGCCCAAGACGGGCAAATCAGCGCGCAAACAAGCCTCAATGAAGCGGTTTTCATCGGCCAAGAAGGGATGCGCCTGGGGCTGGTCGACGCAAAAGGGCCCGCCGAACACCACGGCAGCGCGCACAGCGCCATCGACTTGTGGCAGGACCTGACCTTGGAACGGGCGCAAGGTCACGATCTCTAGGTCTGACGCTGCAAAGAAGCGCTGCACGCGATCATCGCATGGATCGTGTCCATGGCGAACTAGCACCACCTTTGGCTTACTCATGCGCCTGCCCTCCTAAACCTGGGCGAAACCGTCCAGCACGTTGATGGTATTAACCCCAATCGCTTCGACCGCATAACCGCCCTCCATAACGAACAAGGTCGGTAGGCCAAAACGCCCCAGCCGCTGCCCGTAGGTGGTGAAATCCGCGCTCTTCAGTTTGAAGGCGCTGATGGGGTCGCCCTCATAGGTATCGACGCCCAAGCTAACCACCAGCGCCTCAGCACCCCAAGCCTGGATGGCCGACACGGCGATCTCCAAGGTCTCGAACCAGCGCTCGAACGAGCAGCCTTCCGGCAGGGGGTAGTTGAGCGTTGCGCCCTCGCCGGCCCCTTCGCCGCGCTCATCCGCCCCGCCTAGGAAGTGCGGAAAGGCGTAATCCGGGTCGCCGTGCAGATTGACCACCAGCACATCGGGTCGATCATAGAACATGGCCTGGGTGCCGTTTCCGTGATGGAAATCTACGTCCAAAATGGCCACCCGCGCTGCGCCCTGGTCGCGAAGGTGCTGGGCGGCAATGCCCGCGTTGTTCAAAAAGCAATAGCCGCCGAACATATCCTGAGCCGCATGGTGGCCCGGTGGACGACACAAGGCAAAGGCCGCACGCTGACCTGCGATCAGCCGATCCGCTCCGCTCAAGGCCACTTGCGCCGAGCCCTGAGCCGCTTCCCAAGTCCCTGGTGAAATCGCGGTGTCGTTTGCCAAGCAATAGTAGCCAAGCTTGCCTTCGATATCGCTGGGTACCGCCAGCCGCGTCATGCGCCGAGAGGGGAAGATGTTGGCAATGGCCTCGCCCTTAAAGCCCATGGCCTGCCAGGCGTCCCAGCAGGTGGCCAAGAAGTCGAGATAGTCCACATCGTGGACCGCTTGGATGGGTGCCAACCCGTGATCGCTGGGCGGCTGTGGAGCAGCAAAGCCGCGCGCCTTGGCCTCGGCCAAGATGAAGTCCAGGCGTTCGGGGCACTCGAACGGCGGCACCAACAGCCCGCCATTCAACTCGAACTTGGGCGCGCGCAGACGGTGGGTTTCGCTGTAGATGATATCCATGGGCCTCGGGCTCTTAACGGCAGGAGCAAACCCGCAGCAAAGCCCGAAGACGCGCTGACGTCAAGCCAGCCTGCGCCGCTTTGGCCCAAAGCCGCGTCGCTCCAAGCCGTGTTACGCTATGATTCGACTTGTTTTTCAATGCCCTAGAGCGTCGGGCGATTAGTCTGCAACGCATCCTGCGGCCTTGAAGAAGTTCCAGCACTCCTGGGGCGTGAACAGGTCGCAGATCTGGCCGACGGCCTTCCAAAGGTCGTCATATGTTCTAGCCT
>JAUIBT010000010.1 GCA_030428255.1 Alphaproteobacteria bacterium | reverse complement strand
TCTTCAACAAGATCAAACACTTCCGCAGAGTGGCAACGCGATATGAAAAACACGCCGCTAACTACCTGGCAATGCTCAAGCTCGCGTCCATTGCCATCTGGCTACGATTTATGAGTCTGTGACCTAGCATATCGTCCCCCTGCTCTACCAAAAAAGTATTGGTAGTGTGATGATGGGCACCAAGTTGAAGATTTGGCACATGGTGTTGCTGGCGTTGTTGGTCACCATGGTGATCTTTCGCAAGGATATCGCGGAATTTATTGACATCGATTCATGCCTAGACAGCGGTGGCCGCTGGGATGAATCGCTATCTATGTGCGATTTTGGAACGAAAGAAGAATGCTTGCTAAACGGTGATTATTTTTATTGGGACGTGGGGGTCGGGCGGTGTGAATGGGCTGAGCCCGACTACGGCCCCTGGCTCGTTTGATTTGGCATTAAAGGGCCAAACCGCCAGCCTGCCTTCGCACTCGGGGGCGATTGCTCGGGTTTTGTGCTAGGCCTGGCGGAACTGTAGCGCTGGGTTTGGCGGACGATCTACCGCCGCCCTAACACCTGGCGTCGGCCGCCCGTCGATGGCAAAGCTGGGCGCAGGATCAAAAGCGCGAAACCCGAGATCAAAGGCAGAGCCAGGCGCGTCGGCAAGGCTTGCCTCAACCGCGCTTCATCAAGCGTTTGAGTTTGCGCTCTTTTTCTGCTTGAGCGATGCTGATATTTTGGCTCACCGTTTGGGCGATGTGCGCGAAAAAAGCGGACGAAAAGCGCGCATAGGCGCCAGCGCTTCCGGTCGGCGGATCAAAGGGTTCGAACAGGTCGGAGGGCCAAGTCACCCGATTGATGCCAGTCGTCACGACCCAAGACTTTTCTTTCAGGCCCGCGCGCTGGCGCTCCAAGTGCGGCACCGCCAGCCCCTTGTCGGGCTCGCGCTGCTTCTTCGTGCTGATGGCCAGCAGACTGAGCTGGAAAAGGCCCGCGCCCAGCGGCTCACGGTGCAGCACCAGCACCGGACGCACTTTGTCGGCGTGCTTGGGCGTGCGGGCAAAGTTGCGATTGATCCAGATATAGCGATAGCAGATGAGATCGCCCGCCTTGGGCGGCTTACTCGGCAGTCGGCTTGCGGCAGTGTTGGGCAGGCGGGGGTCGGTGCCGGTCACGAGCTTGTCTCGCGCTCGGCCGCAAGCCCAGCCAGCCGCGCTTCTTCGTGCAAAGCGGCCTGTTCTTCTGCGCTCAATTCGGCCCAGCTCAAAGCGTGGCGTTTGTAGGACAAGAGCTCGGCGTAGTCGGAAAAGGGCAACAGCACATGGGGCTCACCGCTGCGGTCCTTGAGCCAAAATCGCTTGGCTCCGCGCGCGCGCAGCAGGCGGGGAAGGCCGCTCAAGTTCGCCAAGCGCCAGCGCGATCTACTCGGCACGCCCCGCCTCACGCGCCCTTGGCATGGCCCGGCGCGGCGCGCCTTGCGGCAGCCGTGTTTAGGTCTTGCTCCAACTGCTCCAGGTAGTCGCAAACAATGCCTTCGTTGCGCAGGCTGGCTAAGGTCTGGGTGAAATAGTCCAGGCTCGTGCCCAGCATGCCTTCGCCTGTCAACAGCATATGCAGCTTCTTTTCGGGGCAGATTGGGCCGGTATAGCGCCCACAATTGACGTCAATTACGAAGGTCAGCATGGGGCTGGGGCGCCCCTCGATCTCGCCGTCAAGCCATAGCGGGCGATAAGAGCCAGACAGCATCTCACGCCGCCACAACAAGAACAGCTCGTGCTCCAGATTGTCGGGCCGCACGCGAAAGGCGCGGCCCTCGGTGCGCCCGCCCTCGTCTAGCGCCAGCACCAGGCCGGGCTTGTCCGGGCTGCCCCTGCCAAAGCGGGTTTGCAGGCAGAAGCGGCGTTGATAGCCATGAACCAAGGCCGGTTTTTTCAGATCGTAGTCGAGCAGCGGGTTCCAGATCAAAGAGCCATAGCCGAAGATCCAAACGCCTTGGCTGTGATCTTGCTGTGCGGGTGCGGCGCTCAGCGTTGTGCGCACAGAGGCGCGCAGCATGTCGTCGCTCCACAGCGGATAGTCGAGCTTTTCGCCCAAGGCATTGGCTTCTGTACGCCAGGCATCGGACGCCAAAAACTCTTTGGTGAGCGCAGCCATGGCGCGCGGGCTCCTTTCAGGCGGTTGAGACCCGGACACTGTGCCCAGGCCTGACACGAGTGATCGCCGCTAGGCGTTGATCGCGGTGCTTTTGTCTTGCCAACCGGCAGCAAGGGCAGCGGCTCTAGCCTCGGCGGCAAGATCGCGGATCTTCGTCCAATTTTTAGCAGCAATCAAGTCCTTGGGGAGCATCCAAGAGCCGCCCGCGCAGACCACGTTCGGGCAGGATAAATAATCGCGCAAATTGGCGGGGCTGACGCCGCCCGTGGGGCAGAAGACTAGGCCTGCCAGCGGGCTGGCCAGGGCTGCGATCGCCTTGGCACCGCCTGAGGCCTCAGCGGGGAAGAACTTCAAGAACTGATAGCCCAGATTGTTGGCGTTCATAGCCTCTGTCGCACTGGCCACACCAGGTAACAGCGGCAGGCCCGCATCTTGCGCAGCTTGCAGCAAGGTCGCGGGCGAGCCGGGTGAGACGCCAAAGGTTGCGCCGGCAGCCTTGGCCGCCTGAACATCATCACTGTGGCGCAGCGTGCCCGCGCCGACAATGGCACCTTCAATCTCAGCGGCCATGCGTTTGATCGCATCCAAGGCCACCGGGGTTCGCAAGGTGACTTCCAGCACTGGCAGGCCGCCGTCAACCAGGGCTTGGCCTAAGGGAACGGCGTCTTCGATCTGCTCTACAATGATGACTGGAATGATGGGGTGGCGGGCAAGGGATCGCAGCAGGCTCATGATGTCCTTTGGTCTTTTGTCGGGATTATTCTTTGTTGATGCCCCGGTGCGCGTCGGCTCCCCAGAGCTGTTTAACCCTTTTATCGCGACCGCAAGCGAAACGATAGAAGTTATAGCGACGCGGGTTCTTGGTATAGTAATCCTGGTGATAGTCCTCGGCAGAATAAAAGGTGGCCGCGTCCAAGATGGGGGTGACAATGTTGATGCCCTGGTCGATCAGCGCTTGCTTGGAGGCCTCGGCGATCTGGCGTTCCTCGGGTGTGGAGACGAACACAGCGGTCTTATAGGAATGGCCGCGGTCACAGAACTGGCCACCGGGGTCTGTTGGATCGACCGAGTGCCAGAAGACATCCAAGATTTTGGCGAAGCTGACCTGCCCGGGATCGTAGTCAATTTTGACCACCTCATAGTGGCCGGTACCGCCCGCCGAGACCTTCTTGTAGGTCGGATTGTCAAGATGTCCGCCGGAATAGCCACTGGTGGTACCCACCACGCCCGTCACGTGGTCCATGTCGCTCTCGAGGCACCAAAAGCAGCCGCCTGCCAACACGACAGAGGCTTGGTTCATTGGCAAGGTGGTGGCTTGGGTCTGGACCTGGGCTTCTGCCCGATTGCGGGTGAAGGGCATGCTAATAAGCAGCCAACCGATCAGCACGGCGAGCGCCAAACCAAGCCCCGCTAGGACCGGTCGTGTTAGAAAAGATGTTCGCATGAAAGGGCTCCTTAGGGAACAAGAGAGGGAAGAGCTCCTCTTGTGCCACCGCGTGCGCCTGACCACAAAACAAGGCGGCTCAAGAACGCGTAAGGTTTTGGTTACAAAATCGCATTCTCGCCGCGTTTGCTCAGGGTGTCATGTGTCCAGGGTGTCCGGTTTGGTGAAGCCTGGGCCTAGGTGCCCGGGGCTCAAATCAGCGGCCTAAATCAGCGGGAAACGATCATACCACAGATCGGCTTTCAAGCCGCGCTCCTGGCCATAGGCGAACAGCTTATTCATGTAGTCGGCCTTAAAGCTGTTGGTCTCAGAGGTCTGAGACATGTCTTGCGGCAAGAAGGTCAAGCGTGCCGGGGTCTGAAAGAACTGCGCAATGCGGAAGATTTCTTTCACGTCGCCTGCGGTGCGGTTTTTAAGCAAGGTCTGCAAAGAAGAGTTGGCCAGATTCAGTGCCCGCGCCCGCACGGGGTCGTAGGTCGGCAAAATCGGCCCATTGATCACCATGTAGATGTTAAAGCGCATCTCGGGTGCCATCTGGCGCACCGTGGTCAGGCTGTCTTGCGCACCGGGAAACAGGTAGAGGCCTTGGGTCACCGCCCCGTCAACGTGGAACTCGTCATAGGCCTTGCCGTCGGCGACCACAGCAAAGCGCACTGGCGGGAACAGGCCGGGCAGTGCCGCGCTGGCCAGCAAGACCTTACGCACCAAAGCATAGCGCGAGGGGTGCAAGGAGGCAGCAATCGCGGTGATGTCCCAAGCCACGGGTCGCTGTTGATCCAGGTTGGAGGTGATGACCATGAAGCGGCGTCCGGCATGATAGGCCCGGCCAATCTGGTCGATCATGGCATCATCGACTTGTTCTTCCAACTGGCTGGCCAGCTTGGCCGCGCTCGACAAGCTGGGACCACCAAACAGCAGCGATGTGGGACGCAGAGTCAAAATGTCTGAAAATGCGTTGCTGGTGAAGGCAGCCTGGATGCGCTGCTCATAACCATGGCCCAGAATGACGCTCGCACCCACAATCGCGCCAGCAGAGATGCCGCTGACCAGATCAAAGACTGGGCGGTCGCCGCGTTGGCCCCAGCCAACCATCAAGCCGCCGCCGAACGCGCCCTCGCTGGAGCCACCAGAAAAGGCGATGGCATCCATCGGTTTTGTGGAGGCCAGGCCCAGGTTGCGGCGCTGGCGGGTCCAGATGTCTAGCCAGGCTGCAAAGTCGCGACTGGGGCGGTCGGCAAAAAAGCGGGTGTTGGGAAAGGTCGGGATGCTGGCTTTGTCCAACAGCTCGGCGGGGACGGGCTCGCGTCGGCCATAGTTGGCTTGCGGTTCGACCTGTCCACCCTGAGCGGGTTGGCAAGCGGTCAGCCCCAGGCTCGACAGGCCTGCGAGCCCCAGGCCCTGTAGACCGCCCTTCAGCAGGGCGCGCCGCGACAACCCGGTCGCAGAGGTGGTCGGGTGAGTTGGGTTGGGGCCTGGCAAGTCGATCAACGGGGGTCGGCTTCGGGTCATAGAGAGCTAGATGGGAAGGGCAGGTCCAAAAGGCCAGCCATTGTTGGGGATTTTTCAAATCCAACCTAGCAGCTCGGCGTGCAAGAGTTGACTCTAGATGTCCAAATCTTCTGCAAAAGCGGCGTTTTCCTGAATAAAGGCAAAGCGACGCTCAGGTTTTCGGCCCATGAGGTCCTCTACGAGCTGATCCACACCCGCGATTGCCTCGGCGTTCGGGCCCAAGTCCTGTTGGCCGCCCAAACCATCGCCGGAAAAGTCATCCAGGCGCACTTGCAGCAGTTGGCGAGTCGCGGGGTTCATGGTGGTTTCTTTGAGCTGTGGCGAGGACATTTCGCCCAAACCCTTGAAGCGCGAAATCTCAACCTTGGCGTTGGACTTAAAGGCGCTGGCCAGCAGCTCGTCTTTGTGGTCGTCGTCGCGCGCGTAAAGCACCTTGCCGCCCTGGCTAAGGCGATACAGCGGCGGCATGGCCAGGAACAAGCGGCCCGCGTCGATCAGCGGGCGCATCTCGCGATAGAAGAAGGTCATCAGCAGGCTGGCGATGTGGGCCCCGTCCACGTCCGCGTCGGTCATGATGATGACCCGCTCATAGCGAACTTCATCCAGCTTGAATTGGCGGCCTAGCCCTACGCCCAAAGCCTGTGACAGGTCCGACAGCTCTTGGTTGGCCCGCAACTTGTCGCTGGTGGCGCTGGCCACGTTCAAGATTTTGCCGCGCAGAGGCAAAATGGCTTGGGTCTCGCGCTTGCGCGCTTGCTTGGCAGAGCCACCCGCCGAATCGCCCTCGACCAGGAAAATCTCGGTATCGGCCCGGTTGGCCCGCGAACAGTCCGCCAGCTTGCCCGGCAGACGCAGGCGCGAGGTGGCGGTCTTGCGCGACTGCTCTTTGGCTTGGCGACGGCGCTGGCGTTCTTCGGCGCGCAGCACGATGTTGTCCAGTAGCGCCTTGGCCTCTTTGGGGTGCTGAGCCAGCCAGTGATCCAACTGATCCTTGATGGCGTTATCGACCAGGCGCGTGACATAGGCCGAGGTCAGACGGTCCTTGGTCTGGCCCTGGAATTGCGGCTCGCGGATAAAGATAGACAGCAGGCTGCGCGCGGCGCCCATAACGTCTTCGGGCGTAATGCTGCCAGCCTTCTTGTTGCCTGCCAGATCGCCAAAGCCCTTGATGGCGCGCGCCAAGCCAGATCGCAGGCCCTGCTCGTGGGTGCCGCCCAGTGGGGTGGGGATGGTGTTACAAAAGGCGCTGACGCTGGCATCGGCCTGATCGAGCCAGGCGATGGCCCATTCCATGCGGCCTTGATCGTCAGGAAAGTCGGCCTCACCGGCGTACAAGATGGGCGTGACCAGGCTCTCACCCACCACGGTTTCTTGCAGACTGTCCGCCAAGCCGCCGGGGAAGTGCAGTACGGCTTCGGCGGGGGTCTTAGAGTCCGCCTCCAGCAAGCTGGGATCGCAGGACCAGCGGATTTCGACACCTTTTTGCAAGAAGGCTTTCGAGCGGGCGAAGCGATACAGTGGGTCAGCCTTCAGCTTGGCCTTATCGCCAAAAATCTGCGGGTCCGGGTGGAAGCGCACCGATGTGCCGCGCCGGTTGGGCGCTGCGCCAACACGCTCGATGCCACCTTGCGGCAGGCCACGGCTGAAGGACTGACGATAGAGCGACTTATCGCGCGCCACCTCGACCACCAACAGGTCGGACAGCGCGTTGACCACCGAAATGCCAACGCCGTGCAGACCGCCCGACGTTGCGTAGGCCTTGCCAGAGAACTTACCGCCCGAGTGCAATGTGGTCAGGATGACCTCCAGCGCGGACTTGTCTTTGTACTTGGGGTGGGGATCGACGGGGATGCCGCGCCCGTTATCAGTGATGGTGGCACAGCCGTCTGCGTCCAAGTGGATCTTGATGTGGCTGGCGTGACCGGCAACGGCCTCATCCATGGCGTTGTCAATGATCTCTGAGGCCAGGTGGTGCAAGGCGCGCTCGTCGGTCCCGCCGATGTACATGCCGGGGCGCTTGCGCACGGGCTCCAAGCCCTCCAGCACCTCGATGTCCTTGGCACTGTAGGACCCCTTGGCGTCTTGCTTGGGGGCGGGCACCAGATCGTTAAGCAGGTCTGACACGACGGCTTTAGCCTCTATCGTTTGAACGGGAAGCCTTGGTATAGGCTTCCTGTTGCACGCTGGCTATAAAGCTGGGGTTGCGAATCCTCTCTGCACCGAAGCGCTGGGGATAGTTTGCCTCACCAATTGGCGTTTTTCTCGCGCGTGTCGATGTGGACCCAGGTGTCGTATTTACCCAGGCCACCGACAAATAGCTGTTCCTCATCGCGCATGGTCAGCAAGATCTTGTGGAGTTTGGCTACATCTTCGGCCTTACGGCTCTTCGGGGCAACGTCAAACGCCGTATAGCGCATGTGCTGGCTGCGCCGCGCGCCGCCAATCGCCGCGTTGTAGAGCGGGGCGCGATAGCCAGAGACGATGTTCAGTTCACCGCCAAAGCGCTCGCGCAGCTCTTCGATCACGAACAGGCTGGCCAGCATGCCCTCCCATAGGTGGCGCGGCGGTAGGCGGTTGAGGCCATAGCCGCTGGAGCCCACACGTCGGTGAGAGCCGCCAGGGGTCAACAGCTCGCGCGCATCGAAATAGATGACGTAGTTGGATTCTAGGAAGTCTTGAAACTCGGCCACCAAGGCCGCGTTGGCCGGATCGTCAATCGGGTCAAAAAACTGGCGATCTTGCTGATAAAGATAGCGCCAAACGCCATAGCCCGCCAGGCCGCCCATTGCCATCAGCGCGACCAACATCACCGCCAGCATGCGCTTTGTTGGGCGCTTGAACAGGCCTGGGGCCAAGCTTCGGAACAGGCTTCCACTTAGGCGCGAGCCTGCGGGTTCCTGGCGCTCGGCTTCCTTGGGGCGCCGCATGTCTTCGGGCAGATAGAGTGGGGTGGTCTCCATAGTGAGGCCTTTAGCACAAACTCAGGGCGAATGAAGGATTATGCCGCTAGGGGCTGGTCTTCAACATGGTGAAACTCGGGTGACGGCAAACAGCCCAAGTGAGCGCGCCCTCCTAGCACCTGTATGTGGCTTCACTTTGGCCGTTCGAGCCGGCAAGCTCTTGGCGTCGCGATTTTTGGAAAGAACGCGGTCAAGGGCAACGATGTGACCCTGCGGACCGGCCAGAAGTTGGAGCGCGGCGGCTTGGAGGCTATATGCAAGCCAAATTTGGGATGAAAAAGCTGGATATAGCGGCGCAGGAGCGCGCTTTCGCTGGCGACGTTTTGAGGCTCTAAAGGTGCCGAGGGCAGCCAAAAGCCATGCGATTTTAGCAGGTCTGATCACCAGGTTCACTTGCGTCGGTTTTGCGCTATGATCAGGCGGTCCCGGCCTAGTTTGCGACCCGGAAACCTGCGACACCCCAGGCCGCTGACGGGCCGCGCCAAAATCACGACTCGCCGAGCTATCTCTGCCATGCCAGTCTTTAGAGGAGTTCGCTATGATTGGTCTTATTCGCCTTATCTCTCAACAATCCCGCCGTGGTCGCCTGCTGTCTTTGTGGGACAACATGGACGCCCGCCAGCTCGAAGATTTGGGCCTGACCCGCGCCGACCTGATGAACGAAATGGGCCGTCGCCTCTGACGCATTAGGCCGCTTGCCTTTGGTTATCATAAGCCCCGCCCTGGCAGCGGGGCTTTTTTGTGCCCAAATCAAGCAGAGGGGCAAAGAAAAACCCCGGCCAGAAGACCGGGGTTTCTTGTTCGATTGGGACTGACTCTTAAACCGAGTAGTACATGTCGAACTCGATGGGGTGCGGAGCCATGTCGAAACGCAGCTGCTCTTCCCACTTCAGTTCCATGTAAGCTTCGATCTGGTCGCGGGTGAAGACGCCACCTTCGCACAGGAAGTCCATGTCTTCGGCCAAAGCGTCCAGAGCCTCGCGCAGAGACCCCGCAACGGTCGGGATCTGAGCCAGCTCGTCTGCGGGCAGTTCGTACAGGTCCTTGTCCATGGGGTCGCCAGGGTGGATCTTGTTGCGGATGCCGTCCATGCCCGCCATCAACATGGCCGCGAAAGCCAGGTAGGGGTTGGCTGTCGGATCGGGGAAGCGAACCTCAACGCGCTTGGCTTTCGGTGATGAGCCAAACGGAATGCGGCACGACGCAGAGCGGTTGCGCGCTGAATAGGCCAGCAGAACAGGGGCTTCAAAACCTGGTACCAGACGCTTGTAAGAGTTGGTCGAGGGGTTGGTAAAGGCGTTCAGAGCCTTGGCGTGCTTGATGATACCACCGATGTAGTACAAACAAGTTTCAGACAGACCGGCGTAGCCGTCGCCCGCAAACACAGGCTGGCCGTCTTTCCAGATTGATTGGTGAACGTGCATGCCAGAGCCGTTGTCGCCCTGCAGGGGCTTGGGCATAAAGGTCGCGGTTTTGCCGTAAGAGGCCGCCACGTTGTGAACGACGTACTTGTAAAGTTGCTGCTTGTCGGCGATGTCGGTCAGGGTTGAGAACATCATGCCCAGCTCGTGCTGCGCAGGTGCCACTTCATGGTGGTGCTTGTCCATGGGCAGACCCATTTCACGCGCAACGGTGGTCATCTCTGCACGGATATCGACAGACTGATCAACCGGAGCGACGGGGAAGTAGCCGCCTTTAACGCGCGGACGGTGGCCCATGTTGCCGCCTTCGAACTCGTCGCCGGTGGCATAGGCGCCTTCTGCAGAGTAGAACTCGAAGAAGCTGCGGTTCGGTGAGACTTCAAAGCGAACATCGTCGAACATGAAGAACTCAGCTTCGGGACCGCAGTAAACCGTGTCGCCGATGCCAGTTGACTTGACATACTCCTCAGCGCGCTTGGCCGTTGACCGCGGGTCGCGCTCATAGCCTTCGCCGGTGATAGGGTCGTAGATGTCACACATGATGTTGAGCTGCGGCTGAGCCGTGAAAGGATCAACAGTCAAGGTCGACATGTCGGGCTTCAGCACCATGTCGGACTCGTTGATGGCCTTCCAGCCAGCGATCGAAGAGCCATCAAACATGATGCCTTCTTCGAACTCGTCTTCGCCCATGGCTTCGGCGCACATAGTCAGGTGTTGCAGCTTACCGCGCGGGTCGGTGAAGCGTAGGTCGATGAACTTGGCGCCGTGCTCCTCGATCATCTGCTTTACGGTGGAATAGTCGCTCATATTTTCCTCGGGTATTGGGTTTGTGCGTGTGTAGGATAGGTTGATTAAATGAGCAAATAGGTTTTGTGCGTTCCAGTTGCTCTTTGTCATTGTTAAACGGCCGCAGCGCCTCGTTCGCCGGTGCGGATGCGGATGGCTTCATCGACGGTTGAAACAAAAATCTTACCGTCGCCAATACGGCCAGTGTGGGCGGCGTTGGTGATGGCCTCGATGGCGCGATCCAGCAGATCGTCCGACAGAACGACCTCAACCTTCACTTTGGGCAGGAAGTCTACGACATACTCAGCACCGCGATACAACTCGGTGTGGCCCTTTTGGCGACCAAAGCCTTTCGCTTCGATCACGGTGATGCCGTTGATACCGATCTCGTGCAGGGCCTCTTTGACCTCGTCCAGCTTGAACGGCTTGATGATTGCTTCGATTTTTTTCATGAAAGAGCTCTCCTTCTTGGGTTTGCTACTACCATGCAAGCAGCGTGCCAAGTTTTACCGGGCGCATTGTTGCTAGATTTCGGCCTCAAAAACCGCGCGGATCGGGCTGGCTGCCGTGCTTGTCTAAATATTGAGCTGGTTTGCCTATTTCTTGTCCAGGCTGAAGCGGCAATTCCCCATTCGCACCCTCGTTTGACCGTCATCGCTTGGTTATCTGCCAGCGTTGAAACATTTCATTTTCGGATTTCATATGCACAATTCATTTAATAAGGTGGTCGGCCGAGGCGTGACCACGACCCTAATTTCTGCCGCCGTGATGCTGGGATTGGGCGTAGCATCAGCCCAGGCCCAAGTCGCCGCAGGCTCCGGTCCTATTCTGGCAGGTTTGCAAGACCGCTATCTTGTTGCGGGCGGAAGCCTGACCGTCAACGCCGACAGCGGTACCCGTTTTGGTGCGGTGCACTCTGTATCGACAGGTGATGACGATGAAGTGCAGGGCTTTGTTGGTGTCGGTGCAACCGTTGCGCACAGTCAGTCGGGCATTGCCTCGATGCGCGTTGAGGCCGAAGGCCGTGCCGCGAATTTGGTTCCGGAAAGCTTCGTGAACGGATCCGGTTGGTCCGGTGATGTGAACCACTACGCGGTGATGGCCAACGGCTACATCGACTTTAATGCGCCGGGCGCTGGTACGATCTACGCAGGTCTGGGTGCAGGTGGTCTATTAATTGACGGCACGATCACACGTGCAGGTACGGCCAATAAGATCAACGATTGGGCACCGGCTGCTCAAGCTTTGGTCGGATTTGCCTTCCCAGTGGCACCGAACGTTGGTGCCAAGATTGGCTATCGCTATCTGGAGTCCGGCGATTTTCGCTTGGTTTCGACAACGGCAGGTGTGCGCGCGCAAGGCGAATATGCTGTGCGCGGTCAGCACAATATCGACGCTGGTTTGATGTTCAAATTCTAGGCTATCGTCTCAGCTAATTGCTTGCGGTTGCTGCCCCGCTTAGGGGGCGGGCTCAACCATAAGACACACACAAGAGCCGCGCTTGCCTTGGCGAGAGCGGCTCTTTTGTTTTTCCGATACGTGTTTTCAGCGCAGACCTCGGCTCGCGGTGGAAAAATCGAACTTCGGCCATTTCAAGCTCCACAAGAGCCTTGATTTTTCTTTTCATCGCGCCTAGTCATGGCGCCCTAGCGTGGCGATTGTAGCTCAGTTGGTTAGAGCGCCGGTTTGTGGTACCGGAGGTCGTGGGTTCGAGCCCCATCAGTCGCCCCAGTTTTCCCCTGACAGCCCGTTTGAGACAAGCGCAAAGCCCGAAGAATAGCGCTTGTTTGCGCCAACGCTGCCTGGGCTGCCTTTGTGGTCGGGACAAGTAAAAGCCTCGCTTTATCGTCCAGGACGACTTGGCGAGGCTGCTCAACAGGGTGCAGGTGGCTGCCGCGGTGCGGCGTTCCTAAGAAAAATGGACGATCAGGGGAACTGAGCGGTCAGCTTGAGGCCCAAAGTCTCCTCAAATCCCATCATGATGTTCATATTCTGAATGGCCTGGCCAGAGGCACCCTTAACCAGATTATCTTCAGCGCTGACTAGGATCGCCTGACCGGGGTTCCGGTCGGCGTGCAAAGAGATCAACACATGGTTGGTCCCCCGCACGTGGCGGGTTTGTGGTGCTTGTCCGTCGGCCAAAACATGGACAAAAGGCTCGCCTGCATAGCGTCCATTAAGCGCGCTGCGCAGGTCAGCCAGGTCAACGCCGGGCTTTATGGTCACGTAGATCGTTGACAAGATCCCGCGGCTCATAGGCATAAGATGGGGCGTAAAGCGCACGCACATGTCTTGGCCAGCAGCGCGGCTCAGGCCTTGGTCGATTTCGGGCCCGTGCCGGTGGGTGCCGATGCCGTAGGCGTGGATGCCATCGGCGACCTCTGCGAACAGCAAGCCTTCTTTGGGGCTGCGGCCCGCGCCGGTCGCACCGGACTTGGAGTCGATGACGATGGAGTTGGTTTCGACAAGACCTTGTTCAAGCAACGGAATGAGCGGCAGTTGAGCCCCGGTGGGATAGCAGCCGGGGTTAGCAACCAGGCGTGCCTTGGCGATGGCGTCGCGCTCGATTTCGCTGAGCCCATAGACGGCTTCGGCCAAAAGGTCTGGCTGTTGATGGGGCTGGCCATAGACCGCCTCATAAAGCGCGGCTGATGTCAAGCGGAAATCGGCGGACAAATCGACCACCCGCACATGTTGGGGCAGGCCTGCGATGATCGGCTGGGTGGTGCCGTGGGGCAGGGCGCAGAACGCAAAATCAATGCTCTGCCAATCAACTGTGTCGATCTTCTGCAGGTCGGGCAGGTCCAACATGGCAAACTGAGGGAAGACCTCAGCAAAAGGCTTGCCAGCGTGGCGCTCTGCGGTCAGGGCTCGAATGGCCACCTTGGGGTGGTTCAAGAGTAGGCGCAGGAGCTCCGCGCCGGTATAGCCCGACGCGCCGAGGATGGCCACGTTCAACATAGCTGGGACCTTTCAAAAATGAGGGTTGATGCGTTTGATGCCAGCGCGCAAGGCTGGCCGCCAAAGGTGGGGCAAGGGCGTTTGAGACGCAAGGCAAAAGGCGAACCTGTGCGGGTTGCGCGCATTTGTCTGGATGCGCTCAGGCTTGGCGGTCTGGTCGTCGCAAGTGATGGTCAGCGCCGCGCTCGGTATCCGGCTTGGGCGGGCGGTGCGGCCAGCCAAATTGCCCCTTGCGAACGGGTCGCCCGGACAGGCTGTAGGTCTCAACGCGCAGCATTTCCATTAGATCGCTGGGGCTCGCCTTCAAGGCTTCAATGCGGGCCGGGTCGATGGGCTTGCCGACCACCACTTCGATGTCATCGCCGATCTTTTTGTGAACCTCGTTCAAGAACAGCGACAAGCGCAGGGTCGAAGACAAGTGGCTGGCGATCTGGAACAAGCGACTGTTCTGGCCTTCAAAATACAAAGGAATCACCGTCGCATTGGAGCGAATGATCATCTTGGCTGTGAAATTCTTCCACTCCGGATCGATGGCCCGTCCGCGCATCCGCGCTGAGGTCGAGACCGTGCCGCCTGGAAACACGCCGATTGCGCCGCCTTCGGCCAGGCACGCAAGCGCCTTCTTACGGCTTTCCAACGTGATCTCAACGCCGCGCCGGGACTCTTCAAAGCTGATCGGCAGCAGATTGTTTTGCACCTCGGGGATCTGACACAACACCGAGTTGGTTAAGATCTTAAAGTCAGGGCGCAGAAGCGACAGCAGGCGCCCAAAACACAGGCCGTCGATGATGCCATAGGGGTGATTGGCGACAAAGACCGTGGGCCCTTCGCTTGGCAGGCCATCGAATCCTTCACCACTGACGACCAGATTCAGCTTGAGGCGACTAAAAGCGACGGACCAAAAGTCATTCGTCTCGGTGATGTCATCTTGATAATTGCTTGCAATCTTGACCAGCTTGATGCGCCCCGTGAGGTTCTCAAGGCTACGCACCAACACGCGTTTGGGCTTTGAGGTCACCTCACGCGAATAGGTAATGGTAGCCGCAGGATCAAAGCCGCGAGCGCTGCGTTTGACCAGCGCGCCGGGCTTAGCCCGCCGCTTTAAGAATCGTGGCGTGTGTCTTTGGGAGGCCATAGCAAGCCGCCATCCTTTCATTGCTGCCGGTCTAGCAATCCACAGGAAACATGCGCCCTGTGGACCAAAACGCGTCGGGGGCTGACCCCGATTTGCATGGAGTATAGCGCTGGTGTGTGCCGGGGAAAAGCCCTTGCTGCATCTGCGGGAAAGTCGCTCGCTTGGGCTTGCGCTGCTCAGCAAAATTCGGCAAGAAGAAGAACAAAATTGAAGTTATTAAAATGTGAAAGCACTATAAATTGTAAAATTGTTTGATTTCTATGTTGACGTTTTGTTCTCGTAATGTTAGCAAAATTCACACTGGCGAAACGTCCGCTCAAACGAAGACCGCCGCAACGAAAACTAACATGAGAGTTAAGGTGACTGAAACTCAAGGGATCAACGAAAACAAGAGCAAAGCGGCTCTAACAGCAAAATCGGGGCCGCTCGTGCTAACCAAGGCCGTCGCCGACCTGCCGCCGAGCCCGGTTGCTCGCACCGCTTGGCCACATGGTGCTTCACCTGCAAGGATCAAAGACAAGCGCAACGGATTTGATCGCGCTGCACTTATTCGGGCGATTTTCCACGAACTCCGCTTGTTGCAAAGCCAAGGGGCTCAGTTTGTCTTTGAAGCGCGCTATGTCGGTGATTTTTCTGCGCCAGCGCAGGGCAACACCAAAACCGACAGCAACCAATCCCCTAAGAATAGCAACGATAGGGGATCAGAGCACGCTCTCCAGCAAGGAATGCAAGGCCCAAAAGCAAGAGCTGAAGCGCGCGAAACCGATCATTTTTCTTTGCTCAAGCTGGCTGATTTTCTCATCTTGGGTCAAGGCGGCAAAACCCTGTTGCTCAAGGTCAACCAAAAGCGCGGTGGGCATCCGTTCCGCTCGAACTGGCATTCGCGCCTGATGACCCTGGGGCACGCCATCGCCTACCTTGAATGCGAAACGCCCTTAGATGGGCGCGAGCAATTGCGCAAACTGATGCACCGCCAAGGCTACATCAATGTCGCGCCGCAAAGCACGGCTAAGGCCAAGGCGCAGGCATTGTTCGCCTAAGCGACGAACCAGCGTCGGGCGCAAGTACGCACCCAGCACTCCCCCAAAAACCGTAGGCGGGCGCTAAAAGCGCCGCACCCTTGGCCTTGAGCGATCTCGCTTTCGATTTGGCCAAAGTCACCAGAGCCAGGGCTCCGGTGGGCCCTTTGCTGATCGCTGCGTTGTGATGACTGGAGTGATCGCACTAGGTGTGGTGCGGGCAACCGCACTGCTAGCGTTGCACCGGGGCGCTTTTGCACAGGACACAAGAACAGGGATCAAATGAACCATGGTTGCTTTGCAAGCATCAATCCGGCCGCGCGCAGGTCGCCCGCGCCGCCTTTCGCCGCTGCCTCAAGAATCTGGGGACGCGGTGGGAGGGGGCGCGCTCGCAAGAACGCAGGGCCGCCGACCGAGCCCCGAGCCAGGTTTGGCACAAAGTATCCAACTGCGCGACCTCCTGCGCGCGCCGAATGAGAGCGACGGCTTGGCATCGCGACGTTTGGCAGCATTCATGCGGTTGTGTGAGGACCAGCACCGCGCCTTTGGCGGCTCGGGCGGTGTCGCACGCTATCAGCCTAGCCAAGTCGCCACCACGGGCTTGCCTAATGATGATCAGCATCTGCGCAAGGTCAAAGCGCTGGCGCGCTATACTCGCTGCTTGCGCGCCTTACCTGTCGATGCCGCTGCGGTTCTAGAACGTCTGGTCGGCCTGCCCTCCGCCACGATCGTGCTGGCGATGCAGCAAGACAAACCGCGAATTTGCTGGGCGTTGGATCACCTCATCCGTCACCACCAATGCGAGCCGGTCGCCAGCATGCGACCATCGCCAGAGGCACGTCATGGCCGCTAAAGCAAAGATCAAAACACCGCCGGCTGAGACCCACATGTCTCAGCAAGCCAGTGAGGCTGCCATTAGCCTTGAAAGCCAGACCCGACGCCTGTTGGCACTCTATAACCTGGCGCAAGCCGAGGGTAATCTCAGCGTCGCTTCGCAGAGCCTAAAGCAATTGACCGATCTGCACGGCCTGGCGCGTGGCCAAGGCCTGGACGCCCAAGACCTGGACCAAATGAGTGACGAAGAGCTTGATGCCCAAATCCGCAGCCTTCTTAAAGAAACGGGACTTGCTGACGGTCCTGCAGACCTACCGCCAACGCCAACAGACAGCGATTAGCCGCTATCGCCCCTTTGCCAAACAGTGCGCCTTTCACACCGCCGGGGCTCAATTTCGCGAGCGCTTGTTGATGGCGGGCAACCAGCTCGGCAAGACCACCTGCGCGGGCTTTGAAGTCGCCATGCATCTTAGCGGCCACTATCCCGACTGGTGGCAGGGCAGGCGGTTCGAGGCGCCGATCAGCGTCTGGGCCGCCAGCGTGACCGCCGAGTCGACCCGCGACAACCCCCAGCGCATCTTGATCGGCCGCTTGGCCAAAGCCGCCAAAGAGAACCACCCGCGCAACGCGGCCCTCGAGCGCCATTGGCTGCGCGAGGTGACCCGCGTGCCGGGCGGCTCTGGCGCGCTGGATCAGGTCATGGTGCAGCACCGCAGCGGCGGGCTGTCTGTCTTGGGCTTCAAATCCTACGCCCAGGGGCGCGAGAAGTGGCAAGGCCCCAGCCTGGATCTGGTGTGGTTCGACGAAGAGCCGCCCGAGGACATCTATATGGAAGGCCTGACCCGCACCAACGCCACCGGAGGCATCGTCATGCTGACCTTCACGCCGCTGAAGGGCTACTCCAGCGTTGTGCAGCGCTTCCTTGGCGACGATGACCGCGCGCAAGGCCGCAAGACGAACCCGGAAGCAAAGGAAAGCGATCATGGCCAGGCACGTAACGAAAATGACGCTGTTTGATGCTGATCACTACAGCGACGAACAGCGCGCAACTATCATGGCCTCCTACCCAGAGTATGAGCGCCAAGCCCGGGTCTATGGCGAGCCCTCGGTCGGTACGGGGCGCATCTTTCCTTTCGCTGAAGATGTGGTGAAGTGCGATCCCTTCGCACGCCCGGCGCACTGGCCCTTGGTTGCGGCCCTGGACTTCGGCTGGGATCACCCGACGGCGGCGGTGCTGGCCTGGTGGGACCGCGAGGGTGATGTCATGTACATCACCCAAACCTATCGCGTTTCGCAACAGACCCCGCGGGTTCACGCTGCCGCGCTCAAGCAATGGGGCGCGGAGTTCGGCGAGGCTGGCCTGCCCTGGGCCTGGCCGCATGATGGCCTGCAGCACGACAAGGGCTCGGGCCAGCAGTTGGCCGCGCTCTATCGCACAGAGGGGCTGACCATGTTGCCAGGACCGGTGCGCTTTGCTGATGGCGGCAATTCTGTCGAGGCGGGTCTGATGCTGATGTACCAGCGCTTGCAGTCCGGGCGACTCAAGGTCTTTAGCCCTTGCGTGGATTGGTTTGAGGAGTTTCGTCTCTACCACCGCAAGGACGGCCAGGTGGTCAAGCAACAAGATGATCTAATGGCGGCCACCCGTTATGCGCTCATGGCTCTGCCACTGGCGCGCCTGCCTCAGCGCGATAGCGCGCGCCGGCGGCAGGCATCCGACCCACGATTTAACCCCTTTGATTGGTGAGATATGACGACACAATTTGAAGCTCGTCGCGCTTTGGCGCTGGACATTGACAGCCTGGCGCTCAATCTGCGTCGGCAAGACCTGGTCGAGCTCAGGGCGACCGCATTTGAAGAAGATCCACGGGCGCTTTTGCAACCCTTCACCAGTCCCCAAGCCCTGCAACAGGGCTTTTTTGTTGGCCCGCAGTTGGTGGCCCTTTGGGCGGCGGTTGAGCAGCACCCCGGCTTGTTCATGCTGGGCTTTGCCGCGCGCCCCGAGTGGCAGGCCATTGCAAAACCCGTGTCTCGCTACATCAAACAGCAGATCAAGCCGCGCCTGTTTGAAATGGGCATGCGTAAGGGCGTGGCCCTGTGTCACGAGGCCCACCTGGAGGCCCACCGTTGGATGCGCTGGCTGGGCATGCACGAGGAGGCGCGCTTAGCGGCGCACGGTAGGGATGGCGAGGACTTCTTGGTGTTCTCGATTTTCGCCGCCGATCAGCCGCTCGACTCTGTCCGCCAAGACGCAGGTGAGGATCAATGACCGCCAAAGTCGGGCACCCGTCTGGTCCGCGCTTGACCCCGGTTCTGGAGCATAGCGCGAGCCGTCAGGTCTGTTTGTTGGACCAATCAGATCGACTGACTCCCTGGATTGCGTTGCCAGCCAGCCTGCATCGGCGCGGCGCTAGCATTGATCTTTCATTGCGACCGGTCACGTGCCACAGCGATACTGCCGATCAAATCCCGGGCCTTGAGGCAATTGATAGCGCCTATGACGCGGCGGCACAGGTGTCAATTTGGCTGCTGCGCAAGCGCCCGCATGAGCGTTTCTCCCAAGCCCGGCGCGTCGCCTTTTGGGAGCTGGGGCGCGAGCTGATGGGATTGGAGACCAATCTTCATTGGCGGGTACCCTGGCTGCTGGCCTTTTGGGTGCCGCTGGACTGCCGTTTGCAAGGGCTGTGGCTTCTGGAGATTGAAATCCAGGCTGATGCACACACACCATAATAAGAACAAAACAGGAATATCATGTATATTCAGACCAATATGCTGGGGCTGGCGGGAACCTTGCCCTCTGGGCTTGAGGTGCGCCAGGCGGATGAAGACGTACAGCACTGCCTTCTTGAACCCGCAGCGCTTTTGCGTGGTCATGCAAGGCCCTTCACCTTGAACGAAGGTCAAAGCTGCCAGGTCTTTGAGGTGGCGCGCAGCCTGATCCGCAAGCGTTGGATTCAGGTGTTGCCCTCCAGCGCGAGCGACGCAGCGGGCTATCTGCGGATCTTTGCCAACCAGCACAACGCTCTGGTCTATGAGATCGACCGCTTGGGTGGCCAGTTTACCACCGAAGCCGGGGCGGCTCTGACCGTGCAAGCCATCGCAGGACCGGTGCGCTTTCTGGCGGCGGAGGAGAGCTATGATTAAGCACAATTCCAAATCTGGCAGCGCTCTTGCCTATGACTACCAACGCCAAGCCTTTGAGCCTGAAACACTGTTTGCGTCGGGCGGCGCGCTGGTCGGCTGCGAGGGCCATTGGCACAACGCGATCTTTGATCTGCGCTCCTGTTTCGACGGCTTGGCGGTCCGCCGCGAAGGCGCGCGCTGGCGGGACTGGCTGGTCTGGCCAGAGCTGCAATTGCCACAGCACAAAGCAGCAGAGTTCTATTTTGACCTCAAAGTAGGCGACGAGCAGGCGCTTTATATGCTGGGGCTCTGTGATCCTGGGCTCAAAGAGGGACCGGCCTTTGCCTATGACCTCATGGCCCACGGCGCATACGTGTGTCATGGCCAATCGTTCAGCGACTATGCGCGCGGCCAAGCCCAGCATCGCGTCACCCTTTTGATCCCCGCCGGAGCCCGCCAACACTGGCGTTGGGCCGTTGACGAGGCAGGCGTCGTGCGGCGCGCCAGCCTGGCTTTGGATGGCCAAGACCCTTTGATTTGGACCCCGAACCAAGCGTTGAACGCCAAGCAGCTCAGCCCTTGCTTGGCCGTGGCACACACCAGCGCACCGATTGAAGTCTGTGGTTTGGGCTTTGAAATCGTCCGCTAGGCCCGCCGCGCCGCCCCCTTTTTAACCAAGACTGATGGAGATTTGCATGAGCCTGCCCCTGCACTGCACTTGGGAGGATCTTCGCGCGCTGCGCCGTCGCGAGATCGAACTGTCCGACTACCTGCTCAACTATGGCAATTTGGATGAGACCCTGGACGATCAGGGCTGCGACGAGCGCCTGTTGTGGGAGGACTATCGCGACGCCTGGATCGAGATGCCGACCTCGAATCGTTCGGGCTGCCGCTTGTCCGATTTGGAGCTGCCAATACGCCCGCTCTATTCCGGCGGCACGGGCTTCACGCCACCCGATCCAGACAGCGATCCCTTTGAGGACGGTGACGCCCCGATTGCCGCTTCGGGCAGTCACGACGCCGCGGCGTTGCGCGATGAGGCCGATTGGCAGCGCCAGACCCTGCGCCGCGCCTTGGGAGAGGCCGCCTGATGACCCGCCTGCCCGCAAACTCTGCCGACGGTACCCCAACTACAAGGACAGCTCCAACCATGACACACGCTACACCCCCAGAAGGGATGCGCGCTGGCAGCGTTGATCTGCGCGCCAGCATCGAGCGCTACCAACACCTCAAGTCGCTGCGCACGCCTTGGGAGACGAAGTGGCGCGAGATTGCGCAGTTTGTCCTGCCAACCCGCGACGACTTTGGCCAAAGCGCTAGCACCCAACGCCCCAGCGATCCCATAGTGTTTGATGCCACTGCGCTGATGGCCTCTGAAAACCTGGCCGCAGGCATCTATGGCTTGATCACAAACCCGGCCAGCAATTGGTTCAGCCTGTCTTCCCCCTTCCCAGCTCTGGTGCGCGAAGAAGCCGTGCAGCGCTGGTTCAACGAGGTCGAGGAAATTATCCGCCTAACCTTGGCATCCTCGGGCAATCGCTTTTATGCGCAAGTTCCGGATTTCTTCCGCGACTTGGCGGCCTTTGGCACCGCGGTCTTTTACGTCGATGCACGCAAAGATCCGCACACGGGGGCCTTCGACGGCTTGAATTTCCAAACCCGGCCCTTGTCTGAGGTCTATTTGGATCAAGACGCCAACGGGCAAGTGGATACCATTTATCGCATCTTTACACTGACCGCGCGTCAGATGATCAAGACCTGGCCACAGCTCGACGCGCCCAGCATTTTGTCCCAAGTGGAAAAGGGGCGCGGAGACCAGCCTGTGCGATTGCTGCACCTGGTGGAGCCCAACGCTTCCTATCAGCGCGGCAAGGCTGGACCCAGCGGCAAGCTCTATCGCAGCGCCTACATCAATCTGGACGACGAGCAACTGATCGCTCAGTCCGGCTACGACGAGCTGCCCTATCAGGTGGCGCGTTGGTCGCTGGCGCGCGGGGCGGTCTACGGCTCCAGCCAGGCCATGCTGGCGCTGCCGGATATTCGCACGGTCAATGCGATGGCCAAGACTTCGTTGCTGGCAGCACAAAAGGCAGTTGATCCGCCGATCTTGGTGCCCCACGAGACCGGGATGCAGGGCCTAAAGACCCATCCAGGCGCGGTCATCGTCGGCGGATTGGACCACAACGGCCGCCGTCTCTACGAGCCCTTTATGCTGGGCTCCAACGTGCCCATGACCCTTGAGATGGAAGAGCAACGTCGCGGTGCGATCCGCGATGCCTTCCATGCCAGCCTCTTGATGATGGCCGACGGCCCCTCGATGACCGCCACAGAGTTCTTGGGCCGCCAGGACGAAAAAATGCGGCTCATGGCCCCCTACCTGGGGCGCATTCAGACCGAGTTCCTCAATCCCCTGTTGAACCGAGTCTACGCCATCTTGGCGCGGGCGGGGCAAATCCCAGAGCCGCCGGAGAGCTTGGCCCAGCAGCCTGGATTTCGCGTCACCTACCTCTCGCCCTTGGCGCGGGCTCAAAAGACCTCCGAGGCCAACGCCATCATGCGCACCTATCAAACGCTGGGCCCGCTGGCCGAAGTGGCTCCGCAGATTTTGCAGCACTTCGACTTCGACAAGGCGGCGCGCTCGATTGCTGACGCCTTTGGCGTACCCAATGATGTCTTGAAGACAGAAGAGCAGGTTGAAGATGAGCGCCAGTCCATGATTGATCAGATCATGGCCGAGCAGCAAGCCGCTGCTCAAAATCCTGCTGACGAGCCAAAACAAGCCGACGGCAACGCGGCCCGGGCTGTGCAAGCCGAGGAGGGCGTGCGATGAACGAGACCTCTCAGTTGTCGCCCAACCCAAGCCGCAATCCCAGCCTGTCCAGCGCGCTGGCCTGGCTACGTAACGCCTGGGGCCACCGTCCGCCCAATGAGCAAGAGCAACTGGCCAAGGCCTATCGCCGCTTGCTGGAGAGCCGTGACGGTCAGCGCATCGTCGCCGATCTTGCCCGCTATACCAACGTGTTGAACTCCAGCTATGCGCCGGGCGACGCTCACCAGACCTTGTTCAACGAAGGTCAACGCGATGTCTATCTGCACATCATGGGCATGGCGCGCCTTAGCGATGACGAGCTTTTGAGCCTCATCCAGCAGGCCTAGCGCCCGACGCGGCGCAGCCTTCGCTTTGCCGCCCACCACTTTCCCTTTCCTCTCCGGCTTGAAGCCCTCGCAGAGCAGCGACCTTGTTGCCCGTCTGCGGGCCGTTTTGGGCTGGCTGGAACCCTTCACCCAACCACCAACCGAAACCAAAGGAGCTCACATGGAGCAACAATCCCTTACCGCGATGCCTGGCAGCGCGCTCGGGGGCTCGGGCACAGTGCCTGCCCCGACCGTATCGCCTGCCACCGGTTCTGCATCGGGTCCTGCTGGAACGGCGACGCCCGCGACGGCGAGCTGGCTGGCGCTTTTGCCCGCCGACTTGCAGGTTCATCCGCGAATTCAGGCCATGGGCCTAGAAGAGCTGGTGCGCAGCTACCTGGCCGGCCCGCAGGGTCATACCTGCGATGCAAGCTGTCCTTCCGACTATCAGTTCGAAAAACCCTTCGGTGCCGACTGGTACGACGACACCATGGGCGAGACCATGAAGCAGCTTATGTTCGCCGTGGGTCTGTCGCGCGAGCAAGCCCGCGCGCTGCACGACGCCTTCATCATGCTGGCCCAAGCCGCCATGGAAGAAGAATTCGCCCAGGCCGAAATCGAGGCTGAGACCATCAACGATGAAATCTTGGCCATCTGGGGCCCGCGCTTTGAGCAAAAGCAACAAGCCGCCCGCGCGGCAGCGCGGTTTATCGGCCTGACCCCTGATGAGTTGCAGACCTTGTCAGAAGAGGTCGACTCCTTGCGTTTGCTGGATGCCCTGGCCCGCATTGGCGAAGCATTGGACGAAGACTCCTTCGCGTCAGGCCAAGCCGGCGGCACCATCACGCCGGAGCAAGCTAAGGCTGAGCTGACGCGCTTGTCGGCCGATAAACAGCACCTGGCCGCCTTCATGAACCCCGCACATCCCGAGCACGCCAAGATCAAGGCTCTGCGCAGCCAATTGGCGCAAATCGCGGCTCTGGCACCACAAGCTGGTGCCAACGCGGGCCAAGCTCCAGGGTCAGCGCCGCTGGCTTTTGCAGCGGGAGCCTAAGCCATGACCCCAGCATCTCACATCATCGATGCGCAGGTTTGGCTGCGTGGCGAGCTGTTGCAGTTGGCCCTAGCCAACCCCAACGCTCTGGTCACTGATCCCAGCGCTTGCTTGGCTCAGTTGGGCGAAGAGTTGGCCCTGCCCAAGGACGCAGACGCCAGCACAAGCTACGCGCACTTGGTGGCTCTGCGCCAAGCCAAGTCTGAAGGCTTGGTAACGCTGCCAGCCATTCAGCGTCGCGTCACCGCCCTGGCTGCTGCGCTTTTGGCCTCTCCGGAGGCTGAAAAACCCGCTGCCAAAGCCAAGGCCGCTAAGGCCAAAGCTGCTCCCAAGCAAGCCTCTTCCTAACTTTTAAAGGATCAACGCCCGATGGCATTTTCCGATACAACTGCTTTGAATGTCACATTCTTGGACGGCCTGCGCCTCCTGTGGCAACAAAAGTCGTCGCACTTGCGTGCGGCCGTAACCCTGCAACCCGTCAGCGGCGAACGCCAAGCCTTCGATTTGGTCGGCTCAAACACGCTGATCGAAAAAACCAGCTCCAACGTGCAAGTTCCGGTCACCGAGACCGCGCGCTTCCGCCGTTGGATGGAGCAAAAGGACTACTGGAACTCAGAGCGCTTTGACGGCTTCGACACCCTGCGCCAGCACTCTGACCCCACCGGTCCATTGGCGCAAAGCTGGGCCTCTGGTGCCAATCGCGAATGGGATCGCTGCGCGATCGACGCTGCGATGGGTACCAACTACGTCGATAAGTACGGCAACACCGCTGTGCCGCTGCCAGCCAGCCAGACCATCGCCCACGGTGGCACCGGCCTGACCCTGGCCAAGGTTAAGCAGGCGGTCAAGATGCTGCGTCGCGTCTCGCCCGACCGCGACGACCCCATCACCCTGTTCATCACATCAGAGCAGGAAGATGACCTGCTGAACAGCCCGACTGTCACCTCGTCAGACTACTATGAGGGTCGTCCGCTGATGGATGCCTCCTTGCCCTACTTCGCGGGTGCGCATTTCCACATCGTCGATGACTATCTGGACCTGTCGCAAACCGTAGGCGGCGCAGCGGTTGATGGCTCGACCGGCACCTTCGACCCCATTTTGCCGATGCGCGATGATGCGGGCACGCCGGTACGCTCGTGTGTGGCGGTGCTCAAGTCCGGCCTGATCATGGGCGAACTGTTGCCGATCACTTCAGAGATCAACCCGGCCAAAGACTACGGCATCTATGCCCAGCAGTTGCAGGTCGAGATGTCTGTCGGCGGCGCGCGCGTGCACGAGAGCAAGGTCGCGGTCATCGAGTGTGTCGATACCTCGCCCATGACCTTCAGCTAAGCGAAGGCTGACCCGCTAGACCCCGGTCTAGGGGGCTAGCGATGGCAGGTCCCGACCGCGCGTTGGGGCCTGCCGCCCTATCCGATTCTATCTCCCAAGCAGCAGCCACGGTCCCCTATGACACTCATTGATCTTTGTAACTCCGCGCTCGACCTAGTGGGCGCTTCTTCCATTGGCGCGCTGGACGAGGGCACGCCCGAAGCCAATTTGATAAGCCGCTTGCACGGCCCGGTCATCGACTCTGTGCTGCGGGCTTATCCTTGGAACTGTGCGCAAACGCGCCAAGTTCTGGAGCCCCTGGCGGCGGTCCCTTCTTGGGGCTACAGCACGGCCTTTGCCTTGCCAGAGGCACCCGACTATTGCCTGCGCGTTCTTGAAGTTGGCACGCCAGAACAGAACCTGGCTTGGCGGGTTGAGAGCCTCTATGACAGCGGGACAATCACGCGAGTCATCGCCTGCAATCAGGCCGCCTCTTTGCCGTTGCTGTTTATTCGACGCCTGGAGGATCCGGCGCTGATGGACCCCTTGCTTGCGGATGTCATCGCCGCTGAGTTGGCGACCCGCCTGGCCGCCAAGCTGGTTGAGAGCGCCACCCGCATTGAGCGCCTGGGCCAAATGGCGCGCAGCCGCTATCAGGCCGCCGTGGCGGTTGATGCGCGTGAGCAAGGTGCAGCCGGCTACACCGAGCCTGCTGCCTGGATATCCGCGCATGGCGGCGCAGAGGCGGGGGCTGGCACATGGCTCGGCTAACCATCAACCAATCATCATTCTCGTTCGGCGAAATCTCGCCCTTGTCCTATGGCCGTGTCAATGTCGCGGCTCACCGACAGGGCCTTAAGACTTGCCGCAACGCCGTGGTCGGCGCGCGGGGTGAGCTGCACCGCCGCCCTGGCACGCGCTTTGTTGCCGCGACCAAGAATAACAATTTGGCTGTGTTGATCCCGTTTCGCTACACCGCGGACAAGGCCTATATGATAGAGCTTGGCCCTGGCTATATGCGCTTCTTCACCCAGCGCGCGCCCTTGATGGTCGCTGGAGCCATTTACGAGCTGCCCGCCCCTTATTCAGCCGGCGAATTGGCAGATGTGCGCTTTGCCCAAGACGCGGATGTCCTGTTCCTGGTCCATCCCAACCACGCCCCCCAGCGCCTTCAACGCCTCTCAGACACCTCCTTTAGCTTGGAAGATTTCCCCTTCAACAGCCCGGCTTGGGATACGCAGAACACTGATCCCGATATCAAGCTGGTGGTCAACTCAGGAGCGGTGACCGCGACCAGCGGCACGCCCTTTGACGCCTCTTGGGTCGGGCGTTCCATCCGTTTTTTCGATACCGCATGGCAGCACGGTACGGTGACCTCGGTCATCTCCTCGACCCAAGCCCAGCTTGATCAATCCATCACCGTCACCGAGACCAGCCAATGGCAGCGCAACGCCTTTTATACGGGCAACTATCCCAGCCAAGTTCTGTTCCACGAAGAGCGCTTGGTCTTTGCCGCCACGGCCAGCCGTCCGCAGACCTTCTGGATGTCGCAAATCGCTGACTTTCAGAATTTTGCCCCAACCGAGGACGACGGCTCGGTGGTGGATACCAACGCCATCAGTGGCACGATGAACGACAACCAGATCAACAAGATTCACTGGCTTGCGTCGCTGAATGCCAACTTGTTGGTTGGCACCGAAAGTGGGGTCTGGGTGGTGCGCTCGTCGAACTCCAGCACCGGCCTGTCGCCCTCGTCTGTGATTGCGCGCCGCCAACACGCCACGGCCTCGGCTGCCGTGCCTCCCATCTTGATCGGCGACAGCCTCATGTTCTTGAACCGGCCGCAACGCAAACTCTACAGCTTGCGCTTGGACAATGGTGTCGACCACTACAGCGCTTTGGACGAAAGCTTGTTGGCGGACCACATTCTGGGCAGTGGCGGCACGCGTATGGCCTACCAGGAATCGCCGCACGGTCTGCTGTGGATTGCGCGCCGTGACGGTCAACTGGCTTGCCTGTCCTACGACGTTAGCCGCGAGGTGATTGGCTGGAGCCGCCACGATCTGGGCGGTACGGCAGCCGCCGTCGAGAGTTTGGCGGCCATCCCTCAACCCAACACCGGCGTTGAAGGCGCGGATACCTCGCCCGATGATCTTTGGCTGGTGGTGTCGCGCCAAGTCGGCGGGCAGACCCAGCGCTTCATCGAGCACTTTGAGAGCTATTGGTCCTATGAAAGCACTCTGGATCAGGCCTTCTTTGTTGATGCGGGCCTAAGTTTCGCTGGCCAGGGTATGACCACGCTGACCGGTCTGGATCACCTTGACGGCGAAAGCCTGGTGGCCCTAGTCGACGGCGAGGCGGTCAGCGGTTTGGTGCCGTCCGGCGGTGCGGTCGCGCTGCCGCAAGCCGCCAACCAGGTGCAAATCGGGCTGCCCTATGCGACCCAAGGCGAGATCTTGGATATTGACGCAGGCGGCGACGACGGCTCGGCGATTGGCAAGCCGCGCGCGATTTTCGAAGTGAACTTCCGGGTTTGGCGGTCTTGGCAACTTTCCGCTGGACCCAGCCTTTCGACCTTGCGTCCTTTGGCCTTCAAAGAGGCGGCGCAAGATCAAGATCCAGACCTGCCGCTGCCGCGTGCCTTCAGCGGCTTGGTACGACAAAAGCAAGATGAGGGCGGCTGGAGACGCAGAACCAACTTGGCTTGGCAGCAAAGCGATCCTTACCCCTTTACGCTTTTGTCTTTGACGTTGCGCCTGTCGTCGGCTGGCGGCTGAGGCGCGGCCTTTTTCCTGACCCTTTCCCCCCTGACCCTTCCTGATCAAAAGGAGAACCACATATGTGTTCCGTTGGAACCGCCCTTGCTACTCTGGCAACGGGCTTTTCGGCCTACAACAGCTTTGTGCGGCCTGCAATCGACGCCCAAAGAGCGGCTAAATTTAACTACATCACAGGGGCACAGAACCTGTCCTTCAACCGCAACTCCTTGGCCCTGGCGCGCGATCAGGCCAAGTCGGAAAGCAAGAAGGAGCATAAATTTCGCATCCAACAGGTCGGCGACAAGTACGACGAAGAACTGCGCAAGCTGTCGGTTGCGATGGAAGAAAAGCGCCGTCAGGCACGCGCGGCTTTGGGCGATTTCCGCGCTCGCCGTGCCCGTTCAGGCCTGCGAGCAAGCGGGTCGCGCCTGGACACGCTCTATGACACGCGCCGCAGCCTGGATCGCGAGGTCTCGACCTACAAGACCGAGCATCAACGAGCGGCGGAACGGAGCCGCGACAGCCTGCTGGAGACCGCCAATTTCGATTATCAGAACGCGGTATCCAATGCTGACCAGCGCTTTTCTACCGGTCTGTCTGACCTGAACCATCAACAACGCATGCTGTCCTCCAGCTATGCCGAGCAAAGTCGCAACAACCGCCGCCGCCGCCGTTTCGGTCTCTTGCGTGGCGTATTGAGCTTCTTTTCTTAACACAAACCATCGCTTTCCTCCCCGGTGGTTTAACTGCCCCACGGCCGCGTGTCGTGGGGCTTTTTTTGTGTCAGCGGTTGCCGGGCTTGCTAGAGCGCCAACCAAGCGTCCAGATCGCGCAACGCGCGCTGGCAATAGGCGGCCTTGCGGTCCGCGCCCTTGAGTTTGCGCTTGCCTTTGGGCGGCGGAAAATCCGGGTCGTTGGTGATGTCGGGCATCAGACCGAAGTTGATATTCATCGGCTGAAAGCTGTCCTGATCGGCGTTGATGGTCACGTGATCCAGTAAAGCGCCCAAAGCAGAGGTGGCAGGCGGGCGGCGCCAATCGAGCCCAAGGCGCTGGGCGACGGCAAAGCGCCCGGCCATCAGCCCGCATGCCGCGCTTTCGACATAGCCTTCAACGCCTGTAACTTGGCCTGCAAAACGAATGCGCGGATCATTCTTTAGCCGCAGCTCGGGGTCCAGAAGGCGCGGCGAGTTGATGAAGGTGTTGCGGTGAATGCCGCCCAGACGCGCGAACTCGGCACCTTCAAGCCCCGGGATTTTGCGGAACACCTCGGCTTGCGCGCCGTATTTGAGCTTGGTCTGAAAGCCGACCATATTGAACAAGGTGCCAAGCGCGTTGTCTTGGCGCAACTGCACCACGGCGTAGGGCTTGACCTCAGGGTTGTGTGGGTTGGTGAGCCCCACGGGCTTCATGGGGCCAAAGCGCAACGTTTCGCGCCCACGTTCGGCCATAACCTCGATCGGCAGGCAGCCTTCGAAATAGGGCGTGTCTTTTTCCCAATCCTTGAACTCGGTCTTGGGATAGGCTAGCAAGTCGTCGATGAAGGCCTCGTATTGCTCGCGATCCAGCGGCAGGTTGATATAGTCCTTGCCGGTGCCTTTGTCATAGCGCGACTGAAACCAAGCCTTTGAAAAATCAATCGAATCGGTGTGAATAATCGGCGCGATGGCGTCAAAAAAGGCCAGGCTGTCTTGCTGGGTCAAGGCCAAAATGGACTGACCCAAGGCCTCTGAGGTCAAGGGGCCGGTGGCCACGATCACGTTGTCGCTGTCGATTTGGTTCAGATCGGTGATCTCCTCGCGCGCCAGCGTCACTAAGGGGTGGGAGGTCAGCGTCTGCGTCACGGCTTGAGAAAAAGCGTCACGGTCCACCGCCAGCGCGCCCCCAGCGGGCAGGCGGTGGGCATCGCCCTTGGCCAAGATCAGGGAGTTGCAGCGCCGCATTTCTTCGTGCAGCAGGCCGACCGCGCTGGCCGTGGCGTCGTCGGAACGAAATGAGTTGGAGCAGACCAACTCGGCCAGGTCCTGGCCCGTGTGGGCGAAGGTCTTGACCGTCGGTCGCATCTCGTGCAGCACCACTGGCACGCCTTGCTGAATGCACTGCCAGGCGGCCTCGCTGCCGGCCATGCCGCCGCCGATAATGTGGATGGGATCCAAGGTCATGCTGCTGTCTCCGAAAGACGAGGAAGCGCCGTGCGATGCGCGGGTTCAGGCGGCGCACTCTAATGCGGGCGCGGGGCGAGTACAACCGCCAAGCGCGCCGGGGCAGGGGCTGCGCGCGACTTCACGACAACGTGCGCAGCGCGCGCCAGGTTTGTCGCTAGACTGACCGCCAAAGACCAAAGGGGGCCGCCTATGATGACACAAACCCACCTGCTGATGGGCTCAAGCCTGGCGCTGCGTTTCAAAGGGCGCGGGCTGCCGCAGGCGGCCTTGATCGGTGCCGCGCTGCCGGATCTGCCCATGTATATCTTTGTGGTGGTTTCGCGGCTTCAGGGCTGGAGCCGTCATGAGATGTGGCGCGACTATTATTGGCGCGACGGCCTGCAAACCCCCATGGGCTGGGTCAATTCTATTCCGATATTTGCGGCGATCTTGCTGCTGGGCTTGGCACTGAAGCGGCCCTGGATTTGGGCCTTTGCTGCGGCCGCGCTGCTGCATTGTTTCACCGATCTGGCCTTGCATCACAACGACGGTCACATGCACTTTTATCCCTTCAGTGACTTCCGCTTTGTCAGCCCGATTTCTTATTGGGACACGCGCCACCATGCAGGCTGGTGGCGCCCGGTCGAGGCCGTTATGGGCCTGACCTTAAGCCTGCTGCTCATGCGTCATTATAAGAGCTGGTGGCTGCGCGGGCTGCTGGCTATTGCGGCCTTAGCCTATGTCGTGCTGCCCCTGCTACATTTTTGGCACTAGCTCTTGAGCGGGTAGCGGTCTGGCTCCTCGAACACGTCGATTATCAATGAGCCCGCCTTGATGACAGCGCCATGCTCGACGCCGGTGGGAATGTCCCATGAATCGCCGGGCTTGCAGGATTTGGTAACGCCGCCAATCGTGATGTCGATGGCCCCGTGCACCAATATGCCCCACTGGCCCTTGTGTGCGTGGGGCGGCAGAACGAAGTCTTGCAGGAAGGTGAAGAAAATCACCATTCCCTGATCGGAACGCACCGCCCGAGTTTGCACCACCGACTCGTCAAACGGCACATCAAGTGCCGGGAAATTCATTATGAAATCAGGGTAGTTCACTGCTGCCTCCATCAATAGGCTGACCGAAGGATCAACCAGAGCCTGTCAGCATGCCTTGCTTTATGCCGCCTGACAAGGTTAGGCCGCGTCCAGCTTCTCGCGGATCAGACTGCAGGTGTTAGCCAGGCCATAGAGCGCGGCGAAGGACCCGAAGCGCGGGCCCTGGTCCTGACCCAACAGCACCTGATAGAGCGCCTGGAACCAATCGCGCAGGTTCTCGAAGCCCGCCTCTTTACCCACCGCATAGACCTGAGTTTGAACGGTCTCGGCGTCGGTCTCATCACCCAGAGCCTGGAAGGCCAGAACAAGCGCTTCCATGGCCGCGCGTTCTTGGTCGCTGGGCGCGCGGTAGACCTTGGTCGGCAGCACGAAGTCTTGGTAATAGCGGATGGCAAAGCCCACCATTTGATCCAAAGCCGGGGCGTTTTCGGGCGTCGCGCCGGGCTCGTACTTGGAAATAAAGCCCCAGACCACCGCCGGGTCGTCGGAATTCACCACCGCCGCCAGGTTCAACAGCAAGGAGAACGTCAGAGGGTTTTCACGCGCGGGCGGCTGGCCACCGTGGATGTGCCAGGCGGGGTTCTCAAGCTGTTTGTCCAGCTCCTGGCCGGGGAATTTCTCCACAAAGCTCAGGTATTCATCCATGGTCTTGGGGATAATCTCAAAATAGAGGCGCTTGGCCGTGCGCGGCTTCTGGAACATGAACAAAGACAAGCTCTCAGCGGGCGCGTAGGTCAGCCATTCTTCAATCGACAGGCCATTGCCCTTGGATTTGGAGATTTTCGAGCCCTCTTTATCCAAGAAGAGTTCGTAGTTAAAGCCGTCGGGCGCGCGGCTTCCCAGCGCGGTGACAATTTTGGCGGCCTGCTTAACGCTGTCGATCAAGTCCTTGCCGGACATCTCGTAGTCCACGCCCAAAGCGTACCAGCGTAGCGCCCAATCGGGCTTCCACTGCATCTTGACCCGTCCGCCGGTGACGGGCGTTTCGACCTGGCGGCCATCTTCGTCGGTGAAAACGATAGTGCCGCGTTCGGGGTGCACTTCATCCATCGGTACTTGCAGCACTTTGCCCGTGGTGGGCGACAGCGGCAGGAAGGGCGAATAGGTGGCGCGGCGCTCCTCGCCCAGGGTCGGCAGCATGATGGACATGACCTTGTCATAGACCTCAAGCATGCGCTGCAAGGCGGCGTCAAAGCGGCCGCTGGTGTAGTAGTCGGTCGAGGAGGCGAACTCATAGTCGAAGCCGAATTCGTCCAAGAAGGCGCAGAGCCGGGCGTTGTTGTTATGGGCAAAGCTCTGGTGCTTGCCAAAGGGATCGGGCACTCGGGTTAGCGGTTGGCCGATGTAGCCGGCCAGCATGTCTTGGTTCGGCACATTGGTCGGCACTTTGCGAAAGCCATCCATGTCGTCTGAAAAGCAAACCAGCTTGGTCGGGATGTCGGGGGCCAAGGCCTGAAACGCCTGACGAACCATCGAGGTGCGGGCCACCTCACCAAAGGTGCCGATGTGCGGCAAGCCCGAAGGACCATAGCCGGTCTCGAACAGCACATAGCCTTTGTCTGGCACCTGACCTTTGGTGCGGGCCAGCAGTTTGCGGGCTTCTTCAAAGGGCCAAGCCTTGGCGGTTTTGGCTAGGTCGGACAGGCTGGACATGGGGACAGAGGGCTCCGTTAAATGGGCAGGCGGCGCACAAAGGCACGTTCAAGTGAGCGTTGGTCGCAAAAAACCAGCCGAGCGGTTTGGCTGTCGCGGTCGGCTGGTTTGCTGTTTTGCTCCCATTCCGGCCAGAAGGCCAGAAAGATTGTGCTGAGGCTTAGTGCGTCAAGTGGTCGGCACCGCCAAAGTCGCGGCGTGCAGAGCGGATCGAGATGGTGAATCCGGCGACGACATCGACGAACATCATCATGATCAGCAAGAAGAACTCAGAGGTGCCCGCTTGCGGGACGATGAAGAATAGCACCAGCGAGACGACAAAAATCACCATGGAAAAGATGTGGTTGACGATCTGCGCTGCATTGGAGCGGGCGGACAAAGACACCTCGATGTACAGCGCCACCAGGCCAATCGTCAGCAAGATCGTGCCCCAGGTTACCTGCCAGATCGCGCCCGAGATCATGTTGATTTCTAGGGCAACTTTGCCCCAAATGGTCACTTCGCCGGCAAAGGTGCCAACGAAATACATCAGAACGACAATGATCATCAAGGGCATGAAGTTGAGGATGCGAAGCATAGATCTGTCCTTATATTTTGAGCGACGGTCATGGTGCGATAGCCAATGGAGCCGGACGTTGAGAAAGCGCCCTTGGTCGGGCGACAACGGCATGGCGGCACGGGCGCTGCTGTGAGGGGTGGTTTTACACCACCTCAAGAAGAATACCAATCCGCAATTTCGCGATTTTTGCCCAGAGCCTCAGGGCTTCAACGGCCCTTCGGTTTCGATCTTTATGGCAAATCCCATGAGCAAGCTGACCAAGCCCAAGGCCGAGCGCGCGTGGTGGTCCAAGCTGCTGAGTTTCGCCCTCCGCTTGCTCCCCACGCTCGGGGAGAGAATTTAGACGACTTCAAATTGCATCAAGTCTTGCAAGTGGACGATACCAACCGGCTGGCGGGCCTCATCGACAACGAACAAGACCGAGATCTTATTGCGCTGCATTTCAGCCAAGGCGTCAGCGGCCAGGTCTTGCCCGCCGATGGTCTTAGGCGACAAGCTCATAAGCTCGGACGCGGGGCGCTCCAGATCGGGGCTCTGCTGGAAGGCGCGACGCAGGTCGCCGTCGGTCACAATGCCGATCAAATGGCCGTCTTGGTCCAAGATGCCGACGCAGCCTTTGCGCCCGCTGGTCATGGTCAACATGAGGTCGTGCAGGCGCGTGCTCTCGACCGCCAAGGGCAGCGGACCAACGGTCTTGTCGATGATCTGCTGCACACGCAGCAACTGAGCGCCCAGCTTGCCGCCGGGATGGAAGTTGCCGAAGTCCTCAGGCGTGAAGCCCTTGAGCTGCAACAGCACTAAAGCCAGCGCGTCGCCCAGAACCAGGGTCATGCTGGTCGAGGTGGTGGGTGCCTTGGCCAGTGGGCAAGCCTCTTCGGCGGCGGGCAGGGTCAGGCAGACCTCGGCGTGTTCGGCCAAGCTGGATTCGGCCTTGGAGGTGATGGCGATCAACGGGATGGAAAAGCGCGCGCAATAACGCAGCGTGTCAGTCAGCTCGCGGGTTTCGCCGGAATTGGAGATGGCGATCACCACATCATCTTGAGAGATCATGCCCAGGTCGCCGTGGCTAGCCTCGCCTGGGTGGACAAAGAAGGCGGGCGTGCCTACTGAGGCCATGGTGGCTGCGATCTTGCGTCCAATGTGGCCTGATTTGCCCATACCGGTCACCACGACGCGGCCCTTAACGGACATGAGCAGCTCAACCGCTTGCACGAACTCAGCGCCCAAGCTGTCACGCAGGGCGGTGACGCCTGCAAGCTGCGTATCAATCGAGATCTTGGCCAATTCCAGAGGATCAAGGCTGTTGGCAGGACTGGCGTTCATGTCGGCTCCGAAGCAAATGAATGGTGGCCTTTGGGGCCAGGCTCGGCTTTGTAGCCTTCCTTGGCGGTTTTGTCAGCCCCGCCGTTGGGGGCGCAAAGGGCTAGGAGCCGATATGCTGGCCGCCGTCGATCTGGATCTCTGAGCCGTTGACGTAAGAGGCGGCCTCGGAACACAAGAACATCACCACGTCCGCGACTTCTTTGGGATTGCCGATGCGGTTCATGGGCACTTGGGTTTGCACGATCTTATCGGTTCCGGCGGACAAAATAGCGGTCTCAATCTCGCCGGGAGCGACCGAGTTGACCCGCACGCCCTTTCGGCCCAGCTCAAAGGCCAGCTCGCGGGTCATGGCCGACAGGGCCGACTTCGACATGGCGTAGGCCGCACCCGCGAAGGGGTGAATCCGCGATCCGGCAATCGACGAGACATTGACCACCGCGCCCTTGCCTTGTTGCAAGGGCTCAAGCAAGCCACGGGTCAGCAACAGCGGGGCAAAGACGTTGACCATCATCACACGCTCATAGGTGGACAGATCGGTTTCGGTCGCGTCCAAGCGCAGGCCCTGCTCGTTCTTGGGCGAGATGCCGGCGTTGTTGACCAGGGCGTTCAGCGGTCGGTCGCCCAGTTGCTCCTTGAGGACATCAACCGCGATGCGCACTGATGCTTCATCGGACAGATCAACCGAAATGTGTTGGGTCATGCCCTCGGCCCAAGGGCAGACGCTGGAAAAGGGGGTGCGCGCCAGGGTGTAGACCTTCCACCCGTGATCGTAGAATTTGCGCACGATGGCATGGCCGATGCCCTGGCTGGCCCCCGTCACCACCGCAATCGGGCGGTGTGTTTCTTCAGATCTATGACGGTGGGAGACTGGGCAGGCCAACTCGTTCTGCGTCTCGCTTTGCGGGGCGGCGGCTCTTGTGTCGGCCTTAGCTGCGCCTGGGGCTTGGGTAGCACCTGGGGCTTGGGTAGCACCTGGGGCTTGGGTAGCACCTGGGGCTTGGGTAGCACCTGGGGCTTGGGTTGCCGGCTCGCTGTTGGAGGATCGGTCGTGCAGGGGCGCAGCCGGGTTGGCTTGCGCGCCGTCGTGAAATGGGCATCCGCTCATGGCGTGGGCTCTCGTTCAACAGTGTGGGCAGGCGGCGAGCACTAAGCAGTCTCTGCCTTTGACCTGAACCGGGCTTTGTCCCATATATGAGCCAAGACCCTCACCCTGACAATGGCCCGCGTCGGATCAAGCACAAGTTCTTGGCGACCGCAAGCCCGCCGGAGATCGCCTTATGCAAGCGCATGCTGAGTTGGACGCCATCGACCTCAAATGCCCTCTGCCCGTTCTGAAAGCGCGCAAGGCTCTGAAAGCATTGGAAGCGGGGCAGGTGTTACGGGTCTTGGCCAACGATCCCAAATCCCCGCACGATATGCAGGCCTTTTGCGACACTTCGGGTCACGTTCTGCTGGCCATGCAAATCAGCCAAACTCCTTATGAATTCTTGATTGAGAAACGCGCATGAGCCTGGTCTTTAGCCACACTGATTTCGCCGGACATGATCCAGGTCCCGGCCACCCAGAACAGCGCGCACGCGCCCAGGCCATGCGCAAGGGCTGGCAGCAGGTCGCGGGCTGCGACGAACGCCTGATCGCAGACTACGATGAGGCCGCTTTGTGGGCTGCCATTGAGGGCCTGCACACCCCCGCCTATCTGGAGAGCCTGAAGGCCGCGCACCAGCAGGTCGCCAGCCAGCCCGGCAAACGCATCTCTTTGGACGCAGACACCCATATTGTCGCGCAAAGCCTGCCAGCCGCCTTGCGCGCTGTCGCTGGAGCCCAGCAAGCCGTTGATGCCTTGGTGGCGGGGCAGAGCCATCATGCTTATTTGGCCGCCCGCCCGCCAGGCCACCACGCCGAACCCCACCGCGCCATGGGGTTTTGCCTGTTTTCCACCGCCGCCTTGGCCGCGCACTATGCCCAACAACGCCACGGCTTCCAGCGCGTCGCGGTGCTGGATTTCGATGTGCATCACGGCAACGGGACCCAAGCCTGCTTTTGGGACCAGCCCGACCTTATGCTGATCTCCAGCCATCAAATGCCTCTCTATCCCGGTACGGGCAGCGCTCAAGAACAGGGCGCGCACGGCCAGATCCTCAACTTGCCGCTGGACGAAGGCTGTCGTGGAGCCAGTTTCCGCAGCGCCTGGGAGCGCGGCTTCGAGGCTCTGCACGCCTTTTCACCGCAATTTTTGGTGGTGTCGGCCGGTTTTGACGCTCACCGCGATGATCCGCTGGCGGGCCTCATGTTGGTTGAAGAAGATTTCGCATGGTGGGGGCAGGCAATCCGCACCTTGGGCGAGGAACTGGGCACTCCTGGCATTCTGTCTTGCCAAGAAGGGGGCTATAATTTGGACGCGCTTGAGACCAGCTTGCTGGCTTACTTGAGTGCCTTTGAAGGGCCTGCGCAAGCGGCCTAGCAGTCAGACGTGGCGAAGGTCTGTGGGCTGTTGCGCCTTGATTCCCATGGCTCGCGAGGTCATATGAAACCCCAGTGCCCGTTTGCAGGCCGCCCCGCTTGGGGCTACGCAGCCCTAACCCAGTCGTAGCGGATAACACATCCATGGATATTTCGACCATCTTGGCCCTTGTGGCCGGTTTGGTGATGCTAGCGATAGGAGCCGACTATTTGGTGGTCGGTGCTATATCCTTAGCGCGGCGCTGGGGCGTTCCCCTCTTGATCATTGGCCTGACTGTGGTGGCTTGGGGCACCTCAGCGCCTGAGTTGGTGGTATCCGTCGAGGCCTCGCTGACGGGGCATCCGGGGGTGTCCATCGGCAATCTGGTGGGCTCCAACATTGCCAATCTCATGCTGATCGGCGGCATATGCGCAACCATCATGGCGTTGGGTCTGACACGCAGCGAATTTCGACGCGACGGCTTGGTGTTGGTGTTCGCAACGCTGCTGTTTATCGGCTTGTTCTTGGACGGTCAGTTGGCTGTTTGGAAGGGCGTGTTGATGCTGGCCGCCGTGCTGGCCTACAGCCTTTGGATGACGGTGGATTGCTTTTTGTGCAAGGGCCAACTGCCCGACGAGCTGCAAGAGCCCTTGTTGCCGCCATGGGGCGCGGCCTGGCGGGTTTTGTTGGGTGGCGCGCTGCTGTTTTTTGGTGGCAAGTTCTTGATCTTCGGCGCGGTGGCCTTTGCCAACTTCCTCGGCGTGTCTGAAGCGGTGATCGGCATGACCGTTGTCGCCGTCGGCACCTCTTTGCCCGAGCTGGCGGCCTCGCTGGCCGCCGTGCGTCGCAAGCGCAGTGATATCGTGCTGGGCAACCTGATCGGCTCAAACATTTATAATATTCTGGCCATTATGGGTGTGGTCTCGCTCATCTCTGGCAAGCAGGCCATGCCTGCGAGCGTGGTCGAGCGCGACATGTGGATCATGGGCGCGACCACCCTTGCAACCCTGCTGCTGCTGCTGGTGATGCAAAAACTGCCGCGTTGGTCAGGTCCCGGAATGCTGCTGATTTATGCGGGCTTCCTGGTGATGCAGGTGCAGGGCTCCTGATGCCGGCCGCGCTGATAACCGCGGGTGCGCGCCGTCTGGGACGTGCGATGGCCCTGGCACTGGCAGAGCGGGGCTATGATGTGGCTTTGCACTATCACACCAGCAGCGAGGCCGTTCGTACCACCTGCCAAGATATCCAGGCTTTGGGTCGCCGCGTGGTGGCGCTGCCCGCAGATTTGGCCGACGAAGACGCGGTGCAAGCGCTGCTGCCCCAAGCCGCCGTGGCCTTGGGGCGTCCGATCAGCCTGTTGATCAACAACGCCAGCCTGTTTGAGCGCGACGAGGCACTGGACGATAACAAGGCGCTGTGGGACCGCCACATGGCGATCAATCTGCGCGCGCCCTTTGTGCTGAGCCAGGCGCTCGCGCGGGGGCTGCCCGCTGCCGAGCCGGGCCTCATCGTCAATATGCTGGATACGCGGGTGCTCAACCTGACACCGCACTTTACCTCCTATACGCTGTCGAAGGCGGGCCTGCACACGCTAACCCAGACCTTGGCGCTGGCCTTGGCGCCCCAGGTGCGCGTCAACGCGATCGCGCCCGGCTTTACCTTGCCCAGCCCGGAGCAGACGCAAGCGCAGTTCGATGAGCGCGCCGCGCGCCAACCGCTGGGCCAGGCCGTCGATCCGCAAGACATCGTCACCGCCTTGCTGGCTCTGCTGGACGCGCCGAGCCTCACTGGTCAGGTGATCGCGCCCGATTCGGGCCAACACCTCAACTGGCGAGCCTAGAGCCGCAGCGCAGAAGACCCCTATGATCTTAAAAATCCACATCGAACATCAGTGCCTTATGGCGCGGGTCGGCATCTTGCCGCAAGAATACGCGGCACCCCAGCGTTTGATCCTGGATTGCCAGGCCGAGGTGAGCCCGGCGCGCTGGCCGCTGGAGGCGCTTGAGGACAGCGTGTCCTATGCCGCCGTCGCCGAGACCATGGCCGAAGTGGTTGACGAGCGCCATTGGCCCTTGCTGGAAGAGTTGATCGAAGCCCTTCGCCAGCGTTTGGCTCAGGACTTCCCCTTGCTGCGCACGCTTGAGTTGAGGTTGCTCAAGCCAGACATCCTTGAGGGGGTGGCAAGCGTCGGGATATCTTTACAATGGCAGCGCGAAGAGACTTGACAGGCTCAAATTTCCTTCGCGGCGATTTGAGTTGTGCACAGACGAAACTTTGCCTGGAATCGCAAGGAGCTTTGGCAAGCGATTCCCACGAGAATAGCAATTTTTCTTTGCGAGCGTAGAAATTATGCTTATATTTCAGAGTGTTAATTCTGGTGCCTATATTTTGAGCAGAGTAAGGCAAGCCCTTGAAATCACGCGATTCTCTGGGATAAGCCAAGGACTAACCACAGACTTATCCACTGAATTTGGGGGTAACCTTTTCGCCTCCAATATCCGACCTTGTGGCGCCAGCTAAGCGCATGTGACCGCTCGGCGCAGATGCATCAGGAACACCTCGACCATGGAACGATCCCGCCTCCTGGCCATTGCCAGCATGCTGACTGCGACGCTGTTCATCGCGACCTCGCTGCTGATGGCCAAACTGGTCGGCAGCGGCTGGGGTGCCCCCGATGGCCAGGGATTGAACCCGCTGCAGATCACCGCCGGGCGCTTTTTGTTTGGCTTCCTGGGCATCGCTAGCATTGTGCTGGCCCGTCGCCCGAAGTTCGAGCGCCCCGCCTGGCGCTGGCACGTGTTGCGCTCGGCCTTGGGCATGAGCGGTGTGGGGCTCATGTTCACCGCAGCCCTGTTGATCCCCTTGGCTGAAACCACGGCGATCACCTTTCTCAACCCGATCTTTGCGATGATCTTTGCCGCCATTCTCTTGCGCGAGCAGGTCGGCTGGATCCGCTGGTCCTGCGCGGCGCTGGCCTTTGCTGGTGCGCTGGTGCTGGTCTTAAAGGCGGGCTTTGTCCTGCGACCCGAGGCGCTGGTCGCTCTGGGCGCGGCCGCCTTGTTGGGCGGCGAGGTGATTGCGCTCAAGTTCCTGTCGGGCCGCGAGCCGTTGCCGCAAATCTTGCTGCTGAACAATCTGATTGCCCTGTTGGTCATGAGCAGTTTGGCTTCGTTCGTCTGGGTTTGGCCCAGCGCTCAGCAGTGGTTGGGGCTGGCGGGCGTAGGCTTGGCCATGGTTTCAGCGCAAGCCTTTTTCACGACAGCCCTGCGGCTGACAGAGGCCAATTTCATCGCGCCCTTTTCCTATGCGACTTTGCTGGTTTCCGCTGGGATGGATTGGGCCGTGTTCGGGTCCTCGCCCAGCCTGCGGGCGTGGGCGGGCGTGGCAATCATTCTGGCTGCCGGACTGTTGCTGAGTTGGCGGCAGGCGGTGCGGGATCGGCGCGCTAAGCAGACCGGTCAGCCCGGCATCAGCACATCGCCGGAATAGAGCCGTTTCAAGCTGCCGTCGTCGCAACGTAACAGCAGTTGGCCCTCCTGGTCGATGCCTTCAAAAATACCGTCCTGGTAGGCTTGCTTGTCGGCGCTGGTGCCTAAACGCACGCGCTGTCCCAGCCGATGCGCGCGCTGCAAAAAGCGCTGCCTCAGCGGCTCGAAGCCGCTCGCAACCCAGGTTTGGAGATTGATGGCCACCGCCTGGCGCAGCCCTTGGACGAGCAAGGCAGGCGCGGGCGGGATTTGCCCTTGAGCAACCAGGCTGGTCGGCGGATAGAGCGCGTCGGCGGCCTCTGGCGCGTGGCGCAAATTGATGCCGATTCCCGCGATGATGTGGCTGGGCAGGGGAGGGTGGCTGCGCGCCATGGGCCCGGCCTCTAACAACATGCCGGTCAGCTTGCCACCATTGAGCAAAATATCGTTGGGCCACTTGATGGAAAGGCTTTGATCCGCGTCCAGGTGCTGGCTCAGCGCCTCATGGACCGCCAGGGCGACGACATAGACCAACTGCGGCACCGGCGGCCAGCCCGGCTGGGGGCGAAACAACAGCGAGCAATAGACGTTGCCCGGTGGCGAGACCCAAACCCGGCCGTGGCGCCCGCGCCCCTTGAGCTGTTGGTGAGACCAAACACAGGACAGCGGCCCGGCCCCTCGTTCCGCCAGGGTACGCAGATCATCGTTGGTCGAGTCCGTGGCCTCTTTTTCGATCACCATGGGCTCAGTGGAGTGAGCGCTGTTCACGTGCCGCCTAGCCCAGCAAGTCTTCTTCGATGCGGCGCAGCTCTTCCAGCTTGTCCGGATCGTGCTTGAAATGCGCTTCCATCACCTGATTGATGATGAGTTGGGCGTCCAACGCGGTAAAGCCCATGGCCTTGCGTTCAAAGTCGAGTTTTTTCCGCGCTGCCTCACTGATCTCCTGGCCGCCATTGCGCTCCAGGGCAATCTCAACCGAGCGGCGAAAGGCGTCTTGCCGCTTGAAGCGCGCGAAGGTGAAGCCTGAGGCCAGAACACCGGTGACCAAGGCCACCAAAACCACACCGGCAACCGAGATCAGCAGTCCAAAGACGCGCCCCAAGACGGTTTGCGGTCCGCCGCCAGCTTCGCCAAAGCCGGAAAGGCTGGCCACCGCCCAACGCATGGCACCGGGAATCGAGTCAAAGGCCGGATTGCTTTTGCCTTCCAGCGCGAAAATTGTGCTGGCGGCCATGATGATGACCAGCAAGAAAATAAAGCCGATGGTGCTGAGCGTCGGTATCTCGGCGCGCAAGACGCTGAAGACATTGTCCATGCTGGGTGAATAGCGGGTCAGCTTGAAGGCGCGGCGCAAACGCAAGATCCGCAAGAAGCGCAGGTCTACGAAGCTGTCCAGACCGGACAAGATAATGAAGAAGGGCAGGATGGCGACCAAATCGGTGAGTGCCATGGGCGTCACCATATAGCGCAGGCGACCCCAGATCGGACCCAGGCGGCGATAGCGTTCTTGTTCGGTGCAGGACCAGACCCGTGCCAGGTATTCCAGGCCAAAAATGCCGACCGACAGCGCCTCGAACACGAAAAAGGCCATGGAGTAGGAGCCCGAAATGCTGGCCACGCTCTCCAGCATGACCGCCAGAATGTTGAGCACGATCATAGTGACCAACACGATATCAAACAGGCGAGACAGTTTGTCCTCAGGATCGCGCGTGACGGTCAGCAGTTCGTGGACCCGCGCCCGTGTATAGCGAGTTTGGCGGTGCTGTTGCCAGGCCTGGCCTAGAAAGCGAAACGTTGCGGAGAGCGATGATCCGAGCATGCGAGAGCCTCGTTTAAAAGCTAGGTGAGGGGCAGGCCCCCACCGGCCAGGCCCAAAACGAGCCCAGGCATCCTTGAACTTCTTCTTATAGCAAAGAATTTGAAAGGATTAAGCCGCTTCTTTGGTCAACTGCACGAAGGTGTCTTCCAGATCGCTTTCTTTGGTCGAAATGTCGGTAATGTCTAGATCTGCGTGGCGAATAGCGCGCAAGATTTCGTTCACCGGCGACTGGCTTGGCCGATAGGTGAAAATCAATTTGGAGCCGCGCAGTTCGGGCGACCAGGGTTTGAGCAGCTCGGGCACCTCCGCCGGCGGCTCGGGCAGGCGCACTTCCAGCACTTTGTTATCAAACAGCTTCAGCAGGCCCTCGGTGGTGTCTTGAGCGATGATCTGGCCGTGGTTGATGATGGCGATTTCATCGCAGAGTCGCTCGGCTTCTTCCAGGTAGTGTGTGGTCAAAAGAATGGTGACACCCTGTTCGTTCAGCATGCGCACCTGGTCCCAAAGCTGGCGGCGTAGCTCGACATCCACGCCCGCTGTGGGTTCGTCCAGCACCAAGATTGGCGGCTGGTGGACCATGGCTTTGGCGATCATTAGGCGTCGCTTCATGCCGCCCGACAGCGCGCGCGAATAAGACTTGGCCTTGTCCGCCAAGCCCACGATCTCAAGCAGGCCCATGATATCGCGCTCTTTGGGTGGTACGCCATAGAGGCCCGCTTGCAGGGTCAAGGCCTGCTCGGGGGTGAAATAGGGATCGAAGGTGATCTCTTGGGGCACAATGCCAATGGCAGAGCGTGCCATGCGGGCATTGCGATCAACGTTATAGTCCCAGATAGAGACCGTGCCGCTGGTTTTGGTCACTAGGCCCGCTAAGATATTGATGAGAGTCGATTTTCCGGCACCGTTGGGCCCCAAGAGGCCAAAGATCGAGCCGCGCGGGATCACCAGATCGACGCCCTTCAAAGCCTGCTTGGGCACCTTGCCGCCATAGGTCTTGGTCAGACCTTCGATGCGAATGGCGGAATCGGGCAGGGCAGCGGTGGCACGAGGCGTTGGCATGGGGGCGGGGTCCAATCGGATCAGAAAAAGAGCGGCAAGCAGCGCCGACAGCAGGGACGGGCGGTGACTTGCCGCCGCCGCCGGACCCGCACAAGGCTTGTCAAGCGACCTGCTGCACCGTAAATAGGCCTTACTGGCCGCCGCGACAAGCCATGGACCTGCGTTGGCCCGACCCGTTTTCCGTAATGCGAGACCTGCTAGAGATGAGCGCTCCTTCCGCTGCTGCCCCCGCTTCAGACCAAAACTCGGCCCAGCCGATTGAAACCAGCGCCAAGACCGTTGCTTGCAACGGCGGCGGCGGTGCTTTGGGCCACCCTGTGACCTACTATACCTTCGGCGATAAGCCCCAGATCGATTGCCGTTATTGCGGCCAGGTCTTCGTCAAAAAGTGAAGCCGCAAAAGCACATCTGTTTTGTTGGTGCCTCGACCGTCGAAGGGCTGGGCGATGAGACCGGCAAGGGCTGGGTAGGTCGCCTGGCCGAGCGCTATCGCGGCAGCCCGCAAGAGTATGTGCCCTTTAACTTGGGCGTGCGCGGGAATACGGTCGCCATGATGGCCGCCCGCGCCGCCGCGGAGTGCCAGGCGCGTTTCTTCCATCGCAAGCTGGCGGCGATCGTGCTGTCGGCCTCGGTCAACGACGTGGCCTATTTGAACGGGCAGGGGCCACGCACGCCCCATCGCTCCATGATGCGCTCGTTTGACGGCTTGTTGGATGAGCTGAGCGCTTTGGCACCGCTGATTGTCGTCGGGCCTGGACCGGTGATCGAAGACCGCCTGCCGATGCTGTTCTACGGCTATGATTTTTCCTTCAAGAACGCCGATATTCAAGCCGCTGAAGAGGGTTTTGCCGAACTCTGCGCTGCCAAGGGTTTGCCCTTTTTGACCAGCTACGCGACGCTCAGCCAGCGCGCCGACTACCGCGCGGCGCTTGAGGCCGTGGACGGCGTGCATCCCAGCGGCGATGGCTACCAGATCATGGCCGATCAAGTCGCTGAATGGTCTGCCTGGCAGGCACTGCTCTAAAGGTGGTGCAAGACCGAGACGGTCGCGGTTAGATCGAGCCGCCTTCAACCATGAAGTTGTTGGCGCTGCACATGGCCGCGTCATCCGAGGCCAAGAACACCACCATGCGCGCGACATAAACCGGGTCAATCGGGTCCGGCAGGCACTGGCGATCGACTTGCTTGGCCAGCGCTTCTGGCGTGACCCACAGCTCTTTTTGTCGCTCGGTCATAATCCAACCTGGAACGACGGTGTTCACGCGAATCCGATGCTTGCCCAGGTCGCGCGCCATAGTGCGGGTCAGGCCGTGAACCGCCGCCTTGGATGTGGTGTAGGCCGGGAAACCGCCGCCCGCCTCCCACCAGGAGTTCGAGCCCATGTTGACAATCGAACCGCCACCGGCTGCGATCATACCCGGAGCCACCGCCTGGATGGCAAAGAACATGTGACGCAGGTTGGTGGCCAGGCGCTCGTCCCAATAGTCCGGGGTCACATCGCGCCAGTCGTGACGATCATCGCGGGCCGCATTGTTGACCAGGACCTCGGCTGGACCGATTTGCTCGGCGAGCTGAGCGAAGGCCGCGCGCAGCCCTTCGATATCGCGCAGATCGCAGGCGGCAAATGCGTGTTGCCCCGGCAGGTCAGCCAACAACGCCGCGCCTGCTTCTTGGTTCAGATCAACGAATCCGACCCTGGCTCCGGTGGCGGCAAAGGCCTTGACGATCTCGGCGCCAATGCCCGAGGCACCACCGCTGACAAAGACGCTGCGGTCCTTCAGGCTTGGATAGGTTGCAAACTTGGAAGTCATGACGTAATCCTATGAAATCAAAGGGCTAACAAGGTCAGCGCGTGGGCCAGAACAATGGTTGGCCATATTGGGGCTGTCCATATTGGGGCTGGCCAAAAATCGGCTGCTGCACCACCATCGACCCTGGGTAAACCAAGGTCGGCAAAGGCGCATAGCCAGGCGCGGGCACCACATAGCCGCCGTTCGGCAAGGGCGGCGGCGGTGCCAGATAGCTGCCATAGCCCGCTTGCAGGCCGCCCGGTAGTGTCCCTTGTTGTTGGCCGGGGTCATAGAGGCCGTGGCCAGCCGCCAGGTGGCCGCCTGCCTCGACCTGATTGGCGCTGGGCAAATTGGCCTGTTGGCCTTGCGGCGCGGCTTGTACTTTAGGCTTGGATTTGGGCATGGATTTGGGGCGCGCCTGGGCTTGCTCGCGCGGTTTGGAAGGCCCGCTCGTGCCCTGCTGTGATCGGCCCAGCTCAGCCAAAGCCACCTCGGTTTGCGCATCAAAGCTGCGTCCGACCCGGAAGCCGCGCGCCGTCATGGCGATGGAGAATTGCCCGCTCTGCCACGCGCGCATCGACTTGAAAATATTAGCAAAAATCGGGCCTGCGATGCCGCCACCCGTCGCCTTATCACCCAAGGACTCGGGCGTGTCATAGCCGACAAACACAGCAACCAAGGTGTGCTGGTCAAAGCCAATAAACCAGGCATCGCGCGCCGCATTGCTGGTGCCCGTCTTGCCCATTAGAGCATGCGGCACCTTGGCTTGGGTCGAGCGCCCCGTGCCATCGGTCATGACCGAACGCAGCATAGCGCGCAGATCGCCCGCAGATTTTGCCGAGGCCACCTCGCGGGCCTCCAAGGCCTGACAAAAGGCCGACATGAGGCACTGTTCGCGGTCGCCTTCTTGGGCGTTGAACAACAGCAAGCCGTCGGCGTCTTCGACCTGCGACAGGGTGGTGGGCTCGCGATAGATACCATCGTTGGCCACCGCCGCATAGGCCGCAGCCAGGCGCATCAAACTGGTCTCATTCGCGCCGAGCACCGCAGAAGGGTTGTGCAGGGGTGCATCATACAGACCTAGGCCCTGCATGGTCTGGCTGATGGGTTTCATGCCCAGTTTTTGGTACAAGCGCACCATGGGCACGTTGCGCGAATAGGTCAGCGCCTTGCTGAGGCTGATGGATCCCCAGAACTTCCGGTCATAGTTTTGCGGGCTCCAGTCTGGCGAACCGGCAAGGCTGATGGTTAGCTTGTTGTCTTGCAGCTTGCTGGAAGGGCGTAAACCCTGCTCCAGCGCCGCCAAGGCAACAAAGGGCTTGATGGTTGAGCCTGGCTGGCGCATGGCCTGGGTGGCGCGATTGAAGTGCGATAGCTTGGGCGAGATGCCGCCGACCAGAGCCTTGATCTGTGCGGTGCGCGTATCCATCACCAAAGCCGCGCCGCTCAAGATAGGCAGTTGGCGCAGTCGGTAACGCTTAAGCTGTTCATCGGACAAGCCCGGCTCGGCGCCTTGCGGCTGACTGAGCGCTGCAAGCAACATAGAAGGGTTGCCCAGCGTCGGTTGATCAATCTGCGGGTGCTTGATCTCGCCCTCAGCTTGCCGGTCCTCGTGCGCCTCGACCCAGATCACGTCTCCGGCTTGCAGCGCCTGATCGACGCGCTGTGGATAGGCACCAGGCTTCTGCCCAAAGCGGTAGGGGCGTGCCCAAGCCATATCCTCCAGGCGCATGAGTCCCCGCGCACCGGACTTGAAGACAAGAACTGCGCGCTCGGCATTGGCTTTGACCACCAAGGCAGGCTGCCAGCCTTCAAAGACCTGGGCCAATTGCAGGTCCAAAAACTCGCGATCCCAACCCGGCAGACTCAGATCAAACTGCTGAATCGGGCCGCGGAAGCCCGCTTTGATGTCCAAGGCAATGATGTGCTCTTGCAGGCTCATTTCGGCCAAGGATTGCAGCTCGGGGTCCAGGCTGGAACGCACCCTAAGGCCTTGCGAATAGAGCGCCGATTCGCCGAACCGCTGCTCCAGCTCGCGCTTGACCTCCAGATCGAAATAGGTGGTTGGGGTTCCGCGCAGGCCATAATGGATGGTCTGGGGCAAAGGCTGGCTTACCGCAAATTGGGCGTCCAGCTCAGAGATAATGCCAGCTTCGGCCATGCGCGCCAGCACCCAGTCGCGCCGCTCTTTGGCCGCCTCGGGATGCCGCAAGGGGTGGTAGTTGTTCGGGCCCTTGGGCAGCGCGGCCAAGAAGGCCGCCTCACTGAGCGTTAGGTCTTGAATTTTTTTGCCAAAATAGCGCTCGGCCGCCGCGCCAACGCCATAGGTGTTGACGCCAAAAAACACCTCGTTGAGATAGATTTCAAGGATCTTCTGCTTTGAGAGTCGTTGCTCCAGTTTGGCGGCAAAAATGGCCTCGCGCAGCTTGCGCAAAAAGGTGCGCTCTGAACCCACGTACATCTTGGAAACCTGCTGAGTGATGGTCGATCCACCCAGCGCGCGTTGCTTTTGAAAGGAGCGCTGCACGTTGGCAGCCGCCGCGCGCAGCAGGGAAACGCCGTCAACGCCTGAGTGCTCAAAAAAGCGTTGATCCTCGGCGACTAGAAAAGCGTAGATCAGATGGTTCGGCATGTCCTGATAGGGCGCAAACAGCCGGTATTCGTGAGACAAGCGGAACATGGTCTGCCCGGCCTGGTCGCTGATTTCGCTGGCTACGACAGGGCGATAGCGATAGAGCGGCGACGGGTCGGGCACGCTGCTGGCGAGGAGGAAAAACCCAACAACGCTGGTCAGCGCCGCTAGGGCGAGACCGCTGGCAAGCCAGGTCAAGCCGCCTGCCAAGAACCGTAGCATGGGCATGGAGAGTTGTACCGCCACCAGCCGCACAACAAAGCGCAGCGGCAAGCCTACCACCCCCAGGGCAAAGCTGAGAGCAGAACCGGGATTGCTGGTCGGAAGACGGCGAGACTGTTGATGTAGGGGACGAGGCACCCTACCTTGTGGGGGGCGAGCCGATGGGGACTGCACGAAATCGCTTTTTTGAAATAGAAGTGATGAAAGGTTAGCAACTTAAGGTAGATTTTCGCAGCTTGCAACGACCCGCTGCGTCTTCCACCAAAGCACCCCAATTGGTCCGGCTTTTGCCACAGTTCTGACCCTGTAACGGAGGCGCTTGCGCATGCTGCATTGGACGAAATCAAAGATTACGCGAAGCGGACCGACGGTCTCGGTGGTGCGTTTGCAAGGTGCCATCGCGAGCGGGGGTGGAAGATTTTCTAAAAATATCAATATTCAATCCAGCGCCGATCCCTTGGAGCGCGCCTTCAAGTTCAAAGCCAGCAAAGCGGTATTTGTCGTCGTTAACTCGCCGGGCGGGTCGCCTGTGCAGTCGTCTTTGGTGGCCAAGCGGATTCGCCATCTGGCCGACAAACACAAAAAGCCGGTCTTCGCCGTGGTCGAGGACGTTGCAGCCTCAGGTGGATATTGGATTGCCTGCGCCGCTGACGAGATCCACGCCGATGCGGCGTCGATTGTCGGCTCAATCGGTGTCATTCGCGCTGGGTTTGGCTTTAACGAGCTGATCGCGCGCTATGGAATTGAGCGCCGCGTGACCACCGCGGGCGAAAATAAACTCAAGCTGGACCCTTTTCAGCCGGAAAAAGAGAGCGACCAGGTTTGGCTCAAAGGTCTGTTTGAAGACTTGCACCAGACCTTTATCGATCATGTGCGCGCGCGCCGAAACGACAAGCTGAAAGGCGACGACGCCAGCTTGATGAACGGCGATGTCTGGCTGGGTCCGCGTGCGCTGGATCTGGGCCTGATCGACGGCTTGGGCGATCTGATCAGCGTTGCTCAAGCGAAGTTTGGGCCCAAGGTGCGCTTCCAAGTGTTCGAGCAGCGTCGCGGCGGCCTGCTGTCCATGTTCGGTGCTCAAGTCGGCCTTGGGTTCGCTGCCCAGACCAACAGTCTGCCCGAACAAACCATACAAGCGGTTGAGGAGCGTGCCTTGTGGGCGCGCTTTGGGCTTTAGCGCGCGTTTGCAGCTAAGCTGCCGGGGCAGTTTGTAACCTTGCTTTGCCCCGCATAATCCGCCAAACAAGTCGCAGAACGTTGCGCCGCCCGCCACAATCGCAGAGGTCCCATGTTTGCAAAACTCGTCTCCTTCGTTCTGATCCTGATCGGGCTTTGGAGTCTGTTTCGCTTTGTTGGCCGCTTTGATCGCGCCAAGAAAGGGGCCGACACTTCAGCGCGGAGGTCGGGCGCGCGCAAGCAAGCGCAAAGCCAGTCGCGTGCAAGCCAGTCGCGTGAACACCGCTCGGGTTCGGTCGTCGAGGCCAAGCCCATGGTACAGTGCTCCAAGTGCCAAGTATTTCACGAGGCTGGTCGCCGCTGCCCAGATTGCTATCCCAAGGGCTGATTCGGTGGAGGCGCAGGCGTGAAGAAAGACCCTAAACTCCGATCCCAAGACCGTTTGGGAGCTGGTGACGACCACAGCCGCCGCAAGCAGCTTTTTGTTTTGCGCCACGCCAAGTCCTCTTGGTCAGATCCTCAGAGCAGTGATTTTAAGCGGCCCTTGAGCGCACGCGGGCGTGCGGCAGCACCGCTGATGGGGGAGTATTTGGCGCGCATTTTGGACCTGCCTTTGGACTGCGTGTTGGTGTCCAGCGCCACGCGAGCGCTGCAGACCTGGGAGCTGCTTGGCCATGCCAAAGACCTGGTGCGACCGGCGCTGGTGTTGGATCGTCTGTACGGGGCTGATCAACCCACCTTAGCTCAGATTGTCGCCGAGTATGTTTGGCCCAAAGCGCGCCGCGTGTTGGTCATAGGCCACAATCCGGGCCTACACGATTTCTGCTGTGAAGCGGCGGCCTTCCAGCCTGGACACAGCCCGGATGCTTTGGAGCGCCTTGTGCACAAGCTGCCGACCGCTGGCCTGGTGCAATTTCATATGCACGGCGCTTGGCAGGGGCTGACCCAAAGTGGCGGAGCAGGCTCGACAGCTGGTCAGTTGAGCCTGGAGAGCTTCGAGACACCGCGCCGCTTGGCAGAAGGCTAACCGGCGCCTTAGGGATGGTCCGCCAGCCAAGCACTGCGCGCACCGACGGCGAAATCTTGCCGTGGCCAACCAGAAAAACGTCTTCAATTTCAAGGAGATCGTGGAGCGGGTGATGGGAATCGAACCCACCTCAGAGGCTTGGAAGGCCGCTGCATTACCACTATGCTACACCCGCATGCCCTGGTATTTAGTCTAGAAAGTCGCCCTTGCAAAGGGCCATTTTGCCCAATGGGGCGCATTTTTCGTTTCGCCAAGCTGGTCAGCCATGCTGGTCGCCGGGCAAGCGATCAAGTGCTGGATTTGGCGATCAAGTCAGCCTGTCGAGGCGAATACGCTCCTAGGGCTTCCACTTAGGCTTGGGCCAAGTTCGGGCAGAAGGTGGAGACTATGTTGTATCAACGCACCCGGGCCGCCCAAGGCGCGCCCAAAGCTGGCCTGCTAGCCCTGCTGGCCTTCGTGTTGCTCGTGTTGCCGAGTGCTCTGCGCGCCGAATCCTTGTGGTGGCACAACGGCTCGGTCATGATTTTGCACGCACAGGGCGATCAGCGGATCTTCGAATACTACGAACCGCGCCGCCTCATGCAGGCCGCTGGCGTGCGCCCAGGTACTCTGTTGTTCAACGGCCAATTGCAAGGCGAGCAGTACCAAGGCACCGCGCGGGTGTTTTCCAAGCATTGCCTGGGCGCGCCTTTAGCCTACGCCGTAAGCGGACCGCACATGTCAGAGACCAAGATCGTTCTAACCGGCGCGCGCGAAATCCACGCCAAGTGCAAGCCAACCGGTCGCTACACGAAAGACCGTTTGGTCTTTACCTACATTCGCCCCTTGGGCCCTCAAGACGCCGCGCCCGCCAGCCTGCAAGATGGCAGCATTGTTGAAAAAACGCGCCCCTAGAGCCGGCCAGCAGCCACGGTCTGACCGCCCCAGGTGCCGCGTTCTGCTAGCAGCAATGCCCGCGTGAAGGAGCTGCGATCAAAGAGCGATCCGTCGCGGCTTTGATCCATCAGCTCGCGATGGCGCCCTGTGCCATAGACACTGTGAATCATGGACTTTTCATCGCTCCAAAGTGACATGGTTACGCCTTCCAGGCCATCGACGCCCGTAAATACAGCACGGTGCAGGTTGCTCTCAAGGCTGCGGTAGAAGTCCAGCACCTCGACGACGCCCGCAAGGAAGCGGCGAATGCGCGGCAGTTGGTGGTCTTCGCGGCTTTCAAAGCCCGCTGAGGTCATAACCGCCATGGTTTGCGATGTTTGACTGGTGGCCTCACTTGCCGCCTATTTGGCTGCGGCCCGCGGCGCTGGGCGGATGGCTGAACCACTCAGCAACTTTCCAGTCCAATTGACCTCCCCCCAATTGACCTCCCCCCAATTGACCTCCCCCCAATTGACCTTCCCGACCTGCGAGACCGGAATCGCAAGTGCGTGCCAACTCTCCCTTGCGTGCACGGCCAGAGGCACTAGCGCCTCGGGCGCGGTCCTCATGCACGGCAATGCCGCCCCAGATCGCGTTGGCCTCAACGGGAAAACCCTCCGCGTTCAAGGTTAGCTGGGGGCAAATGCGCGCGATCGCCACAGCGTCACATGCGCGTATCACCGGGCCCGTGACCACTGATTCGAACACGAAGCGATGCAAGCTGAGCCAATGATGGCCGTGGTCGCTGGTCAGGGGTCGGTCCTCTGGATCGAGTTAAAACAACTGGCCTTGGCGGCGCGGCCTTTGACCTTGCACCCGATTGATCGCACTGTCGACCGGTTCTGCGGCATAGCTTACCTGGGCCGACTCATAGGACAGGTGGTCCAAGGTGGTGTGGCGCTTGTCGTGATCAAGCCAGCGTTTGGCTTGCTCGCCATCGACCATGATTGGCATGCGTTCGTGCAGCGCCTCCAGCGAGGGATTGGCCGCGCGAGTCAAAATGGCAAAGCTGTAGAGCGGTGCCGGCCCACCCTTCCAGACATCCCAAATGCCCAAAAAGAAGAACACAGGATGATCCGGCCAGGTGATTTTATAGGGCTGCTTGGCCTTGTCTTCGCGCTTCCATTCGTAAAAGGCGTTTGCGGGCACGACGCAAGGGTTGTGCGCGGCGGCATAGCGAAAGCTGGGCTTTTCAAACACGGTCTCTGAGCGGGCGTTGATCATGCCACCGCCAGGCTCCTCTGCCCAAGAGGGCACCAAGCCCCACTTCATTGCGACACTGTGCAAGCGTCCGTCGGGTCCGCGCGCGATCACCGCCAGGTTCTGCGTCGGCGCGGCGTTGTCATTGGGCGGCACAGGCGCGACGCTGGCCAAATCAAACCAACGGCCTGCCTCCTGAATGGGACTTGCGAATTGATACCGACCACACATGGGGTGATAGGCCCTCGTGCCAAAGTTGATCCTCTGTCTGCCCGCCACAAGCCCAAAGCCGCGTCTATCGGGGATCGCCCCCTCTGGACGCTGTGCGGCAAAGTCCCTACATAGGGGCGGTCCTTGTTGGACTGGCCGGGTTTGACCTTCCTAATGTGGTCAAGTCTGTCGCAGTCGGCAAGGGGAGATTGCTCGCTGGCGTTGCACTGATGGCCTGCGCCCTACTTTAGCTTGAAAAGGAAGCCCCATGAGCCTGCACTACGACCTGTTTGTGATTGGTGGTGGGTCTGGAGGCGTGCGCGCCTCGCGCATGGCCGCAGCGACGGGTGCCAAGGTGGGCATCGCTGAATCCTACCGCTGGGGCGGCACTTGCGTTATTCGCGGCTGCGTACCCAAAAAGCTGTTTTCCTATGCCAGCCATGTCGGCGAAGATCTGCACGATGTGGCGGGCTATGGCTGGTCCTTAGGTGGCACGCCCAGCTTTGATTGGGGCAAGCTGATGGCGGCCAAGAACAAAGAAATTGACCGCCTGGAAAGCGTTTATGAAAACAACGTGTTGGCTCCGGCGGGCGTTGCCCTGCATCGCGGCACCGCCAAGCTGATCGGCCCCAACAGCATCGACCTGGACGGCCAAACCATCACGGCTGACAAGATCCTGATCGCGGTCGGCGGCCATCCCACGCGCTTGCCCATACCCGGCGCGGAGCTGGCCATGACCTCAAACGAGCTGTTCGAGTTGCAGGACTTTCCCGACAGCATGCTGGTCTATGGCTCGGGTTATATCGCGGTGGAGTTCGCGGGCATCATGCAGGGTCTCGGCGCCGATGTGACCCTGGCGTTTCGCGCCGACAAAATGCTGCGCGGCTTTGATGAGGACCTGCGCGATCACCTGACCCAAATGATGATCAACAAGGGCGTCACGATTCGCCCATATACCACGCTTGAGTCTTTGGCTCAGGCCGCTGGCGGGATCGAGGTGGCTTGGCAAGAGCACGGCGACGCGCTGGAGTCCCAACGCTTTGACCAGGTTTTGATGGCCACCGGCCGCCGCCCGAACACCCATAACTTGGGTCTGGAAGCGGTGGGCGTCGCGCTCAATGACAAGGGCGCAATCGAAGTGGATCACCATTTCGAGACCTCGGTGCCCGGCATCTATGCCTTGGGCGATGTCATCGACCGCGTGCAGCTGACGCCCGTGGCGCTGGGCGAGGCCATGGCCTTTGTCGATACCCACTTTAAGGGCAAGCCGCGCCGCATGGACTATGCCACCATCGCAACGGCGGTCTTCTCTGACCCCAGCGTCGGCACCATCGGCCTCAGCGAAGACGAGGCGCGCGCGCAGGGCTATGAGGTGGAGATCTATCGCTCGACCGGGCGGGCGATGAAATACATCCTGCCGGATCGCAATGAGAAAATGCTGATGAAGCTGGTGGTCTGCAAAGAGACAGATCGCGTGCTGGGGCTGCACTATGTTGGCCCTGACGCGGGTGAGATCGTGCAGGGCTTTGCTGTGGCCATGAAGATGGGCGCGTCCAAAGCCGACTTCGATGCGACCGTGGGCATTCATCCCACCGCCGCTGAGGAGCTGGTGACCATGCGCACGCCTGCTGCCTAAGTATGCTGGATCTTTGCGATTTGCGCCAGGCGGACGCGCCGGTTTTGCAGCGGGTCTTGGCCTGCAACCAGGCCGACGTGGCCTATACCTCGCCGCTGGCTTTGGGCGATCTGCGCGCTTTGATCGATCAGAGCCTGTTGGCCCTGGCCGAACCGGGCAGCGGTTCCTTTTTGATCGCCTTGGCCCCTGGCGCGGACTATCAGAGTACCAACTACCGCTGGTTCGCACAGCACTTGCGCGCCTTTGCCTATATTGATCGTGTGGTGGTGGCTGCCGACCAGCGCGGTCAGGGATTAGCGCGGCGCTTCTATCAAGCGTTGGAGGAGCGGGCGCGGGCCGAAGGGCTGTTGCATCTGGCAGCGGAGGTCAACAGTCAGCCCGACAATCCGGGCTCGCACGCCTTTCACACAGCGCTGGGCTTCTGCGCTCTGCATGATCGGGATTTGAGCGACGCAGGCCAGCCGGGCAAACGGGTACGCTACTACACGAAGGTTCTGGGTTGAAGTCTTGGTCCTTCGTCCGAGAGCAAGTTGCGAGTAAATTGCAACACCTGCGACCTGGGGTCATTGCGCTGCTTAAAGTTGCAAACTTCGCGTTCTGCTATCGTGTGATCGCGCAATAAAACCAACTAGTTATTTGTTTTCTTAAGAAAGTAGCCAAGATCGGCGGGCAATTCCTGCGGAAGGAGGCTAAGGTAACGTCCTAATACTTGCGATTAACTTGATAGCTGGAGCTCGGCGTCCTAACTTGGACCTAAATGCGGCCAAAAGACGCCGCGCTTTGGAGTTCCCTATGAACAAAGTCGCTCTGGCGGCGTCGGCGCTATTTGTGCTCGCGCACCTTGCTATGGCTCAGACCGCCCAGGCACAAGATTTGGAGATCAGCGGCTTTTTGGAGTTTGAGAGCCATTTCGGTGCGCGTTTCGACCCCAAGGGGCCGGTCGAGGAGTTGGGCTTTGGCGTCGATGGCGGTCTTAATTTCGACTACAAACACCAGACCAAGTCCGGCCTGGAATACGGCGCACATTTGGAGCTGGACCTTTATCAATCCGATGACTTGCTCGACGGTGAGCTCCGCGGGGCTGCCAGCTATGACGTGGCCCTGTTCAACGACGGCTATGTCTATGTCGATGGCGCCTTTGGTCGCCTGGCGCTGGGCGACGTGGATGTCGCTGGCCGGGCCAACAACCAACTCAACGTGCCGCTGTTTGCCAATGGCGCCTATCAGATCGGCGAGCTCAGCACCTTCACTGAGACCGTCAAACTGCTGTATAGCAATCGCTTTGCCAGCATTGATTTCGAGGCCTCAATCGACGACGACGCGAACTACGGCCTGGGGCTCGGGTATAGCGGGCAGTTGGGCCCGGCGGCCATTGTCCTGGGCTTTTCTGGCGCGGTACACGATGAATCGCGCCTGGTTACACCCCTGAACCCAACCGGAAAATACAGCGAGTGGGGCGGCTCAATCCGCTCCTATATCGGACGGTGGCGGCTGGGTGCCAACTATGCCAGCGTTGATTTTCCACGTATTTATGCCCTGGAGTACGTTTCGACTGGGGCGGCCTATGACTTTGGTGAGCTGGACGTCGGTGCGGGTGTTGAGACTTTCTTGGTCCATCGGTCTGCGGCTGGCGGCGGTGTGACCACCACCAACCTGTTTGCCGGCGCCACCTACGTCATGGCACCGGGTCTCACCTTGGGACTGGGAATCGGCAACCTGGATGCGGACAACGATTTCAACACGCTGGCCCAGCCCGCGCCGCCGCTGCAGCGCAAACGCAGCACCACCGCACAAGCGTCGGTCAAGATCGAGTTCTAGAGCAAAATCCAAGCAATCGCCCGCGATGGTGCCAAAGACCCGCAAGCTGCATTTGCGTCAAAATCAAACAGCGAAGCCAAACCCGCGTCGCTCCTAGTCGAGCGCAACCCTCATGGTTTGCTGGTCGGCTCCTCATCCGTCGCGAGAATTTTGGTGCCCCCATTGTTTGGTTTGGCTTTGTGCCGGTGGCCCGACAGCATGGTGCTGAGGAAGAGCGCGGCGCCCAGGAACAGCGGCACAGATCCCGCCTTCAGCCAGACCGCCAGCTCGCCCAAATGCAAGGGCTTGAGCAATACGGCGAACACCGACACCGCGTAGTAGGTAATGGCCACCGCTCCGATCAGCTCGACCGCTCGCTGAAGCTGGAGCTGCTTGCGCGCGTTGGCCTCCATGTTGCTCAAGAGCTGTTGGTTCTGCACCTCCACTTGCACCGAAATCTGGGTCTGCAGCAGGGCGACGATGCGCTTGGCACGATCCTGCACGCTGCTCATGCGCTGGGCCAGGTTGAGGGCGGCGCGTTCGGCCGGTGCCATGCGGCGCATCAAGAACGAGGAGTAGCGCTGCCAACCGGGCATGCGCGTTTCCTTCAGCCGCGCGATGCGCTCCTCAACCAAGGGCACATAGGCGCGGGTGGCTGAGAGGCGATAGGCGGTGTCGGCCTCCAGGCGTCCTAATTCGGCTTCGATGGTCAAGGCCTTGCTGAGCAAAGAGCGGGCATTGTCGGTCTGCTGCTGCTCTTGGCTCTCGTCTAGTTCGCGCACCAAAGCGCTGAGCTGTTGCGACAGGCGGCTGAGCAAGGGCCCCTGCGCGCGCACCAAGGGATTGGCCAGCAGGATCAGCGCACGATAGGTCTCGATCTCCACCAGGCGCTGGACGCTGCGGCCCAGCTCATAAGCGTTGGCGTTGTGATTGAGCAGCATAAAGCGCTGGAAGCCGTCGCTGTGGGCGCGAAAATCAGTCAGCAAAGTGCTGCGCCCGTCTTGCAGTTGGCTGAGGACCAGTGCGCCGGTGTCCAGACCACGCGCTAGGCCCGCTACGGCGTCGCGCTCTGGCTTGGCGGTGCTTTGAATGTCGATGTGGCCGGACAGGAAACAGGTTCCCGGCAGGCTGGCAACCCAGGCCTTGGGCAACACGCCAAAGGCGGTGGCTGAAAAGGCGTGCTGGTCGTTGACAGCATCGCGGGGGCTAAAGATTTGCAGGCTGTCGAACTCGGTGTGGCGCTCCCAGCGCAGATCGAAGAGGCCGAAATTTGCGGAAAAGTGCAAGGCCTGGCTCTCGGGTGGCGTGACGGCGTAGGTCTCGCACAGCTTAGCGATCAGGCCGGCCATGGGACTCGCGTCACCGGGCGATCTCAGGAAGGCGACAAAGCTGAGCTGTGAGGGGCTGTCGACGGTTCGAAAGGGCCGCAAGTGGCTCTCGGCGATCAGGGCCGAACGGTCGGGGTGGTAGGTGAGCGCGGGCATGAAAGAAGCTCCGGTCGAGGTGGGGCGGGGCGGACACTGAGCCTTACCATAGCCGCCCGGCGAGCAAGTTTGGCGTCTTGGGGCGGCGCTTTATGGTCGCGTCACACCAGAGCGCCAGCTCTGGGTTCAGGTTGTGGGCGCAGGATTGGCGGACCAGGGATTGGCGGACCAGGGATTGGCGGACCAGGGATTGGCGGACCAGGGGTGGGCGGACCAGGGGTTAGCAGACCAGGGCCGCTTGAATGCGCGCAATCACGGCAAAGGGGCACGTCGGATGGCGCAGTTGGGCGCGCCGCCAATGCAATCCGGGACCAGTCTTATAGCCTACCAGTTCTGCGAACGCCCTGACCAGAAAGGCCCGAACATGTCGTCCGTCACGCCCAATTCGCCCCTGTTGGAGTTTATCCACGATTTTAGCGCCAGCGACCTGCAACCGCGCATGCGCCACGAGGCCAAACGCTTGCTGATGGATCTGATCGGCGTGGCGGCAGGCGGATCGACCACCAAGATGGCGCAGATCATGAAAAACCACGCCGCGCGGCACTACGGCGGCGGAGCGGCCAAGATGCTGTGCGACGGGCGGTCGGTCAATGCGTTGGGTGCGGCGCTGGCGGGCGGAGCGACCATCGACTCGTTGGACGCTCACGATGGCCACCGCTTGACCAAGGGGCACGCGGGCGCGGGCGTCTTGCCGGGCTTGCTGGCGCTCTGGCAGAGCGAGGCGCAGGGCGGGCGTAGCGATGACGATTTCTTGGCCTGCTTTGTCATCGGCTATGAAGTCGCCATACGCGTTGGCATCGCTCAGCACGCCACCTGCTACGACTACCACACCTCGGGGGCTTGGAACGCACTGGGGGTTGCGGCCCTGGGCGCGCGCCTGGGCGGGCAGACCGGCGAGCAGACCCGCCACGCGCTCGGCATCGCAGAATATCACGGCCCGCGCAGCCAGATGATGCGCTGTATCGATTTCCCCACCATGCTGCGCGATGGCTCGGCTTGGGGCGCAATGGTCGGGGTGTCCTCAGCTTATCTGGCCCAGGATGGCTTTACCGGAGCGCCCGCATTGACCTGTGAGGCCGAGGCGGTGGCCGACATCTGGGCCGATTTGGGCCAGTCTTGGCGCTTTTTAGAGCAGTACATCAAGCCCTATCCGGTCTGCCGTTGGGCGCAACCGGCCATTGCCGGGGCTGAGGCGCTGGTGCAGGCCCACGGCCTGTGCGCGGCAGATATCGAGGCGGTCGAAGTCGCGACTTTCCACGAAGCGGTGCGCCTGCAAGGCTACGCGCCCGCCAATACCGAAGAGGCTCAATACGGGTTGGCTTTTCCCTTGGCGGCCTTCTTGGCCAAGGGACGGCTGGGCGCGCGCGAGATCAACGACGAGGGTGTGAAGGATGCCGACAGCCTGGCCATGGCCCAGCGTATCACCCTAGTTGAAGACCCGCACTGCAATGCCGTCTTTCCGGCGCAACGCCTGGCCAAGGTCAGCCTCAAAACGACCAAGGGTGTGTTCGAGAGCGGCTATGTCGCGGCCAGTTGGGACCCGGAAAGCCCGCCCAGCGACACGGATTTAATTGCCAAATTCAATGCCTTATCCGGTGACTGGTGGTCCGCAACCCATGGCGCGGCGATTTTGGGCGCGCTTGGTCCCTTGACCCAGGACAGCCTTGATCTAAACCCTATGCTAGACTTGATTTGTCAGGATAGGAGCCCCGGCGTATGAGCCTAAAGCTGTTGCAAGACCGCAGTTTGTTTCGCCAAGATTGTTTGATTGGCGACACCTGGACGCGGGCGGATTCCGGCCGCAGCATCGAAATTCGCAACCCGGCAGACGGCAGCTTGTTGGGTGCTGTGCCGGTTATGGGCGCGGGCGAAACCGAGCGCGCGATTGCCGCTGCAGAGACCGCCTTTCAGCGCTTCAAGACCACAACAGCGCACGAGCGGGCGGGCATTTTGCGCCACTGGGCTGATTTGATGGCCGAGAACGCCGACGACCTGGCCCTGATTTTGACTCTAGAGCAAGGCAAGCCGTTGGCCGAAGCCAAGGCCGAGATCGGCAGCGCGGCCTCGTTCCTGATTTGGTTTGCCGAAGAAGGTCGCCGCGCGGGCGGTGAGACCATGCCCACCACCGCGGCGGATCGCCGCTTCTTGACCATCAAGCAGCCAGTCGGTGTCGTCGCGGCCATCACGCCTTGGAACTTCCCCGCAGGCATGATCGCGCGCAAGGTGGCTCCAGCGGTGGCGGCGGGTTGTACAGTGGTGGTCAAGCCCGCGCCGCAAACGCCCTTTATTGCGCTGGCCATGGCCGAGCTGGGGCGTCGCGCAGGCTTGCCAGCCGGGGTGATCAACGTGGTGACCGGCGACGCCAAAGCCATCGGCGAGGCCATGACCGCAAGCCCGGTGGTGCGCAAATTGACCTTCACCGGCTCGACGGGTGTCGGCAAGCTGTTGCTGCGCCAGGCTGCTGACACGGTCAAGCGCGTCAGCCTGGAGCTGGGCGGCAATGCTCCCTTTATTGTTTTTGACGATGCGGACATCGACGCAGCAGTCGAAGGGGTCATGGCTTCCAAGTTCCGCAATACCGGCCAGACCTGCGTCTGCGCCAATCGCATCTTCGCGCAGGACAAAATTTATCGCCGCTTTGTCAAGGCTTTAGCGGCGCGAGTCTCGAAGCTCAGGGTTGGTCCCGGCCTGCAAGAGGGCGTCGAACAAGGCCCACTAATCAGTGACGCGGCGCTGGCAAAGGTTGAGGCGCACGTCGCCAACGCCAAGGCCCAAGGCGCAGAGATCGTCACGGGTGGCAAGCGGCACGCGCTGGGCGGCACCTTCTATGAGCCGACCGTCATTGCAGAAGCCAAACCCAACATGCTGGCCTTTGCTGAGGAGACTTTTGGCCCCTTAGCCCCGGTCTATCGCTTCAAGGAAGAGGCCGAGGTGATCCGCCTGGCCAACGCGACGCGCTATGGACTGGCGAGCTATTTCTACAGCCGCGACATTGGCCGGATTTGGCGGGTGTCGGAGGCTTTGGAGGCCGGCATGGTCGGCGTCAACGTCGGCGTCATGTCCAACGAGATGTCGCCCTTTGGCGGGGTCAAGGAATCGGGCATCGGCCGTGAAGGCTCGCACCAGGGCCTGGACGAATACCTGGAGGTCAAGGCCATCTGCATGGGTGGGATTTAGGACGATTGCTCGGACTTGGCGCTAGTGCCCGCGGCGGTCCACGATCAGCGGCCCATAGGGGCTAATCGAGCCTTCGGGGCGCAAAATGGTCTGTCCTTCCAGGCCGGTGAAGATGTGCAGCTCGCGGTTGCCGTCGCGCACCAACTTGTCCTCGTCCACGCCCGCTTTGGCCACCAGATTGAGCGTCACGCCCTGCTGGTCGTCGATCTGGATCAACCCGGTCTCGGCGTCGGGCAGGGCTTCCAGCAGCGATAAGACCTGGGCGCCGTGCAGCGCCGAACCATCTTCAAAGAACAGCACTTCGTCTTTTGCGCCCAGCCAACCCTGGATCTTGGTGTTGCTGCGCTGCGAAGGGCTCTCGTCCTGCAGCTCGCGGGTCAGCACGCCAGTGGCGATGCGGAACAGCGGCGTATGCTTGTCCAGACGGGTGATGACCAGCTCGCCAATCTCGCCGGTGTTGACTTGATCGCCGGTGGCCGGGTCGCAAATCTCAATGATCAAGCGCTCCGAGCAGACAAAGGGCGCTTCGCCGGCGGGCTGATAGGCGATCATGCCGAAAAACTCGTCCATCATGGTGCCGGTGATGGTGATGCGCGGATAGGCCAGCTTGAGCGCGCTGGGGATTTGGCTGTTGGCCTGATCCACCACCGCAGCACGCAGGGGTAGGGCGGTGATGCCTTGGGCCTGAGCGCGGGCCAGCATGTCAATCAGCGCCTCGGCGGGGCCGACAAACACCTCGACCTCAAAGTCGATGACGGTCTTCAGCAGCCGCTCGGCGTCGATGTCGCCCACCGCAATCGGTGTGCAGCCCAGGCTGAGTGCCGCAGCCTGCATCATGGCGCCGTGGGTGCCGCCATCGAAGGAGTAGGCGTTGAGCAGCACTTGCTTCTCGCTCACGCCAGCGGCAAACAGCGCGGGCGCAGCGTTGGCCCAATCGCCGAAGCGACCCACCGCTATGCTGGCACCCGAGACCGAGGCCAGGATCTGTTTCAAATCCTTGGTTGGTGTGGTGGTCAGGCCACCAAAGGGCGGCTTGGAGGCCTGGGCGTCAAACAAGGCCGCCAGTGGCGTTGTGGGGAAACCCCGCAAGGCGGTGCGGCTGGACATTTCTTTTGGATCCACGCTGTCCCAAACAAAATCCCAGAACGAGGCCCGGGCCTGCGCCAGCTCCATGAACATGGGCAGGGCCTCAAACAGCATGTCCTCGCGCTCGTCGGCGGGCATGGTTTCCTGGCTGTCCTTCGGCACAGGCGCGGTGGCCCCAACCGATGTCGGCGGTGTGGGCGTGACCTTGAAGTCAAAGGCATGGGCAGGAGCTGCGGCGCTGGCGGCTGCGTCCTCGCCTGTGGCTTCCACCAAGGGATTGGCGGGGGCCTGGGGTGTCTGGGGGGCTGTCTCCAGTGCCGGGTCGTGGGTATCGGCCTCGTTGATGTCGTCTTCTGTGGTGTCCTCTTCCGGACTGGTCTCTTCCGGACTGGCGTCTCCTGGGCTGGTCTCTTCCGGACTGGCGTCTTCTGGGCTGGCCTCTTCCGGGCTGGAGTCGTGGTAGATTTCGGCCTCATCAAACTCGGTCGGATCGCTGTCCGCGTGTGCGGCTTCAAGCGGCTGTCCCAGGCCGCTCAAATCAGGCGCACCCAACTGGTCCTCGTTGTCGCCTTCCGTCTTCGCGACCGAGTCTTGCATATCGACGGGGCTGTCGCTCTGGGCTTCATCACCAGCGCTCTCGACGCCAGCTCCAGGCAAGGGCGTCTCCGTGTCCTGGTGCAGGTCGGGGATTTGCGTATAGAGCTCCAGCGCTTCGGGATTGGCCAGCGCCTCCTTGTTCTTGATGGCTCGACCATGGATGACATCGCGCACGGCCAACTCGGTAATCTTGCCGGACTTGGTGCGCGGGATATCCTCAACGGCCAAGATCAGGGCCGGGACGTGGCGCGGGCTGCACTCGGCACGCACCCGCTTGCGGATCCGGCTGCGCAGGGCGTCGTCCAGCACCACGCCATCGGCCAAGCGGACAAACAGCACCACGCGGGTATCGCTGTCCCACTCCTGGCCAATCACCAGGGCCTCGGCCACTTCATCGAAGGTCTCGACCTGGCGATAGAGTTCGGCGGTGCCAATACGCACGCCGCCGGGGTTCAGCGTGGCGTCCGAGCGGCCATAGACCAGCATGCCGCCGGTTTCGGTCAGCTCGACGTAATCGCCGTGGGTCCAGATGCCCTCGAAGCGGTCGAAATAGGCGTCGTGGAAGCGCTTGCCATCGGTGTCGTTCAGGAAGCCAAGCGGCACGGTCGGGAAAGGCTTGGTGCAGACCAGCTCACCCTTTTCGCCGACCACGGGCTCGCCAGTGTCCGAAAAGACGTTGGTCGCCATGCCAAGGCTACGCTTTTGGATTTCGCCGCGATAAACGGGCGAGATGGGCGAGCCGCCCATAAAGCAGGCCACCAAATCGGTGCCGCCAGAGACCGACGACAAACAGACGTCCTCTTTGATGTTCTGGTAGACGTAATCAAAGCTCTCGTGAACCAGCGGGGAGCCGGTTGAAGCGATGGTGCGCAGCTCGGACAGCAGGCGTCCGGCCTTGGGCTTGGCCTCTTGCTTGCGCAGCGCGTCAATGTATTTGGCCGAGGTGCCGAAGAAGGTCAGGCGCTCGGCTTCGGCCATGTCCCACAGAATTTCAGCCGAGGGATGGAAGGGCGAGCCATCAAACAGCACCAGCGTGGCTTTCTGGGCGAGGCAGGAGACCAGCCAGTTCCACATCATCCAGCCCAGCGTGGTGAAATAGAACACCCGGTCGCCTTCGCGGATATCGCAGTTCAGGGCTTGCTCGGCTATGTGCTTCAGCAGCACGCCACCCTGGCGGTGGACGATGCACTTGGGCGCGCCCGTGGTGCCTGACGAGAACATGATGTACAGCGGGTCGTCCACGTCCTGACGCAAGAAGGTCAGCGGCTCTACGTCGTATTTTGCCAAGACCTGATCCAAGCGTTGGGCTTTGGCGATGCTGGCAACCGACGGATCGTCCTCTAAGAATGGCGCGATGGCCACGGCCTCAAGGCTGGGCAGGCCTGCGACGATCTCTTCCAGCTTGGGCCGGATGTCCAGCGCCTTGCCGGCATAGGTGTAACCGTCCACGCTGACCAAGACTTTGGGCTCGATCTGCTCAAAGCGATCCAGCACGCCACGCACCCCGAAATCGGGTGATGCGGAGGAGAAGACCGCGCCCAGACTGGAGGTGGCCAGCATGGTGATGACCGCCAGCGGGGTGTTGGGCAGGTAGACCGCGACCTTGTCGCCATGGCCGACGCCTTGATCCTTAAGCCACTGCTGCATGCGCGAGACCTGGTCGCTCAGCGCCTGATAGCTGAGGGTCTCCTGGTGCCCAGCTTCGGTCCAAGAGACGATGGCGTCACTGGCCGGATCGCGGTAGCGCAACAGGTTTTCGGCAAAGTTGACCTTGGCGGTGGGGAAGAAGCGCGCCGCCTTGACGTCGGTATCGCTGGTCAAATAGGGGGCATAGCCCTTGTCGCCCAGGATCTCGAAATGATCCCAGACTTGCTCCCAAAAGTCTTCCAGGCGGTTGACCGACCAGTCGTAGGCGGCGTCATAGCTGTCGAGCTCGGTGCCGTATTCTGCGTTGACCTGCTGCATGAAGGACCACAGGCGGGTGGCCGCGATACGTTCATCACTCGGAGCCCACAACATGGCGTTGTTGGTGCTGTTGTCTGCGCTGGTCTGGTCGGTCAAATTTGCCTCCGCTCGTCGTCTTGTCCTGGCTCGATAGGGTCGGGCGTCGCCAGCCGGTTTCCGGCATGCGGGCCAAAGGGGCCAAGCTCTTGTCTCTGGGCTCTGCTTGACGTAAGGCAGATGGAGCCTTTGCCTGTCTTGCGAGCCTGTGCGCTGGTTGGTCGGCCTTTTGGGTCAACACCGGCTAGCATTACTGCTTGCGAGCACGCAAAACAATGCCGTCATGCTACTATCGCAAGGAAAAACGAAATGGATTTGGGTCTTAAAGGTCGAAAAGCTCTGGTCATGGGGGCTTCGCGTGGTTTGGGCAAGGCCATTGCGCGTGCGATGGCGGCCGAGGGCGCTAACCTTATGCTGACAGCCCGCAACAAAGACAGCTTGGATGCTTTGGCAGACGAACTGCGCGGCGCGCACGGCGTCAGCGTCGATACCATGGCGGTCGATACCAGCGACCAAGCCAGCACGTCTGCTCTGTTGGATTGGATCGGCTCGACCGATCGCCTGGACTGCTTGCTGGCCAACACTGGCGGTCCGAAGCCTGCGATGGCTCCTGGGATTGCCGACGAGGTGTGGCGGCACGATTTCGGCGCTATGGTCGCGCCGATGATTGCCCTGATGGATGCGGCTGTCGCGCGCATGAAGGAGCAAAAGTTCGGGCGCATCATGGTCATTACCTCCAGCGGTATTGTGCAGCCGATTCCCGTGCTGGCGGTGTCGAACACTCTGCGCGCTTCGATAGCCGCTTACGGCAAAACGCTGGCCGATCAGGTTGCGGCCGACAATATCACCGTCAACATGATCATGCCGGGGCGCATCCAAACCGAACGCGTTGAGGAACTGGACTCCAGCGTTGCCGAGCGCTCTGGCAAGTCTGTTTCGGACGTGCGCGACGCGGCCAAGGCCACTATCCCAGCCGGACGCTATGGCACGCCTGAGGAGTTCGCCGCTGTCGCGACTTTCTTCTTGTCGGCCCCGGCAGGCTACGCCACGGGCAATTTGGTGCGCGTCGATGGCGCGGCCATAAAAGGCATTTGGGCCTAGAATCCGCGCCAAGGCTCAGTCTTGGGTCAGGTCGGCAAAGCTTCAGCTTGATCCAGCACTGCCTGCGCTTGGGCGGCGTGCAGGGCCTCGATCATGCGGCCGCCCAGCCGCGCAACGGATTTGCCCTCTAGCTTGGCTTGGGCATAGGCCTCAACGGTGGTGCGAGCCTCGGCCAGCTCTTCGGCGCTGGGGGCAAAAGCGCGATGGCAAGCCTCAAGGGTTGACGGGTGGACCAGCGACTTGCCGTCGTAGCCATAGGACTTGGCCTGCAGGGCGGCGGCCATGAAGCCGTCTTCGTCTTTAACATCGGCATAAACGCCATCGAAGGCCAGGCGGCCGTAGGCTTTGGCGACAATCGCCACCTGCTGCATGATCAGCGCCACGTTCGAGCGGTCGGGCGCCAGGCGGATCTTCATCTCCTTGGCATAGTCCTCCAGCCCCAGCATGAGCGCGGTCACACGGTGATTGGCGGTGACGATTTGTTCAGCGTTCAGCAGCCCCAGCGGGCTTTCGATCATGGCCCAGATTTCGCCTGCGGTGGCCGCTGCGAAACTGCGCACCTGCTCGGCGCTTTCGACCTTGGGCAGCACCAGGATTTCGGGGCGGATTTGTTCCAGCAGCGCCAGGTCTGCGGCGTGGTAGGGAGTATCGCTGGCATTGACCCGCACCGCCAACCGCGCTTGCACCGCGCGATCCGAGACGAAGACCGAACGAATGCGTTTGCGCGCTTCCTCCTTGGCCTCGGGCAGGGCGCTGTCTTCCAGATCCAGCACCAAGACATCGGCCCTCAATTGGCCGATTTTGGCCATGGCGCGCTCGTTAGCAGCGGGCACGTACAAGATAGAGCGGTGGTGCTGGGGGGCGTTTTGAGGCATGAAGCAAGTCCTTGATATGACACGCCCAACGCGGCGAAAGACCCGGCCCGTCGCGCGTTGGAACCAATATTGGCATGGAAAAGAGCCCTATGCATAGCTTCACAATCGTGTCCCTGCAATCGGATGTGGCATTTGGCTATGTCGGCAATGCCGTCGCGCGCCCCACCCTGCACGCGTTGGGACGTGAGGTCTGGCCTTTGGCCACGGTAACGCTGAGCAACCACAAGGGCTATGGCCGTTGGCACGCCATGGCTGAGCCCCTGGATGTAGCCAGCGCGCTTGGCAGTTTGTCGCCGCATGTTGCCTGGCCCAAGACGGCGGTTCTGAGCGGCTATATGAGCGAGCCTGCACAAGCCCAGGCGCTGGCTCAGCACCTGCGCGCGCAGCCGGTCGGCTTCTATCTGTTGGACCCGGTGTTGGGCGACGAGGGGCCGGGGCTCTATGTCGATCCGGGTCTGGTGCCGGTCTATCGCGATCAGCTTGTGCCCCTGGCCGATGCGGTCTGCCTCAATTACTTCGAGTTTTGTACGCTGACGAGCTGCAAGGCGCTGTCTGATTTTCCTGGGCTGTTGCGCGACTGGGCGCCGGCAAGCGTGTTGGTCACTTCGGTTCCAAGCCCGGAAGGGCTGGCGATCTGGGGCAAAGCCGACGAGGGGCTGTGGCAGGTCGAAACGCCAAGGTTGCAGGCGCACACGGGCCCCGACGGAAAACGGCTTGCCCTGCCCAACGGTTTGGGGGATTTGGTCTCGGCGCTCTGGCTCGACGGCCTGATGCGCGGCGCGCCCATGGCCGAGGTCTTGCCAAGCCTCACCGACCGGGTTTTCGCACTCCTGCAGGCCAGCCTTGATGCGGGGCGGCGGGAGCTGGACCTGATCGGCCACCGTCATTTGCTGGTGCAGGCTCCGGCGCGCTTTGCCAGCACCAAGGTCCCTTAACCGGCGGCTTGAGACTTAAAGGGGCTGCTGTTCATCAAGGCGGTGATCTCTGCTTCAATGCCTTGGCGCTCATCGACCAAATAGCGGTCAATGGCGGCGTGAAACTGGGGATGCGACAGCCAGTGAAGCGAGTAGGTCTCGGTCGGCAGGTAGCCGCGTTGCAGCTTGTGGTGGCCCTGCGCGCCTGCTTCGACGGTGGTCAAGCCATGCTCGATGGCGTGCTCGATGGCTTGGTAATAGCAGGCCTCGAAATGCAGGAACTTGGCGCGCTCCAGGCAGCCCCAATTGCGACCAAACAGGTGGGTTGCGCTGGCCAGGTTCAGCGCGCCTGCAACAATCTCGGCCTCGTCATAAGCCAGCACCAACACCACGGAATCACGCAAGCGTTGGTGGAGTAGGTCGAAAAAGGCGCGGTTCAGATAGGCCTCGCCCCACTTGCGGTTGCTGGTGTCCATATAGAAAGCGAAGAAGGCGTCCCAGTGGTGGGGCTTCAGATCATCGCCGCTCAACCGCACCAGCTTCAGGCCCGAGGCCGCGACCGCCTGGCGCTCCTTAACGATGGCCTTGCGCTTGCGCGAGGACAGGGCGGCCAAGAAGTCGTCAAAGCTGGCGTAGCCCGGATTGTGCCAGTGATACTGCAGGCCCTTGCGGAGCAAAAACCCAGCGGTGTCGGCCAAGTCCGCTTCGCTTTGGGGCAGAAAGTTGATGTGCAGCGAGGACAGCTCGGCGCGCTCGCAGATCTGGCGCAGGCCTTGCAGCAAGGCAAGCTGGGCTTCGGGCGTTTGGCACAGCAGCCGCGGGCCTGTGACCGGCGAAAAGGGAACCGCCGATAGCAGCTTGGGATAATAGCGCCCGCCCGCGCGCTCCAGCGCGTCGGCCCAGCCGTGATCAAAGATGTATTCGCCATAGGAATGGAACTTGGCATAGAGCGGGCAGGCCCCGACCAGCCGCTCTTGCGCGTCATACAGCAGGGCGTGCTGGGGCTGCCAGCCGGTGTCGGCGGCCACGCAGCCGCTGTCCTCAAGCGCCGACAAGAAGGCGTGGCTGACGAAAGGATTGCCGCCTTGCGTGCCAATTCCCGCCAAACGATCCCAGTCAGCCGCGTCAATCTTGGCCATTGGGCCTTTGAGGGCCAGGGAAAATCCGCTCATAATTCAGGTCCGGCACGCCGCATGGTCCTGCGCCAAAAATGGGGCCAGGAAGAGAGAAGGAAAAAGGGTCAGACTGCTTGCCATATCCCGATCATGTGGCATTCTTGCGGCTCTTGCCAAGCCCCCTTGTCGGCGAGGCAGGAGCAAAAAACGCCCCTTGATAAAGAGAGCCCCATGCCCAGCGTTACCAAGCAAGACCTATGGCACCTCACCGTTGAGATTTTGAGCAAGTTGGGCTCGCAGGAGGGCGAGGCGCGTATCGTGGCCGACCACCTGGTCGGCGCGAATTTGGCCGGGCACGACAGCCACGGTGTCGGTCTGCTGCCCACCTATGCGGTGGCGGTTGAGCGCGGCGCGCTGAGGCCCAACACGCCGGTGGAGTGCGTCAAAGATCGCGGCCCGATCCTGCAGTATGACGCCCATCGTGGCTATGGCCAGGTCGCAGCGGCGCAGGCCATGGAAGCGGCCATTGCCCGTGCCCAAGACCAAGGGCTGTGCCTTATGACGATCCGCAACGCGCATCATATCGCGCGCATTGGCTCCTATGGCGAGCAAGCGGCGGCGGCGGGCATGGTGTCGATCCACTTCGTCAACGTGACCGACCTGGCTCCGGCGGTGGTGCCCTGGGGTGGTCGCAAGCCAGCCTTCGTGACCAACCCGGTGTGCATCGCCATTCCGCCAACCGACAGCCAACCGCTGACCTTGCTGGATATGGCCACCTCGCACATCGCCTATGGCAAGACGCGGGTGGCTTACAATTCGGGTAAAAAGGTGCCGTTTGGCACGGTGGTGGACCAGGCAGGCCGCCCCAGCGACGATCCAAAAGTGCTGTGGGAAGAGCCTTATGGCGCCCTGGCCCCGACCGGCGAGCACAAGGGCTCGGGCCTGGCTTTGATGTGCGAGATGCTGGGCGGGATCATGTCCGGGCACGGCAGCGTCGCCGACCCAGCCGAGGACAAGCGACAAGGTGGGATCGTCAACTCCATGTTCACGCTGGTGGTGGACCCAGCCGAGCTGGTGGATCTGCCCTGGGCCAAGCAGCAAATCGACCAGACGCTGGACTATGTGCGGGGTATCGAGCCCTCTGATCCGGCAGTGCCGGTGATGGTCGCGGGGGATAAGGAGCGCCTGACCCGCGCCGAGCGCTTGGCGCATGGCATCCCGGTGGACGACACTACCTGGGGCCAGTTGCAGGCGCTGGTCTAGAACGCAGCTTGGCGCGCGCGCCTCGCCTAGGCTCGAAGCGCGCGGGTCTGCCTCTTGACGTGGCGCTAAACGCCAAAGCTCCCCCATTTTAGTGCGGCACAAAACCGTTTAAGGAAGCTGGCCGAGCCAGGCTTGGCGCTGATCTTCGCGGCTCCTGTCAGCGGTCGTTGAGTCCCTTGCCCTGTAGGATGCGGGCATAGTGCTTGTCGATGCGGGCGCTGCGCGTAGCGGGCTGTTTAGCGCCGCCGATGAACAAGCAGTAGGCGCGCTGGCGACCGGGCGTCAGAGCCTCAAAGGCGGCGGCCAGGGCCGGGTCGGCCGCCAAGCGTTGCCGCAGTTCGGGCGGCAGAGGCGTTTCGGGCTTCGTCGTCACCTTTTCCCCGCTCTCAGCCAGGGCCTTGGCCGCCTCAAGGTAGCGGCACAGGGTCGGTGTGGCTGCTTGGATCTCGGCCAGGCTGGTGAAGACCACCCGACGCGCGATGTTGGAGTTCTCGCCCGGCTTTTCCAAGATCTGCTCAGGGTCCGCGAGCAGGGCGCCGTTGAAAAAGCCAAAACCGATCGAGCCCTTCATGCGGTGCAAGATCACCACGTTGCGCCCGCCGTGGGTATAGCAAGGTTGGCTCCATTTGCGCTCTTCTTGCAGACCGCAGGACAGCGCCAGGTCGCGCAAGGCCAGCGCCTCGGCCTGCCAAGCGGGCTTGGCGAAATAGCTGTCAAGTTGAGGGTTGGTGTTTGTCATGGGTCTAGCAGTCGCTCTGGCGATGGGTAGGTAAGCCTTATGTCTCAGATTGTGCAGCAAGCCTGGGCAAAAGTGAAATGCGAACCAGATAAAACAAAAGCAGAACAAAACGCTAAATAAATATACAAATCGAAGAACTCAAGACAACGTTCTTAAATTTGGATTAGGTGTCACAATTTTGTATTAAAAAAACGCGCACTACCCGTTGAAAACTAGGGCATCCGTAGTCATCTCTTTGTGTGAGTTGCGCAATTCATTCCATTTTACCGACATAGGACGAAGTGATGACTGAAACCTGCAAAGACGCTCTGGGCGATACTTGGGAAGTTTATAAAGATAATGGCGGTGACTGGCGCTGGCGGCGCACGGCGCGCAACGGCAACATTGTCGGTGCGGCCAGCGAAGGCTACGCCAACAAGTCTGATTGCATTGCGAATGCGCAGCGCAACGGCATGTCCTGCACACCAAGCTAAAACAGAAAAGGGGAGCTGGTGGGCTCCCCTTTTTTGAAGTTTGATTAAGTGACGGTCCTAAGCGGCCTTCTTCTCCAAGCGGCGGCGGTGCAGGACGGGCTCGGTGTAGCCGGACGGCTGCACACGGCCTTCGAACACCAGGTCACAGGCGGCCTTAAAGGCCACGCCGTCAAAGCTGGGCGCCATGGGTTCATAGGAAGGGTCGCCTGCGTTTTGCCCATCAACCACCTCGGCCATGCGCTTCATGACCTCCATGACTTGCTCCTGGCTGACAACGCCGTGATGCAGCCAGTTGGCCATGTGCTGAGAGGAAATTCGGCAGGTCGCGCGATCTTCCATCAGGCCGACATTGTTGATGTCCGGCACCTTCGAGCAGCCTACACCAGCGTCGATCCAGCGCACGGCATAGCCCAAAATACCCTGGGCGTTGTTTTCCAGCTCGGCGGTGATTTCCGCGTCCGACCAGTTTTCGCCGCTGTGCAGAGGCACGCTTAGAATGTCGCTCAGCTTGGCGCGCTCACGATTGGCCAGCTCACCCTGAACCTCTTGCACGTTCACGCGATGGTAGTGGGTGGCGTGCAGGGTCGCAGCGGTGGGCGAGGGAACCCAGGCGCAATTCGCTCCAGCCTTGGGGTGGCCGATTTTCTGCTCCAGCATGTCCGCCATCAAATCGGGCATGGCCCACATGCCTTTGCCGATTTGGGCCTTGCCGCGCAGGCCGCAAGCTAGGCCGGTATCAACGTTCCAATCCTCGTATGCCTGAATCCAGGGCTGGGTCTTCATGTCCGCCTTGCGGATCATCGGGCCAGCCTCCATCGAGGTGTGGATCTCGTCGCCCGTGCGGTCCAAGAAGCCCGTGTTGATGAAGGCCACGCGCGCTTTGGCGGCGCGGATGCACTCTTTCAGGTTCACTGTGGTGCGGCGCTCTTCGTCCATGATGCCAATTTTCACCGTGTTGGCGGGCAGGCCCAGGATCTCTTCGACCTTGGTAAAGATGGCGTCGGTGAAGGCCACTTCTTCGGGGCCGTGCATCTTAGGTTTGACCACATAAACCGAGCCCCGGCGCGAATTGCGTGGGCCGGCGGTCTTCTTCAGATCGTGCATGGCGATCAGCACGGTGAAGATGGCGTCCATCAGGCCCTCGCCCAGCTCTTGGCCGTCGGCGTCCAGCATGGCGGGGTTGGTCATCAAGTGGCCGACATTGCGCACCAGCATCAAAGAGCGGCCTTGCAGGATCAAATCCTCGCCGTTGGGCGTTTTGAACTTGGCGTCAGCGGCCAGGCGGCGGATCATGTCCTTGCCGCCCTTTTTGATCTTTGTCGACAGATCGCCCTTCATCAGGCCCAGCCAGTTGCGGTAGGCCAGCACCTTGTCTTCGGCGTCAACCGCCGCGACCGAATCTTCGCAGTCCATAATGGTCGAAATGGCAGACTCGATCACCAAATCCGCCAGGTTGGCCGGATCGTCCTTGCCCACAGGATGCTCGGCGTCGATCTTCAGACCGATATGCAGGCCGTTGTTCTTGAACAAAATTCCGCCGGGTGCAGCGGTGTCGCCATAGTAGCCTGCGAACTGCCCCGGGTCTTTCAGGCCGCCTTGATCGCAAGCGAACTGGCCGTCTTCGATGCGCAAGCCCGTGGCTTCGGCCCAGGACCCATCTGCCAAGGGCGCAACGTCATCCAGCAAGGCTTTGGCCCAGGCCACCACCTTTGCGCCGCGCGCAGGGTTGTAGGATTTGCCTATGTCCGCGCCGTCCTCCTCGCTGATGGCGTCGGTGCCATACAGCGCGTCGTATAAGCTGCCCCAGCGGGCATTGGCCGCGTTCAGGGCATAGCGGGCGTTCATAATCGGAACCACCAACTGCGGGCCAGCAATCTCGGCAATCTCGGCGTCCACATTGTCAGTTTCAAGGTTGAAATCTTCGCCCTCGGGCAGCAGGTAGCCGATGTCGCGCAAGAAGGCCTGATAGGCCTCCATGTCGATGGGTTGGCCTTTGCGCTCGCGGTGCCAGGCGTCGATCTGCGCTTGGATTTGTTCCCGCTTGGCCAGCAGCTCGCGGTTGCGCGGTGCCATCTCGGCCATCAGAGCGTTGATGCCCTCCCACAAGGCGTCGGCCTCAATTCCGGTGCCTGGCAGCACGTCCTTGTTGATAAAGTCGTACAGATCTTGGGCTACGTTCAGGCTGCCAACGGTCAGGCGTTCGCTCATCAGGGGTCTCCAGGCTTGTCACGGATTTTGTCGGGGTGTTTGGCTAGTGCTTTAGGCGCAAGCCCCCCAAGGCGCAAGCTGCATTCCAAATTGTGAGATCAAATCCTCAATTTGGGTTTTGTCGGCCCGCTATGGCTTGCCAAGCGGGCCAAGCTGGCCCAGATAGAGCGTCTGAATTCCAACACACGAGGTTCTCATGTTGACCATCAAGCGCCTGGACTTGAACGATGCTCAAATTTTGCTGGCGGGTGCAAAAGCGACGGCCAAAGACATGGGCTTGGCGATGTGCATTGCGGTCGTTGACGAGAGCGGCAATCTGATCGCCTTCGAGCGTATGGACGGCTCCAAGATCACATCCATCACCATTGCTCAGGACAAGGCCTTCACCGCCGCCGGAGCCAAGAAAGCAACCCACGAGTACAACGCCGCCAACATTCCGGGCAATCTGGTGTTCGGGATCCATACTGAGGTGGGCGGGCGCTTGTCCTCAGTGGGTGGCGGCCTGCCGGTCGCGGTCGATGGCGAAGTCGTGGGCGGTATTGGCGTTTCTGCGGGCAGTCCGCAACAGGATATGGCGGTCGCACAGGGCGGGATCGACCACTTTTTATCCCAGCGCTGAGAGTCGGCCAAAGCCGCGTCGCTGCACGCCGTGCGGATTGAAGGCGCCTGAGTTGCGGCGGACGCCCTGAATAGCAGCGGGTGATCCGAATTGCGGCGACTGATCTGGCGGGCGAGCGGTATTTGAGGCGCGCCGTTCGTGTAAATCGCGGCGTTTGCTCACAAGCAATGCGGTTTTACACAAGCAGGACTCGCCAGCGCGCGGCCTTCTGCTCTAGACTGTCGCCAACCCCTGACCAATTTAAGGAGCATGTGATGGGCTTGTTACTCTTTGTTGCGCGCTTGCTGATGGGCTTGGTGTTCGTGATGGCGGGCATCTTTAAGGCGCTGAATCTCGGCGAATTCCAGCAACAGATGCTCTATGGCTTGAACGCCACGGCGGACGCCATAACCGAGACAACCCCAATCATCCTGCCCTTGGTTGAGGCCGACATGGGTTTTTATCTCGCTTTGGCCGTGGTCGCGGTCGAGGTGATCGGCGGCCTGTTGGTCATCGTTGGCCGCCCGGACATTCTGTCTCGCTTGGCGGGCTTGCTCTTGTGCGTCTTTGCACTGGCGACGGCGGTGTTTTATCACAACTTTTGGGCCATCGAGGACGCCGCTGCGCAGCAGTTGCAAATGTCGATTTTCCTGAAAAACCTGAGCATTGGCGGCGCGATGTTGCTGTTGGCTCTGCGTGGTCCTAACGCCGAAGAATAGGCTTGCGCTAGCCTTGTCTCGCCCGTGAAGGTCCATCGTGTGATGGATCAGCCAAGTGAGGCCAGGACCTGGTCGATCTGGCGCTGGCAAGGCTCCAGCCAGGGCTGGGCCTGCGACAAGGCCTGCCAGTCCAGCGGCAGCAAGCTGCTTTTCGCCAGAACATCGCTCAGGCTGCGTCCGTCTTGCTCGGCAAGCGCGGCGGCCTGCTGGACAACCGCCAAAGCCTGCGGCAAAGGCGGGTGCTGGCTCATGGCCATCGCGTAGTGGTCGGCGAGCAGCAGGTCGCCATAGCGGGCCACGGCGTCAGCCATAACCTGTGGGGCGACCTGAAGCGTTGCGATCAAGCGGTCCGCAATCGCCAAACTCGCGCCGCAGGTTTGCAGCAACACCGGCAGCCCCAACCATTCCAAGCGCCAAGGCGCGCCGCCGCCCTCTTGTGGGGACATGAGAGCCTCAAAGCAGGCGGGCAGTTGGCTCGCGCTATGGCGGGCCAAAGCCACCAAGCTGTGGCTGAGCAAGGGACGTTGGCTTTGAGCCGCGCTCAACGCGCCCAAGGCCGCACCGCCGCCCGCGCGAGCTTCCAGGACTTCGCCGCAGCCCGGCGCGCTGAGGTCAACGATATCTTGGCCCATCTTGCCGATCAGGCCCGCGGTCATGGCCAGCCACGAGGCCAGCTCGGTCCAGCGGTCGCGCTGGCTGGTCCAGGCGCAGGGCGCGGCCTCCAGCTTGAGCAATTCGGCCAGCTTGCGGGTCAGCGACTCGGCTTGCGGGCCCAAACTGGCCTGCGTGCCGTCTAGACCTGCCAATTGCAGGCTCAGCAAACGCGGCTTCAGGGCCTCCAAGCGGACTTGCTGACGACGCAAGGGCTCCAGCCAGCTCAGCACTTTAAAGCCAAAGGTCTGCACACCTGCCACCGCGCCGTCGCGGCGAACCAGATGGGGGGCGTCGCGAAAGCGCTGTGCCAGCTCGGCCAGCCGCGCGATCAGAGCCTCCAAGCGCTGCTCATAGACCTGGATCAGGCTGCGCACTTGCAACACCTGGGCGCTGTCCATCAGATCCTGCGGGCTGACGCCAAACGCCAGCCAGGCCCCGGCTTCAGGCGGCAGAGCTTCGCGCAGGATATCGCTGAGGGCCAGCACTGGGTGACCGTCGCGCAGCACGCCGCCTCCCAACACCGCAGGCTCGAGCGGCAAGGAGCGCGCAGTCAGGCTGATGCGCGCGGCAGCTTCGGCCGGGATCAGGCCCAACTGGCCTTGGGCGTCCGCCAAGCAGCCTTCGACGATCAGCAAGGCGCGCACCATGAAGCGGTCAGAAAGCAGGTCGGACACGCGATCATCGGTAAACGCGGCCGATAGGTAGCTGGAAGTCAGGGCAGAAGTCATAAGCGCCAGGGGGTCACCTCTGGGGAGCGCCGTTGGGAATGCCCCAGGCGGAAGGGGCAAACGCCTTGGCGACGGTCGTTGATAATCTCTTTGATAGAGCGGCGCGGTTTGGATCGCGCGCCCGGGTTGGCTCTAAAGCTGGGCCAAAGCTTGGACCACGCGCTGGGTCGCAACCTGAACCAGATTGCGACGATAGTCGGCGTCGGCGTGCATGTCCTCAATCATATCGGGCTCCAGCTCTAGCGCTTTGAAATCGCGGAAACTGGCGTCGGCGTTCAGCGCGTCTTCGGCTTGGCTCCAACGGAAGACGCCGTCTTGGCCCGCGCCGGTCACGGCAAGGCGAAAGCTGCCCTCCAACCGACAGACAAAGACCCCAGCCAAGGCAAAGCCGGAGGCGGGCTGCTTGAATTTCATGTAGGCACAAGGCGCGGCAGGGAAGGTGACATGACTGATGATTTCGTCCTCGTCCAAGGCGGTGGTGAACAGGCCCTGGAAGAAGTCGTTCGCCTCAAGGCTACGCTTGCTGGTGTGGATGGTGGCGTTGAGCGCCAAAGCCGCCGCTGGATAGCAGGCCGAGGGGTCGTTGTTGGCCAGTGATCCGCCCAAGGTGCCGCGGTGGCGCACAGCGGGATCGCCAATGCCGCCCGCCAGCGTGGCCAAGCCCGGAACCATCTTTTGCACCAACGCACTGGCCGCCACCTCAGCATGGCGGGTCATCGCGCCGATGGAGACGCGTGCGTCGGCCTCGCAAATGCCCTTAAGAACGTCGATGGCGTTCAGGTCGATCAGCATCTCGGGCATAGCCAGGCGTTGGCGCAAGGTCGGCAGGTAGGTTTGGCCACCGGCCAACAGCTTTTTATCTTCGCCGACCAGGTCTTGGGCCTCTTGCAGGCTTTGGGGCTTTGCGTAGTCGAAGTCATACATGGCTTGGGTCCCTTGGTTCTGCTGAGCTTAGGCCGAAGCGGCTTGTTTGGTCGCCGCGAGCTGTGCGGCCTTGACGATATTTTGATAGCCGGTGCAACGACAGATGTTGCCTTCCAACCAGTGACGAATCTCGTCTTCGCTGGGGTGTGGGTTCTTGGCCAACAAGTCGGTGATCGAGATCACCATGCCAGGCGTGCAAAATCCGCACTGCAAGCCGTGCGCGTCGCGGAAGGCTTCTTGCACAGGGCTCAAGGTCTCGCCGTCGGCCAGGCCTTCAATGGTCGTCACCGACGCGCCGTCAAGCTGCACGGCCAGCAAGGTACAGGACTTCACTGCATCGCCATTCAACAGCACCATGCAGGCCCCACACTGTGAGGTGTCGCAACCCAGGTGAGTTCCGGTCAGTTTCAGATCCTCGCGTAGCAAATCGACAAGCAGTCGATTGGGCGCAACATCGACGCTGTGGGGCTGGCCATTAACGGTGACGGTGATCTGCATGCGGTATATTCCTGGGTGGTTCGGTGCATCATTGCGCGCCGAAATCAAGTCATTTTGACGAACAAGGCGCTGGGCCACAATGGCAAGCGGGCGGCTGGCTAGTCGCGCGAAGCGTCAAAAAACCACAGAACGCTGGGCAAGACTAGCCCAAAGTTCGGTCAGCCTTGCTCTGTTGGCAGTGGCAAAACCTCGCCACTTAGCACTGTTCGGGCCTGCTGGTGGACGCTGGCGGCTAAAGCCCGCCGTGACCTGTGCCAGCCTCGCCATAGTGATGCAGCATGCCATTGGTCTCGCAACTGGCATGGCACAAATGCAAGAGATCTTTGGCAACCGGTTCTAAGGGCGGCAGCAGGCTGCGATCTTCGCCTGGCATGGCGGCCTTGCGCAGCTCGGTCGGCAGGGGTCCAGGATCATAGAGGTTAACTTTGACTTGGCTGCCCTTGATCTCTTCAGCATAGCACTGGACCGCCATATTCAGCGCGGCCTTGCTGGCACCATAGCTGCCCCAGAAGGGCTTGGCCTCAACGCCCGCGCGGCAGGTCGCAAAAACGGCGCGTCCGTGCTGGCTCTGGCGCAACAAGCTGTCCAGCGACTGGATCAGCATCATATTGGCGGCATAGTTGATGGTCATCGCGCGCTCGACGACCTTAAAGTCGCTCTGCCCGACCGGCATAAGCTGGCCCAAATAGCCCGCCGCGCCGACCAAAATATCCAGGCCGCCAAAGCGGTCCAGCAGCGCGTTTGAGATGTGCGCCAAAGGCGGCAGCTCATGCAGATCGACCTGCATCAAGGTCGGGGCTTGGCCGCCTGCTTGGCGGATCAGATCGTCGGTCTGCTCCAGTCCGCCCTTGGTGCGCGCCAGGGCGACCACTTTGGCGCCGGCGCTTCCTAAGGCGACGGCCACCGCTTGGCCTAGGCCGCGAGACGCGCCGGTGACAAGTGCGGTTTTTCCAGTAAAATCAAGCATTAAAATCGACTCACTTGCATCATCATAAGGGTGCGCGCCCAGTGGTGCAGGCGTGCAAGCCAGCGCGGGACGAGCAGCACGGCGCTCCAGATAAGCAGAGCCAAGACCATGCCAATGAAGGCGTAGACGAAGCCGCTCGAATTGAGCGGCAGCGCCCAGCTCATATCCTGCCAGGCGTCTTGACCAATGCGGCTTGAAAAGACCCGTGCCAGGATCAGCGGTTGCTCAAACCAGGCTGCCCCGGACACCAAATCATACTGCTGGTTCAGGGTCGTGGCCGACGCCACTTGCGCCAGCACGGTTTCGGCCTGCTCGGGAAAGCCGCCATCTTTGAGCTGTAGGGCATAGGCTTGCAGATCCAGGCCCTTGGCAGCGGCGTTGTCCAAGTGGTTCTGCGCGTTGTCCTGCGCCTTGCTGGCAAAGCCGCCCAAGCGCTGCTTGTATTGCAGGTAGTAGGCGGGAAACTGCGTTGCGATCAGCGCACCGGTGCCACCAACCACAACGGTCCACATACGATCCAACATGATAGAGCCTCTTTCTTTCTTGCTGCACGAGGCCGCTGGGCCCCGGCCGATAGTATGACCTCAGATCCGCGGTTAGAGGGCTTTGCTCTAGCTGCGTTCTTTGTCGGTTAATACTGTTGGATATTCGCCCGTAAAACAAGCATCGCAGTAGTGCGGTTGTTTGCCATCGCGACCCGTGTGGCCCAGGGCACGATACAGTCCGTCCATCGAGATGAAGCCTAAGGAATCGACCCCGATATGCTTGGCCATGGCTGCGACATCATACTTGTGGGCCAAAAGCTGTGCCTGTTCGGGGGTGTCGATGCCATAAAAACAGGGGTGGGCGGTCGGTGGCGCAGCAATGCGCATGTGCACTTGGCTGGCCCCAGCAGCGCGCACCATCTCGACAATCTTCATTGACGTGGTGCCGCGCACAATCGAATCGTCCACCAAGATCACCCGCTTGCCGTCCAGTTGGCGACGGTTGGCGTTGTGCTTCAGCTTGACGCCCAGGTGGCGGATCTGCTGGCTCGGCTCGATGAAGGTGCGCCCCACGTAGTGATTGCGGATGATGCCCAGATCAAAGGGCAAATCAGCCGCGCGGGCATAGCCGATTGCGGCGGGCACGCCGGAGTCAGGAACGGGCACCACCAGATCGGCTTCCGCAGGGTGCTCGCGCGCCAGCTCTGCGCCGACCTGCTTGCGCACGTCATAGACGTTGAGGCCGGCCCAGGCCGAATCTGGCCGGGCAAAATACAGGTACTCGAAGACGCAAGGCCGTGCGGCTTGCATAGGGAAGGGGCGGCGGCTCTCCAGGCCTTTGCTGTTGATAATCACTAGCTCGCCCGGTTCGACATCGCGCAAGAAGTCCGCGCCAATAATGTCCAGCGCGCAGGTCTCAGAGGCCAAGATGTAGGCCTCGCCCAGCTTGCCGATCACCAGCGGGCGGATGCCCAGCGGATCGCGGACACCCACCAGCGCGCGGTTGGTCAGAGCAACAATCGAATAGGCGCCCTCGATCTGGGTCAGGGCGTCGATCAGGCGGTCTTCGCGGTGCGAGCGCAAGGAGCGGGCGATGAGGTGCATGATGACCTCAGTGTCGGTGGACGACTGGAAAATCGAGCCGTCTTTGATCAACCGCTCACGCAAGAAGGCCGCGTTGGTCAGGTTGCCGTTGTGGGCCAGCGCCAGCCCGCCTGTATCCAGTTCTGCGAACAGGGGCTGGATGTTGTGCGCTGCGGCCTCGCCCGTGGTGGCATAGCGGTTGTGGCCGATGGCAGCCTGGCCGCTCAATTTCTGCATCACCCGAGGATCAGAGAAGGTGTCGCCAACGAGTCCCTGAGCCCGATGGGCAAAGAAATGCTGACCATCGCTGGAGATGATGCCCGCAGCCTCTTGGCCACGATGTTGCAGGGCGTGCAGGCCCAGCACGGCGTACTCGGCGGCTTGCGGTTGCCCGAAGATGCCAAAGACACCGCACTCTTCGTGGAAGTGGTCGTCGTCTTCGCTATGGGCTTGGCCAAAGGCGGCGAAGTCAAAGGGGTGTGATGGGAATGCGGTCATGCGCGGCTTTGTCTGTCCAGGGCTTTTTGGGGGGGCTTTTGGGGGAGGCTGTTGAGGCCATCGGCGATTGTTGTGCGGTTGAGAGACTGGGCTGAGGGGCTTGGGTGAGCCGTCCTTGATCTTGCGAAGCCAGGGCCTTGCAATTGCTGGCTGCAAAGGGTTGCGGTGCGCCTTGGCGGCGATGAGATTAACTAGGCAGACAGCAGCGGAACGCCTGGTGTCGGCAGTGGGGCAGGCTCTGACTCCAGCGGCGGTTGCTTGGATTGATCTGGCGCAGGCGGAGCTGCTGGGACAGGAGGTTGTGGGCCATCCGCATAAAGCTGATCGATGTCGCGCAGGAAGCTCGCGACCGTCTCAAGCAGCTCGGTGACCTGGCCCGTGCTGCCCAGGCGTGGATCGGTCGCTAGACGCGCGCTGGTGCCTTGCAGCAGCCAGGCGGCCTGGTGAACCGTTGGTCCAAGGCGCGCACCGATGATGGCGTCCAACTGCTTGGGCTGCTGGGCTACGCTGTATGCGATCCACAACACCGCGCAGATCAAAAAGCCGCGCACTACGCCAAACATGAGGCCGAACAAACGATTGATGGTCTTCAGCGACTTGACGCGAAACAGCTTCAGCAAGGGTGTGGTCACCAAGGTGATCAGGATCAGGAGCAGAACAAACAGAACCAAGAACGACAGGATTTGCAGCGCCAAAGGATCGCCGATCCAGCGCGCGATATAGGGCATGATCTGGTCTTTGAAATAGATCGCACCTGCCGCAGCGGCCGCCCAAGTGAAGACATCCATAGCCTCGCGGGCGAAGCCGCGGAAAATGCCCCACAGTGCGGACGAGCACAGTATGAGCAAGATGATGAGATCACCGATTGTAAAGCCGTCCATGCCGTGCGGACCCTTTATCTAAACTGGTTGCGTATGCCTGGGCAGCCTTGGCGTGACGCGGCCAAGGCCATCTTCTGCTCGCAGCACGCAAGCGAAAGCACCAGACAAGGCCTTGAGGCCAGGTATAAGCGCCCTGGCGAGCAGAGCCAAGGCTTTCTTGCCAATTTGGCACGGCTGCGACCTTGCATGCGCCCCCATGTTTGCCCGACCTTTTCCCTGGTTTACAGCCGCCCATAGAGCGGGCCAAAGCGCGTTGTGGGCTTGGCTCAGCCGCGCCGCTCCGGCAGGTGGTCTTCTTCGATCAAATCGACAAAACGTGAGAATTCGCCGTGGAAGGCCAGATCCAGCGAGCCGGTCGGGCCGTGGCGCTGCTTGCCGATGATCACGGTGCCCTTGCCCCAGACCTCTTCGCAGCGTTGACGCCAGGCCGATTCGCGCTCGGCGAATTTCTCTGGGCTCTCCTCCGGCTTGCGGATCGGTTCAGAGCGTTCCAGATAGTACTGCTCGCGGTACAAGAACATCACCACATCGGCGTCCTGCTCGATCGAACCCGACTCGCGCAAGTCGGAGAGCTGAGGTTTCTTGTCTTCGCGTTGCTCCACAGCACGGCTGAGCTGAGACAAGGCAATGACGGGCACGTTCAGTTCCTTGGCCACTGCCTTTAGCCCGCGCGAAATTTCAGAAATCTCCTGCACCCGGTTGTCCGAGCGTCCGCCACCAGACATGAGCTGGAGGTAGTCAACCACGATCAGATCCAGCTTGCCTGTCTGGCGCATCAGGCGGCGCGCGCGGGTGCGCAACGCACCCACGGTAATCGCAGGCGTATCATCAAAATGCAGGTTGGTCTTTTCCAGCACGCTTTGGGCGTCAAACAGTTGCTCGAACTGCTTTTGATCTAGTTCACCCTTGCGGATGGCCTCGGCGTTGAGGCTGGCTTGGTCAGACAGCAGTCGCATGGCGAGCTGTTCGGCGCTCATCTCAAGCGAGAAAAAGGCCACGTGCGCGCCGTGGTCGCGCGCGGCGTTCATAGCAATGTTACAAGCAAAGACCGTCTTACCCATGGAGGGGCGGGCAGCGACAATCAGCAAGTCCGAGGGGTGCAGGCCACCCAGCTTGCGATCCAAGTCGCGAAAGCCAGAGGAGAGACCGGCTAGGCCGCCGACCGATTCAGAGGCCGCAATCGCCGTGTCGGCGGCGATCTTGAGTGCCTCGCCAATGTGCTGGAAGCCCGAGCGGGTGGTTCCGGTCTCCGCGAGAGTAAAGAGCTGGGCCTCTGTGCTCTCGATCAGGGTTGAAGCGCTGGTCTCCATGTCGGCCAAAAAGGTCTCGTTGACCAGCTCTTCGCCAAGTGCAATCAGGTCGCGCCGTCGCGCCAGCTCATAGATGATCTTGGCGTATTCATTGCAGGAGATAATGGAAATGTGCGAACCCTGCAATTCGGCCAGGTAGCCCGCACCGCCCCAGGCTTCCAACGCTGGATCGTCGCTAAACCAATGCGCCAAGGTCACGGCGTCTGCATTGCCGCCCTTTTCGATCACGGTCCTGATGGCGGCAAAGATGCGCTGGTGGGCTGGCTCAAAAAAGGACTCTGGCCGCAGTTGCGTTTCCAGATCGACCATGATGCGATTGTCGGCCATGACAGCACCCAAGAAGGCTTGTTCGACCTCCAGGTTTCGGGGCAGTTCGCGGGGCTTTGGGCTGATGTTTGGCAAGGTGGTGGACATGAAGACGCTGGGGTTGGCTCTTGGGATTGGGGCCTAGAGCGATGGCGGGCAGGCGCCCCATGCTTGGCGCTGAGAACTGGAAATGCAAAGCCCCTAAGCCCTTGGCCAGAATTTGGGGATAAGATGGGGTACAAGCCGTGGACGCTCTTGTGCGCACCGCGCATTCGACACAGGCGGCTCTAGCCTTGAGCTGGCGGCACCTCAAGCCGCATGAAGCGGCTTTGGGTGTGAAACCCCATGGCTTCAAACAGGCCGATAGCTTGGCGGTTGTCGTCGTCGACGTGCAACTCAACCCCATTGCAACCGTGGCTGCTGGCCCAATCGCGCAGCGCCATCATAAGCGCGCGGGCGACTCCAAGTCGGCGGGCGTCGGGCAAGACCGCCATAACATCCAGCCAAAGTCCGCCGGAATTGGCCCCACCCTCAATCGCCGTAGTGACCAGTAAGCCGCAAGGGCTGCCATCGACATAGGCCAACAAGCACCCGTCCTGCGCGATGCGGTCCGCGGTTAGGTCATAGGACTGCAAGTCCGGGCTCTCAGCCTGGCGCGAGGTCAACTTGGCAATCAAGTCGGCGCGGTCGTTGGCGCTGGTCTCGCCACCGGGCACAATGCGGATCTCGGCAGAGGAGGTCTCGGCCATAGGGCAGTCCTTTGGTTGAAGGCCCCAGCGGGGCGAAAAAAATCAGGCAGCGCGAGTTAAGCGCCCGGCGTGCCTAAGAGGAGCGAAGCGCTCCATTTGAGCCCTTTGCTCGACGCGATGCAAGCTTTGGACGGGCGCCGACTTTCGCTTTGTCGGTCCGTGTCTTCGCCTCTGCCAGTCGACTTGGGGTCTTTTGGGCCATGAGGCCGGGACTAGGCGGTGATTGAAACGCGGTTGTGGGCTCTCCAACAGGTTTCGCAGCGGGCTTGGCTGCGGACTTGGCTGCGGACTTGGCTGAAGGCTTGGCTGCGGGGCGCTTGGGTGTTGGATTGGCGGCGACGCTCGCCTCCTCTGCCCGGGGCTTAGCCTTGTGTTCGGTTGGCTTGGTCATGACGGTCAATCGGCCATCGACGCGCTTGCTGATCCGTGCGCTGACGTCCTGGGCCCGGGTGGTTTGGGCCCGGGTGGTTTGGGCCAGGGTGGTTTGGGCCAGGGTGCCTTGGGTCAGAGAAGGCGCGGCAGAGGAGGAGGCGAAGGGGCGCTCGTGTCCGGCCAATCCTTCCTGCTCGTTGGCGCGCGATTCGCTCGGGGCGTCGATGTCGGGGTGAACGATGCCCGAAGACACCACCAACTTGATGCCTTCTTCAACGCTCAGTTTGGTGCGGAATATCTCGGTCTCTGGCACCAGCAGCAAAAAGCCCGAGGTGGGGTTGGGCGTGGTGGGCACAAAGACGTTGAACAGGCGCATCCCATGGACGACCTGGCAAGCCTCGTAGGCTTCGCCCGATAAAAACCCCAAGGCGTAGACGCCCCTACGGGGATATTCGACCATCACCACCTCACGAAAGGCTGAGGAGTTGGAGGAGAAAATCTGCTCTAACATCTGGCGCAAGGTGCCGTAAACGCTGCGCACCATAGGCACCGGCACCAGCGCCAGCATCAAGTCGATACTGCGATTGATCAGCCGCCCAATGACGCCTGTGGTAATAAAGCCGATGAAGATCAGCGCGACTACCAACACGACAATGCCCATGCCCGGAACGCTTGAGTAGGGATCAGGCAGCAGGCGGTGCATCTGAGCATCCAGCCGAATGACGATTTGATAGCCAATGTAAATGGTGATCGCCAAAGGCGCGACCATCAAAATGCCAGCGATAAGATAGCGGTTCAGGCGGTTCATAAGGGCAATCCCCGAGTAAGGCCAGCGGGCAGACTAAGCGGGCTGCACCGCACGACAAGGGCTTTCATCTTAAGGCTGTTGTGCGCCAACACACTGCGTCCAACTTCCGATTGCGTTCTAGTGATCCCGCAGCCAAGTGCTTGATTGCATTTGGGCTTTTGTTTGGCCGTTGCAGCTTTAGAGCTGCGGCTGAAAAAAGGTGTTGAGGGTGGCGCTTTGTGCATCGCACCAGGGGCGAAGCTGGGCGGGCTCGACCGCGCGTAGGGTTCGTTCAAGGCTGATGTAGCTGAGATAGCGCAGCGCCTTGAGGGTATCGAAGTCCAGGTCTTCGCGCTGTACGAGTTGAGCGCGACGGGCCAGATACTCGCCCTCGACCTGCTTCGTTTTGAGACCACAGATTTGCGCCAACGCTATGTTGAGAAACAGCTCACGAATGGGCTCGAAATCTGAACCGAGAGCGGCCAACAGATCGGCCTCAGAGGAAAAAGGCAGGGGCGGTTGGCTTGCGGCCTGGCCAGGCTCAGGGCGGCTGGCTTCGCCCTGGGCGAGGTGGGAGGTCGTCCAAGCAAGCGGCATGAGCGCAATAAGTCCCAAAGCCAGCACAAGACGGCGGGCTGCCAGGCCGATCTGCCGCGCAGTGAATCGCCAAAATGCCATGCCGGAGAGGCGCATTGCAGTCCTTTTCGCAATTTGCCAACGCCAAGCCGCCAAAAGGTATGGCCTGGGGTCAGGGTGCTGGTGTTATCCATATCACAGCAAGTTTCGTGCCAGCTTTGTCCAAGCCTGGCCTTTGCCTCCTCACGCACCAGCGGCGCGCTTGTGATTTGCCAAGAAATCGGTGCAGGTGCGACGCTCCTTGCATGTGCAACTGTTCGCGCGTTGATTGGGAGCCTCGCGTCCTCCCGCTGATCCCATCGCTGCCTGTGCTGACGGCTGCGTTTCGGACCCTCGTAACCCGTGTTTCTCGCTCCGGCTTTGTGGTGCTGGGCGCGGCGGCGCTGGCGGTGGCAGCTTGGATGGCCAGCACTCCGACCCAGGCACAAAACATTGCGCCGACCTCCTGGCACCGGCAATTCCCGCTCAATGGTTTTCAAGAAACATTGGTCGATTTTTCCGAAATCCTATCAGGCGGGCCGCCGCGCGACGGCATTCCAGCAATCGACAGCCCCAAGTTCTCGACGGTCGCCGAGCAAAGTGACGTCTTGGCCCCCACAGAGCCGGTGGTCTCGCTGAGCCACAACGGCGTCGCGCGGGCTTATCCGCTGCGTGTGCTCACCTGGCACGAGATCGCCAACGATACCATCGGCGGCCTGCCGGTTGCCGTAACCTTCTGCCCGCTCTGCAACACAGCGATCGTCTTTGAGCGGCGCGTGGGGGGCGAGGCCACCACCTTTGGCGTCAGTGGTAAGCTGCGCAACTCGGACATGGTGATGTATGACCGCCTGACCGAAACCTGGTGGCAGCAGTTCTCGGGCGAAGCCATTGTTGGCACCCGCGTTGGCGAGCGCCTGCGCATCTTGCCCTCGCGCCTTGAGAGCTTCGAGCGTTTTGCGGCCCGTCATCCCGACGGCCAGGTGTTGGTGCCCAGCAATCCCAATGCGCGGCCCTATGGTGCGAACCCTTATGTTGGCTATGACAGTGCCTCGCGCCCCTTCTTGTTTCGCGGCGAGTTGCCCAAGGACATAGCGGCTATGACGCGTGTGGTGCGGGTCGAGGGCACGGCTTGGAGCCTGCCGTTGCTCCAGCGCCAGGGACGCATCGAGACGCCCGACTTGGTTCTGACCTGGGAGCCCGGCCAGACCTCCGCGTTGGACACCCGCGAAATTGGCAGCGGCCGAGATGTCGGCAACGTGTTGGTGCAGCGCAAGGTGGCGAGCGGCCTGGAGGATGTGCCCTATGAAGTGACCTTCGCCTTTGTCTTCAAGGCTTTTGAGCCCGATGGCGTGTTGATTCAAGCGCTCTAGCGGCAGGGCCGCTGGTTGCTGCCGCTTGACCTGCCATGCCTCTCTCCTAAGCTGTTCGAAGAGCAGACAGAGGAGAGTGGCCATGCGCGCTTTGGTGATGGAGAGTTTTCGCGGCCCCCTTGAGGTGCGCCTGGTCCCTGACCCGGTTTGCCCCGATGGCGGCGTGGTGGTGGCGGTCGAGGCCTGCGGCGTTTGCCGCTCTGATCATCATGCATGGGTGGGCAGCGATCCAGACGCGACCCTGCCACACGTCATGGGGCACGAATTCGCCGGGCGCGTGCTTGAGGTCGGCACGGGCGTGCGCGCCGTTTCGGTCGGTGACCGTGTGACGGCGCCCTTTGTGCTGGGCTGTGGCACCTGCCAGGACTGCCGCCGCAACGAGCCGACGATCTGTAATCATCAAGCGGTGATGGGTTTTACCGGCTGGGGCGCGTTTGCCGAGCGCATGGCCATTCCATTTGCTGACTTTAATTTGGTGCGCCTGCCGGACAGCTTGGATTTTGCCACCGCGGCGGGCATGGGCTGCCGGGTCACCACTGCTTTTCGCGCTCTGGTGGATCGCGGACGGGTCGCGGCGGGCGAGTGGGTGTCGATCCACGGGTGCGGTGGCGTGGGCCTGTCGGCGATTATGATCGCGGCGGCGCTGGGCGCGCGGGTGCTGGCGGTGGATGTGCGTCCTCAGGCGCTGGCACTGGCGCGCGCTCTGGGGGCCAATGCCTGTTTGGACGCGCGCGACTATCCCGATGCGGTTGCGTTGGGCGAGGCGATTCGTGCTGCCACCGACGGCGGCAGCGACGTGGCGCTGGATGCGCTGGGCGTTACTGCGACCTTCCATGCTTCGCTCTACGGTCTGCGCAAATTGGGGCGTCAGGTGCAAATCGGCATGCCGGTGGGCCCGCACGTGGCCCCGCCGATTCCCTTGCTAGATCTGATCTATGCTCGCCAGTTGAGTCTGCACGGTACTCGCGGCATGGGCGCGAGCCGATTTGGCGCTTTGTTCGCTATGCTGGAGGCCGGTCGCTTGGACCCCAGCAAACTGGTGGCCAAGACCATTGCCCTGTCTGAGGTCGAAGCCGCTCTTCGCGCCATGGACAGCCCTGAAGCCCAGGCGGAGGCTGGCGTGACCGTGGTGACGCGATTCGATTCCTGACAGCAGGGGGCCTGACAGTTGGGGGCCTGACGCTAGGTGCGCTCGGAGTCGAGCCTTAAATCGGCGTGCTGTCCAGCCAGTCGGCGATGGTTTGCACCTGCTCGTCGTTGCGCAGCGTCGGCGTGTGGCCGGTGTCTTCGAACTCAACCAGCGTCGTTGATGGGCCACAAGACAGCATCTTCTCGGCCACTTCCTCGGTCAAGAAGCTGGAGTTCTTGCCGCGCAGAACCAGGACCGGGCAAGTGATCTTCTCCCAGGTCTCCCACATGTCCACGTCGAAATAGGTGATGGAGTCGCGATAGGCGTCGCCGACGCGGCTGTCCACTTTTAACCGCCAGCGACCGGTGCGGGTGCGGCGAGAGGAGTATTTGGCCATTTGATGCCAGTCGTCATCGCTCATGGGCGCAAATTCGCTGTAGATTTTGCGCAAATGTGTCTCGACATCGTTCAGAGTCTCGAAGGTGTCGGACTTGCCGATGTACTGCGCGATCGACAGCAAAGCCTCGCGCGACACTTCGGGGCCAATGTCGTTGACCACCAGGCGGCGAATCGGCGATTGCGGCACCGAGGCCAGCACCATGCCAATAATGCCGCCCATCGAGGTGCCGATCCAATCGACCTCGCTGACATTCAAGCGCGCCAAAACCGCGTTCATGTCGGCGTTGTATTGCAGGTAGTTATAGCCTTCTTCGGAAATCAGGTGGTCGCTGTCGCCGCGGCCCACTACGTCGGGGCACACGATGCGATAGCGGTCGCACATGGCCTTGGCAAAAAAGTCGAAATCGCGCGCATTACGCGTTAGGCCGTGGACGCAAAACAGCGTCCGCTTGGTGTTGGCTGATCGGCTGGCGCCCCACTCCAAATAGGAAATGCGGTGGAATCCGTGAAAGCCGAGCCCCAACACGTAGTGACGGGAGTAGGCGTTTTCCGGGGCGGTCTTGCGAAAGGCGTGCATGAAGGCGGGCTCGTGATTGTTTGAGGCTGGTTTTGGGGGCAGCCTAGGAGGTTAGGTCGTTGATTTTCTGTTGCAGCGCCAAAAGCTGGGCCTTAATGGCGTCCAGATCCTGGCTATGGTCTTGCGACTCGTCGGGGCTGGCTTTATCGGCAGCTTTGGCAGACTTGCGGCCAGCTTTGGATCCTGGCTTGGATCCTGGCTTGGCACCTTGCTTACCGGAAGCTTGGCGGGCAGGCGACTCGCCCGGTGCGCCTGCCGGCGGCGCTGCCGTGTCTTGACTGGAGCTGGCTTGGCCTGCTTCGGCTGAGTGCGCATCAGCTTGATCGGCGTCTTGCGCACCGTTCATGCGCGTAAAGGCGCGGAACATATCCATGGAATGCTGGTAGTAAGAGAGGTTCTGGCGCGCCATGGCTTTAGAAAACTCCATCATGGCGTTGGTGTTCTGGGCCATGGTCTCCTGCATGGTCTGGCCGATGGCGTCGCGCTGGTCGGTGAAATAGCTGAGCGACTGTGCCAGATAGGCGGGCAGCAAGGCCTTGCAATTGTCGGAATACATGCGGATCAATTGGCGCTGAAACTCCAGCGGAAACATAAAACCGCTGGTGGCGCTCTCCTGCTCGAAAATCACCTGGTTGAGAATGGCGCGGGTCAAATCTTCGCCGGTCTTGGCGTCAATCACCACGAAGTCCACGTGATCTTCGACCATGGCGATGATGTCAGCGACGACGATATAGGCGCTGGTCGCCGTGTTGTAGAGGCGTCGATTGGCGTACTTCTTGATAACGATAGGCTCGTTGTTGCTCATATCCGCGCCTTTAGCTCGAAGTGTGGGCACCCAAGGGGGCTGACCCTTGTGTTAAACCGAGCCAAGCCTTTGAAGGCAAGCGATAATCCGGCCTGCGGCTGGATATCTTCGCGCGCGCAACAAAAAAGGGCCCCCAAATGGGAGCCCTTCTGGGGCGGGCAGCGCAAGGCCGCTCGCCATATCTTGTGCTTAAGGCTTAAGCAAAAGCTTTGGTGTAAGCAGTGCGAGCTGCATCACCAGTTTCTTTAGCAGCCTTGTTGACCAGCTTGGTCATGGCTTTGTACTGCTCAGTTACAGTCTCAGCAGCTTTGTTGTAGTTCGCAACAGAAACTGAGTAGAACTCAGACAGGTCAGCAGCTTTGTTCAGAGCCTTTGCGCCTTCGAAAGCAGCAGCAACGTTTGCAACGTAGTTTTCGTAAGCTTTCTTAGAAACAGCTTCAGCACCACGGAATGCAGCAGCGTTGTACTCGATAGCAGCGTCTACGAACTTCTCAGAAGCACCGATTTGGTCAGTCATGAACTCTTGGCCTTTTTTCATAGCTTCAGTAGCAGTAGCAGTTGCAGCAGCAGAAGTGGTTGTCTTTGTTTGGGTCGCCATTGTTTGAGATCCTTGTTGGGGAGGGTTAGCGAATGTCTATCTAGCTAGCATATTTTTTGTGCAGTGCAACAAAAATTTTCGGGCTGTGAATTGTGCAGTGCAAAAAATTGCTGAGGAGAGGGCCGCGCTGTTGCCCGGGTCGGGCTGGTCAGCGCTTGGCCTGCTTATAGCTGAGGTTGGGCAAATGCAGCTATGCGTTTTTGCGAGACCACCCATACCTAGGTATTGATTGGGTGTGCGGGCAGAATCGGTTAGATTGCGTCGCAGATAGTCAACTATCGCCGCTTTAAGCCCGCATTACACTAGACCTAACAAGGTAGACACGCATGGATCATGCATCCGCACCGGCCGCAACCGCGCCTGCAAACACCCAATCTGACGACCAAAAAACCACAATGAAGTCAGCCGAGCTGCTGGTTAAGTGCCTGGAAAACGAAGGTGTAGAGTACATCTTTGGCATTCCTGGCGAAGAAAACATCGGCGTGATGGACGCTTTGCTGGAAAGCGACATTGAGTTCATCACCACCCGCCACGAGCAAGGCGCAGCCTTCATGGCTGACGTTTATGGCCGTCTGACCGGCCGTGCAGGTGTCTGTATGTCCACCTTGGGCCCAGGCGCGACCAACCTGGTCACTGGTGTTGCAGATGCGAACATGGACCGCGCTCCGATTGTTGCAATTGCGGGCCAGGGCGCCACAACGCGCCTGCACAAAGAGAGCCATCAGATCTTGGACCTGGTGAACCTGTTTGCTCCCATCTCAAAGTATTCGACCCAAATTCGCGAGCCCGAGATTGTTCCCGAAGTCGTGCGTAAAGCTTTCAAGTTTGCCCAGGCCGAAAAGCCCGGTGCCAGCTTCATCGACTTCCCTGAGAACATTGCAGAAATGCAAACTGCGATTAAGCCTCCGCTCAAGCGTCAAGCGCCCATCTCGCCCACCGCTCCGATTGGCCGCTGTCGCGACGTTGCTGGCATGATCGCCAAGGCGAAAAAGCCCCTGATCATCGCGGGTAATGGCGTCATTCGTTACCACGCCGAACAAGAACTGGTGGACCTGGCCGAAGCCATCAACGCCCCGGTTGCCACAACCTTTATGGCCAAAGGCGTGCTGCCATCATCGCACTACCTGTCGCTGGGCACCGTTGGTCTGAAAGCCAAGGACTATGTGGCCTACGCCATCGAAGACGCCGATTTGGTGCTGTGCGTTGGTTACGACATGGTCGAATACCACCCCAGCCTTTGGAACCCGAACCTGGACAAGCGCATCGTCCACGTTGACGGCAACCCTGCTGAGGTTGACGCGCATTACATCGTTGAAGCCGGCGTCATTGGCGATCTGCGCGACTCGCTGGCGCGCATCACTGCACGCTGTGAGGAAGGCTCCAAGCAGGCCGTGAAGCCCAAGCGCGACGTGATCCGCAAGATGCTGAACGAGCACGCCGAGGACACCAGCTTCCCGATGAAGCCGCAAAAGATCATCCACGATCTGCGCACCGCTTTGGACCCTGAAGACATCCTGTTGTCCGACGTGGGTGCCCACAAGATGTGGATCGCGCGCATGTATCAGGCCGAGCGCCCCAACACCTGCATCATCTCGAACGGTTTTGCCTCTATGGGCATCGCTCTACCGGGCGCCATTGCTGCCAAGCTGGTCCATCCTGAGCGCAACGTGGTCGCCGTGTCCGGCGATGCGGGCTTCATGATGAACAGCCAAGAGATCGAGACCGCTTTGCGTCTGGGCCTCAACATCACCAACCTGATTTTCAACGACGGCAAGTATGGCCTGATCGAGTGGCACCAGCTTCGCCACTACGGCCGCAAGAGCCACATCGACATCGGCAACCCTGACTTTGTTAAGTACGCTGAAAGCTTCGGTGCCAAGGGCTACCGTGTTGAAAAAGCAGAAGACCTGATCCCGGTTCTGAAGGCTGCTATGGCTGACGGCACCGTGTCTGTGATCGACTGTGCGGTGGATTACTCTGAAAACATGAAGCTGACCCGTCAGCTTAAAGAAATGACCTCGCCCTTCGCGGCCTAACCCAAGCGAGATAGCATGCATACCTTTACCTTTAAGACCACCAAGTCGATCCTCTGTGAGGTCGGCAGCACGAGCAAAATCGGTCAAATCATGGCCGATCGTGGCTGTAAGAACGTCGCCTTTGTCACCGATAAGATGATCCTTGAGTTGGGCTTGGCGCAAGCAGCGCTGGATGGCATCAAGGCTGCTGGCCTTTCGGTTCACATTATTGATGACGTTGTCGCTGATCCGCCGGAAGCCATGATCCTGAAGGCTGTTGACGAGGCCCGCGCGGCCAAAGTCGATGGCGTTGTATCTGTCGGCGGCGGATCGTCCATGGATACCGCCAAGCTGATCGCTGTGCTGGTTGGCTCGGATCAACCGCTGGACACCATGTACGGCATTGATCAAGTCAAGGGCGGGCGCCTGCCGTTGGTTCTGGCACCCACCACCGCTGGCACCGGCTCAGAGGTCACTCAGATCTCGATCGTCACTACTGGCACCAACGAGAAAAAGGGCGTTGTCTCTGAGCAGTTGTTGCCAGACTGGGCCGTTTTGGATGCTGAGCTGACCGTCGGCTTGCCCGCACACGTCACCGCGGCAACCGGCATCGACGCCATGGTACACGCGATTGAGGCCTATACCTCCAAGCACAAAAAGAACATTGTTTCCGACACCTTGGCGCGCCAAGCGCTGGAGCTGTTGGGCGGCAATATCTACACCGCTTGTACCAAAGGCGACGACCGCAACGCGCGCTCCAACATGCTGCTGGGCTCTATGCTGGCGGGCATGGCCTTTGCCAACGCGCCTGTCGCAGCGGTTCACGCGCTGGCCTATCCGCTGGGCGGCCATTTCCACGTACCGCACGGCCTGTCGAACGCTCTGGTGCTGCCTTACGTGCTGGATTTCAACATGCCCGAGGCTCAAGGCCTCTATGCTGAGCTAGCACCACTGATCTTCGCCGACGCCAAGGGCAAGTCCGCTGCTGACGCAACCCAGATCATGGTCGAAGGCTTCAAAGCCATGGGCCCAGAGCTGGGCATGAAGTCCAAGCTGGCTGAAGTGGGCGTGTCGCACAACCACCTGACCATGCTGGCCGAAGACGCCATGAAGCAGACCCGTTTGCTGGTCAACAACCCGCGCGAAATGACCTATGAGGCCGCGCTGGAAATCTACACGCAAGCGCTGTAGGCGCTGCGAGGCGAGGGGCTGCCATTGCGCGGCCCCAAATTCGGGCCTGCCTGACGTCACGTGTGGCGCGGGCGGGCTCGCTTCAATTTCCAGGCTCTCCTGAGCCTTGGGTTCAAAAAGGGCATTGGCCCGCAATCCATTGGAGGCGCAGAAGACATGAGCGAGACCCCCGACTGGCTAACTGCTTGGCAACAAGGTCAAGACGCCCTTCTAGAAAACCAGGCCAAGATGGCCGAAGCCTTTCAGCAAGCGATGATGGTCGGCAAAGCCCCGCATGGAGATGGCGGCGGCAGTGGCGGTGGCGACGGCGATGATGAAGGGGGCAAGGGCGACAAGTCTGGGCAGCAGGTTTGGGCTGAGCAGCAGGCCGCCATGATGGATCAATGGTCCAAGATGTGGCAAGCCGCAGCGCCCGCGGGCTCTGCGATGCCAGGCATGGGCTTTGGCATGGGCTTTGGCATGGCGCCCAATATGGGAATGGCGAATATGGGAATGCCCAACATGGGATTTCCAGCCGGTTTCGCTCCCCAAGCATTTGCAAACCCCGCCTTCGCCAATCCGGCCTTGGGTGCCGCGCAAGCCATGGCGGGCATGAACCCCTTTAACGCCGCCTTCCAAGGTGGCGCTGCTATGCCGGGTGGCTTCCCTGGTGGCTTTCCAGGTGGCTTTCAGGGCTTCGCAACCCCCACTGCCAACGCTTGGAGCGACTTCCTCGGCAATCTGGCGTCAGGAAACCCGTTCATCGGGACCGCCATGGCGGGCAATCCGCAGGACTGGATGGCTTTGATGCCCAACGTGGCCAATCAAGCAGGCATGCCCGAGGCCTTTGCGGCCATGAAGGCGCTGAACCTGCCGGCTTGGTGGAACACCAACATGCCGCAAGATTTTAAGCAATGGTTGGACAAGGTCGCCACCGGTCCGCAGTTCGCGGACATGCCCAACGTCCAGGCCGGCGCGGCGCGCTCTTGGAAAGAGCTGTTGGACTATCAGCAGGCCGTCGCCGCTTTGTCTGCCATCATGAGCCGGGCGTGGGAGACCGCCTATCACCGTTTCGCCGAATCCTATGGCGACAGCGATTGGAGCAAGGTTGACCCCGACAAGGCCCTGCAGGACTGGATCAAAACCGCCAACACCGCCCTGTTGGAAGTGCAGCGCTCTGAGGAGTTTCTGGACGCACAACGGGACCTGATGCGCGCGGGCTTGACGCTCAAGCAGCGTCAGCACGAGCAATCGGAGGCTTGGTGCAAGCAAGCAAATATTCCCTCGCGCTCAGAGGTCGATGATCTGATCGACCTGGTGCATCGCTTGCGCCAACAACTGGCCGAGACCCGCAATGAAGTGAACGCACTGAAGGGACGCAAGCGCTCATGACCGACAGCTCTTCGAACATGATGAACAATCCCGCCCTCAACAATCCTGCCATGAAGGAGGCCGCGCGCCTGTGGGAGGCTTGGTTGGACACCCAAGTCAAGGCCGCCAAAACCGGCGCGCTGCTGGCTGACCTGGCTGATGAAGCGGTGCAAATCGCGACCTTGCCGAAAAAAGAGGTCTTCGCCATCGACAAAGTGCGCTTGTACGAATACGAGCCGCTGGCCGACCCGCTGGAAGACGTGCCGCCGATTGTCATTTGCTACGGTCTGTTTGGCCGGCAGACCATGATCGACTTGCAAGAAGATCGCTCTTTGGTGCGCAATCTTTTGGAGGCTGGCCACCGCGTTTATGTGGTGGACTGGGGCAACCCGACGCGCGTTGATCGCCACCTGAAAATCGACGACTACGTACAAAGCTATTTGGGCGGATGCCTGCGCTTTGCCAATCAGCAGAACGACGACAAGCCCTGCGTGGTATTCGGGATCTGCGAAGGCGGCACGTTCTCGGCCTGCTTGGCAGCTCTGGAGCCGCAGTTGTTCGCAGGCCTGGCGCTGGCCATCACCCCCATCGACTTTGAAGGCGATCCCGAGAATTTCTGGCTGGGCGAAGGCCAGTTGAACCTCTGGCTGGGACACCTGACCGAGGCCGACGTAGACATGCTGATCGAGACCTTTGGCGGTCTTCCCGGCACCTTCTACGGCTCCATGTTCACGGCCCTGACGCCTATGGCGACTATGACCAAATACAACGTTGGTCTGGCGCGCCTGGCGGGCAATGAGGCGGCGACGCTGAACTTCTTGCGCATGGAAAAGTGGATTGCGGACCGCCCCGATCACCCCGGAGCGGCGGCCAAGCAGTGGATCTATAACCTCTATGGCCAGAACCAGTTGGTGCGCGGCGAATTCGTCATCGATGGGCGCATCGTAGACTTGAAGAAGATCAAGTGTCCGGTGCTGAACATCTATGCCCAGCAAGACCATATTGTGCCGGTGTCTTGCACGACGCCATTGGGGGATTTCATCCCAGGACGCCGCTATCAAGAGCTGAGCTTTCCTGGCGGCCACGTCGGGGTGTTCGTTTCCAGCAAGGCCCAAGGCGTGGTCGCGGGCGGCCTGTCGGAATGGCTCAAGGCCAAGACCAGCGCTCCGGCGCAGGCGGCCGCCAAGCGCGCCAGCCAGCGCACGCCCAAGCCAGCGCGCAAAACCAGCAAAAAAGCTGCGCAATAACACACAAACCTCACCGCCTTGGTCGCTGCTATCGTGCCCGGCGGACAGCCAGCCCCTCTGGAGGACCTATGGTCAATAAAGTCGTTAGCCTAGAAGAAGCCATCGCGGTCATCGCCGACGGCGATACGGTCTGTGTGTCAGGATTTGTCGGGATCGGTACGCCCGAAGCCCTGGTACGCGGGGTGGAGGAGAGCTTCCTTGCCAAGGCCATGCCCAAGGACATTTCCTTGTTGTTTGCAGCCGCGCCTGGCAACGGCAAAGACAAGGGTCTCAATCGCCTGGCGCATCCTGGCTTGGTTAAGCGCGCCATCGGCGGTCACTGGTCGTTGATCCCCAAGCTGGGCAAGCTGGCGGTCGAAAACCAGATCGAGGCCTATAACTTGCCGCTGGGTTGTATCTCCCAGCTCTATCGCGACATCGCGGCGGGTAAGCCTGGCATGTTCTCTAAGGTTGGTCTGCACACCTTCGTTGATCCGCGCCAAGCTGGCGGAGCGATTAACGAGCGTAGCTTGGAAAAGCTGGTCGAGCTGCAAGAGATCGGTGGCCAGGAGTGGCTGTTCTATAAATCGATTCCCATCGACGTGGCCTTCATCCGCGGCACCACCGCCGACATTCACGGCAACATCACCATGGAGCGCGAGGCGCTGGTTCTTGACAGCCTGCCCATTGCCATGGCGGCTAAGAACTCGGGCGGTTTGGTGATCGCTCAGGTCGAACAGATCGCGGCCCCTGGCTCCCTGCAGCCAAAAGAGGTGCAGGTGCCCGGCAACCTGGTGGATTGTGTGGTCCAGGTCGAGCGGCACGAGCATCAACAAACCTATTCTTCAAGCTATAACCACGCCTTCACGGGCCGCATTCGTGCGGTGGTGGATCGCTTGCCACCGATGGAGCTGGATCAGCGCAAGGTGATCGCGCGTCGTGCGGCCTATGAGTTGCCGATCAACGGTGTCGTCAATCTGGGCATTGGTATGCCCGAGGGCGTCTCGGCCGTGGCCAATGAAGAAGGCATTATCAACAATATCACCTTGACCGCCGAGGCGGGCATTATCGGCGGTGTGCCTCAATCGGGCCTGGATTTCGGCGCGGCGATCAATGCGGACTCCATCATCCAGACCAACCAGCAGTTCGACTACTACGATGGCGGCGGTCTGGATCTGGCCTGCTTGGGCATGGCTGAGGTTGATCAGCACGGCAACGTCAACGTTTCGCGCTTCAAGGATCGCTTGGCTGGAGCTGGTGGCTTCATCAACATCTCGCAAAACGCGCGCAAGCTGGTGTTTGTCGGCACCTTTACAGCCGGTGGTTTTGACTGCACGGTCAAAGGCGGTAGCCTGGCGATCAACAAAGAAGGCCGAATGACCAAGTTCATCGACCAAGTTGAGCAGATCACGTTCAACGGTGCTTATGCCGCCAGTCGCGGCCAGGACGTGCAATACATCACAGAGCGCGCGGTCTTCCGCCTGACCCCAGAGGGCCTGGAGTTGACTGAGATCGCGCCCGGCGTAGATCTGCAAAAGGACATCTTGGACCTGATGGCCTTCCGGCCGATCATGAAAGAGGTGCGGACCATGGACGAGCGCATTTTCAAGCGCAAACCCATGAAACTCAAGGCCTCCATGATGGATCGCCGCTTGCTGGATCGCTTTGTTTACAAGCCGGCGAACAACACGGTTTATGCTGATTTGTCAGGCTTGGCCATCGTTACGCCCGAAGACCTGACCACCGTCAAACGTGGCCTTCGCCGCTTCTTTGAGAGCATCGGCCAGCGCGTCAACATCATCTCAAACTACGATGGCGTTGAGATTGGTCACGAGGTCTATCAAGGCTACGCCGACCTGCTGCGCGAGCTGGAAGACAAGTACTATCTGACTGCCACGCGCTATACCACCTCCGCCTTTATGCGCCAAAAGCTGGGCTCGGGGCTGAAGGACCGTTCGATCCGCCCGCACATCTTTGAGACTCAGGCCGAGGCAGAAGCTTATATGGCGCGGCCCGACCAGGGCTAAGACCGCGCGGGCTGCGGGTGAGCGGCGGCGCTCCTTCGCCGCGCGTCCAACACCCTTGGCGGCTTTTGGCGGCTTTTGCAGGCAGGGGAAGCGGGCAAACTTCTGGCCTTTTGTCTCAAGTTTGGCTATGCAGAGTGCGATTAGAGCGCGCTGTTGAGCTGTGACGTGTCTTAGGCGTGCAAAAACGATTTTTGGGCGGCAGGCCCGTGCATCTTGAAACGGTTCGAGATGCCGGAGGCGCGTCGCACTTTCCGATCCAGATTTGGGCCAAGAAGACCGCGCATGAAGCTGACATTTCCTTGCTTTTCCGGAGACGAAATCACCAACCTGCGTGAGTGTCTCAATTCTGGGCATGTGACCCAAGGGCCGTTTGTTGATCGCTTTGAACAGCGCTTTCGGGACGTTCATGGCTGCGCACACGCCCTAGCGACAACCTCCTGTACCGCTGCGCTTCACCTGGCCATGGCAGCGCTTGAGGTCGGTCCTGGCGACGAGGTGCTGGTGCCCGCCTTTACCTGGATCACTTCGGCCCACTGCGCTGAATACATGGGTGCCAAAGCAGTCTTCGTTGATGTTGACCCCACCACCTTCAACATCGACCCGGCCAAAATCGAAGCTGCGATCACACCCAACACCAAAGCCATCGTAGCGGTGCATTTGTTCGGCCTGTCGGCGGACATGGACCCCATCATGGCGATCGCCAAAAAGCATGGCTTGGCGGTGGTCGAGGACGCGGCTTGTGCGATTGGAACCCACTACAAGGGCCAGCCGATTGGCGCGATTGGCGATTTGGGCGCCTTCTCCTTTCACCCGCGCAAGGCCATCACCACTGGCGAGGGCGGCATGGTGTCAACCAACGACGAGGCGCTGGCGGTCAAGGTTGCGTCACTGCGCAACCACGGGGCCAGTGTTGAGGCGCATTACCTCGACGAAGATTTGGGCCCCTGGTCGATGAACGCCTTTCCCAACCTGGGTTTCAATCTGCGTCTCAGTGATATTCAGGCTGCTGTTGGGGTCGCTCAATTCGACAAGCTGGATGCGCTGCTGGCCCATCGGCGCGCCACGGCCGCGCTGTATCACGAGCGCCTCGCCGTCAACGGGGACATTCAGCGCCCGGGGTCTGCGGCGCTGAGCGAGGGGCATACCTACCAGTCCTACGTCATTCGCTTGCCCGGCTTTGGCCGTGCGCGTCGCAATGCAGCGATGGCGGTTTTGAGGGACCAGGATATCATGACTCGCCCTGGCACGCATTGCCCGGCGGTTTCCACCTACTACGCATCGAAGTACGGCACGAGCGCGCAAGACTTTCCGCTCGCAGCCACGCTTGAGCATGAGACCATCACGCTGCCCCTGTTTCCTGGTATGCGAGAGAGCGACGTTGATCAAGTCTGTAGAGCCCTGTTATCCGCTCTTTAAAGTCGCGATTTAACAACAAACACTTGGTGAGAGCGTGACCGTTGGTGATCGGGTAAACGCTGCTTGACCTGAAGCGCAAAACAGTGCTGATCTCGCGACGAGCCGTCTGTGGGATGTAGCCTGGGGGTGCTGGATGTGAGCGACAAACAAGCCAGGGACATGCGCTGCATGACAGCCAAAGACGAACAAGCCAAGGCTGCTCCAGGGCCGGACAGTGCGCCGCGCATCGGATTGTGCGGGGGCATGGCGAACAACACCTACATTATGGCCAAAGCCTTGACCCAAACTGGTGCTGACGTGCGCTTTATCCGGGATCGGTGGGATGCTTACGCGATGAGCCAACCGGTCTGGGAGGACAGCAGCTTCATGCTGTCACATGATCAGACCTTGGCCAGCTCGGGCTGGAAACACAGCGACTGGTCGCGCATCGAGAGCGAGCAGGGCTGGAGTGCTCCGGATTGGTTGCGCGACCCGCCCAAACATCGCATTCCCTTGCCCCTGCCCGGACCAGAATTGCAAGTGAGCGAGGCAAGCCATGGCCATCTGACGCCGGAGGCTCTCCGTAGCTTGCAATCAATCTTCGACGCACCCCGTGGTGTCTTGCCTGCTCAATGGCGCTGGTATGTGGCTCAATTCCAGCAATGCGATCTGCTGTTTGTCTGCCAGGTTAACGCCTTGATTATGGCCTTGCTGTCGGGAACGCCCTTTTTCATCTGCCCCGCAGGCGGCGAATTTATGGTTGCCGCAGGCTTGCTGGGCGGCAGCGGACCAGCGGCTGCGATCATGGAAACGCGCTCAGTTTTGCTTAAGTCTGCCTTTGACGCGGCGATTGCAACTTTGTCCTCGACGCCAAAGCGCGCCAACGCGGTTCTGGTTGGGGGTGAAGAGGTCTGGGACCGAGACTTCGCACACATTCCCTATGCGCAAATCGGGCTTCCCTTCACACCCGAACGGGTGCGAAGCAAGGAAGAAAAGCGCCAAATCCTCGCCAAGGCCATGCAAAACGCTAGGCTAGCGGGCAGCTATGACCCGGACGATGTGGTGATCTTCGTGCCCTCGCGCATTTCCTATACCGACAAGGGGCAGGATCGCTTGTTGAAGGGGTGGCAGGCCGCGGGACAACCGCAGCGCGTGAAGTTCATTTTGGCTGCTTGGGGCGCGGATTACCACGATTTTAAGGCGCAAACCGCCGAAGTTTCCGGGATATCTGGGGCCTCTGCCACCTTCAATTTCTTGGATGGAGCGCTGAGCAAAGAGTTGCTACGGAACTTCTATCGAGGGGCCGACTTGGTAGTGGACCAGTTCACCCTAGGTCACTACGGCACGTCCACGCGGGAGGCCATCGCAACGGGCACGCCGTCGGTTTGCTGGATCAATCCAGATTGGGCAGCCAGCGAGGCTGGGCACGAGCTTGCCCCGGTCATCAGCCTGCACACCGCGGCAGATGTTTCGGGCTTTCTGCAGCAGCTTGCTGCCGGCGCGGTTGACTTGCAGGCCGTCGCCGAGGCTGGGTTGCATTGGACTCGCGATTTTTCTAGCCCCGAGATCATTTCGCGCCAGCTTTGGCAACAGTATGATGGGTATCCGAACAAGCGTCCGCGTCGCCAGACCGCGACGAGCTGGCAAAAAACATTGGCAACGCTCTTGTCGCGCTGACACGATCGCTACGCTCGCCCGCCATTGGCTGCGCCGTCCCCAAAGACTTTCCTTGGTGGCGTTGCGCTGCATGAATTGGTATGTCCGGTAAACCCAAATTTCGACTATGAAACGCACTGTTCATAGATCACGGTAAACGCAACATGAAGCCCGGCTGGACCTTCAAAGAAGTCCACCCCGCCGGCCCTAACCCAGCACTAGGACGCGCCATATGATCGACAATCCTTCTCTGCGTGCAGTGGCCAGGCAGCCGCGCATTGGCCTTTGTGGAGGGATGGCTAACAACACCTATATCATGGCGAAAGCCTTTGCGCAGACGGGTTCAGATGTTTGCTTTTTCCGGGATCGTTGGGACGCCTACGCGATGAGCCAACCGGTTTGGGAGGATGGCAGCTTTATGCTGTCTCACGAGCAGACCGTTGCGAGTTCGACTTGGAGTGCGGACGACTGGAAGGCGATCGAACGAGCGCAGGGCTGGTGCGACCCAAAGTGGATGCTGGATCCGCCGGTGCATCGCCGCCGGGTGTTACCCAGAACACCAAAGCTGCCAGGCGTAGGTGTGAGAGTAACGTCTGAAACGCACCCGGGCTTGAGTGCAGATGTCCGCGTGCGCGTGCAAGCCTATCTATCGAAGCCGCAAGGAGTTCTGCCAAGAAACTGGCGCTGGTATGTTGCCCAGTTTCAACGCTGTGATCTGCTGTTTGTTTGCCAGACCAACGCCATCATGTTGGCGCTTCTGTCAGGTACCCCGTTCTTTATCTGCCCAGCCGGTGGCGAGTGGATGATCGCCGCAGGCTTGATTAAAGGCGAAGGGGCTGCGGTGCCGATCATAGCCAAGTATCGCGAGCTGCTGAAGCTGGCCTTTGATTCGTCCATTGCCACGGTCTCCTCGACCCCCAAACCAGCCAATGCTGCGATGGTCGGCGGCGACGCAGTCTGGCAGCGGGATTTTGCTCATATTCCTTATGCGCAAATCGGGCTGCCTTTTACGCCTGAACACCTGCGCTCGCGGTCGGAGAAACAGGCCATCTTGGCTGAGGCCGCCCGGTGTTCAAATCTTGGGTTACAGCTTGAGCCCGATGATCAAGTGATCTTTGTGCCCTCGCGCATCTCCTATGCCGACAAAGGCCAAGATCGCCTGCTGGAAGGCTGGCGCGCTGCCGGGTGTCCGCAAAATTTGAAGTTTATATTCACCGCCTGGGGGGCGGACTTTTTGGACTTTAAGCAGAAAACCAACGATTACACGCACTGCTTTCACTTCTTGGATGGAGCCTTGAGCAAGGCGCTGCTACGCAATTTCTATCGCGGCGCGGATTTGGTGGTTGATCAGTTTACGCTGGGCCACTACGGCACCTCATCGCGTGAGGCGCTTGCGACCGGTACGCCAGCGGTCTGTTGGGTCAATCCAGATTGGGCGAAGAACGAGCCAGGGCACGAGCTGGCACCGGTCATCAGCCTGAATACGGTCGATACTATCGCGCCCTTTTTGACCCAGATCGCAGCAGGTGCAGTGGACCTGCAGGCGGTCGGCCAGGCGGGCTTGGACTGGACCCAGCGCTATTCGAGCCCAGAGGTGATTTGCCGACAGTTGCTGGAGGTCTATGAGGCCTATCCGCACAAGGTGGAGCGCCAGCAGGTCAGCCGATGGCAGACGGTCTTAGCCAACCTCCTTGGTAGCTAACGACCGTGCAGAGAGGACGTACTGCGAGGGCGCCATGCTTTGCAGCGGGCGAGTTCGAGCCTTGCCAGAGACGTGGCAAAAGCACACCACAGGGTGATACCTTCCCTATCCCCTAAACTTTCCAAGTTACAGCAGCATCTCCAGCATAGCGATTCTGGCCTCGATACGCAGCACGTGCTGCGTCCGTGAGCCAATCAGGCCAACTGTTGCCGAGCGACTCACGGTGATTGCGAGCATTCTATTGTGGCCTTTCACCCTTGCCTGGAGGTCCGCTATGATTTTGCGGCCACGGTCATCGCCTTGCCTGCGTTTCGTGGAGCGCCGTGGGCTCTCTTTGCTTGTACTTGGTCGAGCGAGCAGCCGGGCACAAAAAAAGCCCGCTCCTTGATCAAGAGCGGGCCCTTCATATTTTGCGCTTGGTGTCAGAGACGGCGTGGCTCAGACGGCCTCGGCGTGCTCGCACAGGACGCGGCATGTTTCGGGCGTCACGTCAACAAAACCGCCAGAGACTTTGTAGCGTGCGGTCTCACCGGCTGACAGGCCTTTAGCAAAAATCCGCAGGTCGCCGTCGCGCAGGGTCGCAATGGTCGGTGCGTGGCGGGGGCGAACACCCAAATCGCCGTCAGCGCCGGGCACAACCACCAGCTCGACCTCTTCGCTCAGAACCAAGCGTTCGGGGGTCACGATTTCCAGATGCGTCGTAGACATAGCAATCTTCCAATTCGATGCGAGCCCGCTGCTTTCATACGCCTAGCGGGGCTCTTTAACAGATCAGGGACAGCCTTGAACTGGCTTGGTCAAAGAGCCCGCCGCGGTTGCGGCCTTGCTGCCTTGAACAAGAAAGTGGCAAGGCCCCTCTGCCCTGGCGGGCAGAGCAGAGGGGGGCTTGTTGTGCTTAAGCCTGCGATTAAGCGGCTTCAGCAGCCATTTTCTCGGCCTTAGCAATGGCTTCTTCGATGGTACCAACCATGTAGAAGGCCGACTCAGGCAGATGATCGTAGTCGCCGTCAACGATGCCTTTGAAGCCCTTAATGGTGTCGTCCAGCTTAACGTAAACGCCAGAGTTACCCGTGAAGACCTCGGCAACGTGGAAGGGCTGTGACAGGAAACGCTCCAGACGGCGGGCACGGGCCACGACCTTCTTGTCGTCTTCTGACAGTTCGTCCATGCCCAAAATCGCGATGATGTCCTGCAGAGCCTTGTACTGCTGCAAGATCTGCTGAACGCGACGCGCAACGGTGTAGTGCTCTTCACCGATGACCTGCGGGTCCAGAATTCGCGAGGTTGAGTCCAGCGGGTCAACCGCAGGATAGATGCCCTTTTCGGCGATGGAACGGTTCAGAACCGTGGTCGCGTCCAAGTGCGAGAAGGTGGTGGCAGGCGCGGGGTCGGTCAAGTCGTCCGCAGGCACGTAGACCGCCTGAACAGAGGTAATAGAGCCCTTGTTCGTGGTGGTAATGCGCTCCTGCATGGCGCCCATGTCGGTCGCAAGGGTCGGCTGATAGCCCACCGCTGAAGGAATACGGCCCAGAAGTGCCGACACCTCAGAACCCGCCTGAGTGAAGCGGAAGATGTTGTCCACGAAGAACAGAACGTCCTGGCCTTCTTCGTCGCGGAAGTATTCCGCCTGGGTCAGACCCGTCAGAGCAACACGCGCACGCGCTCCTGGAGGCTCGTTCATCTGGCCGTAAACCAGAGCGGCTTTTGAATCGCCTTCCAATTGGATAACGCCGGATTCAACCATCTCGTCGTACAGGTCGCGACCTTCACGGGTACGCTCACCAACGCCCGCGAAAACTGAGTAGCCGCCGTGGCCCTTCGCGATGTTGTTGATCAGCTCCATGATCAAAACGGTCTTGCCCACGCCGGCACCGCCGAACAGGCCAATCTTACCACCCTTGGCGTAGGGCTCCAGCAGGTCGATAACCTTAATGCCGGTTTCCAGAACCTCGGTCTCGGTGGCCTGGTCTACGAACTCAGGGGCCGGACGGTGGATGGGGTAGGTCTTCTTGTGGCCAATCGGGCCGCGCTCGTCCACGGGGTTGCCGATCACGTCCATGATGCGGCCCAAGGTCTCGGGGCCGACGGGAACGTTGATAGCATCGCCTTGGTCAACGACTTCTTGGCCACGTGTGAGGCCCTCGGTCGCGTCCATCGCAATGGTGCGCACCGTGTTTTCGCCCAAGTGCTGAGCGACTTCCAACACCAGGGTCTTGCCCTGGTTATCCGTGTGCAGTGCGTTCAGGATCGCAGGCAGTTCGCCTTCAAACTGAACGTCCACAACGGCACCCAAAACCTGGGTAATGCGTCCGACGTTATTCGCGGCCATGACGTATCTCCGTTTGTATTCAAGGCTCGACGCACAGGCGGCGAGCGAAAACTTGCGCCCTAAGATCAGGGCCCTGTTAGATTAAGTCGGTAAAGTCCGACTTCTCGAACAGCGACTGAAACCCGAAGGCATCGCCGTACTGAGCTTGAAAGGCTTCAAGAGCACCTTCTTGGCGGTCTACCAAGCTCACCACGCCGATAACTTCGACACCCGAGGTCGCGTTCAGCGCCTCAATGGCTTTCATGGCCGAGCCCCCAGTGGTCGTCACATCGTCGAACACCAAGGCCTTACTGCCGGCCGGCAGGTCGCCTTCAATCGCCGCTTGGGTGCCGTGGTCTTTCACGGTTTTGCGCACGATGAAAGCGGGCAGGGGCGATCCTTGCACGTGGCTGAGAGCACAGACTTGGCTCACCGCCGGGACAGCACCCAGTTCCAGGCCACCGAAGCAGCTCGCTTGGCTGAAGTCTCGTTGGATAGCGTCCAACAAGCCCAAAGCAGCCAGGTACGAGCCTTCGGGGTCGAGCATGGTCTTCTTCAGATCGAAGAAGACCCGGCTCTGTTTGCCTGAGGCGAGCGTAAACTGCTCGCCCGTCCTGAAAGACCGTTGCGCAATGATGGCGGCCAGCCGATCTTTGGCAGCAGAATTCCAGGTTGCGAGGGCCACTTAGAGGGCCTCCGCACCAGAAACGATCTCGATCAACTCTTTGGTGATCTGAGCCTGACGTGTACGGTTGTACAGCAGGGTCAGCTTGTCGATCATTTCGCCCGCGTTGCGGGTTGCGTTGTCCATTGCAGACATGCGCGCACCTTGCTCCGAGGCTTGGTTTTCCAACAAACCCTTGAAGATCTGTACAGAAATGTTGCGGGGCAACAGATCGGCCAGAACGCTCTCTTCAGAAGGCTCGTACTCGTAAACAGCCGAGGAACCGCTTGCTGCTTCGCCGGTCTTCGGAACAGCAAAAGGAATGAGCTGTTGACGGGTCGGGATTTGAGCAATCGCAGACTGGAAGCGCGAGTAGATCAGAGTGCAGACATCAAACGCGCCAGCTTCGAACATTTCCAAGACCTTCGCAGAGACCTGCTGAGCCTTTTCATAGTTCAAAACGGGGCGGTCCATTTCAATGAAGGACTCGACCAGGGCAGCGGCATCGACGCGGCGAACCGCATCGCGTGCCTTGCGTCCGACGGTCACGAACTGAACGGACTTGCCTTCGGCCAACAGCTCTGAGCGCAGTGTCATCGCCTCTTTGATGAGGTAGGCGTTGAAGCCACCGCACAGGCCACGGTCAGCGGTCGCTAGCACGATCAGGTGCTTTTGTTCGCTGCCAGTGCCAGCCAAGAGCTTGGGCGCACCGGGGTTAGAGGCAGCCGCAGCTGCCAATGACCCCAGAACCGCGTCCATGCGCTCGGCGAAGGGGCGGCCTGCTTCAGCCTGCTCCTGCGCGCGACGCAATTTCGCGGCCGCCACCATTTTCATGGCGGAGGTGATTTTGCGCGTATTCTTGACCGAACTGATGCGGTTCTTCAGATCCTTTAAGCTTGCCATGGGATCTAATCCTTTCCGTAGATCCTAGGCTTACGCAAAGGTGCCGATGTAGTCATCCAAGAAGGCCACCAGCTTGTCGCGGGTCGCGTCGCTCAGGGCCTTTTCGTCACGAATCGCACCCAGAATGTCCTGGCCACGGTCTGCCAGCGCAGCCAACAGGCCTTGCTCAAAGCGGCTCACGTCGTCCACAGCCAGCTTATCCAGGTAGCCCTGGGTACCAGCGTAGATAACACAGACCTGCTGTTCCATGGTCAGCGGCGAGTACTGGGGCTGCTTGAGCAGCTCAACCAGGCGCGCACCACGGGCCAGCAAGCGCTGGGTCGCAGGGTCCAGGTCAGAGGCGAACTGCGCGAAGGCTTCCATCTCACGATACTGAGCCAGCTCCAACTTGATCGAGCCCGCAACCTTCTTCATCGCTTTGGTCTGCGCAGCAGAGCCCACACGCGAAACCGACAGACCCACGTTCACAGCCGGGCGAATACCGCGGTAGAACAGGTCGGTCTCCAAGAAGATCTGACCGTCGGTGATCGAAATCACGTTGGTCGGAATGAAGGCAGATACGTCGTTGGCCTGGGTCTCAATGACGGGCAGAGCGGTCAAAGAACCAGCGCCAAAGTCTTCTGACAACTTGGCCGCACGCTCCAGCAAACGGGAGTGCAGATAGAAGACGTCGCCAGGGAAGGCTTCACGTCCTGGCGGACGGCGCAGCAGCAAAGACATCTGGCGGTAAGCCACGGCCTGCTTGGTCAAATCATCATAGATGATCAGCGCGTGCATGCCCTTGTCGCGGAAATACTCAGCAATCGCAGCGCCCGCGTAGGGAGCCAAGAACTGCATGGGTGCCGCATCAGAAGCTGTCGCTGCAACTACACAGGTGTAGTCCATTGCGCCGCGCTCGGTCAGGGTCTTGACCACGTTGGCAACCGTTGAACGCTTCTGGCCAACGGCGACGTAGACACAGAACAGCTTTTCGCTGTCGTTGGTCGCAGCGTCGTTGATCGCTTTTTGGTTCAAGATGGCGTCAACCGCAATGGCGGTCTTACCGGTCTGACGGTCACCAATGATCAGCTCGCGCTGGCCACGGCCGATCGGGATCAGTGAGTCAATCGCCTTGATGCCGGTCTGCATAGGCTCGTGAACCGGCTTACGCGGAATAATGCCGGGGGCCTTAACTTCGGCCATAGACGTAGAGGTCGCGTTCAGCGGCCCTTTGCCATCAATGGCGTTACCCAGACCGTCCACAACACGGCCCAACAGCTCGGGGCCGGTTGGGATTGATACAATGTCGCCGGTACGCTTAACGGTGTCACCCTCACGGATGCCACGGTCAGAACCAAAGATCACGACACCGACGTTGTCGTTTTCCAAGTTCAGGGCCATGCCGCGTTCGCCACCAGCGAACTCGACCATCTCACCTGCCTGGACGTTGTCGAGGCCATAGACGCGGGCAACACCGTCACCTACGGACAGGACCTGGCCAACCTCGGCTACATCGGCTTCATTGCCGAAGTTTTCGATCTGCTGTTTTAAGATCGATGAAATTTCAGCGGCGCGGATTTCCATCAAGCGGCCCCTTTCATTGCCAATTGCATTTTCAGTAGTTTAGATTTCATTGAAGAGTCGATCATTTTGGAACCGACTTTTACGATCAGGCCACCGATCAAACTGGGATCAACGGTCACTGACATATTGACTTTCGCACCGTGCGCGGCACGCAGTTGCTCGTTCAATGCAGCGCTTTGAGCGTCGCTCAGCGCTTGAGCAGCGGTCACCTCAGCGGTGATCTCGCCACGACGCTTGGCCAGCTCTTCCAAGTAAGCTTGGGCTGCACCAGGCAGAGCTTCCAGACGATTGTTTGCGGCCATCAGGCCCGCCAGGTTGCGCACCAAGGGGTGAGCGCCCAGGCTCTCCAGCACAGCAGCAATCGCGCTGGTTTTGGCCGCAGTGGCGATTTGATGACTTGCCAAGAAGGCTTTCAGGTCCGCTGATTCTTCAACAGCACGCAGAATGACACCAAGGCTCTCGGCAATGGCGTCGTGCGCTTGCTTCTCATCAGCCAGATCGAACAGGGCAGTCGCGTAGCGTTGGGCAACGCCGCTGACTTTTGACGCAGATGCAGCCACTAGCTCTTCCTTAAGGTTAAAACTTTGTGAAGGCCGGTTCAGGCTGCCTCCTAGAGCGCCCCCAGCTTGTAGGCCAAGGGTCACGCCAGCTTTTAGACAAGCAGGCGCATTGGTGCAGACGTTCCGGCTTCGGTGTGGGGTGGAGCTACCACAGGAGTCATGAGCCCGCAAGCGCCTGCTGCGCATTCCAGATGGTCATTTTTTCGCAGTGTCGCTGCGGCGGGCGTCTGCCTGGACTGACAAGCTCTGGCAGCCCGCCAAGACCAGGGGTAAGAATCAGCGCTAGTTTGGTCCGATTTTGCGCAAAACCGCCGGTTTGAGCGCGAAAAGCGGGGGAAAACTGCTTTGCAGGCGGGCCGAGCGCTCCCCATATCCTTGCTATGAGCCAAACAGACAAACCTTCCTTCGACGCAAACAGCGCGCCAACCGCGACAAGCGGTCTCGCAAATAAAGGCGAAATACGGCCATCCGCTTCCGGTTTGAGGCGTTTGCCGGAGACTCTGATCAACCAAATCGCCGCGGGCGAGGTGGTCGAGCGCCCGGCGTCGGTGGTCAAGGAGCTGGCCGAAAACGCGCTGGACGCGGAGGCGAACCAGATTCTGATCGAGTTGCGTCAAGGCGGTAAGGCCCTGATTCGCATCACCGATGACGGCAAGGGCATGGAGGCCGCCGCCCTGCCTCTGGCCTTGGAGCGCCACGCGACATCGAAACTGCCCGACGACGATTTGGTGCGGATTCGCCACATGGGATTTCGTGGCGAGGCGCTGCCCTCGATCGCCTCGGTCTCGCGTCTGCGACTGACATCGCGCCAAAGGGGCAGCGATCAGGCCCACAGCCTCAGTGTTGAAGGCGGGCGCATGGGCGCGCTGGAGCCAGCCGCAGCGCAGCCCGGAACCCAAGTTGAAGTGCGCGACCTGTTCTTTGCCACCCCCGCACGGCTCAAGTTCCTCAAGGGCGACCGCGCCGAGCTGCGGGCCATCCAAGATATGGTCCAGCGTTTGGCGCTGGCCAATCCGGCGGTTGGCTTTCGCTTGGTGCAAGAGGCCAAGACCTACCTGGATCTGCCCCCGGCCAAGAGCGATGTGCAAATCACCCAACGCCTGGCCCAACTGATGGGGCGTGACTTTGCCGATAACGCTGTGCCCTTGACCCTGATGCGCGACGGCATGCAACTCAGTGGTTGGGCGGGGTTGCCGACCCTCAATCGCGCCAACTCCCTGTCGCAGTTCTTGTTCGTCAATGGACGCCCGATCAAGGACCGCGCGCTGTATGGCGTGGTGCGGGCGGCCTATCGCGACGTGCTGGCCCCAGACCGCTTTCCCATGCTGGTGGCCTTTGTCACCCTGCCGCCCGAGGCGGTGGATGTGAACGTGCATCCGGGCAAGACCGAGGTGCGCTTTCAAGATCCCGAAGGGCTGCGCTCATTGCTGATCAATGGTCTGCGCGATGCGATTGTGCGCGGCGGCCATCGGGCCAGTGGGGCCCTGGGCCAAGGCGCGCTGGCGGCGTTCCAAAGTGGGCAACCTAGGGATGAAGCCCCAACTCAGGCTCCTAATTTTGGCTATCAATCGGGCTATCGTTCACACAAGCCCCCACAGCGCCCCTCGATGGGGGCGATTGACGCGGCGCGCCAATTTCAGGCCAACTCTTTGCAGGCCAACTCTTTGCAGGCCAGCGCTTTCCAGGCCAGCTTTGCCGATTCCCAAGGCCATGGCGCGGGCCCAGGGCTCGGCAATGCGTTTGCCCCCTTGGCTAAGCCTGGTGAGGCCCTGCTGGTTCGTGAGGGCGACGGCCCGTTGGATGCCAACGACGCACCCTTGCAGGCAGATGTCTCGCAAGATTTCCCATTGGGCGCCGCGCGCGCGCAACTGCACAAGAACTATATCGTCGCTCAAAGCGCCGACGGCCTGGTGATTGTCGATCAGCACGCTGCCCACGAGCGCCTGGTCTATGAAAAGCTGAAGGCCCAACTGGCCGAGGGCGCCTTGCCGCGCCAACTGCTGTTGATCCCCGAAGTGGTCGAGCTGCCCGCCGGCGACGTCGCGCTGATCAGCGAGCACCTGGAGGCGCTGGCCGATTGGGGGCTGGTGCTGGAGCCCTTTGGCCAAGATGCCCTGGTGGTGCGCGAGGTGCCCAGCCTCATCCAGCACGCAGACATGCAGCGCTTGGTACGCGACTTGGTGGACGAAATCGCCGAATGGGGGCACAGCCTGTCGTTAGAAGAAAAGCTGCATCATGTGCTGGCAACGGTGGCCTGCCATGGCTCGGTGCGCGCGGGGCGAACGCTGAACGCCGCTGAGATGAACCAGTTGTTGCGCGATATGGAGGCCACGCCCAAATCGGGGCAGTGCAACCATGGCCGCCCGACCTACGTCACCTTAAGCCTGACCGACCTAGAGAAGTTGTTCGAGCGTCGATGAGGCGCGCCTCGCTCAAGCGTGAGCCCGCGCTAGCCACTTGTGGTTCGACAGCCTGCAAGCCGGTGCGTTAGCTTGGCCCATCTTCCCCACGTGAGCCCCCTAACTATGATCGAGCTTTTGCTTGCCTACGCCGCAGGCCTCTTAACCCTTATCAATCCCTGCGTTCTGCCGGTGGTGCCCTTGGTTTTGGCCTCATCCGTCGAGCGGCACCGGCACGGGCCGGCGCTGCTGGCACTTGGGATGGGCGTTTCATTTGTCGCCTTTGGTATGCTGGTCTCGACGCTCGGCTACGCGCTGGGCCTGACGCCCGAGCGTCTCACCGCCATCGGCGCGAGCGTGATGATCGCCTTCGGCTTGGTGCTGCTGGTGCCCAGCTTGCATCGGGCCTTTGGCCGGGTTGCCAGCACCTTTGCGGCGCGGGCCGATAGCGGCCTGGCGCGGGTCGAAGGGACGGCGGGCGGCAGCGCAAGCACTGCTGGCCTGGCAGCCACCGCAGTGCCGAGTGGGTCGCCTTGGGTGCGCCAGCTTCTGGGCGGGGTTCTGCTGGGGGCGGTTTGGTCGCCCTGTATCGGCCCAACTCTGGGCTCTGCCATTGGGCTGGCCAGCACGGGCGACTCCCTGCTGTGGGTCGCGGCCATCATGACCAGCTTTGCGCTCGGCGTTGCCAGCTTGATTGTGGTGCTGGGCTACGGCTCGCGCCAGGCCATTCGCCAACGCCTGCAAGCCCTTAAAGCTTTGGCCGCGCGGTCGCGCTACATTGTTGGCGCGGTCTTCTTGGCCGTCGGTTTGGCGATGCTTACCGGCCTAACCGCGCTGCTCGAGGGCTGGTTGCTAGAGGCTATGCCTGCCTGGCTGATTGATCTCTCCGTCGCAATCTAACCCCGCTGCACCCTAGCGCGGGCCACGCTCTTTAAAAGGACCAACACGATGAAACGACGCAATTTTCTTACCGCACTGACCGCGAGCGGCCTGGTCGGCCTAGCCCCCGGCCTGGTCGGCCTAGCCCCCGGCCTGTTGGCCACCCCGGCGCTGGCCTCAAGCCAAGTGCCTGGATTTGGTGGGCCGACCCTAGCCTATGAGCCTGGCCTGATCGCAGAGCTTCTGGCGGACGGCAAAACCGTTTTTGTCGACTATCACGCCACTTGGTGTTCGACCTGCAACGCACAAAAGCGCCGCATCAAGGCGCTGCGCGAGGCCAACCCGGCCTATGACGCCGCCATGACTTTCGTGGCCGTTGATTGGGATGATTACGGCCGCCACGCGGTTGCGCGCGACCGCCAAATCCCGCGCCGTTCGACCTTGGTGCTGCTGCGCGGCGAGGACGAGTTGGGCCGCCTGGTGGCCCAGACCAGCAGAACCGCAATCAAGGGCCTGATGGACCTGGGTGTTGCTTAGGTCATGAACTCATAAAATAGTTTTCATGTGCCATGGATTGTGATTCGCTCCTTGTATGAAGGAGGAGCCAATGACCAGCTATGAACTGACAGACTTTGAGTGGTCTGTAATCCAACCCTTGCTGCCAAACAAACCGCGCGGTGTTCCCAGAGTTG
>JAUIBT010000057.1 GCA_030428255.1 Alphaproteobacteria bacterium | reverse complement strand
TTCATTCTCCAAGACCATGCGCACCGCACGTGCGCGCACCTCTGTCGAAAAACGGTTCCCAGGGTTTCCCTTTTCCATAGCTTACCTTCCGAGCTTTTGGCTCTCCGGTAAACCCGGTCTGGTTCACTCCGAAAAATCGCCAAAGCCATCTCCGAAATTCGGAGACTAACCTTGTAAGGGAACCTTTAAGGGAACCAGTAAAGGAGGAGGAGGACGCGCGGGCGCGCAAAACGGATTTCGATGATTTTTTTAGAAAGCTGCTTATAGCGCTGGGCTTGGATCCTGACGGACCTCTGCCAGGCTGGTGGCAGGGCTGGCCAGCCCTTGAGCATGTTCGACGCTGGCAGACCGATCTCAAGTTGACGGAGGCGGAAACCCTCGAGGCGGCCAAGGCGTCTCGCCACGAACACCCCGAGCCACCAGATGGGCCAAAGGCACTGGATCGGATCATGCAGCGCGTTGCCCAGCGCAAGGCGGATGAAAAGTCCAGAGATCGGCGAGAAGAGCACAAGCCAGCGAAACCAGCGTGCCAGCCAATCAACGATTTGCCCGTCTTTTACGCCGACTGGGTGCGCTCGGAAAAATACCTGCCGCCTAGCGCAATCAGCAATGGCATGCGCGACCAGATGCTCGCCCGCGGCCTTGTCACACGAGAACAGCTTCGTGAGCGAGGCATCCAATGAAACACGATCGCAAATTGCATATCTCTGTGCAGCAAGCCAGTCGCGGAAGACAAAAGCGCGCTATGTCTGTGCAGCAGGCACTTGAATGGGCGTTTCGCGTCGAACATGCTCAGCTGGAGTCACCCGAGCCACCCAACCCTAAGCTTGGTCAGGGTTTTGCGGTCAGCCTCGAATATGCTCTCGTGCGCCAGGCGGCGCTCGGCTGCAAAGTCGACGGCGGGCGTTACAAGTTGGACAGCTACACCCATCCTGACGCCGAGGTCATCGCAGCGGTTGTCGCCGGCCTCCCCGGCAGTCTCGGTGGAAAGCGCATGGCCATTCGTGTCGCAGAACTCGCTCGCGCAGGGATTACGCCAGACTGGATGCCAGGTGCAGTGCCACGCTGCGTGCCAGTCGAGATGAAACGCAACCGGCACGGGAATCATGCAACCACCGTGGTGGTAGGCTCTGAGCGCGTACTGTCGCGCGGGAAGTGGCGGACAGTTGAGCTTCGGGCCTGTCCGGTAATGTTTCGACCGGATTCTCGCCTGATCGAGGCTGCAAGGCGGGCGTATAACGAGTGGTGGGAAGCGCTGGTTTGGATCCGTGATGGGCTCATCAGCGGTGGCATGTTGAGAGAGCTCACTGTGACAAACGTGACGCCGAAGGCCAAGCCGTGGGCGCGGGACTGAAGGCAGTCACGGCGGAGAGTCGACCTTCGCTGCGCTGGTCATGAAAGGCAGGAATGCGCAGGTAGCGGATGTCCCCTGTCATAGACGTCGCCCAACTACGCAAGCTACGGCACCATTTGGTGCCCCCATCGAGTCAGGGGAATCGCGTTTGGAACTGAAGGCTTGAACGGCCGCCCTTGCACATGAAGGCGCGATGGATTCTGACATGAGGACTGCCTACAGGGAGCCCTTATCATCATGCAGATTTTTCTATCCGCCTTTGAGGACGTGCCCGATCCGCGCGCGAGTAACTCGCGCCACGACCTTCGGGAACTGCTGGTGATTGCTTTTGTATCAGTCTTGTGCGGATCGACCTCGTGCGCTGAGATGGCCGCCTTCGGGCGCGCAAAAGAACGCCTTTTCAGAGACTTCCTGAAGTTGAAGCATGCCATCCCATCGCATGACACCTTCTCTGAGGTCTTCCGGGTGATTGATCCGAAGGCTCTCGATGCGGCCTTTGGAAAAGTGCTCGCCGATGTTACCGCGCTTCTCAAGGACGGCGATGTCATCGCCATCGACGGCAAGGCGTTACGCGGTGCCCGTGACAAAGATGAGAGTGCCCGGACGCGAATGATGGTCTCAGCCTATGCCTCGCGGCTGCGCCTCACGCTGGCGACAGTGACCGCCGATCGGGGTATGGAGCTCGACGCGGCCATCGAAGCCTTGGGATTGATTGCGATCAAGGGCAAGGTGGTGACCGGTAACGCACTGCACTGTAACCGCCGCACGGTGGCCGCGATCAACGCAGGGGGCGGCCATTGGTGCTTGGCGCTGAAAGGCAATCAAGAGTCCCTTCTGTCCGACGCCCGTGGCTGTTTCAGCAATCTGAAGGACAGTCACCCCGTGGGCAGTTCCATGGATACAGGCCACGGTCGCAAGGAGACCCGGACCGCTGCTGTCGTATCGGCTAACGCGTTGGGAAGATATCATGAATTTCCTGAGCTCAAAGGGTTCGCCAAGGTTGATGCAACCCGAGAAATCGGTGGCAAAGTGACCTCCCAGACGCGCTATTTCGCCCTGTCCTGGATGCCGACAGCCGAGGTCTTGCTAAACACGGTGCGCGACCACTGGGCCATCGAAAACGCTTTGCATTGGCAGCTTGACGTCTCGTTCCACGAAGACGCTGCGCGCAACCGAAAGGACAACGGTCCGGGTAACATCGCGGTGCTGCGCCGCCGCGCTCTGGATGTCGTCCGACGCGACACGTCCAAAGGCTCCCTCAGTATAAAACTCAAGAGAGCTGGCTGGGATGAGCAATTTTTATGCAGCGTTCTCAATGAGATGTGAGGAGCGTGTGCCAAACGCGATTGCCCTGCCCATCGAGTGAAATGCTTTTCTCAGGCAAGAGGATCAAGCGGCAGATGTCACGCCCAGTCTTATTTTGGGCATCTTGCAAATTTGACTCGCTACATGTTCGGCAGTTGACCAGCTGCCGAAGCATCATCCCTGCGTCTACTCTGCCGATACAAAAAGCGTCGTAGCAATGGACATTTATCGCGTGCATGCAAGACCAGCTTTGGGTAGTCTTTCAAGGAGCTACTCATAATCGACGCGACATGATGACTCTTCTTGAACTCCACAGATCCTTATTCCCAGACGAGCCCCTGGACTCAAGCCCGTTTGACAATTCGCCATTACTGCCAGCGGACATTTTTGCATTTTGTGGATACGCGCTGGAAAAATCAGGGGCATATCACCACGTTGCGCCTGACGTCCCATATTTGGTTTCATCTAGCTATCGTCGTTTGGCGGTGACTGATAGCATGCGGCACGATGCGATAGTTATTGGCAAGGAGTGGAGAGATTCTCCGATCCCGGGTCAATTTCTACCCACACCTCCTGCGTCTGTAGGAAAGGCTTGGAAAAAGTTGGCTATTTCGCGATTTGTGTGGGTGGACTGGTTTCCGGTCATGCGCGGCACCCACCAGATGTTGTGGTGTAGGGTGAGGCTGGCAGGTGGCTGAGATTACCTGCGATCAGGTAGGCGATGAG